>DATAVR010000123.1:0-61254 GCA_036267635.1 Polyangia bacterium | reverse complement strand
ACCGGGAAGGTTCGGCTGAAGGTGCCGGACAGCAACACCGATCCGGACGGCGGCGTCTGCACCGAGTGCTTCAACGACTTCGGCGCCAACATGAACCTCACCACCGACTGGAAGCTCTACAGCTTCCCCTGGAAGAGCTTGAAGCAGCTCCCCGACTGGGGCGCGCCGCACAAGTCCCACATCACGCCGTCGAAGATCTACGGCCTCCAGTTCCAGGTGAACGTCCCGCGCGCCAGCTACGACATCTACGTCGACGACGTGAAGTTCTTCTGCGAGTAGGTGTCGGCCGGGGCCGAGGTCGCGGCGGCGCCCGCTACGTGTAGTCTTCCATCGGCGGACAGGTGCAGAAGAGCTTGCGGTCGCCGAGGACGTTGTTGAGGCGGCCCACCGGCGGCCAGAATTTCGCGGCGCGCACGAAGGGGAGCGGGTAGGCGGCGCGATCGCGCGGGTAGGGGTGCGGCCACTCGGCGGCCAGCAGCGCCGCCGCGGTGTGCGGCGCGTTCTTCAATAAATTTCCGGCGCGCGGGGCGGCGCCGCTCTCGATCTCGGCCACCTCCTCGCGGATGGCGATCAACGCGTCGCACAGCCGGTCGAGCTCCCCCTTCGATTCGCTCTCGGTCGGCTCGATCATCAAGGTGCCGGGGATGGGGAACGACATGGTCGGCGCGTGGAAGCCGTAGTCCATCAGCCGCTTGGCCACGTCGTCGACCTCGACGCCGGCCAGCTTCTTGAGCGGCCGCACGTCGACGATGCACTCGTGCGCCACGCGCCCCTTCTCGCCTCGGTAGACGACCGGGTAGTGCGCGTCGAGCCGGTGCGCGATGTAGTTGGCGTTCAGGATGGCGATCTTCGTGGCGCGGGTCAGCCCCTCGGCGCCCATCAATCGAATGTAGGCCCAGGAGATGAGCAGGATGCTGGCGCTCCCCCAGGGCGCCGCCGAGACCGGACCAGCGATCGCGTCGGGGGAGGACGGGCTTTGCTCGGCCGAGCCCATCGCGGGGGGCAAAAATGCGTGTCGCGGAAGGAAGGGCGCCAAGTGCGGGGCGACGCAGATCGGCCCCATGCCGGGGCCGCCGCCGCCGTGTGGGATGCAGAAGGTCTTGTGCAGGTTGATGTGGCAGACGTCGGCGCCCATGTCGCCGGGCCGGCAGAGGCCGACCTGCGCGTTCAGGTTGGCGCCGTCCATGTAGACCTGGCCGCCCTGCTCGTGCACGAGCGCGGTGATCTTCTTGATCCCCGCTTCGAACACTCCGTGGGTCGACGGATAGGTCACCATCAATGCGGCCAGGCGCTCGCGGTGCTCGGCCGCCTTGGCGGCGAGATCGGCGAGGTCGACGTTGCCGCCGTCGTCGCAGGCGACCACCACCACCCGGTAGCCGGCCATCACCGCCGACGCCGGATTGGTGCCGTGCGCCGACGACGGGATCAGGCAGACGTCACGATGCCCTTGGCCGCGGCTCTCGTGAAAGGCGCGGATGGCGAGCAGGCCCGCGTATTCCCCCTGCGAGCCGGCGTTCGGTTGCAGCGACGCCGCGGTGAAGCCGGTGATCGCGCAGAGCATCCGTTCGAGGTCGCGGAAGATCGCCTGGTAGCCCTCGGCCTGCGCGGGCGGCGCGAACGGGTGCAGGCCGCCCCACTCGGGCCAGGTCACCGGCATCATCTCGGCGGTGGCGTTGAGCTTCATGGTGCAGGAGCCGAGCGGGATCATCGACGAGGTGAGCGAGAGATCGCGCGACTCGAGCCGCCGCATGTAGCGCAGCATCTCCGTCTCGGAGTGATGCGTGTTGAAGATCGGGTGGGCGAGGTAGCCGCTGGTGCGCGCCGCGGTCCCCCAGGGGAGCGAGACCTCGCCGGCCAGGCGGTCGACCGAGATCGCCGTCCGGGCCTGGTCGTTGGGCCCGAACAGCTCCCAAAGGCGCTCGACGTCCGCCGCCGTCGTCGTCTCGTCGAGCGCGATGGTGAGCGCTTCGTTCGAGAGCCGGCGGAGGTTCATCTGGCGGGCGGCGGCTGCCTTCATCCAGCCGGCGATCTCGGCGCTGCTGCCGTCGACGCGGACGGTGTCGAAGAAGCTCTGGTGCCGCACCCGCACGCCGAGCCGCTCGAGCCCGCGCGCCAGAACGGCGGCCAGGCCGCCGGTGCGCTCGGCGATGGCCTTGAGGCCGCGCGGCCCGTGATAGACGGCGTACATCCCGGACATCACGGCCAGGAGCACCTGCGCCGTGCAGATGTTGCTGGTCGCCTTCTCGCGCCGGATGTGCTGCTCGCGGGTCTGCAGCGCCATCCGCAGCGCGCGGTTGCCGTGGGCGTCCTCGGAGACGCCGATGAGCCGCCCCGGCAGCTTGCGCGTCCACTCGGCGCGGGTGGCGAAGAAGGCCGCGTGCGGACCGCCGTAGCCGAGCGGCACGCCGAACCGCTGCGCGCTGCCGACCGCGATGTCGGCGCCGATCTCGCCCGGCGGCGTCAGCACGGTGAGCGCCAGCAGATCGGTCGCCATCGCCACCAGCGTGCCCGCCTCGTGCGCCCTGGCGCAGACCGCGCGGAAGTCGGGGATGGCCCCGTCGGTGGCCGGATATTGCAAGAGGACGCCGAACGCTTTCAGGGCGGCGAAGTCGGCGCTCGCCGGATCACTCTCCCGCACCGCGATCCCGAGCGGCCGGGCACGGGTCTTCACCACCTCGATCGTCTGGGGGTGGCAGGCTTGGTCCACCAGGAAGATGCCGCCGCGGTCGGCGTCGGCGGTGGCCGGCGCGAGGCCGTGCAGCATGTGCATCGCCTCGGCGGCCGCGGTCGCCTCGTCGAGCAGCGAGGCGTTGGCGATCGGCAGCCCGGTCAGGTCGGCCACCATGGTCTGGAAGTTGAGCAGCGCTTCCAGCCGCCCCTGCGAGATCTCCGCCTGGTAGGCGGTGTAGGCCGTGTACCAGCCCGGGTTCTCGAGGATGTTGCGCTGGATGACCGGCGGCGTGAAGCAGTCGGAGTAGCCCATCCCGAGGAACGACTTCCAGACCTGGTTCCTGCCCGCCAGCGCCCGCAGCTCGGCAAGCACCTCCGACTCGCCGACCGGCGGCGGCAGATCGAGCGCGCCCGCGAGCCGGATGTCGGCCGGGACCGTCTCGGCGCAGAGCGCGTCGAGGTTGGCCACGCCGAGCGCGTGCAGCATCTCCGCCTCCTCGCGGGCGTCGGGACCAACGTGCCGATCGACGAAGCGGTCACTGGGGCGCAGATCGACCGCCACCCGCTACTCCCCCTGTTCGCGCAGGAAAGCCTGATAGGCGGCGGCGTCGAGCAGCCCGTCCAGCTCCTTGGCCTCGCCGACGGCGATCTGGATCATCCACCCCTCGTCGTAGGGATCTTCGTTGACGTATTCGGGCGAGTCGCTGAGCGGCGAGTTGACCTTCACGATCTTCCCCGACAGCGGCGCGAACAGATCGGAGACCGCCTTCACCGATTCGACGGAGCCAAAGACGTCGGCCTGCTTGACCGTCTCGCCCTCCTTCGGAAGATCGACCTGCGTCACGTCGCCCAGCTGGTCGACGGCGAAGCGGGTGACGCCGATGGTCGCCAGCTTCTGCCCGTCGCGATCCTCCAGCCGCGCCCACTCGTGATCCTTGGTGTAATAGAGGTCGTCCGGGTATTGCTGAGCGCTCATGCTTTCCCTCGCTTGTAAAACGGACCTTTGACCACCTCGGCGTCGACGCGCTTGCCGCGGCAATCGACCGAGATGTGCGCCCCCGCGCGGTCGAGCTCGGCCGGTAGATAGCCGAGGCCGATGTTCTTCCCCAGGGTCGGCGCCGGGCCGCCCGAGGTCGTCGTCCCGCTCGGACGACCGTCGCTGTCGAAGAGCGGATAGCCGTGGCGGGCGATCCCGCGGCCGGTCATCTCGAACCCGCAGAGCTTGCGCTTCACGCCGGCCAGCTTCTGCGCGCGCAGGGCCTCGCGGCCGATGAACTCGGCGCCGTCGAGCTTCACCACCCAGCCGAGCCCGGCCTCGAGCGGCGTGGTCGTCTCGTCGAGATCGTTGCCGTAAAGCGGGAGCCGCGCTTCGAGGCGGAGCGTGTCGCGCGCCCCGAGCCCGGCCGGCTTGCCACCAATCCCCGCCGCCGCTTCCACCAGGCGATCCCACAGCGCCGGCGCATCCTCTGCGGCGCAGAAGATCTCGAACCCGTCCTCGCCGGTGTAGCCGGTGCGCGCGATCGACGCCTGCACGCCGGCGATCTCGCAGCGGTCGACGAAGGCGAAGCTCTGCAGGTCGCCGAGCGGGAGCTTGGTGAGCGGCTGCAGCGCGTGCTTGGCCCCCGGCCCCTGGAAGGCGATGAGCCCGGTCTCGGCCGAGGCGTCGGTCACGTCGCAGAGCGGGCGCGCGTGCTCGAAGAACCAGGCGCGATCCTTCACCAGGTTCGCCGCGTTGACCACCGTGAGGTAGTGCGTCGCCGAGATCCGATAGACGATCAGATCGTCGACGATGCCGCCGGTCGGCAGGCAGGCGACGGTGTAGAGGGCGCGCCCGTCGGAGAGCTTCCCGACGTCGTTGGTGACGAGCTGCTGGACCGCTTCGGCGGCGCGCTCGCCCCGGAAATGAATCTCGCCCATGTGGCAGACGTCGAACACCCCCACCGCCTGGCGGGTGGCGCGGTGCTCGTCGATGATGCCGCCCGGGTAGCTGACCGGCATCGCCCAGCCGCCGAAGTCGACCATCTTCGCGCCGAGGCGAAGGTGGGCTTCATGAAGCGGGGTGTGTTGCATGGCGGCGACATCCTGGAAGAAAGGACGCGCGAATTCAAGCCAGCTGGGGCGCCGGCGACAGCGCTTTTCGAAGCGGGGATCGCTTCGAGCCCCAGCGCCGCGTGACGCAGCGAAGTAACGAACAAAGCGCCGCGCCGAAAGGATCTGGAAACATTCGGCGCGTAAGCTGTTTTGTGAGAGGGACGAGAACGGGAGAGAACGAGAGAGAGAGAGACCGGGCGCGGAACGGCGGGGGCGTCGCTTCCGCGCCCGGTCGGGGTCGGACCGGAAATTCAAACTGATGCTCGATCCGCTGATCCCAGGGAAATTTTTTCGGTAGAATCACGGTTGAAGAGGGTGAGCATCACCGGGGAGGGCAAGATGCAGCTGCGTCACATCAGTCCGCGTTCGATTGATTGGATGGATGCGATGGACGAGGGGAGCGGGGGTCGTGGCTGGGAAAAGCTGGCGCCGGAAGAGCGGGCCAAGCTGCTCCGGGACCGGCAGAGCCAAGGGGAAGGCTGGGCTACTGGCGCGGAGCGCCGCCCGGCACGGCCGGCCGGCTACTTCGCGACGGCGTCGCCTTCGAGGTAGGCGACCAGGATCTCCGCCGCGCGGTCCTGAGCGCGGCGGGCGTCGTTCGGGTTCCCGACGTCGTTGACGAGGATCGAGAAGACGAGCGGCAGGTGGCCGGGCGAGCCGGCAAATCCCGACAAGCAGCTCACATTGGCCAGCGTGCCGGTCTTGGCGCGCACGTAGCGCTCCGCCAGCGTGGCACCCATTCTGTGGGCGATGGTGCCGTCGGTGCCGGCGACCGCCAGCGAAGCCAGGAACTCCGCCGAGATGCGGAAGTCGTGCGCCGCCGCCCGCAGGATGGTGGCGATCTGCGCCGCCGAGAACCGGTTCGAGTCGTAGAGGCCCGAACCGTTCTTCATCTGATAGCTGTCGGATTTGATCCCGATGCCGCCGAGGTAGCGGGCGACCGCCTTCAGTCCCTTGTCCCAGTTTCCGGGATGGCCGCCGATCTCGGCACCCAACGTCCTGAGCAGCTGCTCGGCGGCGAAGTTGTTGGACCGCTTGTTGAGATCCTGGACCACCACCGCCAGCGGCGCCGAGTCGTGGGTGGCGATCACGCGCAGGCCTTGCGCCGGTGACGCGCCGACGCGCACACCGCCCACGGAGATCCCACGCCGATCGCAGAGCTGCTTCAGGGTCTGACCGAGGAACAGCGACGGCTGAGCCACCCGCCGGTAGAAGGTGCGCGGGTCGGCGCCCAGCTTGATTCGCCCCGAGACGTTGACGCGGGTCCGATTGCCGTCTTCTTTGGTGTCGACGCTGGGCGAGGCTGGACCGCTGGCGGCGGTGACGACGCGCCCGGCGACGGTGAAGTAGGGCGACGCCGGATCGACGACGATGCGCGCCGGCGCGCCGGCCGCGGGGCCCGGGACGATGGTGACGCCGACGACGTTGCCGTCCAGCGAGGCCGCCGACGATGGCGCGCGCGAGGCGGTCGAATCGTTCTTCTGATCGTAGACCGGCGGGACGTAGCCGCCGTCGAACAGGCTGTCGTCGATCACCAGCGACCCTTTGATCTTGTGCAGGCCGAGCGACGCCAGATCGCTCACCATCGCGGCGAGGTCTTCCGTCGACAGCGTCGGATCGCCGGAGCCGCGCAGGTAGAGATCGCCGCTCACCTCGCCGCCGGCGGGCAGCGGCGGGCCGCCGGGGGGGCCCACCACCGCCAGCGTCGTGCGCCAGCGGTATTCGGGTCCGAGCAGCGAGAGCGACGCCGCGGAGGTGACGATCTTGACGTTGGAGGCGGCGTTGAGCGCCGTCTTGTCGTCGTGCGCGTAGAGCGTCTTGCCGCTGTCGGCCTCGACGACGATGGCCGAGACCTTGGCCTTGGCCAGCGCGGGCGTCTTGAACACGGCCTCGAGCTGGGCGTCGAGCCAGGCGCGGCGCTCGGCCGGATCGCGCGGCGGTTTGGGGAGCTCGGCCGAGGCTCCGGGCCGCGGCGCCAACCCCATCAGCGGGCGCGGCCCATTCTTGCCGGTCGTCGCCGCCTCGGTCTCGGTCGCGGGCGGCGGTTGCGGATTGGGCGCCGGCGCGGCGGTCGGCTCGGGCTCATTCGACTTCGCGGCGGCGCTCGGGCCTGCGGCCGCGGCCAGCAGACCGAGGCAGAGGAGCGATCGAAGAGGGAGCGCCGGCCGCAACGTGGCGACCCTAACATCCGGGCCGAGGCAGTTCTAGTTGCGCAGCGCCGCCGATCCTCGGCCCACGAGCGAACGTCGGGTCACGTTTGTGAAGGTCGCGCTAGACTGGCGGGCGATGGATCTCTTCGCGCGCGCGGCCAGCAAGGATCGGCGGGGGCAGCCGCTGGCCGAGCGGATGCGGCCGCGGACACTGGCCGAGCTGGTCGGGCAGGCCCACCTGCTGGGCCCAGGAAAGCTGCTCCGGCGGGCGCTCGAGGCGCGGGAGCTGCCGTCGTTGATCCTGTGGGGGCCGCCGGGGACCGGGAAGACGACGCTCGGCCGGCTGCTGGCGGCCGAGGCGCACGCGCGGTTCGTGCCGCTGTCGGCGGTGATGGCCGGGGTCAAGGATCTGCGCGAGGCGGTGGCCGAGGCGGCGACGCGGCGCGATCAGCAAGGCGAGCGGACGGTGCTGTTCGTCGACGAGATTCACCGCTTCAACAAGGGGCAGCAGGACGCGCTCCTGCCGCACGTCGAGGCGGGGACGATCGTGCTCGTCGGCGCCACCACCGAGAACCCGTCGTTCGAGGTGAACGCCGCGCTCTTGTCGCGGGCCAAGGTCGTCGTGCTGCAGGCGCTGTCGGAGGCCGACCTGCGCCTGGTCGTCGATCGCGCGCTGACCGACGCGGAGCGGGGGCTCGGGGGGCGCGGGTTGGTGGTGGCCGACGACGTGCGCGATCTCGTCGTCCGCGAGGCGCGCGGCGACGCGCGGCGGGCGCTGGCCACGCTGGAGGCGGCGGCCGCGGTGGCGGTGCCCGACGCCGCGGGACAGATCGTCATCACCGCGCCGGTCGTCGAGGAGGCGGCCCAGAAGAAGACCATCCTCTACGACAAGGCCGGCGACGAGCACTACGGCGTGGTGAGCGCCTTCATCAAGAGCCTGCGCGGCAGCGATCCCGACGCCGCCGTCTACTGGATGGCGCGCATGATCGAGGCGGGCGAGGATCCGCTGTTCGTGCTGCGGCGGCTGGTGATCTTCGCGGCCGAGGACATCGGTGTCGCCGACGCGCGGGCGCTGTCGGTCGCCACCGCCGCGCTCGACGCCTTCCGCTTCGTCGGCCTGCCGGAGGGGATCCTGCCGATGACTGAGGCGGCCATCTATCTGGCGACCGCCCCCAAGAGCAACACCGCGGTCACGGCCTACGCCGCCGCCAAGGCCGACGTCGACGCGCACGGCGCCCTGCCGGTGCCGGCGCACCTGCGCAACGCCTCGAGCGGAATGGGCAAGGCGCTCGGTTGGGGGGCGGCCTACCGCTACCCGCACGACTTCGACGGGCACTACGTCCGCGAGGAGTACCTGCCCGAGGAGATCCGCGGCCACCGCTTTTACAAACCGTCCGATTCGGGCGACGAACGCGCGATCGCCGCCAGCCAGGCCCGGCTGCGCGACCAGATGCGCGACGACGACAAGAAGAAGTAGGACCACGACCGTGCCCAGCTACGTGGCGATGTTGCGCGGGATCAACGTGAGCGGCAGCAAGATCATCAAGATGGAGGCGCTGCGCGCGTCGTTCGAGGCGCTCGGGTTCGAAAACGTGAGGACCTACGTGCAGAGCGGCAACGTGGTCTTCGCGGCGAAGGAGCACACGGCGGCGCCGCTCGGCGGCAGGATCGCGGCACGGATCGAGCGCGACTTCGGGTTCGACGTCCCCGTGCTGGTGCTGAGCAGCAACGAGCTGGCGCGGGTCGTCGAAGCGAACCCGTTCACGGGCGGCAAGGGGATCGATCCGGCCAAGCTCCACGTGACGTTCCTGGCCGGCCCGCCGGCCGCCGCGGGCCTGAAGAAGATGGAGGGTGTCGTCTCGGGAAGCGACGAGTTCCGCTGCCTGGAGACTTCGATCTACCTCGTCTGTCCCGACGGCTACGGCCGGACCAAGCTCTCCAACAACGTCTTCGAGCGCGCGCTCGGCGTCGGCGCGACGACCCGCAATTGGAAGACCGTCACCACCCTCGCCGCGATGGCGGCCGAGGGCTGAAGAGACAGGGCTCCATGAGCAACCCCGACGGTTCTCCCGCCTAGGGCGACGCCCAGAGCGGAGAGGTCTGGACGCCCCGGTCTGATGACATATATGTTTATGTCATCAGCATGGAGCGGACGACGGTTTATCTCACCAACGCCCTGAAGCGACGCCTCAAGCAGGAGGCGGTGACCCGGGGGCGTCCTGAGGCAGTGTTGCTGCGCGAGGCGCTCGAACAGTACCTGGCGCGGCGGCCGCGACCGAGCCCACGGCCCGTCGGTCGCAGCCGCGACGGCGGAGTCGCCCGCCGCGTGGACGAGGCTCTCGACGATCTCGGCTTCGGCTCCCGATGATCGTGCTCGATTCGAGCGCCCTCCTCGCGCTGCTCGATCGCGGCGAACCGGACCACAGAGCCCTCCAGGCCCTCATCGCTCAGAAACCGGGGCCTCGGATCGTGACCGATTTCGTGCTGGCGGAGGTCGACTTCCTCATCCTCAAGCGTCTCGGCGAACGCGCCGAACGGGCTTTCGTCGATCAGGTCGTGGAGAACGTCTTCTTGCGCGAGCGGTTGACGACCGACGATCTCAAGCGTGCTTCCACGGTGCTGACGAGATATCGGGAGCACGCCCTCGGGCTGACCGACGCGACGACGATGGTCCTCTCCGAGCGACTGCAAGCGCCCGTGGCGACGCTCGATCGCCGTCACTTCTCGATCTATCGGGACAAGCGCGGCAAATCGCTGGAGCTGCTTCCCTGAAGGACACGGCCGGCAGGCCGTCGGGGCGGGCAGGGCGCATTGCGAGCGCCACGCTCACTCCTCGGGATCGGCGATCTCGACGCGGTTCCGGCCGGCGGCCTTGGCGCGGTACATCGCCAGGTCGGCCAGGCGCAAGAGCGTGCTCTCCCGCCGTCGCTGTGACCCCCCGGGCGGCAGGTGATCGCGGTAGGAGGAGACTCCGATCGACGCCGTGATGCGCGGCGGAGGCTGCGGCATCGGCGTGCGCCGGTTCTCCGGCTGCAGGTCGAAGAAGATGGTGTCGGCGATGGTGCGCCGCAACGTCTCGGCGGTCTGGGCCGCACGCGCCAGATCGGCGCCGGGGAGGATGACCACGAACTCGTCGCCGCCGTACCGCGCCACCAGCGCGGCGGGCGGGGCGTGGTCGGCCAGCAGGCGCCCCACCTTCTGCAGCGTCCAGCTCCCGGCCAGGTGGCCGTACATGTCGTTGACTCCCTTGAACTGATCGAGGTCGATGAACAACATCGCGATCTCGGTCCCGTCGCGATCGGCGCGGGCGATCTCGTCGGCCAGCCGGGTGTGGAAGTAGCGGCTGTTGGCCAGCCCGGTCAGATCGTCCATCCGGGCCTGCGTGCGGGCACGAATGGCGTCGAGCGCGTTCTGGATCGACGACGACATGTAGGCCGCGAAGATCCGCAGGAGCTCCTTGTCGCGCGGCGTGTACGGCGTGCCCGAGCGCCGATTGGCGAGCTGCAGGATGCCGCAGATCGACTCGCCGACCACGATCGGCACCGCCACCAGCGATCGCACCGACCCCATCTCGGGCGTCAGCGTCAGCAGGGGATCGTCGGGCTCGAGCTGGTCGGTCTGCTTGGGGCGGCCGGTGGTGTAGACGCGGCCAGAGAACCCGCGATCGCTTGGCAGCCTTTTTCCGACCAGGCTCTCGATGCCCGGGCCGAAGGCGGCGATGTAGGTCAGCCGCGGCGCCGGCGACCCGGCAAGCTTGGCCCGCGGATCGTCGAGCAGGATGCCGCCCATCTCCGACGGGACGAAGTCGTTGGCGCGCTCGAGGATCTCCCGCAGCGTTCCGTCGAGGCGGACGTCCCAGTGCTCGGTGTCCTGGTCGCGGCGCGCGCGTACGAAGAAGCGGGCGATCTCCTCGGGCGACAGGGTGAGGATCGGTCCCACCGGGATGACCTCGGTGGGGACCGACATCTCCTCGGTGCGGCGCCGCGGGACGTCGGACGGCGGAGGATCTTGGTCGGCCATCGCCCTCGTAGGTTACACGACGTCCGCGGCCTCGGGATCGAACGTCGTGCGGTAAGCGGCCCGCAGCCGGACGCGCCGCTCGACGTCGGCGAGCACCACGTCCGAGGCGTCCATGCCGTAGAGCTCGGAGATGGCGTGCAGGCCGCCCGGGGTGAAGACGTTCAGCTCGAGGATGCGATCGCCCACGATGTCGACGGCGACGAAGGTCAGCCCGTCGGCCAGCAGCCTCGGCCGCAGGATGTCGCAGATGCGCGCCTCGACGGGGCCGAAGTCGCACTTGCCGCGCACCGAGCCGCCGGCCTTGGCGCCGTTGGCCGCCAGCACGGCGCGGCGGCGGTAGATCGCCACCCGGTCGCCGATCCGGATCGGCTCGGCGTTGAGGAGCAAGAGGCGCTTTTCCCCCTGCTCCGCCTCGGGGAGATATTCCTGCGCCAGCGCGTAGCCCTCCTTGGTCACCGCCGCGATCATCTGGTTGAGGTTCGAGACCTGACGCCGCCGGAGGTAGAAGATGTGCTCGCCACCGCGCGGCGCCAGCGGCTTCAACACCGCCGGCCCGTCGAGCGCCTTGAGGAAGGCCTTGAGCCGCGTCTTCGAGCGCGACACCAGCATGCGGGTGCGGACGTCGGCGGGAAAGTCGGCCAGGTACATTCGGCTCCCGGCTCGGCGCATCCCTTCCGGATCGTTGATCACCAGCGTGCCGGCCAGCCGGAGCCGCCAGCCGAAGTCGATGAGCGGCGCGCCCGGGCGCCCCTCGCCCTCGCGGCTCGGGTTGTAGCGCAAGAAGACCACGTCGAAGCTGCCGAGGGTGTCCTCCTCGACCACCGCGTCCTCGGAGCCGAGGGCGCGCGCGTAGGCGGCCGGATCGGCGTAGTCGCCGGCGCGCACCCGCGTCGTCATCGCCAGGATGTTGTTGTCGTCGAGGAAGCTGAGGTCGTCGACGGAGACGAACCGGACGTCGTGCCCGCGCCGGTGCGCCGCCAGCGCCAGGTAGATGCCGCTGAAGGTCGCCTGCTGTCCCCGGACGTCGGCGACCACGAAGCAGATTCGCATGACCGCGTTACCTAAAGGCCAGGCGATACTTTTGGAGGATCTCGCTCAGCCGGTCGAGCGGCAGCGCCGGCGCGACGTGCCCCGACTGGCCGCGCATCTCGTCGCTCATGCAGAGCGCGTTGACGATCGCCTCTTCGGTGCACTCGACCACCGCTTCGTAGAGCGGATCGCAGGCCTCGTCGAGCAGGACCTCGAGCGTGGCGGTCATCTTGGAGGTCTGGCGCGGGACGCGGTTGGAGGTGGAGAAGGCGACCATGATCTCGCCCGAGCCGTGCGCGGCGAAGGAGCCGGTGCGCCCGATGCCGAGCGCGGCGCGCTTGCAGAGGCGCACCAGCTGCGACGAGAGCAGCGGCGTGTCGGTGGCGATGACGGTGATGATCGAGCCGGCGTTGCGCTCGCGCCGCGGCTGCGCGTAGAGCGGCTCCAGCACCTCGCCGACCGGCGCGCCGTCGACGCGCAGCGAGCGCATGACGCCGAAGTTCGACTGGACCAGGATGCCGACGGTGTAGTCGTTCCCCTGGATCGCCACCCGGCGCGAGCTGGTGCCGATCCCCGCCTTGAAGTCGCAGGTGATGAGCCCGGTCCCGGCGCCGACCGAGCCCTCGGCGACCCTGCCGGCGGTCGCCTGATCGATCGCCCGGTAGACGTGCTCCGAGCGGACGTGGCGGCCGACGGCGTCGTTCAGCCACGAGTCGTCGCACTCGCCGACCAGCGGGATGACCACGTCGTCCTCGCCGCCGATGGTGGGCCACTTCTTGGTCATCCACTTGACCGCGGCGTCGGAGACCTTGCCGACCGCCATCGTGCTGGTGAGCAGGATCGGCGTCTCCAGGAGGCCCCACTCCTGGACCTGCGTGATGCCCGAGACCTCGCCGGCGCCGTTCAGCACGAAGCCGCCGGCGACGACGCGGTTCTCGAACACCTCGGCGTTGGGGACGATGGCCGTGACGCCGGTGCGCACCGGCCCCTTGCCGACCTCCAGCGGGCCGTCGCCGATGATCAGCGTCGTGTGTCCGACCTTGACGCCCGCGACGTCGGTGATGGCGTTCGATTCGCCGACGGGGAAGCGGCCGATGGAGAAGCCGAGCTCGCGGAGCCGCTGCCTCATTCCGGCGCCGGTGTCGTCGGCAGTCCGCCCGGGGCAACCGCGGGCGCGGGCGTGCGCTCGCCGGCGGTCCCGCCCGTCGCTCCGCCGTTGCCGCCACCGTTTCCGTTTCCGTTTCCGTTGCTGGCGGCAGCGGGCGCCGGAGCGGCCGGCTTGGCTTCCGATTTGGCCTCCGATCTGGCCTCAGATTTGGCCTCCGCTTTGACCTCGGCGCGCGCCTCGGTCTTGGCCTCGCGCCGCTTCTCGCGCAGCCGCTTCAGGCCCCCCTCCAGGATCTCGCCGATCAGCGTCCGGTACTCGATCCCCGCCGCCGTGGCGATGAGGCAGAGGTCAGAGTAGCCGGGCGTCAACCCCGGCAGCGGGTTGACCTCGATGACGTAGATGTCCCCATTGGGTTTGACGCGCAGGTCGACCCGCGCGACGTCGCGGCAGTCGAGCGCGGCGAAGGTCTCGCGGCAGACGCGCTCGATCGCCTTCAGCTCGGCCGGCGACAGCTGCGCCGGGCATTGGTAAGCGACGTGCTTCTCCCACTCTTGCTTGATCTGGTAGTCGTAGACGGGCCGCTGGTTGGTCTTGTCCTTGAAGAGGATCTCCATCGGCGGCAGCACGCGCGGGCGGCGATCGCCCAAGAGGCCGACGGTGAACTCGCGCCCGGGGATGTAGACCTCGATCAGCGCCGGCTGCCGGTAGCGATCGATGAGCTCGCGCACCACCGCGCGCAGCCCCTCTTCGTCGTCGACGACCGAGGCCGACGCGCTGACCCCCTTCGACGACCCCTCCTGATTCGGTTTGACGATGAGCGGGAACTTCAGCTTCGACGACAGCCGCTCGCGCCCGGTCTCCATCACCTGGAACTCGGCGGTCAGGATCCCGTGCTGCAGGAGCACCCGCTTCGACAGCGCCTTGTCGAGCGCGATCGACAGCGTGGCGGCGTCGGATCCCGTGTAGGGGATCCCCATCAGCTCGCAGAGCGCCGGCACCGCCGCCTCGCGGTTGCGGCCGGCCACCCCCTCCGCGATGTTGAAGACCAGATCGACCGGCGTCTGCATCAACTGGCGCGGGAGCTCGGCGTCGGCCTCGAACAGCATCACCTGGCCGTAGCTCTCCAGCGCCTCTTTGATGGCGTCGATCGTCTCGGGCGCGTCGTACTCCGCCTCGGCGTCGTTGCCCCCCTTCGAATCGACCCGCTTGACGTTGAAGGCGAACCCGATGCGCAGCGGATCGGCGGGCCGCCGCCGGCGTGCGCCGGGCTTCACCACCAGCCCCTGACGCTTGGCCGCGCTCTCCACGATCGCGTGCAGCGACTCGCCGTAGTCGAGCCCCTCGCGGGCCGCTGCGGCGAACAGGCTGGCCCCCGGCTCCAGCGAAGGGACCGCGTTGACCTCCAGGAGATAGATGCGCCCGTCCTCGCCGATGCGGAAGTCGATCCGACCGACGTCGCGAATTCCCAGCGCGCGCGCCGCCATCTTGGAGATGGCGCGCAAGCGAGAGACCACGTCGCGCGGCTGGTCGGGCGGGCAGCGCACCGCGACCTTGCTCGCCTCCGCCGACTTGAGCCGGTAGTCGTAGAGGTTGAAGCGGCTGCGCGCCGGCGGATCGACGACATAGTCGACCGGCAGCAGCACGCCTTCGTCGCCGCGCCCCTCGAGAAAGGGCACCGTCACGTCGATGCCGGGGACGAACTCCTCGACCAGCACCCCGGTCGGGTAGGCGCGCAGCGCGCGCGGCAGGAGCTCGGCGAGCGCGCGCGCATCGCGAACGACCGCCTCGTCGGCGATCCCCTTCGACGATCCTTCGTAGTTCGGCTTGACGATCACCGGCAGCGCCAGCCCGAGCGTCCCCGGATCGCGCAGACGGCGAAGGTCGTCGGGCGTGACCAGCAGCCCGCGCGGCGTGTCGATCCCCCGCTTGCCGAGCACCAGCTTGGTCAGCCACTTGTCGAGCGTGACCGTCAGGACGTAGGCGTCCGAGCCGGTGTAGGGGAAGCCGAGCTCCTCGAACAGCGCCGGGTAGAACGCCTCCCGCGCGCGCCCGCGCCGCCCCTCGGCGGTGTTGAAGATCAGATCGGGCCCGTAGGATTCGATCCGCGCCGCCAGCCGCGAGGCCGGGCCGGTGACCTCGATCTTCTCCACTTCGTGCCCGCCGGCGCGGAGCGCGTCGGCGATGGCGTCGACGGTCTCGACGCTGTCGAACTCAGCTTCGTCTTCGCTGTCGGTCAGTCGCAGGTTGTGCGTAAAAGCGATGCGCATGTCAGGCGGTTCCTCTCACCCTAACAAAATTCCGCCGCGTCCGCCGAGCGCTTCCGCGACCTTCTCACCCAGCTTCTTCAGATCGTCGCCTGGCCGCACCAGGTAGGCGTCGACGCCGGCGGCGAATGCCTCGGTCACCGAGTCGTACGAGGGGTAGGCGGTGTAGAGCACCGACGCGCAGTGCGGGAGCATCTGCTGCGCATGCTCGATCACCCGCAGCCCCGACACGCCGGGCAGATGGCGATCGGCCAGCACCAGATCGAAGTGATCGCTCTTGAGCAGGCTGAGCGCCTCGTCGCCGTCCTTGGCCGCGATCACGTGGTGCGCCTTGCCGAGGTATTCGGAGAGCAGCTGCCGCCGCTGCCCCTCGACCTCGACCAGCAGCACCCGCCCCGCGCGCCCGGCCGTTCGCGTCGGCTTGGGGCGGGAGAGCTGCTCGTCCCTGCGGGACAGCGCCCGCCTGATGCGAAAGCGCAGGTCGTCGACGTCACGGATCGGCTTTTCGATGTAGTCGAGCGCGCCGATGTCCATCGCCTCGATGGCCGAATCGTAGGAGCTGTAGCCGGTGATGAGCACGATGGCGGGCGCGGGGGTCAAGGTGCGGGCGGCGCGCAGCACGTCAAGCCCGGAGGCGCCCGGGAGGTTCTTGTCGGTCAGCACCAGATCGAAGCGTCGCTTGTGCATGAGGTCGATCGCCTCTTCGGCAGAGGCGGCGGTGGTGACCCGGTAGCCGCCGCGGCGGAGCGCCTCGCGCAGCACGGTCAGCACCACCGCTTCGTCGTCGACCACCAGCACCTCGTGGCCGGTGGGGACGACCGCCGCGTGCGGGCGCGGGGTGGTGGCGTCGGCGATGAGGCGCGCGTCGATGTCGCGCGGCGGCGTCGGCGTCCGCTTCCGTTCGACGCCGGTGAGGACGCCGTGGCGGGCCAGCGCCTCCACGATCCTCACCCCGGTCGCCTCGCCGTGCCGCCGCCCGGCCGTCGAGGCGGCGATGCGCCCCAGAAGCTCGAGCGCAGCACGCGGAAGATAGGCCCGGGCGCCGCCGTAGATCGCGGCGGCCAACCGCTCGATCGAGGGAGCGGCGTCGACGGCCACCAGCGCCGCGCCCGGGGCACGAATCCGGGCCTCGGCGAGCCGCGCGTCGACCAGCTCGTTCGCGCCGACGTCGACCACCACGGCGTCGGGGCTCGGCTCGTCGGCCTGCGCGCCGGCGGCGGCCGCCAGCTCGGCGTCCCCCAGCACCAGGATGGCCGGATCTCGCCGCGACTCGCGCGCCAGATCGGCGAGCGCCGCGGCCAGCGCCGGCTCGGCCGCGGCGAGCTCGTCCTTGACGCCGGCGAAGGCGTTGAGGACCAGCAGGCCGCGGGTACGGGCGCGCCGGAACCCGGCCAGCCGCTTGATGTGCGCGCGCAGGAGCGCGTCGACCTCGGGCAGCGGTCGCGGGAGCACGGCGGCCACCTCGCGCGCGAAGGCCTGCCCGCCACGGGCCGGGTCGCCATCACTGATGAGGACGAGATCGCTGAACGGGCGCAGCTCGCGGGAGGCGGCCAACGGATCGCGGCCGGCGGGCTCGACCTCCAGCCGCTCGGGGGGCAGATCGAGGATCGCCAGGTCGAACGACTCGTCGGCCAGGCGGGCCAGCGCGTCGGAGAGCGACTCCGCCTCCAGCACGAACCCCTCGCTCGTCAGCGCGCCGGCGATGCGGCTGCGTTCGAGGCGGTCGGAGAGCGCGACGAGGAAGCGCTCCTGTCCGCCGCGCGCGGCGTTGCGAAGCGCTTCCAGCGGCCCGCGCGGGCCATCGGAGTCTGGCATCGAGCGATTGGGATTGTACCCCAGGTGAGCCCGCGCGCGTCGACCTCACTTGCGGACGTCCTAACTTGCGTTCGCCATAAGGAGGATGCGTATCCGTGCATCCCGGGTTGGTCCATGTGAAAATTGACCTTACGTAGGGAGAGAGGGTCCGAGGATGTCTGAGCGCGACCTAACCACTATCGAACGCGATCGCATTGCCGAGTGGGACCGCGCGAGCGTGGGCCGGGCGGAGCGTGCGGGCGAGCCGTCGCGCGCCGGCGTGGCCGGCTGGGTGGAGACGCGTCTGGCCGCGGCGGCGGCGCGCTTCGTAGAAGGGTTCTCGCGACACCCGACCGACCTGGCCGACCCCGAGGATGCCGCGGCGCTCACCCGCACGGGCGGCGCGATCGCCCGCTGGATCTCGTTTCCACGCGGCGTCCGCTTCGCGACGGCCGCGACCTCGTCGGCGGCCGCGGCGCTGGCCGCCTGGGGAATGATCGCGATGGCGGCCAACGATCTCGGCATCGCGGCGGCGGCGGCGGGGGCGGCGACCGCGCTCTCGGCGGCCTGGGGCCCCCTCGGGGTGGGGATGGCGAACCGCATCCATCGTCTGATCACGCGGCGGCATCTCCACCGCATCTCCGAGCTGCGTGGGATCCCCGACGCCCGCTCGGTCGCCGTGCGCGGGGTGGTCGTCGCGCGGCGCACGGCCGCCTCGGCGCTCGACGGGCGGTCGGCGGTCTGGTCGCTCACCCGGTTTCGGCGTGGCAGCTGGTTCGCCCGCAGCTTCTTTCACGAGACGGCGTTCGACTTCCTGCTCGACGACGGCTCCGACGAGCCGATCTGGATCGAGGTCGCGGGTGGGATGCTGCTCGATCCGTTTCCCAGCGAAGAGCGGGTGCAGTTTCACAGCACGACGTTGCTGGAGATCGACCACCCGCTCTTGACCCGCCTGCGGATCGATCAGCGCGAGCTGTGGGCCTCGGAGATCGACATCCTTCCGGGCGACACCATCGAGGTCGTCGGGCGCTTGTCGCGGCGCCTTGATCCGACGGCGCGCTCGGCGTCGGGGCGTGACCCTCCGCACCGTCGGACGTTGCAATCTGGGATGCGTGTGCCGGTTTTGATCAAGAAGCTCAAGACGCCCGACGCGGCGCTGGCGCGCGTGCGCCGCGTCCCGGCGCAAGGGCCGCCGGCGCTGACGCCGGGCGAGCCGCCGCTGCGCAAGTTTTGAGGCTGGCGTCCCCTTTGCAAACGTGAGCGGTATGGCCACTCATAAGTCGACCGGGGTTCGCACCATGAAAAAGCTCCTCGTTGGTTTTAGTGTTCTTGTGATTCACACTGCTGCGGCACGCGCGCAACAGGTTGCCCCGGAGGCTCAGCCGGCGCCGCAGCAGATGCCGCCCGCTTACGCCCCTCCGCCGGGCTACGTGCCGCCGGCAGCTCCCGCTCCCGCTCCTGCGCCGGCGGCGACATATGGCGCTCCGCCCGCCTACAGTGCGACGCCGACCTACCCGCCTCCCGCCTACCCGCCGACCTACCAGCCCTACCGGTACGCCTATCCGCCGCCGTACCGCTATTCGCCGCCCGCCTACTACACCTATCCGCCGCCCGCGCCGGCTCACGACGTCCTCTACCGTCCGTTCACGCTCGGCGGCGGCATCGGGTTCGGCGGGTTGAACTTCGTCGATCAGTATTCGCAGCAGCAGGTGCACCAGAGCGGCCTCTCCTACACCTTCCGGCTCGGCTTCGGCTTGCGTCCCGGGCTCCTGCTCCTCTGGGACGTCGAAGGCGCCGCCGCCAACTACAACTCGTCGACGGTCGCGCAGACCGCGAATCTGGTGGCGCTGCAGATCTTTGCCACGCAGCGCTTCTTCATCAAGGGTGGTTTTGGAATCGCGGACGCCGTGGAGGACAACCTGCCGACCCAATGGGGCGCGGCCGCGATGGGCGGCATCGGCTATGAGCTGGTGCAGGGTTGGAACTGGTCGTTCGACATCGAAGCGACCATCACGGGCGCGCACATCAACAACAACGGCGCCGATCAGACCTGGACCAACTGGTCCCTGCTCAATTTCGCCTTGAATTTTTTCTAGCCCCTCTCGATCTCGCCCTCCTGGGCCTACCTGGTCCCATGATTTTGGGGCCCGTCGCCCGTCGCCCGTCGCCCGTCGCCGTCGCCTGTCGCCCCGTTCTTGAGCCCGGTCGCCCGGCTCCTGAGCCCGTCCTCACGTGAACCCCGCTTCGTGCGGCCGCGCGCGGCGCCCGCCCGAACCACTCGACCTTCCGCACGAGACTTTTTTCCGGCGGCGAGGAGCGCAACCCCAATTCGACAACTGCGCTCCTCGCCGCCGGAAAAAAGTTCACGCGCGGGGCGAGCGGTGAGCGAGGGGTCGCGTTCGCAGCGCGCGTGGTCTGGGATCAGATCGTTCGGGACCCGGGGCGCTCGCCGAGGCGACCGAGCAAGCGGACGGAGCGAGGCGGCCGAGCAAGCGGACGGAGCGAGGCGACCGGGCAAGGCGGACGGAGCGAGGCGGCCGAGCAATGGGGTCGATGGAAGGGGCGGCGTCGAGAGGGGGCGGGTGGGGCGAGGGTGCTCAGAGCGGGTGCCCGGCGTGCACGGGCGCAGAGGTGCCGACGACAGAGGGCAGAGAAGCCGGGTCGAACGCCTCCATCACCGGGTGCCCGATCGCTCCGGGGGTGTTGGGATAGCCGAGCGCCCAGAGCGCGGTCGCCGCGGTGTCGACGGTGCTGATCGGCGTCTTGATGTGGTGGCCCTGGCGGACGCCGGGTCCCCAGGCGATCCAGGGGATGAGGCGGTCTTCCTTGATCTTGCCCGAATGGTTGTGGCCGTGACCGCCGTGGTCGGCCGAGATGATGAAGAGGGTGTCCTTGTCGAGCCCCGAGGCCGCGGTGGCGTCGAGCAGGGTGCGCAGGCAGCGGTCGGTGTGGCGCACGGCCTCGAGCTGCGGGTTCGACATCCAGCCGTCCGAGTGTCCGAGGTCGTCCGGATCCGAGAAGTGGATGAATTCGATCTGGGGCCGCTTCTTGACCAGGTAGTCGGTCGCCTCTTCGACGACCTTCTTGCAGAAATAGCCGGGGCGCGAAAAGTAGTCGACCGAGCCGGGGTGCGCGATGTGCTCGAGCTTCTGTTTGCCGACGAAGGCCGCGGCGGTGCCGCCGTTCTTCTCGGCGGCGTCGAAGATCGTGGGAACCTGGATCCAGCCGCGATCGGGGTGCCACGAGTTCCAGTAGAGGCCGTGCTGCTTGACGTCGAATCCCGACAGCATCGCGGCGTGCGCGGGCAGCGTGGAGGCGCGCCGGATCGTACGCGCCGTGAGCGAGAAGGCGGCGCGCTTCATGATCTCGGCGTGCACGGGCGGCAGAACGCTCATCAGCGCGTCGGGGCGCAGCCCGTCCTCGCTGATGATCACGACATGTCGGTAGTGAGCGTGGGAGTTGATGGCGGCGGGGGCCACCGGTGCCCCGGGCGGAGGCGCCTCGACCACGCGAGCCGTCGTCGCGCCCGTTGTCGCGGCCGCCGTGGGGGCGACGGTCGGGGTGACCCGGCTCTCGTGCTTTTTGCAGCCTACGACGACCAGCAGGGGGACGACGGCCGCCAGGCGAAGGAGCTTCTCCACGATGGCCGATCGTAACAGACGGTCTTGCGCCTTTTCCAATTTGCCTTAACCTTGCCGCATCCGAACGTTTCGTTTCTCGCCGGTGAGTCTTCGCCCGGCCCTTCGCCTTCTCTGTCTCGCTGGTCTCTGTCTCGCGCCGCTTGCCTGCGCCCACGTCGAGGCGGTCCCCTGTGCGAGCGACCACGACTGTAAGTTCAACCGGCTGTGCGACGCCGGCCGCTGCCTCTGGCCGGCGTCGGCTTCGCGGCCCGGCGGCGGCGGCGAGGCGGTGCAGGGCGCGTTGCCGCTCCCGCAGTACGCGATCGAGCCGGCCCAGGCGATGTTTCGCTTCGGGCCGACCCACCGCGGGCGCTCCCCCTTCACGCTCCCGGTGACCAAGCCGACCATCTGGTGGGTCTTCCCCACCGGCGGTCCGATCGTCTCGTCGCCCGCCATCGCCGGCGACGGGTCGGTGCTGGTCGGTTCGCAGGACGAGAGGCTGTACGCCGTCGGCCGGGACGGGACGCTCAAGTGGTCGTATGCGACCGGGGACATCATTTTCAGCTCACCCGCCGTGGCACACGACGGAACGATCTATATCGGCTCCGACGACGATCACCTTTACGCGGTGACGCCGGGCGAGGGAAAACCGCGCTGGATCGTGCAGCTCGGGGCCTGCCCGCAGCGGGTCGGGATCGGGCCCGAGGCCAGCAGGTGCGACGTCGACGCCGGCCCCACCATCGGCCCCGACGGCGTCATCTATACCGGCGGCGACGGGATCTACGCCATCAACCCCGACGGGACGCTGCGCTGGCACTTCCTGACCAACGGGCACGTCTCCTCGGCGCCGGCGCTGCTCCCCGACGGGACGGTGGTGGCCGGGAGCCAGGACAACACCCTCTACGCCATCGCCCCCAACGGCGCCAAGCGCTGGGACTTTCGGGCCGGGGCCGACATCGAGCCGGCGCCGGCCATCGGCGACGACGGGACGATCTACGTCGGCTCCGACGACCACAAGCTCTACGCCATCGGCCCGGACGGCGTTCTGCGCTGGGCCTTCACCACCGGCGCCGACATCCGCTCCTCGGCGGCCATCGGCAACGGGATCATCTACGTCGGCTCGTTCGACGCTCAACTCTACGCCGTCCATCTGGACGGCACGCTGGCCTGGTCATTCCGGGCCGGCGATCGCATCGTGTCGTCGCCCCTGGTCGACGCGCGGGGCGCCGTCCTGTTCGGCTCGCAGGACGACCGCCTCTATTGTCTCGAGCCCGACGGCCATCTGCGCTGGTCGGTCGAGCTCGGTGGTGACATCGACAGCTCGCCCACGCTGGCGGCGGACGGCACCATCTTCGTGGGGTCCGACGATCACAAGCTCTACGCGCTGCGCGCGCCGAGCGGCTCGCCGCCCCTCGGCAAACCTTAAAAGGAACATGACACTGGAACACTCAAATGACGGCCCGACGTTTTCGGGCCCCTCGGTCCGCACGCTGACCGGGCGAATCAAGATCCATCCTGTCGGGTACGGCTTCGTCGTCCCCGACGACAAATCCGAAGACGTCCACGTCTCGGCCCGCAGCCGCGGGACGGCGATGGACGGTGACACCGTCGAGATCGAGGCCTGGCCCGGCGTGCGCGGCGTCGAGGGGCGCGTCACCCGCGTCATCTCGCGCGGCCGCGCCAAGATCACCGGCCAGCTGGTGAGGCGCGGGCGCCACCAGGTCCTGCAGCCCGACGACCCGCGCATCACCGGCCTCGTCTCGCTCTCCGGTTCGATCCCCGAGGCGAAGGACGGGATCGCCGTGGTCGCCGAGATCACCCGCTACCCCGACGTCCCCGACGGGCCGATCGAAGCGACGGTGCTCAAGGTGCTGGGCGATCCCGACGACCCGCGCACCGAGGTCGAGAAGGTCCTCGCCTGCGCCGACGTCGAGGAGACGTTCCCCGACGACGCCGAGCGGATCGCGGCCGGGTTCGGCGATGCGCTGACGCTCTCCGATCGGCTCGACCGCGCCGACCTGCGCGAGGTGCCGTTCACCACGATCGATCCCGAGACGGCGCGCGACTTCGACGACGCGGTGGCGATCGAGAAGCTGCCGCACGGCGGGACCCGCCTCTGGGTCGCGGTGGCCGACGTCTCGCACTACGTGCGGGAGGGATCGCCCCTCGACGACGAGGCGCGCCGGCGCGGCTGCAGCATCTACCTGCCGAACCGCGCCATCCCCATGTTGCCGGAGCCGCTCTCGGCGCGGATGTGCTCGCTGGTCCCGGAAGAAGACCGGCTGGCGATGGTCGTGCGGATCGATCTCGATCGTCAGGCCAAGATCGTCGAGCGCGACTTCTGCGCCGCGGTGATCCACTCGCAGGCGCGGCTCGACTACCCCGGCGTCGCGGCGGCGCTCGGCGGCGACACCCGCGGCAAACGGAAGAAGTACGAGGCGTTTCTACCGGCGCTGCGGGCGATGGATTCGCTGGCCCGCCAGCTGCGCACCCAGCGGCTCGCGCGGGGGGCGCTCGACTTCGATCTGCCGGAGCCGTTCGTCGAGCTCGACGGCGACGATCCGCGGTTGGTGCGCGCCATCCGCAAGTCGCGCCGCGATCCGGGCGAGCGGCAGGCCTACTCGATGATCGAGGAGTTCATGCTGGCCGCCAACGAGGCGGTGGCCGGCAGCTTCCAGGAGCGCGGCGAGGACACGCTCTGGCGCATCCACGACGCCCCCGATCGCGCCCGCCTGGAGGAGTTCGCGGTGCTGGCCGAGAACTATGGCATCCCGGTCGACGTCGACGAGGCGCGCACCCCCAAGGGGTTGAAGCGGGTGCTCGACAAGCTGCGCGGGCATCCGGCCGAGAAGGCGCTCTCCTTTCAGCTCTTGCGCTCGCTCAAGCAGGCGACCTACGACGTGGTGAACATCGGCCACTTCGGGCTCGCCTCGGCCGACTACCTGCACTTCACCTCGCCGATCCGGCGCTACCCGGATCTGATCGTCCACCGGCTGTTGAAGTCGCGTCTGGCAGGTCTGGGGAAGCCGGCCGGCGGCTTCAAGTCACCGGCGGTCGCTCCCGTGCCGGATCGGATCGCGCTGCAGAAGATGGCGGCGGAGTCGTCGTTCTCCGAGCGGCAGGCGATGGAGGTCGAGCGCGAGGTGGTCGACCTCTATCGCGCGTTCTTCATGCGCGATCGCGTCGGCGACGTGCTCGACGGGGTCATCTCGGGCGTCACCGGGTTCGGTCTCTTCGTGACCGTCGACGATCCCTTCGTCGAGGGGCTGGTCCGGATCGACGCCATCTCCGACGACTACTACACCTTCGACGAGCCGGCCTGCCGGCTGATCGGGCGGCGCTCCGGCAAGGCCTTCGCGCTCGGCGACGCCGTGCGTGTCGAGGTCCAGAACGTCAGCGTGGTACGCCGCAAGATCGACTTCGCGCTGGCCGACCACGTGGCGCGGCAACGCGGACGCGACCTTCAGGGTGGCGACAAGCGGCGGCGCGATCGACCTGCCGAGCGGTCCAAACCGGGCGGGGGGCAGCGCCTCAACTCGCGGGGCGGGCACGAAAAACGAGACGGGCGCGGCAACCGGGCACGCGGTAAACCGAAGAAGAAGGGGCGATGAGGAGCATTCGGGAAAAGCTGGAGGACGACGAGGAGCGGGTCCTCTCGTCGTTCGCCCAGATGAGCCGCGCCAGCAAGGGGCGCGACCGCCCGGAGCCGCCCGATCCGGTGCGCCCGATCTTTCAACACGATCGCGATCGCATCATCCACTCCAAGGCCTTCCGGCGGCTGGCCGGCAAGACCCAGGTCTTTCTGGCCCCCGAAGGCGATCACTACCGCACCCGCATCACCCACACCCTGGAGGTGGCGCAGATCGCCCGCACCGTGACCCGCGCGCTCGGCCTCAACGAAACGCTCACCGAGGCGATCGTCATGGGGCACGACCTCGGACACACGCCGTTCGGTCACGCCGGCGAAAAGGTCCTGGCCAAGCTGATGCCCGACGGCTTCCACCACGTCAAGCAGTCGATCCGCGTGGTCGAGAAGCTCGAGCGGGAAGGGCAGGGGTTGAACCTCTCGGTCGAGGTGCGCGACGGGATCCTCAAGCACTCGAAGGGGAAGGGGCACATCATCTCGGACAACCCGAACTTGATGGCCATGACCCTGGAGGGGCAGATCGTCCGCATCAGCGACATCGTCGCCTACGTCAATCACGATCTCGACGACGCCGTTCGGGGGCGGGTCGTCGATCCGGCCTCGGTCCCGGCGTCGATCCTGGACAAGCTCGGTCGTTCGCACAGCGAGCGGGTCTCGCGGATGGTCAACGACATGGTGGCGGCCTCTCGGCTAGAAGAAAAACGCCAGATCCGGATGACCGACGAGGTGCTCGACGCGCTCATCGCCCTGCGCGACTTCCTGTACGAGACGGTCTACGAGCGCCCGGAGATCCGCGGCGAGTTCGAAAAGGCGCAGCGGATCATCAGCGAGCTGTGGGGCTACTTCCACGCCCACCCGGACGAATTTCGCGCCCGCCACTGGCCCAAAGGAATTCCGGAGTCCGACGGCCTTTCACGCGCCGTGGCCGACTTCATCACCGGAATGACCGACCGCTACGCGCTGCGGGTCTACGAAGAGTACTTCTTGCCCCACCGCTGGCCGGTGTACTGAAGTCACTGTCCTCACACTTGGTGACGTTTACATAGAATGTTCGTCGCCGAAACCCGCAGTTAACCGACGCTGGCGTAGGTTGAATGTGCTCATCGATCTTGGTCGGTGGACGATTCAAACATGCGGCTCGTCGGTTCTGGTCTTCGCGCAATCGTCGTCACCCTGGACCCAGGGCGCAGTCAAACGCGGCCCGAGTCTCCGGCTTCGATGTTGCGAGGCCTCGGACATGACGTGACGGTGGTCGGTTACGATCTCGCCGAGCTCGACGCGCTCTCCGGCGTCGCCGACGTGGCGGTGGTCGAGGCGGGCGAGCACCTCGAGATCGGCCGGCACGCGATCAAGCGGCTCCGGCAGCGCCCCGATCTGGTGGCGACGCGGATCCTCCTTTGCCTGGAGGTGGCGCGGGTGTCGGGGCTCGATCCCGAGATGGGGGCCGACGACTTCATCCTGATTCCGATCAGCGCCGACGAGCTGGCCGCTCGGCTGCGCCAGCTTCAGGCGCGCGACAAGCGGCCCGGCGCGCCGCTGCAGGTCCGCTACGGAGACGTCACGCTCGACTGCGAAATGCGGCAGGCCTATGAGGGGGGAAAATCCCTCGGGCTCACGCCGTACGAATTTCAGCTGCTCCGGTTTCTCGCCGATCGGGTGGGGCGCGTGTTTACCCGCCAGGAGCTCCTCTCCAGGGTCTGGGGCTACCGCCACGTTGGACGCGTGCGCACCGTGGACACCCACGTGCTCAACCTGCGCGCCAAGCTGGGGGAGCTCGGCGAACGGCTGCAGTCGGTGCGGGGGATGGGTTACAAGCTCCAACGCCCGGACGCCCCCCTCGACGGCCACACCGCGATAGCCGGTTAGATCCCCTACGCGGACGTCGGGGGAACGCGCTTCCTGATCAGGCGGGCGCGGCGGAAGCGGAAGAACGTCTTCGAGACGTCGAACGATCCCATCCGCAGCGTGCGCACGATGTCGCGCACGCTCTGACGGCCGTCGATCTCGTCGAGGACACCGAGCTCCTCGCGGGTCAGCGTCCCTCGCGGCAGCTCGCCGATCTTGTTCTCGTTGCGGACGAAGACCTCGTCCAGATCGTCGATCTCGCGCTCGATGATCTGCCATTCGTCGACCCGGCGGTAGCCCTCGAGCAGCATCCGGTCGACGTTGATCTGCAGTTTCGCCTCGCGGGCCGGCTCCGGCAACGCGGCGGTGCGCCGAAACTGGAAGAACCCGGCGCGCCAGCGCAGCGTCTCGTAGCTGAGCTCGCTGGTCTGGCGGTTCATCGCCTGCCCGAGCGCCTCCCTGGAGAGCAGCCCCCGGGCGACGAGATCGGCCCCGAACAGCGGCGGTTTCTCCGTCGCGCGCGCGCGTTCCTCGAGCACGCGCGCCAGCGCTTCCGCGGTGACGTCGCCGGTCTCGACGGCGAAGCGGCCGATCAGCAGCTCCTCGGCGACCCCCACCGCGGCGGCGAAGTCGACCCGCCCAGCCTGGAAGTAGATCTCGATCCGCGCGTTGCTCTCGGTGTTGACGACCCGCAACGTCCCGGTCTGCTGCTGCTCCGCCAGCATCTCGAGAATTTGGCTCAGCGAGATCGCCGCCAGATCGCCCGCCAGCACCTGTCCGCTGGCGGCGAACGCCCGCGCCTCGGCGAGCGCGCCGTCTCCGGGAACGGCCGAGAGCGAGAGCGCCTCCGCGACCGCCGCACCGCCGACCGCGGCCGGCTGCCCGACGACGCGCGCGATCACCGCCTGCAGCGCCTCGGGCGAGAACGGTTTGGCGATCGTGTCGCGCACGTTGGAGGCCTTGGCGAAGCGCTCTTCCAGATCGGCGCCCTGCCCGCGGGCGATCATCACCACCACCGGGACGCGCGCCAGCCTCGGGTCGTCGGTCAGCCGGCGGCAAAAGTCGGCCGCGTCGCGCCCCGGGATGAGACCGTCGAGCAGCACCAGATCGGGCGCGGCGCGCCGCTCCCGCACCAGCGCCAGCGCCGCCTCGCCGTCGGCGGCGGTGACCACCCGGTGCCCCGCCTGGGTGAGCGCCAGCTCGACGACCTTCTGCACCGTCGGGCTGTCGTCGATGACCAGCAGATATCCACCCGCCATGTGCGTCTCTCGCGAGTCAGCAGCCCGGCGAAGTGTCGCCCGTCGCGCAGACCTGGCAGCTCAGCGTGGCCGGCAGGCTTTGGAGGACGCTGAGGAACGTCGGGAGCTGGGCGTTCAGCTTCGACTGGAGCACGGTCGTCGAGGCCGCGTCGTCGATCACGAACAAAAGGTCGAGCTCGGTGTTGGGCTTGGTGGTGAACGTCGTGCTCTCGGTGATGGCGGGTGGATTTCCGCCGCCGCCCTGGCCGCCGGTGCCGGTCGCTTGTTTGCCGCTCGAACCGCACCCGAGCACTCCCACCGTCTTTCCCGTCGCCATGACGGGCATCTTCGCCCTTTTCGCCCTCCGCCGCACCATCAGGCGCCCGCGAGGTGCGTTCAGCAGCCCGACACCGTGACGCCCGGCCTACAGATCTGGCAGCTCACGGTGACCGAGGAGCTCTCCGCGCCGGAAGCTTCGACTGTTTGCACCGACTCGCCCAGGCAGCCTGTCGACCCAGGCGACAGCGTCCAGCAAGGGGGCGCGTCGCCGTCGCACGAACAAGATGTCGACCTTGGTTGCCCTTCTGGTCGATGGTCAGGGTCTCGCTCGTCGTCGGCGAATTTCCGCCGCCGCCCTGACCGCCCTGGCCGCCACCCTGGCCACCGGTGCCCGCGAGCTGTTTCCCGCTCGAGCCGCACCCGAGCGCGAGCGCGCAGAGGACCAGCGCCTCAGCGCCGGCAATCGTTTTTCCCGTCCGCATGGCGCTCATCTTCGCTTTTTTCGGCGCGTGCGGCATCGGGTGGCCGACGGGTACGGCATCCGACCACATGTGAGCCGGGGTTCCTTCAGAAGTAATGAGGTCTGGTCGATTACAAACGGGTGCGTCCGCGCAATTCCCCTGTCCGGCGTGACCCTTAGAAAGTTATGCGAGGAGCGTCAACCTGATAAGATCGCCCACCAAAGAAGACGCCCCACCGACCGCCCCCCGCGGGGGTTCGGTCGCGGCGGGCGCTCCGGCGATGCGGCCCCGTGACATGAACGAATTCCCGCGCCGGTTCGGACAGTACGTCTTGCTCAAGCCCCTCGCCCGCGGCGGCATGGGGGCGCTCTACCTCGCGCTGTCGGGGCCGCAGGACAGCTCCAAGCTCTGCGTCATCAAGACCGTCCTGCCGCACCTGGCGGACAAGGAATATCTGCAACGTTTTCGCGACGAGGCCAAGGTGGTCGTGCGCCTCTCGCACGGAAACCTGGTGCCGGTGTTCGATTCGGGGCAGGCGGGCGGCGAGATCTACCTGGCGATGGACTACGTCGAGGGGCGCGATCTCCGCGCCACCTGGAACCGCTGCGCCAAGAAGGGGATCGCCTTTCCCGTCGACGTCGCCGCGCACCTGGCGCGCGAGATGGCGCGCGGTCTCTACTACGCGCACAACTTCGGCGACATCAAGCTGGTGCACCGGGACGTCTCGCCGCCCAACGTTCTCCTCTCCTACAGCGGCGAGGTGAGGCTGACCGACTTCGGGCTGGCGTCGTCCACGCTGAAGATCGAGAAGACCGCCCCCGGGATCATCTACGGCAAGGTCAGCTACATGTCGCCCGAGCAGGCGCGCGGCGAGAAGATCGACGGCCGCACCGATCTCTACGCCACCGGGATCATTCTCTGGGAGCTGCTCACCGGACGGCAGCTCTTCCCCTCGGGGCGCACGCCCGGCGTGGCCAAGGATCAGCACACCTCGGAGGAGCTCTTGCGCCGCGTGCGCAACCCGGAGCCGGTGGCGCCCTCGAAGCGCGCCGGACGCGTGCCGGCGGAGCTCGATCGGATCACCTTGAAGGCGCTGGCTCCCGATCTCAAGGCTCGCTACGCGAGCTGCGAGGATCTGCGGCACGATCTGGCGAAGTTCCTGGCCCAGACCTCGCCCGCCACCGACGCCACCCGGGTGGCGAAGTTCCTCTCCGAGCTCTACGACGAGGACATCGCCGCCGAGCGGGCCGAGCGCGAGCAGCTCATCATCAAGGCGCGCGAGTCGTACACCAGCAAACACGCGCTGCCGCCACCGCCGCCCACGACCGGGAAGACCGAGGCGATCGTCAGCGGCGACAACAGCGGCAACAGCGCCGATAGGTCCGAGCGCCCGCAGCGCGAGACGGTGCTCTCGATCCCGATCCAGGCCGGGCGCGCCCGCGACAAGCGGCTGACCATCCCCGAGGCGCCGCCCGAGGAGCCGTCGGCCAGCGATTCGAATTCCGCCGACTCCGGCTCGGCCGCGGTGGTGGGCAGCGTGATCGGCGGCCGCTACTACGTGCGGCGCCTCATCGGCGAGGGGGGGATGGGGCGCGTCTACGAAGCCGAGCACATCGACATCGGCCGGCGGGTGGCGCTCAAGATCTTGCACCCCGCCTACAGCCAGACGCCCGATCTGGTCGAGCGGCTGCGGCGCGAGGCGCGCGCCGCCTCGAAGATCTCGCACCCCAACGTGGTCGACGTGACCGACTCGGGGACCACGCCCGAAGGCGCCTTCTTCTTCGTCATGGAGTACCTCGAGGGCATCGAGCTCGGCGAGCTCATCTACCGCGAGGGGAAGCTGGACGTCGCCCGCGCGCTGCACATCGGCGCCCAGATCTCGCGCGCCATCCAGGCGGCGCACGAGGTGAACGTCATCCACCGCGACATCAAGCCGGAGAACGTCCTCATCCTGACCCGCGACGGCCAGAAGGACTTCGTCAAGGTGCTCGACTTCGGTATCGCCAAGAGCGGCAAGGACACCGACCTCGAGAACGAGAAGGACACCAACGGCGATCTGCGCCGGCGCCTCACCAGCCCCGGCATGACGATGGGGACGCCCGAGTACATGGCGCCCGAGCAGGCGGCCGGGCGGCCGGCCGATCCGCGCTCCGACGTCTACGCCGTCGGCGGCCTCGTCTACGAGATGCTCTCCGGCAAGGCCCCCTACGAGGGGCAAAACTTCATGGAGATCCTCCACAAGAAGGCGACCACCATGCCGGCGCCGCTGTCGGGGCTCCGCGACGACGTGCCGCCCGAGCTGGAGGCGATCGTCATGAAGGCGATGGCCAAGGAGCCGGACGGGCGCCAGCGCTCGATGGACGAGTTCGGGCGCGAGCTGACCAACCTGGCGACCACCCTGTTCCCCGGCTTCGGCTACATCGCGCCGGTCGAGTCGGACAAGGTCCCGCAGGCCGGCGTGCTGGGCGCGTTGCGTGGCGGCGCGGCGCAGGCGAGCGGTCTTTTCCAGCGGATCTCCATCATCAAGCGCAAGCCGGTCCAGTTCGGCGCGGGCGGCCTCTTCGCCGCGTTCGTGGTCTACCTGGTCGCGAGCTCGTCGATCCACGCGCGGCACGCGCGCGAGACGGCGGCGGCCGCGGTCGCGGAGGCGGCGGCCAAAGCGGAGGCGGCCGCGAAGGCCGACGCGGCGGGCAAGGCGCAGGCGGCCGTGCTGGCGCGGGCGGCGTCCGAGAAGGCATCCGCGGAGAAGGCGGCGGCCGAGAAGGCCGCGGCCGAGGATGTCGACGAGACAGCCGCCACCGACAAGGACGACAAGGACGACCATGCCGACGACGGCGACGCGGCGGCGAAGGCCAAGGCTTCGGCGCACGTCGGGGCGTCGGCGGCCGACAACAAGCACCTGCTCGACGACGGCCAGCGGCTTCTCCGCGCCGAGCGGTTCAGCGATGCGCGGGCGGTCTTTTTGAAGCTCGCCAAGTCGAAGCGCGATCGGGGGTCGGCGCTGGTCGGGCTGGCCCAGATCTCGTTCCAGGAGAAGAACTACACGGAGGCGCTGCGCTCGGCGTCGCAGGCCATCGATCGCGGCGGCGGCGCCCCGGCCCGGGTCGTGCTCGGCGACGCGCACTTCAAGCTCAGCCAGTACAAAGAGGCGGCCAAGGCCTACGGCGACGCGCTCAAGCTCGACCCCACCAACGTCAGCGCGAAGAGCGGCCTCGCCGCGGCAACCCGGCGAATGTAGATCGCTGCGCGGCGGTTAAGATGGCGACGTGTCGCGCCGCGCCCGCCTGTTACTTTCGTTCGCGGCGCTGGCGCTCCTGGGGATCGGGGCGTTGGGCGCGTGGGCCGAGCGGCGGGCGATCTCCGCCGACCTCGCGCGCCCGCGCGATCTGCACGGCACCGGCTTCGTCGGTTCGGTCGCCTGCCGGAGCTGCCATCAGGAGCACTACACGAGCTGGCACCGGACGTTCCACCGGAGCATGACGGCCGAGGCGACGGCGGCCGACGTGAAGGGGGATTTTTCGGGCGCGACGTTGACCAGCGCCGGCGTCACCGCGCGGATGGATCGCGACGCCCGCGGCGGTTACCAGATGACGTTCACCCGGCCGGGCGCGCCGTCTCGGACCGTGGAGGTCGCGCGCACCGTCGGCTCGCGGCGCTATCAGCAGTACCTGGCCCGCGACGGCGACAGCTACTGGCGCCTCCCCGTCGCCTGGCACGTCGAGGACCAGCGCTGGTTCCCCATGACCAGCGCATTTCTGTTCACTTCGGAACCCTGGGAGGGTTCCGCACCTCCTGCGCCCGCCCCGAGATCGGATGGCCGGCCGGTGTACGGCGGCGGCGACTTCGATCGGCACGTCACGCGTTGGAACGACAACTGCGTCTTCTGCCACAACGTCGCGCCCAACCCGGGGCGCGATCCCGGCAGCGGGCGGTTCGCCACCACCGTCGCCGAGCTGGGCGTTGCTTGCGAGGCCTGCCACGGGCCGGGGGCGGAGCACGTCGCCCGCAACGGCAATCCACTGCGCCGCTGGGCGCTTCAGATGAACGGCGGCGCCGACCCGACGATCGTGAACCCCTCGCGCCTGTCGCCGGCGCGCGCCGCCGATCTCTGCGGCCGCTGCCACGGCCAGCGGATCGCCGATCAGATTGCACCGCTGCTCGAGCACGGCGATCCGTTCGTTCCCGGCGACGATCTGGCGATCGAGAGCGCGCCGCTCTGGCCCGACACGCCGCTGCACGGCGACCCGCGGGCTTTCTCCGCGCGTTTCTGGGACGACGGCACGCCGCTCTTGACGGCGTACGAATACCAGGGCCTCTTGCAATCGCCCTGCACGATGCGCGGGCCGCTCACCTGCACCAGCTGTCACGGCATGCACGAGGGCGATCCGCGCGGGCAGATCCGGGCGCGGTTCGGGGGCAAGGCCGGGGGGAAGACGTCGAACACGATGTGCACCGGCTGCCACACGGCGCTGGCGACGTCGGAGGCGGCGCGCCTCCACGCGCACCACGATCCGGCGAGCGAAGGGGGCGGTGGCCGTTGCGTCTCCTGCCACATGCCCCGGATCGTGTACGGCGTGCTGGACGTCCACCGCAGCCACCGGATCGAGATCCCCGATCCGGCCCGGGCCGCTGCCGCCGGCCGCCCCGACGCCTGCACGAGCTGTCACGTCGAGCGGACGGCCGCCTGGGCGGAGGCGGCGGCGCGCCGGCTGTGGGGCGAGGCGCGTTTTCCGCCGGGCGCCCGGGCGCCATCGGGCACGTCGCCGTTCGAGGCCCTGTTCGGCGGTCCGCCGGTGGCCCGGGCCGCGGCCGCCGACGCGCTCGGCCGGGCGCCCGTCGCCGACGCCGACGCGCGGGCGCGCCGGGTCGGGGCGCTGCTCGACGTGATGGCCCACGACCGCTACCCGGCGGTGCGGCACCTGGCCTGGCGCAGCTTGCGCCGCCTCGTCGCCCCCGACGCCGCGCCGGGCGTCGGATTCGCCGCCGATTACGATCCGTCGGCCGACCCCGTCGAACGAAACGACGCGGTCGGCCGGCTGCGCGCGACGCTCCACGATTCGGCGATCGCGCCGCCGCCGGCGCTCGCCGCGCTGCGGGCCGGCGCGCGCGACCGCGATCTGGAGATCGGCGAATGACGGCAAGCTCAGCCGTGGGGACGCCCGTCGCCGTCGCCGTCAACGGATCGGCGGTGGCCGCTCGCGTCCGGGCGCCGAATGTCCTACGATCCCGAGCCTCAAGCGGCCCATGAGCGAAACTTATCCGGTTAGGTTCGGGAAGTACGTGCTGCTCAAGCCGATGGCGCGGGGCGGGATGGGGGCGATCTTCTTGGCGGCGGCCGGCGAGCCGGGGTTTCAGAAGTTCTGCGTCATCAAGAAGGTGATCGCCGAGAAGAGCGATCGGGCCAAGGCCAATCGGTTCCTCGATGAGGCCAAGGTGGTGTTGCGGCTCTCGCACGCCAACCTGGTCCCCACCTTCGACGCCGGCGAAGTCGACGGCGAGTTTTACATCGCGATGGAGCTGGTCGAGGGGAAGGACCTGCGCGAGGTCTGGAACCGCTGCGTGCGCACGCGGACCCGCATCCCGCTCGACGTCGCGCTGCACGTGGCGCGCGAGATCGCCCGCGCGCTGACCTACGTGCACAGCCACGCCGACCTGCGCCTGGTCCACCGCGACGTGGCGCCCCCCAACATCCTCATCAGCTATTTCGGCGAGGTGAAGCTGACCGACTTCGGCCTGGCGCGCAGCGTGCTGAAGCAGGAGAACACCGCCCCCGGCGTGGTGTTCGGCCGCGCGTCGTATCTGTCGCCCGAGCAGGCGCGCGGCGAGACCGCCGACGCGCGCACCGACATCTACAGCCTGGGGATCGTCTTGTGGGAGCTGGTGACCGGGAACCAGTACCTGCAGCTGGCCAACCTCGATCCGGCGACGGCGATGTCGCTGGTCCGCCACCCGCGCGTGCAGCCGGCGTCGTCGAAGGCCCCCTGGATCACCGCCAACCTCGACGCGCTGTTGTTGCGCTCGCTGGCGCCCGACCGCGAGCAACGCTTTCAGTCGGCCGAGGAGTTTCGCAAGGCGCTCTCGGACATCATCGCCCAAATCTCGCCGCGCGCCGACGCCGAGAGGACCGCCGATTTTCTCCGCAACCTCTACGACGCTGTCTCCAAGGAGGAGCGGGCCGAGCGCGACAAGCTGCTCGCCGAGAGCGCGGCGCTGTTCGGCCCGCCGCCGGCTCGCCCGTCGGGGCGCATGCCGGTGCCGCTGTCGTTGCTCGAATCGGGCAGCACCAAGCTGCAGTTCCCCAAGGAGGACGACTCGCTGGGCGTCGACTTCACGGGGCGGGTGATCGACAGCCGCTACCGCGTGATCCGCAAGATCGGCGAAGGGGGGATGGGGACCGTCTACGCCGGCGAGCACGTCGAGATCGGCAAGGGGGTGGCGATCAAGATCCTCCACCCGGCCTACTCGACGCAGCAGGATCTGGTGGAGAGATTCCGGCGCGAGGCGCGGGCCGCCTCGAAGATCGGCCACCCGCACATCATCGACGTGACCGACTTCGGGGAGACCGAGGACGGCTGCGCCTACTTCGTGATGGAGCACCTCGACGGGATCGATCTGGCCGACGTGCTGTCGCACGAGCGGCGGCTGGCGCCCGAGCGCGTCTGCCAGATCGCGGTCCAGATCTGCCAGGCGCTGGCGGCGGCGCACGCGGCCGGCGTCATCCACCGCGACCTCAAGCCGGAGAACATCTTTCTCGTCGCCCGCGACGGCCAGGCCGACTTCGTCAAGGTGCTCGACTTCGGCATCGCCCGCAGCATGGGACGCGCCCGCCGGCTCACCAACCCGGGGGTGGCGATGGGGACTCCCGAATACATGGCGCCCGAGCAGGCCGAAGGGGGCGCCGTCGACCAGCGCAGCGACATCTACTCGGTCGGCGCGCTCATCTACGAGATGGTCTCCGGGTCGCCGCCCCAGATGTCACGCGACAAGGAGCTGATCCCGCCGCGGGGGATCAAGCCCGACGTCCCCGAGGAGCTCGATCGGATCGCCGTTCGCGCGCTCGATCCCAGCCCGGAGCGCCGCTACCAGAGCATGGCCCAGCTCGAATACGATCTGGTGAAGTCGCTCTTCGGGCGGTCGCGCGCGGTGGCCGATCTCCTCGGCTTGCAGGAGGGGCGCGGGGTGGTCCCGGCGGCGGAGAGCTCCTATTCGGACGAGGCTCCCGGCGGGGCGCACGCGCGCGCCCGGGCCGACAGTCCTCACGCCGCCCCGCGGCCGGCGTCCGCGTCGTCCGCCGCTTCCGCCGCCTGGGAAGAGGAGCGCGACGCCGACGACGGCCTGCCGGGCGCGTCGTCGGCCACCGTCCCCAGCGGGGCCGAAGCGCGCGCGGCGGGGGGCGGTTGGCGTTTCGCGGGGACGTTCGTGGTGCTGGCGGTCATCGCGGCCGCGGCGGTGCCGATCTACCGGCGGCTCCCCTGGAGCGCGCAGGCCCAGCCGGCCGCGAGCGCGCCGTTGCCGCCGGTGCCGAGCGAGGCCGATCGCCGGGCGCAGCGCCTGCGCTCCGGCGTGGCGGATGTGGAGCGGATGCTGGACGCCGGGTTCGGCTTCGGCGAGCTCCCCGCGCTCGACGATCGGTTGGCGCGCCTGCGCTCCGACGGCGGCACGGCGATCGCCGACACGCTGGCCACGCGCGCGAAGGGCCTGCTGGTCAAGATCGCCGAGGGGGAGCTCGATCGCGGCGAGATCGAGGCCGGCGTCGGGCACTACCGGGTCGCGCTGGCGCTCGACGCCCACGGTGGCGGCGAGGCCGAGCTGGTGGCGGCGCTGCGCACGCGCGCGCAGTCGGCGCTGTCGGCGAACAAGGACACCGAGGCGGTCCGTTGGGCGCGCGAGGCGGTCGCGCTGGCCGGCGGCGACCCGGCGGCGCACGCGCTCCTCGGCGACTGTCTCCATGCCCTGCGCCAGGACGACGAGGCGGTGGGCGAGTACGACAAGGCGCTGGCCACGCGCCCGGACGATCCGATCTTCACCCACAGCCTGGGCGTCGCCCGCCACGCGCTCGCCTCGGAGAACGCCGCCTCCCGGCACGAGCACGGGTCGCACGGGCGGCACTCGACCGCCACGCCGGCGCCCGTCGAGGCGATGCCGGAGGCGCCGGCCGAGGCGTCGCCGTCGCCGCCGTCCGATCAGCCGCCGGCCGTCGAAGAGCAGCCGCGCGAACGGCCGGCCGCCAAGCCGGACGACAAGAAATCGGACGACAAGAAATCGGACGACAAGAAACCGGACGACAGCACCGACAAGCCCGCGCCGTCAGCGCCGGCCGAGCCGGCTCCCGACCAGAAGCAGTAGCTGCATCGCCAGCGCGCGATCCCCTTCGATCTTCAGCCGCCCGTCGATGAGCGGCTGCATCGGCGGGATGGCGCCGCTCTTCAGCCCTTCGAACGTCGGCGCATCGAGGCGCACGGTGGTGCGCGGGCGGCCGGCCGAGACGCCGGTCTTCCCGAACCCGACGTCGAGCGCGAACCGCCGCCGCCGCCGCCCCTCGATCTCGATCAACACCCGCCCGGAGATCTGCTTCACCAGATCGACGTCGCGCGGATCGACGATCAAGAGGTGGCGCGCCGACCATCCGGCGGGGACGATCTCGGGCAGATCGGGATCGACCACGCCCAGCGCGACGCGCACGTCGGCCGCCGAGAGGCGAAGCCATAGATCGACGGGCTCGCGCCCGGCGGGCTCGACCTGCAGCCGGTCGCCGTCGAGCGCCAGCTCCCAGGCGCCGCCGCCGGCGCCCGAGACGCTGACCCGCAGGATGGGCGTCCCCGCCGGTGCGCGCTGTCCGGTCGCCGCGAACGCCCCCGGGAGCCACTGCTCGAACAGATCGGGCAGCGCGATGTCAGGCGGCGGCCGGTCCCAGGTCGTCATTCGTGATTGCTTCCGATCGAACTATACTCCGCGGGCGCCGATGCGTTCGAGCCATCGCAGGGGTTGGGCCGTCCTGACGACGCTGGCGGCGCTGTTGGCGCTGCCGCTCGTGGCGCCGTCGCCGGCGCGCGCGCAGGAGAGCGATCCGACCCTGCGCCCCACGCGCGGTCCGTACATCACCGACGCGCGGCGGGCCGGCGACGCCGACGCCACCGCGGTCGAGCTGAACCCCGGCGCGCTGGGGTTCCTTCCCTCCGCCGCGCTGGAGCTCGTCGGCGCCGACAGCTCGACACCCGGCGTCGTTCCCGGGCCTGGTGTCGGTGTCTATCTGGGCGTCCCGATCTTCTGGCGCAGCTCTCTCGGCTTCGAGCTGGCGCGGGTCGCCGGCGGGGGCGGGACGGGGATCGACGCCCACACCACGCTGCGGCTCGCCTATGCGCTCCACTTCCTGCGCAACGCCTCGCTCGGCGTCGCCTGGGCACATCTTTGGCAAGGCTCGTTCGCGGGAACCGACAGCTTCGACTTCGGGCTCTCAACCCGGCTCGGTCGCTTCGTCGCGCTCGGGGTGACCGTCGAGGACGTCGGCCAGCCGCACCCGCTCGCCTTCGGCGCCGCGCTCCCCCGGCTCTGGACCGCGGAGCTGGCGCTGCGCCCGCTCGGGACCGACCGGCTGGAGGTGGCGCTCGGCGCCGCGCACGCCGACGGCGACGCCTGGGATCGCCTCGTGCCGCGCGCGCGCCTCTCCGCCACGATCCGCGACGGCCTCCGTCTTTACGGCGAAGGGGAGAGCGTCCCGCGCGGTCCGGCGCTGGCGCTGGCGGGCGGCAGCGACACGCGGCTCGAATTCGGCCTGGCGATCGACTTCGATCATCTGGGCGGCGCCGTCGGCCTGCCTATTTACGCGCCGGGCGCCGGCGCGGGCGGCGTGGGGATCGCGGCGCGCGTCCACCTCGACGGCGAGCGGCATCCGGCCCTGGCGGCGCCCGCCTACGTGGCGCGCGTGCGGCTGCAGAAGATCGACGACGATCGGGCCTTCTTCCAGCTGGTGCGCCGGCTGCGCGCGCTGGCGGTCGATCCGGCCGCCGTCGGCGTGCTGTTCAAGATCGAGGACCTCAACCTCGGCTACGCCCGCATCGAGGAGCTGCGCGATCTGGTGGCGCTGCTGCGCGCGCACGGCAAGCGAACCTTCGCCTACCTGGCTTTTCCCTCGACGCGAGACTACTACCTGGCGGCCGCCTGCGACACGATCGTGGTCCACCCGGCTGGCGAGCTGTCGGTGACGGGGGTTGCTCAGAACGTAACCTTTTACAAAGGTGCCATGGATCGCCTGGGCGTCCATCTCGAGCTGGTGCGGAACGGCAAGTTCAAGGGGGCGATGGAGCCGTTCATCATGACCGAGCAGTCGCCGGCGGTGCGTGAGAACAAGAACCAGCTGCTCGACGACCTGTTCGGCCGCCTCACCGCTGCGCTGGCCGCCGACCGTACGCGCGCCGGCCACCCGATGGACGCGGCGGTGGTTCGCGCGCTCATCGATCGCGGCATCTTCTCGCCGGGCGACGCCGCGCTGGCCGGCCTGGTCGACGCGGTCGCCGCCGAGGGTGACCTCGAGGGGCTGGTCGCCCGCGCGCTCGGCCGCCCGGGCGTGAGGCTGCGCGAGCCCGATCGCTCGCCGATGCAGCCGGCCGCCTGGCCGAGCCGCCGCGTCGCCGTCCTCTTCGTCGACGGCACCATCACCGACGGTCCAAACGTCGAGCTGCCGTTCGGGATGGGTGACTTCGCCGGCGCCGAGACGCTGGTCGCCGCGCTCGAGCAGTGCCGCCGCGACAGCACCATCGCCGCCGTGGTGCTGCGGGTGAACAGCCCGGGTGGCGCGGCGTTCGGCTCGGACGTGGTGGCGCGTGAGATCAAGAGCGTGCGCGCGGCCGGCAAGCCGATCGTCGTCTCGATGGGCGATCTGGCGGCGTCGGGCGGCTACTACATCGCCGCGCCGGCCGACCTCATCTACGCCGAGCCCTCGACGACGACCGGTTCAATTGGTGTTTTCGGCTACAAGGTCGACGCGCAGAAGCTGCTCGCCACGGTGGGGATCAACGTCGAGAGCTACCGCCGCGGCGCCCACGCCGACTTCCTCTCCCCCTTCCGTCCGTGGACCGACGGCGAGCGCGCGCTCGCCGCGCAGCAGATCCAGCACCTCTATCAGCTGTTCATCACCACCGTCGCCGAGGGGCGCCGCGCGCGCGGCCTCACCCCGGAGCGTGTCGATGCGCTCGGCCAGGGGCACATCTGGACCGGCGCGCTGGCGCAGGGGCTGGGGCTGGTCGATCGGATGGGCGGCGTCTCGGCGGCGGTCGACGAGGCGGCGCGCCTGGGCCGCGTGCCGGTGGGGCGCGATCAGCTGCCGGACGTCGCGCTCTTGCCGGCCGAGCACAAGGGGTTGCTGCAGCGGCTGACCACCGGGGCATCGGTGCTCGACGACGCGGGCGCGGACGCGGACTCGGCGTCGGAAGACCAGTCGGATGCGCAGTCGGAGACCGCCGCCCCGGCGCCCGCCAGCCTGCTGACCGGCGACGCGCGCGCGGCGCTCCGCCTGCTGGCGCCGTTCCTGGTTCAAGGGACCGGGACCGGTTTCGAGGCGCGTCTTCCCTACGACATCGACCTTCGCTGAGGCCTATATTCGGCGCTGTCGGCCATGGCCACGAAGACGCTCCGCCATCACCTGATCGTCCGCGTCACCCACGCGGTGAACGCGCTGGCGCTGGCGATCATGATCGGCAGCGGCCTCCGCATCTTCAACGCCTACCCGGCCTTCGCGCGCAAAGGGGAGTCGTTCTGCTGCTACCCCTTCGCAGGCGACGCGATCCCCGCCTGGCTGACCTTCGGCGGCTGGCTGGCCGGCGCGCGGCACTGGCACTTCGCGGCGATGTGGCTGCTGGTGGTGAACGGTCTCGTCTATCTCGGCTTCATCTACCTGCACGGTGAATGGCGCGATCTGGTCCCGCGGCGCGGTGTCGCCCGCGATTCGCTGGAGATGCTGAAGTTCTACTTCGGGCGGCGAAAGGTCCACCCACGCCAGGGGAAGCACAACGCGCTTCAACGCATGGTCTACTTCGCGCTCCCCTGGGTGGCCGCCGCCGCGGTCGTCTCGGGCGTGGCGATCTGGAAGCCGGTGCAGCTGGCACCGCTGACGCACCTCCTCGGCGGCTACGTCTGGGCGCGCTACTGGCACTTCCTGGCGATGCTGGCGCTGGTGGCGCTCTCGTTCGGCCACGTCTTCATGGTCTTCGCTGTCGATCCGTACGCACTGCGCGCGATCACCACCGGCGGCTACGACGATTCGAAGTCGCCCGAGGCGCGCAACGCGCGGCCGTTCGTCAACCTGCGCGCGAAGGCGCAAGCGCAGATGCCACCGTCTCCGGAGCCCGAGCCACCGCCGTCCCCCGAGCCCGAGCCGCCGCCGGTCGACCCGCCCAACCCCGCGCAGCCGACTGGCGATTCACCGCCGGCGCCGCCGATCACCGAGCCGCCCAAAAAATCATGAGCAAGCTCTGGCTGCCGCCGCGTCACGCCGCCGAGAAGCTGGAGATCGACCGCCGGACATTCCTTGGCGCCGGCCTCGGCGTCAGCCTCGCCACGGGCGCCGGTGCGCTCGCGGCGCTCGCGCTCTCCGGCTGCGACTCCAAAGGCCCGAAGAGCGCGCGGGGCCTCCTCGCCGCCTCCGAGCGCTTCAACGAAAAGCTCGAGCGCGCGCTCTTCCGCCACAACGCCATGAACGTCGCGCCGTCGGGCGCCGCGCTCGCCGGCGCCGGCTTCCCCTCCTACTTCATCGCCGAGGCGGTCCCGGTCTGGGACGAACGGGAACGCGGCGTCTGGCGTCTGGAGATCTCCGGCGCGGTGGCGCGGCCGATGCGCCTCACGCTCGCCGACCTCATGTCCCTGCCGCGCACGGAGCTGCGCCTCGAGCACTTCTGCGTCGAGGGCTGGTCGGCGGTCGCCGTCCGCACGGGCGTGCGCCTCAGCGACCTGGCGCACCGCGTGGGCCTGGCGCCCGACGCGCGCTACGTCGACTTCCAGTCGTTCGACGACGACTACCACGAGAGCTGGGACCTCGACAGCGCGCTGCACGCGCAGACGTTGATCGTCTACGGCCAGGACGGCAGTCCGCTCGGGCCGGCCTTCGGCGCCCCGGCCCGCGTCTACTCGCCGGTCAAGCTCGGCTACAAGAACACCAAGTACCTGACGCGGATCGTTTTTCTGCCCGAGAAGAACGGCGGCTACTGGAGCGACCAGGGCTACGAGTGGTACGGCGGCGTGTAGCGACCCGCGTCCTCGGTAAAGACGACGGGTCGCCGGCCCGACGGGCTACTGCTTGGTGAACGTATGCAGCTCGTTCGCGTCGTCGCTGTTGACGCTCACGATCTGGGTCGCGCTGGCCGTATAGGGGCTCACTCCCATCATGCCGGCCTGCGCTGCCGGGCAGGTGATCGTGTAGGTCAAGGCGTTGTTCGCGGCCACGTAGCTGAGTGAGAAGTGAGTGCCATCCTCCTGAACGACCTGGATGGTGTTTCCGGAATAGACCCAGACCTCCTGGTGCGAAGAGGTCCCCGTCTCGCCGTTGTACTTGTCCATGGCGGTCAAAAAGTACGTCCCGTCGGCGATCGTTCCCCCGGTCATGACCGGCGGGGCCTCGGCGTGATGGTTCTTGTCGACGAGCGGCGCGCTGTTGACCAGGTTGTTGCACGCGACCGGAGCTCCGCCACCGCCCGCAGCCCCACCGACGCCGGTTCCGGCCTGGCCACCGACGCTGGTTCCGGCCTGACCGCCGGCGCTGGTGCTGCTTCCTGCCTGGCCGCCGGCACTGGTGCCCGCCTGGCCGCCGGTGCTGGTTCCGGCCTGACCGCCGGCGCTGGTGCCGGCCTGGCCGCCGGCGCTGCTGCCGGCCTGACCGCCGGCGCTGGTGCCGGCCTGACCGCCGGCGCTGGTCCCGCCCGCGCCCGTCCCCGTTCCGGCCTGACCGCCCGAGGCGGCGCCCGCCTGGCCACCGGTCCCCTCTCCTGCCTGACCGCCCGCTCCAGCCCCCGCGTGACCGCCTTCACCCGCACCCGCACCCCCCGAAGCGCCGCCGCCACCGGACCCACCTCCGCAAGCCGCCAGGTAGGAGCCAGCTACAAGAAGGAGAAGGGGAAGGGGAAGGCGAAGGGACGACGGTCGAGTTTGCATCGCCCACCGTTATCAGAGCGCGGCCGTCAGAGCAATCGCAGTTTGCGAATACGACGTGATATTGCTCCGAAATGTTGGCGCGGCTCGCCTCCAAGAGGGCAGAGCTCGCCTCGCGCCCGCGTAACCGGCTCGCTGCGGTCGCGTAGCATTGGGTGGAGGTTCTAATGACTCTTCCTTCGAGCAAGCTCAAACGTGCCCTGATCCTGGCAGCGCCGGTGGCCGCGCTGACCACGGTCGGTCTCTTCGCCAGCTGCGCCCGCGCCGGCGCCCACGACGCGGTGACGCTGCCGTCTCCGGCGGTGGACGTGGCGCGCGCGGCGAAGCCCGGCAAGTCGACGGTGGTCTTCGCCGGCGGCTGCTTCTGGGGGATTCAGGCGGTGTTCCAGCACGTCAAAGGGGTCACTGACGCGACGTCGGGTTATTCGGGCGGCTCGGCGGAGAACGCCAAGTACGAGCTGGTCAGCGGCGGCGACACCGGCCACGCGGAATCGGTGCGGGTCACCTTCGACCCGTCGCAGGTGACGTACGGGCAACTCCTGAAGGTCTTCTTCTCGGTCGCGCACGATCCGACCGAGCTGAATCACCAGGGGGCCGACGAGGGGACGCAGTATCGATCGGCCGTCTTCTTCACCGACGCCGACCAGAAGCGCGTCACCGACGCCTACGTCGCGCAGCTCGGTCGCGCGAAGGCCTTCCCCGACCGCATCGTCACGGAGATCGTGCCGCTCAAGGCCTTCTACCCGGCCGAGGCCTACCACCAGAACTACGCCACCCTCCACCCAGACAACCCCTACATCATGTTCAACGACGCGCCGAAGGTGGCCCACCTGCACCAGCTCTTCCCCGACCTCTATCGCGGACAGTAGCGCGCCGGTCGGTCGTGTATATTCAGCCCCACGGGGCGTAGCGCAGCTTGGTAGCGCGCCTGCTTTGGGAGCAGGATGTCGGAGGTTCGAATCCTCTCGCCCCGACTGAGGTAGGTCGCTGGAATCGTGGGCGGGTTTCGGCACCGCTTGAGCGCCTGGATCGGTATCCGAGGAGGGCGGAAGTACCGGTGAATTAAATCCGTCCGCTTGGGACGAAACGAGAGCCGGTTCACCTCGTCGCGAAGGTAGCCGGACGCGAGGTGTCGACAGGCAAGTCCAGGACGATCGACGATTGATCCATCTCACTCAGCGCGATGTGCGCCGGCGGGGAGCCGCTTAGCCGGAAGCCGCGCTGGGCAGGGCCCGGGGACATGAGACCTAGCTGGGTCGCGGGCGACATATCACTTTTTCATCGATAGCTCGCGGTGATCCTGCCCGTCGGCCGTCGGCATCGCAGGTGCTCGACCTACTTCAGGATCGTTTGGCAGGAGCCGTAGCCGTCGACGCGGTCGCGGTCCGGTCGCTACTGTGCCGCCATCCGCGTCGCCGCTTGCTGTAGGCACGACCATCGAAAAGCGAACGCACAGATCATCAGGAGGCGCATCTCGCCCTCGCGGGATAGAATGAACGGAGAGAGAGCACCATGGCGCGTCCAGGCAAAGTCATCGACGAGCTGGCTGCTCAGATTCAGAACCTACCCCGCGCGGAGCAGGTCAGCGTGCTCGACCGTGTTCTGACGCCGCATCTGGAGCTTGAAGTCGCGCTCAAGCGCTGGCATGCGCGGACGCGGCGCCACGACGCGCGCGAAGTGTCTCGTACCGTGAATCGGGTGGCCAGCGAGGTTCGGCGTGGACGAGCCTCCCCACGTCGTCCTTGACGCCAACCTGATCGTTCGCGGGCTGCTGACGCCGTACGGCGGATCCGGTCGCGCGCTCCGCGCGCTCGCGGAAGGCCTCTTCGTTTTCGTGACCTCGGAATCGATCCTCTACGAGGTGGCGACCATCTTGTCGGAGCCGCGCGTGCAGCGGTACGGTCCGTTTCCGTCAGACGAAATTAGACAGCGCATCGATCTGCTTCGCCGCATCGGCGTTCTCGTTCCCGGCAGACTCGACGTGGCCCTGGTCCCGACCGACGTAAAGGACAATCCGGTCGTCGCGTGCGCCCTCGAAGGCGGCGCGCAATACATCGTCACGGACGATCGCCGAGATCTGTTGCCTCTCAAGGTGATCCGGGCGGCAGGCTACCGACCCGTTCAGATCGTCGCGCCCCGCGCTTTCTTGAAGGAGGTGCTCGGCGTCCGTTGGGCGGCACCGTAGCCCTTGACCCGAACATGATCCCTCGCGCCTTCATCATCCTGTCCCTCGTGGCGCTCACCGCCGCCCACGCCGCCGATCCCAAGTCCGACGCCCACGCTCTCCTCGACGCGTGGCTCGAAGCCCAGAACACCGGCAACTTCGCCGCCTACCAATCACTCTACGCGCCCAGCTTCACCGGCGTGCGCCGCTCCGGCCCCCGCAGCGCCTCATTCGATCGGGCCGGGTGGATGGCGGACCGGCAGCGGATGTTTCGGAAGCCGATGACCGTGTCGGCGGAGAAGGTGCGGGTCATTGCGGACGCGGCGTCGGCGCGCGTGATTTTCGTTCAGCGGTGGGCCTCGGGCGGGTACTCGGACGTCGGGTCGAAGGAGCTGGTGTTGCGGCGCGGGCCGGGCGGCTTTCGGATCGCGCGCGAGGAGCTGTTCGGTTCCGCCACAGGGAAAACGGGCGAGATCGACGTTGCGGCGTTTCGCCAGTTCGCGTTCGTCGTCGATGACGAAGTGGTCGTCAGCCTGAATCCGGACGAGCGGTGGGCGTCGGGACCACCGGCGCTCGAGAAGAAGGGCACCGATCGCTTTCTGATTCGGACGCGTCGCCCGGTCGACCTCGCCAAGCTGCCACCCGCCGTGGCCCGGCTGGCGGGGATGCCGATTCGCCTCCTGAACGCCGCCGGCGAGCGTTGCCAGGCGAAGCTGGGCGCGTTCCTGTTGCGGGGCCGCGTGATCTCCGACGGGGACGTGGCCGACGATGAGGCCGACGATTTCGGTTGGGGGATGAGCGCGCACCTGCTGGTCGCGAAGGTCGAGGGCGATCGCCGCGCTTGCGCCGGTGCGACCTGGGCCCGTGCGGCGGAGTTGCCGGTCCCCGTCGTGACACCCGCCGAGGTCCCCTCGAAGGAAGTTCGAACACTGGCGCTGGCGGCGTTCGCCGCGCTCCCGCAAAGCGCGAAGATCCAGAAGGAGTTCGATGCCTGGTACCGCGGCGATCGACCGAAAGCTCGGAAGCCGCCACCGCGTTGGTTCGCACACGAAAAGCGGGGCGCTCAGGTGCGCCTGCTCCGGTCGGGGCCCAAGGGGCCGACGTTCGTGTCGGTCTCCGCGTCGATCCAGGAGGGCGGGTGCGGCGACGACGGCGTCGACGGTGCGGTCTGGGCGCTCTGGGAGCTGCGGGGCGACGCCGCCCACCCACAGCTGATCCTCCGCAACGCGCCCGACGACCAGATGACGTTGGCGCCGGCGGCCACCGTCGACGTCGACGGCGACAGTCGCGTCGAGCTGCTGTTCGACGACGCCAACGACTACAACGCCACAAACGCCACCGGCCAGCCCGACTTCATCGAGCGCGGCATCGTCCGCCTGCTCGACGGCCTCTACGTCGACGTCGCCGGCCCCACCACGCCGATCCTGATCTGCCCCTGTTAGGAGCCAATAGTGCCCCGCGCGGACGAGGGATCGCGCTACTCTCGCCCCGTGAGCGCGGGGCGGGCAGGGGGGCTTCTCGGCAGTAACGGCGCGCTCTTCAATGGCGCGTTCTTCAATGGCGCGCTCTTCAACGGCGCGTTCTTCAATGGCGCGCTCTTCGGCGCGCTCTTCGCGCTCCTGCTGGCGGCGCCCGCGGCGGATGCGGCCGCGCCCGTCGACGCCGGGGCCGACGGGCCCGCGGCCCTGCCAGCGCCCGTGGTTGGGCCCGAGACCGCGGCGTCGGCGCTCGCTTACGGCGCGATGTTCCTCAGTGACAATCCCTCCGCCGCCTGCGCCACCGACCGGTGTCTCATCGCCTGGAACGGCGAGGGAGGCGCCTCGGCAATGATGGTCGACGCCTCGGGGAAGCCGCTGCGGGCGGCGTCGGTCCTCATTGGCGGCACCGCGGGGCAGCAGGCGGTCGCCTACACGGGCACGACCTTCCTGATGGCGACATCGTCGGGCGGCGACGTCACGCTGGTCGAGGTCGGCGCGGACGGGACGCCGGCCACCAGCGTGACGCTCTCGCTGGGCACGAGCATCTTCGACTCGGCGCTGGCCTGGAACGGCAGCCGGCTGATGCTGGTCTACCGAGACATCGACGCCTCGACCGGGACCCACGTTCTCTACAGCATTCCGCTCGCCCCCGACCTCGCCGCCGCGGGGCCGTCCGTCATGCTCGCGACGGAGACCGCGATCACCTCGGCGCTCGGCGTCGTCGCCGCCGGATCGGCCTTCGTCGTGATGGCCAGCGAGCAGCTCTGGTCGCTCGGCGACGACGGACGTCCCACCGTGGGGCCGGTCGCCGCGCCGGGCGGTTCCACCACGTCCAACCTCGCGCTGGTCGCGGCAGGCAGCGTGCCGTTCTCGCTCGACTACCGACTCGCCCCGGAGCACCCGTTCCCTGCCGCCATCGATGACTGCCTGGCCGCGTTCCGTAGCCTGTTGGGCAGCGGCATCGACCCGGCGTCGATCGCGTTCGCGGGCGACTCCGCCGGCGGCGGGCTCACCGTGACGACCTGTCTCGCCGCCCGCGGCGCCGGGGTGCCGATGCCGGCCGCCATCGCGGCGTTCTCGCCCGGTGTGGACCACACGTATACCGGTGCGACGATGAGCACGAAGGAGGGCATCGACCCGTTCTTCACCCGGGACGACATGATCCGGGCCGGCGCGATGTATCTCGGCGGCCAGGATCCGAACCAGCCGCTGCTCGCGCCCGCTCTCCTCGCGGACCTCGCCGGCTTCCCGCCGATCCTGCTCCAGGTCGGGACCAACGAGCTGCTCCTCGACGACTCCGTACGGCTGGCCGCGCGCGCCCGGGAAGCGGATGTCGACGTGATCCTCGACTTCACGGTCGGGGTGCCGCACGCGTTCCAGGCGTTCGTCGGAACGCTCGACGAGGCGGACCAGGCACTCGACCGAGCAGCCCTGTTCCTCACCCAGCACCTCCACGCCCACTGACCGGACACCCGCGCTCCACGCGGCAAGACCGACTAATCGGACCCGGACGGTTCTTTCGTCTTTGGTATGGACGCGTACGTGCGTGGGTCACGGCGTTGACACCACATTCCCTAGGTGTGCCCGCTCGACGACGGCAAGGCTTCAACGTGGTTGGGCCCGGACGTTCCGCCGAGGTGAACGTCCGCTCCTGAGCACGTTGGGGAGACTCACATCGACCACACCCAACGTTCCGCGCCCACACGGGCGCGAGCACGAAGGCGACGACGAAGACGACGACGACGACGACGGCGACGACGACGGCGACGAAAAACGACGGGAAGCCAAGAATTTCTCGTTGGTCAATGCGAATTAACTTGTTGTTTGGTGTCGAGATGGCGCATTGTGGCGCCGCATGCGCATTGCCAAAGTGATCGTTGTGGCTTGTACGTTCCTCATCTGGGGTTGTGGCGGCAGCAGCTCCCAGCCTCCCGTCGACGCGGGAAATGGCAAGGAGGACAGCGCCACCAAGGACGCCTCGCACGCCGACGCCGGCCACGCCGACGCCGGCCACGCCGACGCCGGCCATGACGTCGCCACGACGCTGTTCGAGGTCGGGGGATCGGTCTCCGGCCTGCAGGGTGCTGGCCTGGTCCTGCAGAACAACGGCGGCGACAGCGTCGGTGTGAGCGCGAGCGGCGCCTTTAATTTCCCCACCACTCTCCCGAGCGGGGCAGCCTATGCGGTGACCGTCAAGACGCAGCCGTCGGCGCCGGCGCAGACCTGTACGGTCGCCAATGGGTCCGGATCCGTCGGGGCCGCCAACGTTACCAACGTCGCCGTCACCTGCACGACCACGAAGTTCACCATCGGGGGCACCGTCACCGGTCTGCTGGGGACGGGGCTCGTGCTGCGCAACAACGGGGAAGACGACTTGACGATCGCCGCGGACGGAACCTTCACGTTCGCCACGCCGCTGGCGAGCGGCAGCACGTACGCGGTGACGGTCGCGACCCAGCCGAGCGGTCCCGTTCAGTCCTGCAGCGCGAGCGGCGGCTCGGGAACCGTGGGCTCGGGGGACGTCACCGGGGTGGTGATCAATTGCGCGACGGACAGCTTCGTCATCGGGGGCACCGTCTCGGGTCTGAACGGCACCGTGGTCCTGGCGAACAACGGAGGGAACGACCTCTCTCTCAACGCCAACGGAACCTTCGCTTTCTCGACGACGATCGCCAGCGGGGCAGACTACGCCGTGACCGTCGTGTCGCAGCCCTCCCAGCCGGCGCAGACCTGCGTCCTGGCCGGCGGCACGGGCACGGTGGGAAGCGCCAACGTCTCCAGTGTCGTCGTTACCTGCACCACCACGACGTTTGCGATCGGCGGCACTTTGACCGGCCTTGCCACCGGCGCCACCCTGACCCTGGCAGACAACAGCGGCGACGCTCTGTCGCTGACCGGCAACGGAACCTTCGCCTTTGCGACGCCGGTATCCAGCGGGGCCCCGTACGCGGTGACGGTGCAGACGCAGCCGTCCTCGCCGACGCAGGTCTGCACCGTGACGAGCGGGAGCGGAACCGTGGGCGCGGCGGCGGTGTCCGACGTGGCCGTCACCTGCGTGACCACGCCCTTCACCGTCGGCGGCTCGGTGGTCGGGCTGGCGACCGGCTCCTCGCTGGTCCTGCAGAATGGTGGTGGTGACGATCTCTCCCTGACCGCCAACGGCGCCTTCACCTTCGCCACGGCGATCCCGAGCGGAAGCCCCTACGCGGTCACGGTATCGACCCAACCCTCGACACCGGTTCAGACCTGCGTGGTATCGGGGGGGACGGGGACCATCGGCTCGCAGAACGTGACCGGCGTGGTCGTGAACTGCACCACGAACACCTTCACCGTCGGCGGAACGATCTCCGGGCTGAGCGGCTCGGTGGTCCTGGAGAACGACGCCGGGGACGATCTCACGCTGAACGCCAACGGCTCGTTTGCCTTCCCGACCCCCTTGATTGGCGGATCGGCGTACGCGGTGACCGTCCTGACACAACCTTCCGTCCCCAGCCAGACCTGCTCTGTGTCGGCGGACGCCGGGACCGTGACCAGCGCCAACGTCACCAGCGTCGTCGTCACCTGCGTGACGAACGCCTTCACCGTCGGCGGGTCGGTCAGCGGATTGGCGACCGGCGCCAGCGTGGTGTTGCAGGACAACGCGGCCAATGATCTGACGCTGGCGAGCAATGGGGCCTTCGCCTTCACGTCGCCGGTCGCGAGCGGCGCTTCCTACAGCGTGACCGTGCTCGCCCAGCCGACGACTCCCACCCAGGTCTGCGTGGCGTCGAACGCCAGCGGGACCGTCGGAGGCGCCAACGTCACCACCGTCAGCATCGTCTGTACGACCACCGCGTTCACGATCGGCGGCAGCGTCACCGGTCTGCTGGGCGCGGGGCTGGTGCTGCAAGACAACGGCAGCGACAACCTGACCATCGCCGCCGACGGAAGCTTCGTGTTCGCGATGTCGGTCCCGAGCGGCGGCGGATACGCGGTGACGGTCCTGACCCAGCCGAGCGGGCCCACGCAGACGTGCACGGTCTCCGCGGGCTCGGGGACGGTGGCAGCGGGCAACTCGAGCGGCATCACCGTCAACTGCACCACGAACACCTATACCGTGGGCGGCGCGGTGTCCGGTTTGGCCGGCACGGTCGTTCTCCGGAACAACGGCGGCGATGATCTGGTCCTGACCGCCAACGCGCCATTTGCCTTCGCCACGCCGGTCCCGAGCGGGAGCGCCTACGCGGTGACGGTGCAGACCCAGCCGGCCTCGCCCAGCCAGACCTGCGTCGTGACCGCCGGCTCCGGCACCATCGCCCAGGCCAACGTCAGCAACGTCGTCGTGACGTGCACGACCAACAGCTACACCGTCGGCGGCACCGTCAGTGGCCTGACCGGATCGGGGCTCGTGCTGCAAGACAACGGCGGTGACAGCTTGCCGGTGTCGGCGGCCGGAGGATTCACCTTCGTTACGCCGGTCGCCAGCGGCCAGGCGTACGCGGTGACGGTCTCCGTGCAGCCGATCTCTCCCGCGCAGACCTGCACCGTCGCCACCGGCAGCGGCACGGTCGGCGGCGCGAACGTCACCAACGTCGCCGTCACCTGCGCCGCCAGCGTGGGCAGCGGTTCGGACGGATCACTCACCGTATCCGGTTCGGTCGTCATCAACAGCATCAGCGCGGCGGCCACGGGGACCAGCGGGCAGACCACGGTGACCCTCGCCGCGGGGACGGGCTTCGTGATGGGCCAGTCCATCCTGCTCCACCAGACGCAGGGGACCAACGCCGGCGACTGGGAGAAGGCCGTGGTGGCGCAGGTCAACGGCAGCGTGTTGACGTTGACCCAGCCTCTGCAGCACTCGTACACCAGCGCGGGGACCAACAATCACGCTCAAGCCATCGTGGCGCCGCAGTACACGAACGTCACGGTGCCGGTGGGGCAGTCGCTCGCCGCGCCGGCCTGGAACGGCACCACCGGCGGCATTCTGGTCTTCAACGCCAGCGGTACCGTCACCGTTGCCGGCACCATGTCGATGAAGGGACTCGGCTACCGGGGCGGCGTCGGCAACAGCAACGATCCGGGCACCGTCGCGTACAAGACCCAGGGCGAGTCCTACACCGGGCCGGGCGTCAGCGGCCTCACCACCAACACGGCGAACGCGGGCGGCGGAAACGGCGGCGCGAAGCAGGGCGGCTGCGAGGGCGGCGGCGGCGGCGGCGGCGCATATACCGCCAACGGGACCGCCGGCGGTGCCCACACCAGCTGCTCGCCCATCATCAAGGGAGGCGTGGGAGGCACTCTTTATGGCGACGCGGCGCTGGCGAAGATCTTCTTCGGCTCCGGCGGCGGATCGGGTGGGTACACCACCAGCGCCACGCTCGGCCGCGGTGGTGACGGCGGCGGCATCGTGATGATCTTCGGAAATCAGATCACCATCACCTCGTCGATAGACGCCAGCGGCAACGACGGCACCGTCGAGTTCGGCGACTACGGCGGCGGCGGCGGGGCAGCCGGCGGCAGCATCTATCTGAGCCACGTGCAGCCCGTCGTCGGCTTCGCGAACGTGAACGTTGCCGGCGGCGTCGGCGGCCTGGCGAACGGCCGGAGCGAGATCGGCGGCGCCGGCTCGATCGGCCGCGCCGTGGCGACGCCGTAGAGCCCTGCGGGACGACGAAGATAATCCTGTGGAGACACGGGACCTTGCGCGCATGCCACTTGCGAGTGAGCGCTCACTCAGTTAAATAACACGGCATGGTTCGCGCGGCCCCGCTGTCTCCCGATGCGCGGCGCGCGAGCATCATTGCGGCGACGCTGCCGCTCCTGCGCATGTATGGGCGCGAGGTCACGACGTCGCAGATCGCGCTGGCCGCCGGCGTCGCGGAGGGGACCCTGTTCCGCGTGTTTCCTGACAAGGAGGCGCTGATCTCCGCGGCGGTCGCCAGCGTGTTCGATCCGACCGCGGACGAAGCCGAGGTCGCGCGGATCGATCCCGAGCTGCCGCTGCGCGAAAAGCTCATCACCGCGATCGAGCTGCTGCAGCGTCGGGTCGGCGAGGTCTGGCAGCTGATCTCGATGCTCGGCCTCGCGGTGCCGCCCGAGGCGCGCCGGCCGCCGCCGGCGCAGATCGACGATTCGCGGCTGCGCGCCGCGCTGGCGAAGCTGTTCGGGCCGCACCGCGACGAGATCCGCTGTGCGCCCGAGGAAGCGGCGAGGTTCCTGCGCGCGGTCGCGTTCGCGGGCACGCACCCGCGGCTCACCGACAAACCGATGACCCCGCACGAGATCGTGACGCTGCTGCTCGACGGCATCCGCGCGCGCGACGAAGACATCTGACGAAGAGACCTGAAGGAGACCCGATGCTCTGGCGCCTGCTCCGTACGTATTTAGCCCCGTTTCACTCCCAGCTCGGGCTGGTCGTGCTGCTCCAACTCGGCAGCACGATCGCGTCGCTGTACCTGCCGAGCATCAACGGGCACATCATCGACAAGGGCGTCGCCACCGGCGACACCGGGTACATCCTGGTGCGCGGCGGGATGATGCTGGCGATCGCGGCGGGCCAGATCGCCTGCTCGTTCTGCGCCGTGTACATCGGCGCACGCGTCGCCATGGCCTACGGCCGCGATCTGCGCGGCGGGATCTTTCATCACGTCGGCAAGCTGTCGGCGCGCGAGGTCGGCAAGTTCGGCGCCCCGTCGCTGATCACGCGCACGACGAACGACGTCCAGCAGGTGCAGATGCTGGTGCTCATGAGCATGACGATGCTGGTGACGGCGCCGATCATGTGCGTCGGCGGGATCGTGATGGCGCTGCGCGAGAACCTCGGGCTGTCGAAGCTGCTGCTCGTCTGCATCCCGGCGATGGCCGGCAGCGTCGGCCTCATCATCGGCCGGATGATCCCGAAGTTCCGGGTCATGCAGCCGAAGATCGACACCGTGAACCGCGTGCTGCGCGAGCAGATCACCGGCATGCGGGTGGTGCGCGCGTTCGTGCGCGAGCCGGCGGAGGCGGCGCGATTCGCCGGCGCGAACGACGGCCTCACGGCGACCGCGTTGCAGGTCGGCAAGCTCCAGGCGCTGATGTGGCCGACCGTGACGCTGGTGTTCAACGCGTCGAGCGTGGCGCTGCTGTGGTACGGCAGTCGCCGGATCGCCGGCGGCTCGCTCCAGATGGGCGCGCTCACGGCGTATCTCGGCTACCTGATGCAGATCCTCGTTGGCGTGATGATGGCGTCGTTCATGTCGATCATGATCCCGCGCGCCGCGGTGTGCGCCGAGCGCATCATCGAGGTGCTCGACACCAGGCCGGAGATCGCGCCGCCGGCCGCGGCGATCGTGCCCGCCGAGCTCACGCGCACGGTCGAGCTGCGCGGCGTCGAGTTCCGCTATCCAGGCGCGACCGCACCGGTGCTCGCCGACATCTCGTTCGTCGCCAGGCCGGGGGAGGTCACCGCGATCATCGGCGCAACCGGCGCGGGCAAGTCGACGCTGCTCGACCTCGTCCCGCGGCTCTCCGACGCGACGGCCGGCACCGTGCTCGTCGACGGCGTCGACGTCCGCCAGCGTGAGCCCGAGGAGCTGTGGGGGCGGATCGCCATGGTGCCGCAGCGGTCGTACCTGTTCACCGGCACCGTCGCCTCGAACCTCCGGTTCGGCAACCCCGCCGCGACCGACGATGAGCTGTGGGCCGCCCTCGAGCTCGCGCAGGGCGCGGACTTCGTGCGCGCGATGCCGCAGCAGCTGGAGGCGCCGATCGCCCAGGGCGGCACCAACGTCTCCGGCGGCCAGCGCCAGCGGCTGGCGATCGCGCGTGCCCTCTTGCGCGAGCCGGCCGTGTTCCTGTTCGACGACGCCTTCTCGGCGCTCGACCTGGCGACCGAGGCGAGGCTGCGGGCGGCGATCGCCCCGCGGCTGGCGAAGGCGACGGTCATCCTGGTCGCGCAGCGGGTGGCGAGCATCCGCCACGCGCATCAGATCCTGGTGCTCGACGCCGGCAAGCTGGTCGGCAAGGGGACGCATGCGCAGCTCGTCGCGACCTGCCCGCCGTATGCGGAGATCGTCGAATCGCAGACCGAGCAGGAAGAGGCGGCGGCGTGAGCACCGACCGACCGGCAGCGCCCGCGCAACGCCCGGCCGGCCCGGCGATGCGCGGTCCGATGGGCGGGATGATGGGCCCGCCGCAGAAGGCGAAGAACTTCAAGGGCTCCGGCCGCCGGCTGCTCGGCCTGCTCCTGCCGCATCGCGGGTTGGTGATCGCGGTGCTCGCCTGCTGCACCGTCGCGGTCGCGTTCACCGTGTCGGGCCCGAAGATCCTCGGGCGCGCCACCGACATCATCTTCAGGGGCTTCCTCGGCTCACGACCCGCCGGCACGAATCCGACCGATCTCGCGCGGGCGATGCACGTGCAGGCCGGGCAGGGCATCGACTTCGGGGCGCTCGCCGACGTGCTCGCGCTCGCGATGGCGCTCTACGCCGGCGCCGTGCTGTTCATGTGGCTACAGGGCTACATCCTCAACCACCTCGTGCAGAGGGTCGTCAACCGCCTGCGCGCCGACGTCGACGCGCAGCTGATGCGCGTGCCGCTCGGGTACTTCGATCGCCAGCCCCATGGCGAGGTGCTGTCGCGGGTCACCAACGACATCGAGAACGTCGCGGCGGGCCTGCAGCAGACGATGAGCCAGATCATGACGGCGACGATGACGGTGCTCGGCGTGCTGGTGATGCTCGTCGTGATCTCGCCGCTGCTCGCGGTGATCGCGCTGGTGACGGTGCCGCTGTCGATCCTGATCACCGCGAAGATCGGCAAGCGCGCCCAGAAGGGCTTCGTCGCGCAGTGGAAGCACGTCGGCGCGCTGAATGGTCAGATCGAGGAGGCGTTCACCGGCCACGCGCTGGTCAAGGTGTTCGGCCGGCGCCGCCAGGTCGAGGAGCGGTTCCGCGCGAAGAACGACGAGCTCTACGACGCCGGGTTCAGGGCACAGTTCATCTCCAGCTTGATCATGCCGGCGATCACCTTCGTCGGGAACCTCAACTATGTGGCAATCGCCGTGGTCGGCGGCCTGCGCGTCGCCTCGGGCGCGATGCTGCTCGGCAGCGTGCAGGCGTTCATTCAATACTCGCGCCAGTTCACGCAGAACCTGTCGCAGCTCGCGCAGGTCTCGAACACTTTGCAGTCGGGCGTGGCGTCGGCAGAGCGCGTGTTCGAGCTCCTCGACGAGCCCGGTCAGTCGCCCGATCGCAGCGCCGCGGAGCTGCCGGCGGCGCCGCGCGGCCAAGTCCGGGGCGAGGTCCGGTTCGACGACGTCAGCTTCCGCTACAAGGCCGACGTGCCGCTCATCGAGCACCTGTCGCTGGTCGCGCAGCCCGGCCAGACCATCGCGATCGTCGGGCCGACCGGCGCGGGCAAGACCACGCTCGTGAACCTGCTGATGCGGTTCTACGATCTGGAGAGCGGCGCCATCCGGATCGACGGCATCGACATCGCGTCGGTGCCGCGCGGCGACGTCCGCGGGCAGCTCGGCATGGTGCTGCAGGACACCTGGCTGTTCGGTGGCACCATCCGCGACAACGTCAGGTACGGCTATCCGACCGCGACCGAGGAAGAGATGCTCGCGGCCGCGAAGGCGACGTACGTCGACCGGTTCGTGCGCGCGCTGCCGGGCGGGTACGACACCGTGATCGACGAGGAGAGCTCGAACCTCTCGGCCGGCGAGAAGCAGCTGATCACGATCGCCCGCGCGTTCCTGGCGGATCCGGCGATCCTGATCCTCGACGAGGCGACGTCGTCGGTCGACACGCGCACCGAGGTGCTTGTCCAGCGCGCGATGGCGACGCTGCGCGAGCGCCGCACCAGCTTCGTGATCGCGCACCGGCTCTCGACGATCCGCGACGCCGACCTCATCCTCGTGATGGAGCAGGGCAAGATCGTCGAGCAGGGCACGCACGAGCAGTTGCTCGGCGCGGGGGGCGCGTACCACGCGCTCTATCACGCCCAGTTCGCGGCGCCGGCCGTGGTCTAAGCTCCAATGCCGATCAGGCCTGGTCGCGGACGGGCAGGCTCAGGACTCATTTGACACGAGTGTTCTCGCCGGCAACCATATTTGCCGTGGCTCGGGGCCTGCTCTTCATGGCGGCGATCCTTCTTCTTCCCTGCCTATCGTGCGGCGGCGGCGGAAGCGCCGACGGCGGTGGCGGTGGCGGTGCTCCCCGCGGGACCCCCTGCGGGACCTTCACCGACGGTGGCGCATCGATACTCAGCTTGGCGACGCACCAGTGTGCAGAGAACCCGAATCTCCTCGCGGATTGCTGGATGTGCGTCTCGTTCGTCGGGCTCGATGCTGGCGCGCCTGCGGTGTGTGAGCTGCCCTGCCGCCTCGGCCACGATGCCGATTGTCCATCGGGGCAGCACTGCCTCGCGCCCGATCAAGCTCCGGCGACTGGAGAGACGTCCTCGGGCTGTGCCCTTGACTACCCGAACGATGCATTCGGCTACTGCGGCTGACGCTTACGGATTCTGAGCCGATGACCTCGATGTCGATCCACGGTGGGCCCGTTCGTCGTCCTATCAGAGGGAGGTGAGACTCATGCGACAGATCAACGTGTTGACCTTTGTATCGATGGACGGAGTCATGCAGGGTCCGGGCGGGCCTGAAGAGGACACCCGGGGCGACTTCCGCCACGGGGGCTGGACCGTCGGGTACTTCGACGAGCTCGTCGGACAGGAGATGGCGAAGGAGATGGGGCACAAGTTCGACCTTCTGCTTGGCCGTCGGACTTACGACATCTTCGCGTCGCACTGGCCGAAGGTGACCGAGCCGGGCGCTGACCTCGGCATCAACAACGCCCGGAAGTACGTGGCCACCAATCGGCCGCTGGCGACGAACTGGAACGACACAGCCGTTCGCCTCGAAGGGGGCATCGCAGAGGCTGTTCGAAAGCTCAAGGCCGAGTCGGGACCGGAGCTCCAGGTCCACGGCAGCGGGACGCTAATTCAGACGCTGCTCCAGCACGACCTGGTCGACGAGCTGTGGCTCAAGATCTTCCCCGTCACCATCGGCACCGGTCAGAAGCTGTTCGCCGGCGGCACGCGCCACGCCGGCTTCGCCCTCACCGAAAGTAGCGCATCGGGCAGCGGCGTCATCATCGCCAAGTACAAGCGCGCGGGCGAGGTCAAAGCCGGTTCGTTCCTGGCGCCCAAGTGAGGCAGTGAGGCCGGGCGAGCCCCTCATTTGTCTCTCAATATCGTCTCGCCTTTGACGAGCCAAGATACGCCGAAGGCCAGCAGCGCGATCGTCTCGCCCAGGAGCGTTGTCCGGTAGAGATTCTGCTTCGGCTCTGTCATCAAGAGCGAGGAGGCGGCGATTTCGAGTAGCGCGAGGGCCATGACCACCGCGCAGGTCCGGTAGACGACGTTTCGTGACTTCTTTTGGCGCGTCATCGCGGCCGGCGCGTCCGTTCGCGTGAACAAGAACGCCGATATGCCAGCGAGAGTCGCGAACAGCACGGCGGCCGTCAGGAAATGAATAGGGTTCGACCAGGCCTGGGGCAACTGGAAGATCCCGATCTTCGGGCCCGCGAGGCCGCTCTTGCAGGGGAACGCGGCGACGCAGAGCGCGGCGACACCGGCCAGGTTACTTGCCCGGGAGTCGGTGCTGTCGAATCCTTTGTAAGAGATCAAAAACGCCCCGACGACCGCAAGCACGCCCACGAAGACCTCGCGGGCGGTCGTGTGAAAATAGGCGCTGATCGACGGCTGACATCCGGTCTGGCCGAACACCCGAGCCATGACCGTGACCAGCAACGGGAGAAGGATCCCGAGGACGCCGATCGCGCGACGAAGCGCGCGGTAGGAGATCACTTCAGGCTGCTGCGAATTCACGTCAATCAAGCTCTGTCACGCAGGGGATGAGACGACCACGGCGGCTTCCTTCTGTATAGTGTCGCGATTCTCCGGTCGCCGCGCCTCTCCCTTCGTAGGCCGCCTGACCGTTGTCCCCGCCGGCTCGGCGTAACCGAGATGGAGGGCTGACCCGAAGCTATTGGACGGTCACTTTGAGAGGGCCGAAGGCGTCGTCGTACGTGCCGTCGCCGACGCCGCCGTTGAAGTTCCCGCCCCAGCACCAGACGTTCGGCGCGGTGGTGAGCACGCAGTTGTGATACGTACCGACCGCCAGCGCGGCGGGGGTCTCGCCGCCAAAGCCGGCCGGTGCCGTCGGTGTCGGATGGTTGACGCCGGTGAGATCGCCGATCTCGCCCTCGATGTTGTCTCCCCAGCACATCACCTGGCCGTTCACCAGCAGCGCGCAGCTGTGCGCGTAGCCGACGCCGATGCTCTTGGCGGCCGCCGGGAGGGTGACCTTCGTCGAGGTGGCGCGGGTCAAGGTGGTGCCGTCGCCGATCTGACCGTAGAAGTTCGCCCCCAGGCAGGCGATCGAGCCGTCGGCGTGCAAGAGGCAGGTGTGGTAGCCGGTCGCGGCGGCCACCACGGCGGAATCGGTCGCCAGGCGGACCGCGGTCGTGCGGTTGGTGGTCGTGCCGTCGCCGAGCTGGCCATAGGTGTTGCTCCCCCAGCCGGCGTAGTGGCCGTCGCCGGTCACCGCGATGTTCGAGTACTGGCCGGCGGCCAGCGAACGAACGGTGCCGGAGAGCGCCAGCACCGGCGTCGCAGTGTTGGTCGTCGTCCCGTTGCCGAGCTCCCCATCCGCGTTATAGCCCCAGCAATAGACCGTGCCACCGGCGGCTGCCCCGTAGGCGCAGCTGTGATAATTGCCGGCCGAGACGAGCGTGGCCGAGAACGGGAGCGGCACCTGCACCGGCGTGAAAGTCACCGACCCGACCGCGATGTTGGGACCGACCCCTCCGTAGTAGTTGTAGCCCCAACACCAGACGGTGCCGTCGGGCTTGACGGCGCACGAGTGATACGGGCCGGAGGCGATGGCAGTGGGGGCGGTGATCCCGCTGAAGGTCGAGGACGAAGGTCCGGTGAAGACGCCCCAGGCGTAAGGGGCACCGTCGGTCAGCGCGTAGGTGTTGTAGCCGCCCGCCGCGATGCCGGTGAGGTTGGAGACGAAGTTGACGCTCGCGCTCTCGGCTCCCACCGGGCGGAACGTCAGCATCAACATGGCGGGAACGCCGGCCCGGACGGTGGTCGAGAGAGGATCCGCGGCCCAGGTCGGGGCGGCGGAGCCGATGCTGGAACAGACGACGTTGAAGGCGTTCCCGGTGAACGTGTCCGCGCCGGTCGGGACACCGGTCATCGTGAGGGTCGCCGTCGACGCGCCGGCGGTGACGGCGAAAGTCTGGGTCGTCGGGCTGCCCGAAGCCGGGGTGGTCACTATCCGGATGCACTGCGCTCCGGTCGGCGCGACGGTCAGTTGAAAAGTCGCCGTGCTGTACTGGGAATCGGCGCCGGCGTCGGCCTGAGCGGCCGTGGTCGGCTCACCTTCGGGCGCGGGGCCTGCGCACCCGAGAAAAGCCCCGATAGCAATGACCCCAACGCCGCCGACGATCGATCTGTCTCGTTTCATGGCCGATGTTGGTAACCCGCGGGCCTCGGCACCGGCAAGACACTCGTTCGCTGGAAACCCCAGCAGATAATCTGCGGGAATATTCGGCCTCGCCTTCCCACCAACCACCTCTGTGAGCTCTGGAGGCTCCCGTGAGCCGGCGTTCACGAGCTTCGCCTTCAGCGCGTTGGCTCACCGAAGGGAACCGGCCCCAGATCGTCCTCCGCGGGGTGAGGCAGCCGGCGCCCGCCCAGGCCGGAACCCGCGGGCGCCAGCGGCCTCCTTCGTTGGTGCCCCGTACCGGTTTAGAGCCCCGTGCCGGTGAGGGGCACGGTGATCTGCGTCGGTGAACCGATCGACAGGACGGCGGTCTGGGCGCCCGTCGCCGTCGGCGCGAAGCGGATGGTGAGCGAGCAGGACGCGCCGGCGCCGAGCGACGCGAGAGTGGCGCAGGAACCGCCGGTGCGCGTGAACTCGGCGGCGTTGGTGCCGGTAATGCTGCTCGAGAAAGTCACGGCCGTGGTGCCGCCGTTGGTGATGGTCACCGTGTTCGAGGTGTTCTGTCCCACGTTCAGGTTGCCGAAGCTGACCTGAGCGGGCGACGCCGTGACGGCCGAGACGCCGACACCCGTGAGGGCGGCCGACGCCAGCGCGCCGACCGAGAGCGTCGCCGTCGCGGTCCCGAGCGCCGTCGGCGCGAACTGCACCGTCAGCGTGCAGGAGGCGCCGGCTGTCAGCGAGGCCACGGACGCGCACGAGCCGCCGGTGCGCGTGAAAGCCGCCGCGTTCGGGCCGGTGACAGCCGTCGAAAACGGCGCGCTGGCGGTGCCCGAGTTGCTGACGGTCAGGGTCGCCGTGGCGGTCCTTCCGAGCGTGACGTTGCCGAAGCTCTCGGTCGCGGGGGCGATGGCGACCACGGCGGCCGCCGCCACGCCGGTGCCGGAGAGGGGCGCGCTGGCAGCGCCGCCGGCGACGGTGAGGGCGGCGGAGAGCGCGCCGGTCGTGGTCGGCGCGAACTGGACGACGGCCGTGCAGCTGGCGCCCGCCGCCAACGAGGCCACGGCGGCGCAGGAGCCGCCGGTGAGCGAGAACTGCGTCGCGTTGGTTCCGGTGACGGCGATGGAGAACGTCAACGCGGCGGTCCCGCTGTTGGAGACGGTGAACGTCGCGCCGGAGGTCTGCCCGATCACCACGTTGCCGAAGGTCTCGGCCGCGGGGGCGATGGCGACCACGGCGGCCGCTGCCACGCCGGTGCCGGTGAGCGCCACCGTGACGCCGCCGGGCGCGCTGACCGCGAGGGTGGCCGACATCGCGCCGAGGGCGGTGGGGACGAATTGAACGCTGAAGGTGCAGGCGGCCCCCGGGGCCAGCGTCCCCAGCGCGGCGCAACTGCTGCCGGCGACGACGCTGAACGCCGTCGCGTTGCTGCCGGAGAGCGCGGTCGTGAACGCGATTCCGGTCGTTCCGTTGTTGGCCAGCGCGAACGACGCCGATCCCACCGCGCCGACCACCACGTTGCCGAAGCTCTGGCTGCTGGGGGCGATGGCCAGGCCCGAGGCTCCGTCTTCGAAGTCGTTGCTGATCGAGAGCTGGCCGGCCCGCCGCAGGACGATCGAGATGGCCGTCGTTTGTCCGGGGGTCAGAGTCGTCATCACCGGTTGCTGCGCAACCCAGGTCGCCAGCGTTCCGGTCGTGACCTGGGCGCAGGGGACCGCGAAGGCCATCTCGTTGACGGTGACCGCGCCGGAGGGCAATCCGCCGACCGTGATGTTGCTGCTCCC
>DATAVR010000122.1:0-18290 GCA_036267635.1 Polyangia bacterium | reverse complement strand
GGTGTTTGCCTCCTGAACCGTCACTCGGGGCGATTTTAGCCGTCGTTCCACTCGCGCCCTGCGACGAAAAACGCCTGGTTCGCTATTTCGCCGCTAAGCTAGTTCCGGTAGCCGAAGTAGAGATCCTCATTCGCGCAACCGCCCGGCGAGGTCATGAAGAACAGCGTGGCGCAATTCTGAAACGGCTTGTGCTGCCAGCCACTGATCTGGGGCGGCGTGTTTGGAGCGTTGGGATTGACGAAATCACCGCTGGTGCTGGTGCGCGTGAAGACGAACCCGCCGAAGCCGTTGAACACGAAGATGGCCAGCCGGTCCGACGACACCCCTGTCACGTACTCGTATCCCGTGGTCAACACCGGGATCAGCTTGCCGGCCGGGAAGGGACCGCTGCTGGAGGGACGGGTCGCATGGTAGACGCCGTTCACGGCGGTGCTGAGGTTGGCGATCGTGTAGTAGAGCTCGCGGCCGTCGGGTGAGAGCACCGGGTACCTGAACTGCCCGGAGGTACCCGTCAGGAAACCGTTGACGGTCGTGAAATCGGCCGATGAAGGCGTGCCAAAATCGATCAGCTGCAAGGCGGAGCGCTGGGCGGACGAGATGGTCGTCCTGTCGGCGGAGAGCAGGACCAAGGTGAGCCCGTCTCCGGACATTCCGATCTCCTGGTTGATGACGTTGTTGGTCGTGATCCACGAGGTCACGTCGCGGGGGGTGTAGACGCCGCTGTCGGGCGCCGTCTCGTCGGCGACGTAGACGTTGAAAGACCCACAGGTCCCCGGGGACTGTCCATAAACGAGGGTCTGCCCGTTGCTGGCGGCGATGACGACGTCCTCCATGCCGGTGCGATTGCCTGCTGTGTAGGCGGCGCTGGAATAGTTGAACGTCGTGCAGACAGGGGGCTGACAGACCTGATCGACGCACCCCATGGTCGACGGGCAGGTGCCGCAGTTGACGGCGCGGGTCGTTCCGCAATTGTCCGTCGCTGTGATGTTCTCGCAGCTCTTGCCGAGGCTCGCGCAGAGCTGCGCGTCGCTCTCCGAGTCACAGGCGCCGCCGGCACCGCCCGCGCCGCTTCCGGCGAGTCCGCCGCTGCCCGCACTGCCCTTGCCGCCGGTCGCGGCGGCCCCGCCCGCACCGCCGGTCCCGGCGGCTCCGCCCGTGCCACCGATGGCGCCGGCTCCGCCGCCCCCGTCGGCACGATTTAACGCGGCCGATCCGCAGCCCCACACCGCCATAGCCAGTGTCACGATCGCGAGGCCACGGCACCCTTCGTATCCCGCCACCTTCTTGCTCATGGCGGACACATTACCATCGTCAGCCCGCCGCTGACGGCGATGGTCTCGTCAGTTCCCACGGTGGCTCACTGCGTAGAACGACGTCGAAATGCGACTCCTCGAGTCCCGAAACGGACGGGTAGGAGTTTTCGAGCGGGGGTCTCGGGTGGGACGGGGTTACCCGAACGTGTACTCGAAGTCATCGCCCGGGGCCGAGACCGACACGGTCGCGACCGGGTGCCCCTCGCCGAGGCGGACCAGGATCTCCCGGCTGATGCGGGGCAACAACGTGTTGGTCAAGATCGCCTCGATCATGCGGCCGCCGCTCTCGAGCTCGGTGCAGCGGCTGACGATCAGCTTCACGACTTTGTCGTCGTACGTGAGCGGGACGCCCTGCGATTCCTTCATGCGCTTGGCGACGCGGGCGAGAGCGAGACGAACGATGCTGCCGATCATCTCGTCGCTGAGCGGATAGTAAGGGATCGTCACCAATCGTCCCAGCAGCGCCGCCGGGAAGGTCTTGAGGAGCGGTGCGCGCAGGGCGGCGGCGATCCCCTCCGGCTCGGGCTTCAGCTCCGGGTCCTTGCACATGTTGGTGATGAGGTCGCTCCCCACGTTCGACGTCAGCAGGATGAGCGTGTTCTTGAAGTCGATGAGGCGCCCCTCGCCGTCCTCCATCATTCCCTTGTCGAACACCTGGAAGAAGATCTCGTGGACGTCGGGGTGCGCCTTTTCGACCTCGTCAAGCAGCACGACACTGTAGGGGCGCCGCCGCACCGCCTCGGTGAGCACGCCCCCCTCGCCGTAGCCGACGTACCCGGGAGGGGCACCCTTCAGCGTGGAGACGGTGTGCGCCTCCTGAAACTCGCTCATGTTGATGGTGATGAGGTTCTGCTCCCCGCCGTAGAGCGCCTCCGCCAGGGTCAGCGCAGTCTCCGTCTTGCCGACGCCAGAAGGCCCGGCGAGGAGAAAAACCCCGATCGGTTTGCGTACGTCGGAGAGCCCCGCCCGCGAGGTCTGGATCCGGCGGGCGATCATCTCGAGCGCGTGGTTCTGGCCGATCACCCGCTGCCCCAGCGTCTCCGCCAGCTTGAGCACCGTCTGGATCTCGTCCTTCACCATGCGGCCCACGGGGATCCCGGTCCAGTCGCCGACAACGGCGGCCACCGCCTGTGCGTCGACCGTCGGAAAAATGAGCGGTGCCTCACCCTGCAGCTTGCCGAGCTCGCCCTGCAGCTCGTGCAACCGCGCGCGTTCCGCCTCGGCCTTGCCGCCCCGGCGGATCTCGACGATCTTGCCCACCAGGTTCTGCTCGGCCTTCCAGCGGACCTCCAGCTCCGCGAGCCGCCCCTTCTCAGCGGCCAGCTTTTCTTTGGCCGCCGACTCGCGGTCGGCCGTCTCCCAGCCGCCCGCCTTCTCGCGGCCGATGATCTCGAGCTCGACCTCCAGTCCCGCAATTCGGCCGCGGCAGTCCTCGACCTCGGCGGGGACCGCGCTCTGGCTGATGGCCACCCGGGCGCATGCGGTGTCGAGCAGGCTGACCGCCTTGTCGGGGAGCTGGCGAGCCGGGATGTAGCGGTGGGACAGCTTCACGGCTGCTTCCAGCGCCTCGTCGAGGATCGACACCTTGTGGTGCGTCTCCAGGGTCGAAGCCATCCCGCGCATCATCCCGATCGCCTTCTCCTCTTCCGGCTCGGGGATCTGCACCACCTGGAACCGCCGCGTGAGCGCCGGGTCCTTCTCGATGTGCTTCTTGTACTCTGCCCAGGTGGTCGCGGCGATCGTACGCAACTTGCCGCGCGCCAGAGCCGGCTTGAGCAGGTTCGCTGCGTCGCCCGTCCCGGCGGCACCGCCGGCGCCGACCAGCGTGTGGGCCTCGTCGATGAAGAGGATGATTGGCTTGGGCGACGATTGCACCTCGTCGATCACCTGGCGCAGCCGATTTTCGAACTCCCCCTTCATGCTGGCGCCCGCCTGCAAAAGGCCCACGTCGAGCGCCCGCAGCGTGACCTCTTTCAGCGGCAGCGGTACGTCACCGGCCGCGATTCGACGCGCGAACCCCTCCACGACCGCCGTCTTCCCGACGCCGGCCTCGCCCGTGAGGATCGGGTTGTTCTGCCGGCGCCGCATCAGAATGTCCACGATCTGACGGATCTCCTCGTCGCGACCGGTGACCGGATCGATCTCCCCTTTGCGCGCCCGCTCGGTAAGGTCGACGGAGAAGCGTGCCAGCCCCTCCCCCTTTCCCATCGCCGCCGGCGCCATGGCGCCCGACGCCTCGCCCGGCGCTCCGGCGCCCGGGCCCGCCGCGGAGAGCGCTGCCTCCGGCGACCCCTCGACGATGGCGGCGAACTCCTCGGTCAGCCGGTCTCCCCCCACCTTCTCGAACTCGCGCGAGATGCCGAGCAGGGCATTCCGCAGCGCTGGCGTCTTGACGGCGCCAATCATCAGGTGGCCGGTGCGAATCTTGCCGTCGCCGAACATCAGGCTGCCGTAGACCCAGCCCCGCTCGACCAGCTCCTCGAGGTGCGACGACAGGTCGGAGATCGACGTGGCACCGCGCGGCAGGCGGTCGAGCGCCTCTGTTATGTTCTTGGCCAACCGGGCCGGATCGATCTGGAAGGCCCGCACGATGTGGTGCAGATCGGAGTCCTGCTGTTGCAGGATCTGATGGAACCAGTGCACCACCTCGACGTACGCGTTGCCGCGCAGCTTACAGAAAGTGGTGGCGCTCTCGATCGACTTGTAACCGAGGCTGTTGAGCTTGCCGAACAATGCGACGCGACTGATCTCGGACATGATTCCCTCTTTCCCTCAGGCGGCGGCCGCCGCCTCAGCTAACGGGTCGAGCACCAGATCTTCACGGCGACCCGCCGCCGCGCGGCCGAGCCAGGCCGTCCACCCGAGACGTGAGCTGCCCAGGCGGAGCGGCTCCTCGATCCGCTCCGCCAGCACCAGCCTCAGATCCCAGAGCAGCTCGTCGCCCACGTAGTTGCGGACGAGAGCGGCCAGCTTGGGGAGACTGGGGCCTCCGGGCAGCATGCGCTGGAACTGGGCGCGCGTGAGCGGACCGAGCACCAGCTGGAACTTTTGCTGGTTCGTCCGTGCGCGGGCCCCCACGATCGTCGACAGCCCCAGCCGACCCAGCTCCTGCCGGCCGCCGAGCCTCCAGCGGTGCGCGGGCGGCAGGTCGATCCATCCACCCACGAACTCCGCGACCCGAGCCGGCATGGCGAAGAAGTCCTGTACCATGGCCGCCAGCCCCTCGGCGTTTCGACTGTGTGACGACAGAAGACCGGCGTAATACAGCCTGGCGGTATGAGGGAAGGCATCCTTCGAACGGACCGCGGCCAGGGCGATGCCGGGCAGGGCGCCGATGTAGTGCTCGAACCGATCCTCGCGCGGCCGATCCCGACTCACCGTCGGCTGGCCGGCGGCCCAGGCCCGGTAAAAGAAGAGCAGCATTCGGTGGTGGAACAGATCGAGAAACCGCGACATCGTCGGGTCGGCGGCGTTGCGCAGGCGATCGCGGGCGTATTCGGTCAGGTGCAGCGGCAAGGGACCGTTCGGTCCGAGCAGCCCGAAGAAATTGACCGTCAGCCGCGGCGGCGCGGCGCCATCACCGCCGCGGAGGTTGGCCAGCGCCGAGGCGGCGAACTTCAGATCCGGCTCTTGCCCGAGCCGGATCGACTCGTCGGCGGGGCGCCAGCCGGCGCCGAACCGCGGCTGCCGAGGGCCTCCTCCCCCGAGCGCGTCGAGGCGGCGCAGAGCCTGGAAGAAGTCGAACTGTCCGGGCGCGCGCGCGAGCGCATCGAGCAGCGCGGCCGGCGAACGCGCTTCCCCCTCCCCCGCCCCACCCGACGAAGTCGGCGGGGCTACAGGATCTTCCGGCGTCCCGCTCTCGTCTGCCATCGCATGATCTCGCCGCGCTGAACGGACCGTAACACTGTCTCGGTGAACGAATTGAGTGATACGTACTTGGCGAAGAACCTCTCGAGCACCGCGCCCAACAAGAAGGCACCGCTCCCCTCGAAGGAGGACTCGTCGCAGGTCAAGGTGACCTCCATCCCGCGACCGAACGTGGTGGGCCCGGGGATCGGCAGCGGGCGGGTGATCCCTGCGCAGGCGGTGGCACGAATCCCGTCGATCTGCTTGCGCGCGCCCGCGTCGGTCAAATCGGCGTAGAGCGACAGCAGCTCGCGCAGGGCCTGCGCCTTTTGTCCGGCCCCGTCGCTCCCGTCGACGAGCGACAGGTAGTTGAGCGACAGGTGGCTGATGAGGCGCCAGCTGAGATCACCGTAGGCGTGGGACGGGCGTGGAGGGCTCGGTCCGGTCAGGCAGCGGATCGACTCCACCGGAGCGCCGGAGTCGAGCGTGAAGTCGGTCCGCCCGACCCCCAGCGAGAGGTGCAAGGGGAGATCGCGGTTCGTGCAGATGGTCTCCACGGCGAGCTGGCGGAGGGTCGGCCGGTATGGCCCCTCGTCGCCATCGACCAGAGAGAGGAACAGCTCGCTCCCCACATAGCTCGAACGCGCGCCCCGGGCGCGCTGTCGCGCCGACAGCGCGCGCGGCTGTCGCGCAACCGTGTAGTAGGCCGCCGTGTCTCCATCCGCCGTCTGGTCGTTCCAGGCGAAGAACGGATGAAACGGCTGCTTCACCTCGGCGCTCGATCCGAACCCCACCACCTCGCGGACCGAGTGGACCTCGAAGTCCATCGGCCGCGTCCGGTCGGGGACGACGTGATACTCGTGGGTCGACTCGCTCAGATGGATGCGGTCGGCGCGGCGGGGGAACAGATTCACGGCCGGCGTGCAGTGGAGCGCGAAGTGCTGCGCATTGACCACGCCGTCCAGGCTGGGCTCGTGCGCGTCCGAAAGGAGCAGGATCTCGACCTCGTGCGCGTCGCAGCGGCTCATTCCGGCCCGCAGATCCTGCAGCTTCACGAACAGGAATCGGGCCGGAAAGGCGAAGTACTCCTGGAGCAGGCGGTACCCCTGGAACGAGCGAGGTCCGTAGGGGAGAAGCGCCTCGTCGTCCTCGAACCCCGAGGGCGCCACCGGCGCGTCGACCGAGAGGTGCTGCCACGGGACCGGACGGGCGGTGGGACGCACCACCGCCCCCAGACAGTGACCGAAGAGCTGCTCGTAGAGACGCGCCGGAAGCTCGTCACCTCCGCGTAGGAAGAGTGTCAGCTCGTCGAGCGAGAGCTCGGAGATCTTGAGGCCCGCCGTCGCCCGCAGCGTGAGCCGTAAGACTGCGCGCGGGCGCCCGCGGAGGTCGAGGTCGCCGAGGTCGCCCACGTAGCCGGTATACTCCGCGGCCGCTATTTCCAGCGGCCAGAGCGTCACGTCGTGTGCTGTCCGGTATTCGCAGGCCGTCTGATCGCCACGGCCGAGCACGCTGCGCAGCGACGATCCACGCGGCACGCGGTATCCCTGCGCGAGGACGCTCTCGTTCAAGTTGGGACTGAGCTGCATGATCCCCATCGAGGGGATAGGCGCTAGGTAGTGTGGGTAGAGAATCTCCAGCAGGTGCTGCGTGAAGCGGGGGAATTCGTCGTCGATCTTGAGGTGAACGCGCGCGGCGAGAAAGGCAAACCCCTCCAGCAATCGCTCCACGTAGGGGTCGGAGCACTCGAAGGTCTCGAGCCCCAACCGCCCTGCGATCTTGGGGAACTCGCGCGCAAACTCACCGCCGAGCTCTCGGATGTAGCTCAGCTCCTGCCCGTAGTACTGGAGAAGGCGCGGATCCATCAGCCGTCACCCACCATGTCCGGTGTCGACCACCGTCGCCGCGCCGCTCTCGAGGTCGATCTCGGTGCGCAGGAACAGCCGCAGTGGCAGTGGCTGGGCCCACAGCTCCGCTTCGATCTGGAAGCACATGGCGTTGTGGTTCATCTTGTCGGGGTCGGCGATGACCCGCACCTTGACCGAGCTCTTGAGTAGCCTAGGCTCGAACTCGGCGATGACGCGGCTGATGGTCCGCTCCATCGCGCGCACGTCGACGCTCGAGGCGGTCCGTCCCGCGAAGTCGGGCATGCCGTAATTGAGGACCGACCGCTCGACCTCCGGCTGCTCCGTCAGATCCTGCAGCGCCGCCAGGTGCGTCGTGTTGAGCAGCCAGGTCAGATCGCGCCGGACGCACTCGCGGAGCCGCGCCGGCGAGAGGATCCTCTTGTCCCGCGACTCCTGGCTCTGCTCACGGTCGTCATCGGTGAGCCGATCCAAGAGCGACGGCTGCAGGCGCTCTTTTTGCGTCAGCTCGGCCATAAAATCAGCCGGCGACGGAGACGGACGCCGCCACGAGCTTCACCTCACGAACGTCCATCAGCGGGAACTCGCCCTCGTCGGTGGCGAGCAGCCGCTGTCCCAAGCCGTGGTGGACATCGGGGGCGGGCTCGCTCCACTCGGTGCCGCGCGCCATCACCAGGCGCGGGTCGGCGGCGCGTTCGGAGCCCGGGTAGCGGGTGGGGACGAACGCCACGCTCTGCCCGCCGGTCGTGAAGGTGAGCACCACCGGTATCCAGGCGACGTCGCGCAGGTCGGTCGGCTTCTCGATCTGGATCTCGGAGAGTCGGGTGAATGGAATCCAGTAGTACTTGCCGTTCACGATCGCCTCCAGGATCGGACCGAGGCGCGTGTCAGCGTCGGCGATCCAGGCGAACGGCTGCCCGTCGATCGTGCCGGACGTGGCGGGCGCCTCCTCGAAGGCACGCTCGCGCAGGGGGCGCGCCTCCTCGAACTTCCCCTCGGCGCCGAGCTGGGTGGCGCGCAGCAGGAACGCCATCCACTCGGCCGGCTCGCCGAAAAAGAGCGGCGCTTGCCGGCCCGCGAAGACCTCGCGCCGCCGGACTTCGCAGCGCAGGATCTCCCGGTAGGTTTGGTTCATCGCGACGGCGGTGGGATCGAGATCGGAGGCCACGCCGAGCTGCGTGAGCGCCCGCTCCCACTGGCCCAACACCACCAGCGTCTGAAAGAGAAAGATCCGGAGCTTCGGATCGGCCGGTCGCTTCTTGACCTCGGCCTGCAGCTCCGCCAGCGTCTCGGTGAGGCGTCCCGCACGGACGTGTTCTTCGGCGGTCATTGAACCCCCACGACACACCGCGCTCCTGCCACCAACCGGCAAGAGCGCGGCGACGGTCGTCCCTCGGGTGTTAGCCGGGCAGCTTGGAGCTGTTGCCGGCGACGTTCCAGGTCATGGTGACCGACGCATCGGCCGTCCCGTCCGCCTTCTGCGGGGTGTACACCACCTGGAAAGCCCCGAAGTGCAGCGAGATCGTCTCGGTCTGCATGTCGTTCCCGCTGGAGGTCGACGGACTGACCGCCGAGACCGTGACGTTGAACAGCGAGATCTGCATGTAGACGAGCGGGTTCGTGCCGCCCGACTTGCGCATGCTGAGGACCACGGGGGTCGACGACGACGTCCCGTAGGCCGTCCCGCCGCAGCAGGCCGCCATCAGCGTGGGGCTGGATTTGTCGGTCACCTTGGTGAGGGTCAGGTCCTGAACGTTGACCTTCCCCACGCCGCTCCCAGTTCCCTGGCCCGCGCTGCCGGCCTGGGCCATTCCCCAGTTCCAGGACTGCACGTCGATCGCGTTCTGTTTGACGAACGTCGCGTCGGTTGTTTCACCCTTGACGCCCGGAATCACCAAGAAAATATCGACCGCCATGGCTCTCTCTCCTTGTCAGTTTCGAAGGTTTTAGCACGCCCACTACAGACACTTTTCGCCCCATCCCCCTGCTTCAGCCCCCCTTTGCGGACGGCAACTTCGAGGTGAGGCGCAACGAAACGGTCAGCCCCTCGAGCTGGTAGTGGGGGCGCAGAAAGAACTTGGAGGTGTAGTAGCCGGGGTTCCCCTCGACCTCTTCGACGACGACCTCGGCGCCCGCCAGCGGCTTGCGCGCCTTGACCTCCTCGCTCGAGTTCTCCGGATCGCCGTCGACATATTGAATGATCCAGTTCTGGAGCCAGCGCTGCATCTCCGCCCGCTCCTTGAACGATCCGATCTTGTCGCGGACGATGCACTTGAGGTAGTGCGCGAACCGGCAGGTGGCGAACAGGTAGGGCAGCCGCGCCGCCAGGTTCGCGTTGGCCGTCGCGTCGGGATCGTCATAGGTGGCCGGCTTTTGTAACGACTGCGCCCCGATGAACGCCGCGAAGTCGGAGTTCTTCTTGTGGATGAGCGGCATGAAGCCGTTCTTCGCCAGCTCGGCCTCGCGCCGGTCGCTGATGGCGATCTCCGTCGGGCACTTCATGTCCACGCCGCCGTCATCCGTCGGAAAGGCGTGCGTCGGCAGCCCCTCGACCGATCCGCCCGATTCGATGCCCCGAATTCTCGAGCACCATCCGTACATCTTGAAAGAGCGGTTGATGTTGACCGCCATCGCGTAGGCGGCGTTGGCCCAGGTGTACTTCTCGCTGGCGGCGCCCGCCGTGTCCTCCTCGAAGTCGAACTCCTCGACCGGGTTCGACTTCGCGCCGTACGGCTGCCGAGCCAGGAATCGCGGCAGAGTGAGGCCGAGATAGCGCGCGTCCTCCGACTCGCGAAGCGAACGCCAGGCGGCGTAGTCGGGGGTGGTGAAGATCTTGGTCAGGTCGCGCGGGTTCGACAGCTCCTGCCAGGAGTCCATCCCCATGAGCGCCGACGAAGCACCAGAGATGAAGGGGGCGTGGATCGCGGCGGCGATCTTCGACATCTCGCCGAGCAGCTCGACGTCCGGCGCCTGGTGGTCGAAGTGGTAGTCCCCGACCAAGCACCCGTACGGCTCCCCGCCGAGTTGGCCGAACTCCTCCTCGTAGAGCTTCTTGAAGATGGGGCTCTGATCCCAGTTGGTCCCCTTGAACTTCCGGAGCGTCTTGTGGAGATCCTTCTTGGAGACATTCATCACCCGGATCTTCAACTGCTCGTCGGTCTCGGTGTTGTTGACCAGGTGATGAAGCCCCCGCCAGGCGCTCTCCAGCTGCTGAAAGTCGGGATGGTGCATGATGGCGTTGACCTGCTCGGAGAGCTTCTTGTCGATCGCCGCGATCATCGCGTTGATCGACTCGATGACGTCGCTCCCGATGAGCGTGCTCTTCTCCAGCGCCTGCGCCGCGAGCGTCCGGACGGCGTTCTCGACCTCGCTCCGCGCCTGCGGCGACTGTGGCTTGAACTGCTTTTGCAGGAGAGACGAGAACTCTCCCTCGTCGGTGGCGATCCCCGACGCTTGCTCCTCCGCTTTCTGGGACTCGGCCATGGCCTACGCTCCCCCGCCTTCGCCCGCGCCGCCCTTGGGCGCCGCGGCGAGCCATTGGAGCAGGCTGGGATCGTGCAGGACCTTGCTGACCAGGTCCTCGGCGCCGGTCTTGCCGTCCATGTAGGTCACCAGGTTCGCCAGCTGTTGTCGGGCCTTGAGCAGCTCGTTCAGGGCGCCCACCTTCCGAGCAATGGCCGCGGGAGAAAAGTCATCCATGCTCTCAAACGAAATCTCGACGCTCAAATTCCCGTCCCCGGTCAATGTGTTCGGAACTTGAAACGCAGCCCGTGGCTTCATGGCCTTCAGCCGCTCGTCGAAGTTGTCCACGGAGATCTCCAGAAACTTCCGATCGGCGACCGCAGGCAAGGGTTCCTTGGGGTTGCCCGAAAGGTCGGAGAGAACCCCCATCACGAAGGGGAGCTGCACCTTCTTTTGGGCGCCGTAGAGCTCGACGTCGTATTCAATCTGGACACGCGGCGCTCGGTTGCGCGCGATGAACTTTTGACTGCTCATGAAACCACCTGCCTCCTATGGAGAGGTTTTACACCTTTGTCTGCCACGTCACCCTTGCTTTTCACCCGACAATGTCTCGATTTGCCTGATCCCATCTGGCGCCAGCTCCCTGATGATGTCCAGAAACCCCATGGTCACCAGTCGCTTGCAGCGCTCGATGAGCAGAGGGATCGGGCTCGAAGGCTCGTGTTTCGCATAGTAGGCCGATATGTGCTCAAGCGCCCGCACGACATCTCCGCGGGTTCGGATCTCGCCTGATGCCGAGGCGACCGCCAGCGTGGCTTCCGGGTCGCCAACTCCGCTGACCTCCCCCGCGGAGCCGTCCGAGGGAACCCGACGGGCCAGGGTGGACTGCAAGAAACCTGAGATTTTCTGGAGCAAAGTCGCCAAGCCTCCGAAGGCCGGCGCCGCGGCCCCGCCGATCAGCTGGGACAGTAACGACTCGAGCTGGTTGAGCTCCGCGGCCGCGGTCAGGGCTGCGCCGGTCCGCTCCTGGAGGAGAGCGAGATCACAATCCATCCCCGCTGCCTCGATGGTCGCCATCGAGAGGCCCGCACTGTTGGCCCCGTCCGCCGAGGCAGCCGTCTCCAGGTCCCGAGCGGAAAACTGCCCGACCGTTCTGGCATTGATCAGAGGCGTCCCCCGAACGGTCGCCAGGATGTCCGGCGCCGCCAGCGTCGCCAGGATGTTCATGCGCATGGTCGGATCGTTGGCGTCGCCGGGGTCGAGTCGCGGATGGAGGCCTTCCCAATAAATCTCCACGAACCTCCGGAGAACGGTCATCCCGTCCGCGAGACCTTTCAGGCCGTCCGTGTGCAGAAGGGCCTTCGTCAGATGAACCGCGACCCGGAGGTCCTTCGTCCGCCCCAAGAGCGCGATCGCTTGACGCGCGATCGCCTTCCAGTCCGGTTCCTCGGCCGGGATGATGGTCGAGCCTATCTGCTGCTCTGGCTTTCCTTGCGTCGCCTGATCGAAGGCGGTAAAGGCCGGATCGCCGTACTCGAGGTCGACGCCGCAAGAATCGTCCGCGCTGACGGGCGCTAACAGAGCCTCGATCTCGGGGGTTTGCATATCTTGGTCCCGTGTGCCGATATTTAGCTATCACAGCTCACGTCTTGTCAAACTGGGAGCCGACGCCGATCGGCTAACATCTCGGTACGAGAGCTCTTCATGCCGATAGAAATGACGGTCAAGATCTCGGGATCCGGCGCGGATAGAACGCTGACGTTCTCCGAGTCGCCCGTGCGGGTGGGGCGCAACCAGCTCAACGACATCGCGATTGACGATCCTTTCATCTCTCAGTGGCACGGCCTGATCCGCTTCGGGGCCGAAGGAATCACCTATTCGGATCTCGGCTCGACCAACGGAAGCATCATCGAGGGGGTCCGGCTCTCCACGAACGCCGCCAACCGGTTGACGGATCGCTCCAGCATCCTGCTGGGCCGCATCGAGCTGGCTGTCTCGATGCGGGCCAAAGAGCTGACCGGGCCCCGAATGACCATAGGCTGGGGTCACCAGCCCGGTCAGGGCCGGGGCTCTTCAGAGTCGATCTCGCCTCGCGCCGCCGACGCCCGGCACAATTCGGTCACGCCACCTCCGCGGGAGTCGCCCGCTCCCCCCGTCAGTGGGGTGCCGCCTCAACGCCAACAGCAGATCCTCGAAGCGTTCGGCGAGGCCTTCGTCGGACTGCGCAAGGGATATGAGCAGTTCGGGGTCGAGGTCGGGGTGCGGACCATCAATGGTCGGACGGCGCTCCATCGCGCACGCACTGCTCAGGCGGTGCTGGAGTATCTCCTCCAGTCGGACGCGCCGGTCGCCGTGGTGAAGCGCGACCTGATCGGAATCTTCGCCGACTTCGGGATTCACCACATCGCCATGATGGCTGCAGTCACCGATGGGGTCCGGGCGTTGCTCCAGTCTTTGGATCCGCGGGTCAACGATCTGGATGTCGGCGGCGGGCTATTTGCGGGCTCGAGGTTCAAGTCGAAATGGAACGCGTATCTGGACCGGTTCGACCAGATCCTGACCGACGACAAGGAGCTGCACGCCTCGATTTTTGGTCCGGAATTCGCACGAGCCTATGCGCGTGCGACCTTGGGGGACGGCTCGAAGCCCGACAAGCCGGGCGACGAATGATGGCCTCGCGCGGCCGCTAGTTTCGGCCAGCGCCTCGCCCGATGCTGCGGACGGATCTGAGATTGACCAGACTCGCCGCCTTGAAGACAAAGAAGCCGCCCCCGATCTCGAGCGTCTCTCCGTCGATGAGCGGCTTTCGGGCGCTGACGGTCTCCCCCTCGACTCTGACCGGACCCCCGATCGGTTCAACGGAGTATTCGCCCTCCCCCAGCGAGATCGCTGCGTGGGCCGAAGCGATGGCCGGATCCTCGACGAGCTGAATCTCGCAGCCGGCGCCGCTGCCGATGACAGTCCGCTCGTCGCCGAGCCGCAGCGTCTGACCTCGACGCCCCGGTCCCCCCGTTCGCACGAGCCAGGCCACCGAGACGCCCGACTTGCGGGTCTCGTCGGCGCGCAGCGCGTCTTGGATGGCCACCACCACGCCCCGTGCGCGCGGCGTTCCCAGCGTCGCATGCGTCCGGGCCATCAGCCTCAGCGCCTCGGCGAGCCGCTCGAGATCGAGCGCCACGAACGCCGCCCGATCCTCCGACGTCGTGAGCGCGCTCAGTCGTTCTGCAGCGACCTGCGCCAAGACGCCCGATCCGACCACCTCCGTCAACACCCGAACGAGACCATCGGGCAAAACCGGCGACTCCCCCTGGCGCTTCTGCAAGATCGCCCGAATCTCCTGGAGGCGCTTTCGCCCGGGGCGGGTCCGCAGATACGGGAACCGAGCGTCCGAGAACGGTTCATCTCCGACCTCCTCCAGCAGCCGGCCCGCCTCCGGATACTCTCGCGCCAGCTGCTCAGCCGCCCGCTCGGCAGAAGCCCCCCGGCGTATCAAGTTGTGCGCCGCTGCCAGAACTGCCTCCGAGTTGATCTCTGCCTCCGTGTCGGGTGCAGATCCGCGGCGAAACCTCCCCACCCACCAGACGACGAGAGAAAGGAGACCCAGGACCAGCGCCGCCCCAAGGACGGCCACGAACTTTCCCGATTCGATCCGGAGCGTCCCCACCTCGGCCGAGAGTCGCTCCCCGGCCGGGGTCATCAGCTGGATCGTGATCCGATGGTTGCCGGGAAAGAGGCGCCAGGGCCAAGGGATCGGCAGCTCGACCCGCTGGAGGTCGGCGACGCTCTGGCCCAGCGACTCGAGCGTGTTCTCGAGCTCCTCCGGCTGGTCCCGCGCGTCGAGAAAACCTCCGGTCGCTTCGGCGAGATCCCGCAGATTGGCGGCAGCTTGATCGGCGTCGGCTTCCGGTCTGAACCGGGTCACCAGCAACGCGATCCCCGCGCGACGGAGATCGGCCCCCAGAGCGGCGAAGTCGCCCGGCCCCTCGCCCTTCGGATCGGCGTAGTCTCGACCGTCGGTGACCAGCACAAGGATCTTGAGCGGCGCCGGATCGTTGGCGAGATCCACCAGATTCAGTCGAATCGCGTCGACCATGTTCGGCCGGTAGCCGTCGAGGTAGGGAACCTCGTCGAGACGGCTGATGTCCCCCGCCGTCAGCCTGGCGCGTCCCTGGCGCAAGCGGCCGTAGATGGTGGGATAGACCACCGTACGCGCCGGAAGGCGCTGGAAGAAGGCATGAATGCCGTCGAGCACGCCGGCGGGGACACCGTCGACCCATAGGTAGACGAGCCCCACGGCGAGGGGCGGCCGCCAGGTCGGGCTCGCCTCCGATGCGGCGGTCGCCCAATCGGACAGCGACTGCAGCGCCAGCGGGGTCGTCGATTGACCATCGACCCCGACCTCCAAACCGGCTCGGCTCAGCGATCGCCCACGTTCATCTATCCCGCCCGCCAGGAACTCGATCCGTCCCGTCTCGCCCACGATCGGGTGGGTCGAGAGGACCTTCGGACCAGCAAGCGCGGAGCTGCAGGCGAGCAAAGCCGCCAAAAGCGCGCCCGCCCCCGAGATCATGCGGCGGGGACTCATGAGGTCCGCGCGTCGGATCCGGGCAACCACAGGGAGCGAAACACCATCTGGGTGGCCCCTACCTTGACCTCGTCGCCGTCCGCCAGGTCCACCGATTCCCCTCGGCCGATCCGGCGCGAATTGACGAAGGTCCCGTTCGCCGTGGGCGCGCTCTCCCGATCGCGGATGGAGAAGGCGTCGCGTCGGTCTCCGGTCCGCGGACGCGTGACGATGGCGTGGCCGCTCGACATGAAGATATCGGAGAACTCGAACAGCCCAGGCTCACTGTTCGATCCCCTTTCGCCCCGTGAAAGCACCGAGTTCGCTTGATCGAGCTGGAGGAGAGCGCCTCGCTGCTGCTGATCGAGGGTGCTGACCACGACGAGCCAGCCCAGCGTCATCGCTTCCATCCGCCCGGAAGTGGCCTGCGGATCCCGCGACAGGAACAGCGTCTTCGGCGCGACGAGGCCCGGTCGGCAGGTCCCGCAGGTCGTCCCCCAGCCGGAGAGCATGGGCTCACCGCAGTTGGGGCAGGGAATCTCGCGCGGCGGCGCCTTCAACTTTGGGTCCGACAGCGCGGGCGCCGACGCCGGCGCCTGCGAGCCGGGGGCCCGCGGGCGCGCGGGCTTGCGCGGCGCTGCCGGCCGGGCGCGACCAGAGGGGGCGACCGGCGGTTTGCCGCCGCCGCTCACCATCTTCTTGAATTTTTCAAACACGTTGCGGCGTGTATCATCATAAGTTCAGCGTTTCTGGCGGTCAAACACGCCGGCCATTTTTCCATTTCGATGATCGCGCAAGCTCGGAACGTCGCCGCTGCCCTCCTCGCGGCGATCGTTATGGCCAGAAGCACGGCCACCGCCGAGGAGTCAGTGACTTCCCTGGGCAACGCCATCGTGGTCGCCGGCCAGGCGTTCCAGGTTGGGCGTCCGGTGGTCCTGTGGCGCGACCCAGAGGGATTCGATGCCTACCAGACACGGTGCATCGATCAAAGCGGCGGCTGCTGCGACGGCGAGTCCAAGCGCTACGGCGTGCGGAAGGGTGTCGAGCAGGGAACCTTGGCTGAGCTTCAGGCGGGGGTCTCTCAGCTCGTGCTGCACTTCGACGGCTGCGTCAACTCTCGCTCCTGTTTCAAATCGATGCACAACCGTCCTCGTCCGAGCGGAAACGGATGCGGGCTCTCGGCCCACTTCATGATCGACGCCGACGGCACCATCTATCAAACGCTCGACCTCGTCGAGCGCGCGTTCCATGCCGAGGAGGCCAACTCCGATTCGATCGGCGTCGAGATCTGCAACCGTGGGAAGGTCGATCGGAGCGAATGGTCCAAGCTCCCGCCGGACTACCGCACGCGCGTCACGCGCGAGGTGACGATCAACGGCGAGCGGCACGAGGCCTACGAATTCAGGCCCGAGCAATACGAATCGATCATCGCCTTGACGCGAACGTTGCTGCGCCTCTTCCCCAAGATCAAGCCGGTCATCCCCGAGCTCGACGGCCAACCGATCATGGACACGCTCGCTGACCCCCTGGCCTTCTCGGGAATCATGGGTCACCTGCACGTCGAGAGAAAAAAATGGGATCCGGGCGCGCTCGATTGGCACCGAATCCTGCGGGCCTTGAACGGATTCGAGCTCCCCATCCAGATCCGCGGATTCACCGAGTTGCCACGGACGCAAACGGAGCTCCTGGCGGCGCGCCGGGCGGCCTTCGACAACGCCGAAGAGAGAGCGACGGGCTACTTCCCCGTCGCGGCCGAACGGCTCTACCACTCGGGGATCCATCTCCGTGCGGCGCTCGGAGCGCCCGTCCGCGCACCGGTTCGCGGGCGGATCGTCGCCGTACGGCGGTCGGCGGCCGGTCTCTCCTCGGCGTCCCTGGTGCTCATCAAGCACGAAGTCGACGTCGGCGACGGCCCGTTCACCTTCTACTCTCTGCTGGCGCACCTCGACCTGCCACCGCGCGGTTCCGCCGAGGCCAACGCGATCCCCTGGTTACAATCACTGACGCACGCCTCCCCGGACGTCGCGTCGGCGTTCGACGCCGGGCGGGTCGTTGTCCTCGATCAGCGGGTGGAGGCCGGCGACCTGGTCGGATACGTCGGCACCGTCAGCCGCGGGCCGGAAGAGGGCCCCGAGCTCCACTTCGAGATATTCACCACGGAAAAGCTGTCGGGCGAGCTGAGGCACACGTTTCACTACGTCAACGCCACGGACGACGGCGCCATCGTCCGCCGGGCCGATCTGGTCACGCCGGAGGACAGCAACGGGGATCAGCAGCTCGACGCGGACGAGATCGAGCGCTTCTTTCAGGCGGGCAACCTCGATCGCCGGCAGGCGTTCCGGCGCGTCGCGATTCGTCACCGGCACGAGTGGGGAGACCGCGACAGCGAGGACGCCTTCGTCAACCTCCGGGAGCTCTCGACGCTCTCCGAGCCGGAACGCCGGCGGCTGTATCAGATCGCCATCGCCCCCTATGTCTTTTGGACCGACGAGCTCTCCACCGCGCTCGGCCTGCCCGAAAACCAGACGATCTATTCCTACAACGCGCTCACCTTCCTCTTCGAGCTGAGCGCGCGCACCAACCACGTCGTCCTGCCGACCGTGCGCGGCCGCGAGATCGGCGAAACGTCTCTCGAGTCGCGACGGCTCCCGGTGCGGATCGGCGACTGGACCAAACCCCGCGCGTCGCCGACCGAACCACCGCTGTTCGGCGCGCCCATCGGCGTTCGTCTGAGCCCACGGCGCCGCGACGAGATTCCGCTCATCGAGCTGGCGCCGACGGACAACCAGTAGGTGCGCCGTTGCACTATAGTGCGGCCCGCGCGATGACGGTCGAGGCGGCGGTGCTGTGGGACGTCTTCGAGGAACACCTCGACGAGGCGACGTTTCTTTTGCAGAGCTGGCGGACGGCGGTCCGGTCGCCGCGAACGAGTCTGACCCTCCTGCAAAAAACGGTCGAGCCGCGCCTGCTCGCCCACCTCGACGCCCTGGCAGTGGGCGGTCCACCCGTGGCGGACGCGCTGCTCTGGCCGGCGCTGGGCAAGGAATCGGAGGCCAAGGCCCCTGCGGTGGCGGCGATCGGATCTGCGCTCCTGCTCGGGGACGACGCCGCAGAGCGCGACCGGGTCGTCGATGCGCTGCGAACCACGGAGCTCGCCATGGTTCGGGCGGGGCTGATTCAAGCATTCGAGATCAGCCCCCGCGCTGACGTCGACGAGCCGCTCAAGATGGCGCTCTACGC
>DATAVR010000121.1:0-41381 GCA_036267635.1 Polyangia bacterium | reverse complement strand
CACTGCGCGCGCATTTTTTCGCATCTCCCCGCTATCGACACCTCAGACGAAAAAAGAAGAAAAGATCACCCTCGGCCTACGGAAATCGCCAACCTAGCAGCGCGGCGCCGGGCATCGGTGCGTTCGATTCAAGGAGTACGTCATGGGCACCCGCCCGTCCGACACTCCCGCTAGGCGAAAGCCCTGGTGGAAGTTCTGGTGAGCGAGGACTGATCGCCCTATCCGCGGCGGACGGAGATGGCCAGCTTGGCGACGCTCTTGACGACGTGGGGGACGCGCTTCAAGAGGTTGATCGACGGCGGGCGCTTCTCGCGGACGGCGAAGGGGATCTCGACGACCTTCTTCCCTTCCCTGTGCGCGCGGATGACGAACTCGCTGGCGAAGACGTCGCGGTCGAGCACGCAGCGCCGCGCGGTCTCCAGCAGCGCCTCGCGGCGGAAGGCCTTGAGGCCGTGCGTGTCGGTGCCGGGGAAGCGGCAGACGGCGCGCAGCATGCCGTTGTAGACGCGGGTGGCGGCGCGCCGGAACAGCGGGCGCTGGTCGTGGGAGCCGACCATCGCCTTCGACCCGACGACCAGATCGGTGTCGCTCCGTTCCAGCAGCGCCATCGCCCGCGCATAGAACTCGGTGTCGAGCAGATCGATCTCGTCGCAGATGACGAAGGTGCCACGCGCTTCGAGGATCCCCTGCTTCATCGCCAGGCCGTAGTTGGGCTGGCCGATCGAGAGCATGCGGACCTGCGGGTGCTCGACCGAGAGCTCGCGGCCGATCTCGATGGTCCGATCGCGCGAGCCGTTCTCGCAGAGCAGAAGCTCGTAGCTCCAGCCGAAGCGGCGCAGCTTCTCCTCCAGCTCCAGCACCGAGCCGCGCAGGATCCCCTCTTCGTTGTAGACGGGGATGACGATCGAGAGGTGCGGCGCGGTCTCGCTCATGACGCGCTCCCCGCGCCGTCGATGAGCGCCGCCACCTCGCGCCCCGCCAGCACGCAGTCCTCCATCGCGTTGTAGGTCCAGGCGCCGTAGCGCCCGCGCGGGTGGATGCCGTTCGCCTCCAGAAACGCGAAGATGGTGCGGGTGGCGCGGTAGTAGTGCTGATCGAACACCACGTAGGCATATTCGATCTGCTTCGGTTCCGCGAACACCACGTCGCCCGCCGACCCGAGCGCGCCCGCCTCGACCAGCGCCGCCGTCGTGTCCCTGATGGTGGCCGCGTCGATCGGCCCGCGATCGGCCATCTCCACGCAGATCGACGCGCACCCCTCGGGGGCCATGCTGGCCATGGCGGTGGAAAAGACGTTCACCCGGTAGAAGGGATAGCGCTTCTCAGGGACGTAGATCCAGTGCCAGTCGGCCGGCGGCTTGCCGCGCGCGCCGATGTTGAGGTAGCGCAGCGTCGTGCAGCGCAGCTGCGCCGCCTCGCGCTCGATCTCGGGCGGCAGCTCCGGCATCCGCTTGAGCAGCTCGGGCAGCGGGATGGTGGCGACCAGCGCCCGGTAGGGGATCCGCTCGCCGCCGACGACGACCTCGCGCCGCCGCCAGTCGACGGTGTCGGGGCTCGACCGCGTGTGGACCTCGCCGCCGGAAGTGCGTCCGGAGATGCGGGTGACGAGCGCGCGGGTGAAGGTCTCGATCCCGCCCGCCTTCGGGTAGAGGAAGCTCTGGTTGTAGCCCATCTCGGGCGGCCCGGCGCCGACGGCCCCGGCGATCACCTGCTCGAGGTTCGGCAGCGGCACGAAGCGCGCGCACCACTCGGCGGTGATCTCGCGCGGGTGCACCCCCCAGATCTTCTCGTTGTAGGGGATCATGAAGTGCTTGGAGATCCCGGCGCCGAAGTGCTGCAGGCAATACTCCTCGAAGTTCGCCGCCGCGGCGGCCGACGCCCCCTGGCCGGCGGTCGCCACCCTGGCCTCGATGACGCCCAGAAGGCACTCCTTGATCACTTCCGGCGGCAGGCCATGCAGGTTGGCCTGGTAGGGATAGCGGGTGAGGACGCCGTGCGAGAAGATCCGCGCCCGGCGCGCGATCGGCGTCATCTGCCCCGGCAAGAGCTCGTCGACCAGCTGCTTGACGCCCGGATCGCGCAGGTGCAGCCAGTGGCCGGTCTTGTCGAAGCGCCAGCCTTCCCGCTCGTCGGTGCGCGCGTGGCCGCCCAGGCGCTCCTCACGCTCGAACAGGACCCAAGGCGCGCGCAGGTGGAGCGCGGCCGAGATGCCGGTCAACCCGCCGCCGAGGATCACCACCCGGCCAGCTTCGGAGGAGGCCTGCGCGCTCTGCGCCCCGCTGGTCACGCGCCGTTCACTTAGCACGAAATGGCGCTCGGACCGAGGGCGCGGCTTCCGGCGCGGCGCGCTACTATCGGCCGGGTGACGCGCTCCGAAACGCCTGTGGCGCCGCTGCCCGCGGCCGAGCGCGCCCGCGTCCTCGACTTCGAGCATCGCAAGCGGGCCAGGAGCGTCTGGCCGCGGGTGCTCGGCCTCGGCTACCTGACCACCGCCCTCGGGCGGCTCGGCCGGGGAACGGCGCCGGTCGAGGCCCCGCCGGTGGCCCGCCCCGCCGCCGGCACGGTGTCGATCAGCTTCGTCGGTCACGCCACGGTGATGATCACGACGCCGGCCGTGCGAATTCTCTGCGATCCGCTGCTGGAGAATTCGCTGTTCGGGGTCCGCCGCGCCAAGGCGGCCGGGATCGCCGCCGAGGATCTGGACGACGTCGATCTGGTCCTCATCACCCACGCCCATCGCGATCACCTGTCGCGGGCCAGCATCGTGCGCATCGCGCGCAAGGCGGTGCTGGTCGTTCCGCCCCGCTGCACCAGCCTGGTGCGCGGCCTCGGCTTCGCCGACATCGTCGAGCTCGACCCCGGCAACAGCCAGGCGCTCGGCGACGTCGAGGTGACCGCCGTGCCGGTGCGCCACTCGGGGACCCGCGGGCTCGGCGACTACCTGCGGCGCGGCGCCTGCGGGTACCTGGTGCGCGCGCGCGCCGGCGCGCTCGGCGCCGCCGCCTACCTCTCGGGCGACACCGGCTACTTCTCCGGCTTCACCGAGATAGGCCGCCGGTTTCACCCCGACGTCGCGCTCCTGCCGATCGCCGGCTACGAACCGGCCTCCTTCCGTGAGGAGCACCTGTCGCCCCTCGATGCGCTCTACGCCTTCGACGATCTGGGGGCGCGCCTCTTCATCCCCACCAGCTACGGATCGTTCCCCTTCAGCTACGAGCGGCTCGCCGCTCCGCTCGCCTGGCTGCGGGAGCTGGCGCGCGCGCGGGGCCTCGGCCAACCCGACGCCGACCGCCGCGTGGCCATCCTCGATCACGGCCAGACACTGCATCTGCGGATGCGCGCTTGACCCGCCCGACGGGACGAGGCGAAACTGCAGGCCCTTAACCGCTTTTGAAACCGGAGGTCGGGCGATGAAATCACTGAAGATCTCACTGAAGATCCTGGGCGCGATCGTTCTTCCCGTGGCGCTGTTCGCCGGCTGCAAAGGCGGCGGATCCAGCGCGCCCGTGACGGTGGCCGACTTCTGCACCCAGTACGCGGACGCCGTCTGCCAGGTCACGGCCAGCACCTGCGTCGGCATTCCGCTGACCACCTGCACCACCTATCAGGAGGGCGTCTGTACCACCCTCGCCGCCCAGGCGACGGCCGACCACAAACGGATCTTCGCACCAGGCAACATCGCCGACTGCATCAACAAGGTGAAGGCCGCCTTCGGCAGCACCACCCCGATCACGCCGGCGACGCAGGCGAGCATCAACCTCGCCTGTAACTACGTGTTCCAGGGCCAGGGGGTGCTGCTGACCGACTCCTGCACCACCCAGTTCGACTGCGCCGGAACCACCAACGGAACGATCATCTGCGACGCGGCTCAGAACCTCTGCGCCACCGCGATGACGGTCGGCGGAACCAAGCAATGCGGCGAGGTGGGGGACGTCTGCGCGACCAACTTCTATTGCGCCACCAGCGCCGCCAATGTCTCGATCTGCACGGCCGAGGGGACCAGCGCCGCGGCGTCGGACTGCACCACGGCCCCCTGCGACACCAACTCGCGCTGCGCGAGCGGAACCTGCATGCCGCTCGTCGCCGCGGGCGGCAGCTGCACGGCAGACAGCGATTGCGCCTCGGCCGGCTACTGCGATCGGTTCGGCTCCGCGCCCGCGTGTGACAAGGGGCTGTCGTTCGCCAACAGCTCGCCCTCCTGCCTGTGCGTCGGCCAGGGGATGAGCTGTCCGGCCGGGCTGCCCCAAACCTGGGGCGTGAGCGCGGGAAGCAGCTCCGGGACTGGCGGCGCCTCGGGCACCGGCGGAGCCGGGGGCGCGGCCGGGACTTCGGGCGCCGCGGGACAGGGCGCGGCCGGCGCCAGCGGAACGGGCGGCGTCGGTGGTGGCGCGGCTGGTGGTGCCGGCGGCGCGGCCGGCGGTCCGACAAGCGACAACGGCTGATCGACAATGGAACGCTTGCGCGCGGCGCTCAGCCGCGTTCCGACCTGGGCCTGGGCGCTGGCGTTCGCGCTGGCGCTCTGCCTGCCGCGCCTGGGCGCCTCCGGGTTTTGGGATCCGTCGGAGCTGAAGCTCGCCGAGCAGGCGCGCGACATCGCTCGTTCGGACAGCCTGTTCGATCCCACCGTCGCCGGGAAGTACGCGGCGAGGCCGCCGCTCGATCTGTCGTTGGCCGCGCTCGGGATCCGCCTCTTCGGCGCCAGCGAGCTCGGCGCGCGCCTCTTCTTCGCGCTCTCGGCGATTTTCGCGCTGATGGCGATCTACTGGGCGGGCGCCGGCCTCTTGCGCAAGCGCGCCGGCCTGCTGGCCGTGCTGGCGATCGGAACGACGCCTCTCTTTCTGCTGGAGGCGCGGCAGCTCACCTCGGACGCGCCGCTCTTGGCCGGCCTGGCGTTCGCGCTCGGTGGCCTCGGGCGCTACGCCTGGCCGCCCGACGGCCGGCGCCGCGCCCGCGATCTCCTGATCGGCCTCGGCGGTCTCGCCGTCGGGCTGCTGGCCGGAGGCGCGATGTCCGGCGTCGTGCTCCCGTTGTCGTCGCTGACGGCCGCGCTGGCGGTCGGATACGGTCTGGTCCCGGTCGCCGCCGCCGCCGTCGAGGACGGCACCGCGCCGCTGGCCGAAGCGGGCGTGGGCCCGGACATCCCCGCCGATCGTCCGTTCGGTGCCAGCACCTGGCGCCCGGGCGCGCACGGGTTCTACGCCTTCGCGCTTTTGACGGTCGCGGCGGCGGTGCTGCTGGCGGTCGGCCTCGGCCACATCGTGGCGGGCAAGTATTCGTGGCTGGTGGGCGGCGTCCCGCGCGGCGGCGCGCCTGCGCACACCTTCGAGGCGCTGGTGCGCGAGCTCGGGTTCGGCCTCTTTCCCTGGAGCGCGGTGGCGGTCTTCGCGCTGGCCCGCCCGCTCATCCGCCTCGACGCCGACGGCACGCAGCCCGGCTCGCCGCGCACCAACCCGCGCCTCGCCTTCGTCGAGCTCTACTTCTTGCTGTTCGCCGGCATGGGCTACGCGCTCTCCAGCTACCGCGACATCGTCCTCGGACAGGCACGCTACGAGGCGCTCGCCGCCATCGCGCTCGCGATCGGGGCCTTCCTCGACGAGGCGCTGGAGGGTCTGCGCCCCGAGCCGGTGGCCGGCCTCCTGATGGCGACCGGCACCATGATCGTGGCGCGCGACTTCTATCTCGCGCCCGAGGACCTGGCCTCGGTCCACCTGTTCGAGAAGATCCACTGGCCGGCGAACATCATGGTCGGCGAGCTGATCCTCTCGATCGGCTTTCTGGCGGCGCTCGGCGTCTACGCCGGGCTAGCCGTCCGCCCGCGCGCGCTCGGCCACGTCGCCGAGCCGGCCGCGCCCGAGGCGCCCGACATGTCCGACGCCGGCAAGGGCAAGGGCAAGGGCAAGCTCCGCCGGGCGGCCGCGCGCGCCTTCACCGTGGTGGGCCGCTACGGGCTGCAGGGCGCCGTTCTCTGCGCGCTGGTCTTCGCCTTCTACCTCTCTCAGCTGATCGTGCCGGCGCTGTCGACGCACCTGTCATTCAAGCCGGTGCTCGAGTCGTACGCCAAGTTCGCCAAGCACGGCGAGAAGATCGGCCGCTACCGGGTCGAGGGGCACGGCTCCACCTTCTACAGCAAAGAGGACCTGGTCGATCTCCCGTCGCAGGATCGGGTGATCGCCTTCCTGCGCGACCCGCAGCGGGTCTTCGCGCTGGTGGCCGCCGCCGAGCTGGCGCCGCTCGACTCGGCGTTCAAGCAGGCGCAGGCCGCCTACTACGTCGTCGACGCGTCGTCGTCGCGCTTCCTGCTGCTCAGCAACCAGCTCGACCCGGGCCAGAAGGATCAGAACCCGCTGCTGAAGGACATCTGGATGCCGCCGCCCGGCGCGGCCGCCGACGCCAAGCCGCCCTGGAGCTGGCGCGTCTCCGTCTCGGCGACGTTCGAGGGCGCGATCCAGCTGGTCGGCGCCGACTTCCCGGCCGAGGTCCACCGCCCCGGCAAGATCCCGCTCGATCTCTTCTTCAGGGTCAAAACCAAAACTCCGGGCGGCTACAAGATCTTCGTCCACTTCGACGGCCCCGCGCAGCCGCGCGTGATCGGCGACCACGATCCGGTCAACCACGCCTTCGCCACGACCTACTGGCTCCCCGGCGAGTACATCCGCGATCACTCCGAGACCGATGTCCCGCTCATGACCACGCCTGCCGGCAGCTACGCCATCTACATGGGCTTCTGGCCCGGCGGCGAAGGGAAGCGGCTCAAGATCACCGACGGTCCCAACGACGGCCAGGATCGCGTTCGCATCGGCACCCTGGAAATCAAGTAGACTGGCCAATGGGATGACGCGGCGAGGGAAAGATCGGCGAAAGCGAGAGGTGACTGTTCCATCCGATCGCCGCCGCAGCGGCGTCGACCGCCGCGTCCACACGCGCGTCACCGTCGACATCGAGGTCGACTACAAGAGCGCCGACAACTTTCTCTTCGCGTACATCACCGACATCAGCGCGATGGGGATCTTCATCCGCACCAACGCGCCGGAGCCGCCGGGGACGAAGCTCAATCTCAGCTTCGCGCCGGCGGGCGGGCCGCGCCTCAACCTCGAGGGGCGTGTGATGTGGGTGAACCCGTTCCGCCCGGGGAGCTACGACAACATCAACCCCGGCATGGGCGTGCAGTTCGTCGACCTCAATCCCGAGCAGCGCGAGCAGATCGTGAACCTGGTCCGAACCTTCGCCTACCTCTCCGACGACGAAGAGCCCAAGGGCAACAGCTAAACAAGCCCCGGGCTCCTCGCCCGCGCTACGGCCGGAGACCGCTATTCGAGCGCGGTCAGCAGGGTGGAGAAGTACGACGTCAGGCTGTCCCAGGGGTTCGGCAGGTCGTCGTTCGTCAGATAGATGTACTCGACGTACTTCCGCGCCTGCTGGACGAACGTGGTGTCCATCGAAGAGACGGCATAGGGGATGACGCCGAAGTTCGAGGGGGCGTATCCCGACCACTCGGAGAGGCTGGAGACCGAGGGGACGCCGTTGCTCTCGTAGATCAGCATCGTGTCCATCGCGCCGACGTAGGCTGCCGGAACGCCGGTCCCCGGGTTGCCGACCGTGTAGCTGAGCCCCTGACTCTTGGCGTATTGCGACAGCGTCTGGTAGTGGGCGACGTCGCCGGTGGCGTTCGACTGCTCGTCGAAGAAGATCCCCTGCAAGGTCGGGTAGAACGACTTCCACTGATCGATCTCGGATTCCATCGAGGCGATGCTGTGGCTGGCGTAGCCGGTCGCGACGTACCCGATGACTTTGATGTTCGCGGCCTGGAGCGCGGCGATGCCGGCGGTGTAGCCGCTGCTCTTCGACGAGCCGGGCCCGTTGGAGGGATTGACGATGGCGACGACGTGAACGGTCGGGTGCGCCTCCGCAGCCGTGATGATGGCGTTCCAGGAAGAGTCGCTCGGATCGGTGTAGAGCGGAACGATCGTTCCCGCCGCGGTCGAGCTGGTCGAGCCCGAGCCGCCGCTGCCTGTCGTGGAGGAGCTGCCGGCGGCGCCAGTCGAGGTGCCGGTGCTGCCGCCCGCGCTGTGTCCCGCCGCGCCGGTCGAGGTGCCGGCGCTGCCGCCGGTGCCGTGCCCGCCGGTCGAGGTGCCGGCGCTGCCCCCCGAGCCGTGCCCGATGCCGCCCGTGCCGCTCGCCGACGTGCCGCCCTGGCCAGTCGCGCCGCCCGTCGTGCCGAGCGAGCCGCCAAGTCCCGTCGCCCCTCCGGAGGCCGAGGTGCCGCCCGTGGCGCGCGAGCCGCCCGTGGCCGTCGTCGACGAACCGCCCTGGCCGGTCGCGCCGCCGGTCGCCGGGGCGCCGCCGGTTGCCGCCGAGGAGCCGCCGGTCGCCGGGGAGCCGCCGGTCGCCGCCGAGGAGGCGCCGGTGCCCCCGCCGCCCGTTCCGTCCGAGCCCGAGATACTGCTCGGTTGCGCGCACGACCAGGCGAAAGGCATTCCAGAGAACAGAACGACGGCCACGAGTCCACGAAAACGCATGAGCACCTCCGGGTACTGACTACGGACCGCGCTCGACTTCAGACGTGTAGGTTCGAGGCCGCCATATCGGCCTGCGCGGGGCGCGCGGGCTGCTAGACTGGCGCCCCTCGTGAGCCGCAAGGAACCGACATCGATCACCACCCGTCGCGGCCCCGGCGCGGCACCACGCGCCGAAGAGCCCGACTTCATCGTCGTGAAGGGGGCGCGGGAGCATAACCTCGCCATTGATGAGCTGAAGATCCCCAAGCGGGCGCTGGTGGTCTTCACCGGCGTGTCGGGCTCGGGAAAATCGTCGCTGGCGTTCGATACGCTCTACGCCGAGGGGCAGCGGCGCTACGTCGAGTCGCTGTCGTCGTACGCGCGCCAGTTCCTGGGCCAGATGGAGAAGCCGAAGTACGAGCAGCTCCGGGGCCTCTCCCCCACCATCGCCATCGAGCAGAAGTCGGCGTCGTCGAACCCGCGCTCGACGGTCGGCACGGTGACGGAGATCTACGACTACCTGCGCGTGCTCTACGCGCGTGCCGGCGAGCAGCGCTGCCACCTGTGCGGCGGCGAGGTCTCGGCGCGTTCGGCGGCGGAGATCGTCGACGAGCTCTTGACCCTGCCGCCGAAGACGCGCGCCACCCTGATGGCGCGCAAGGCGGAGAACCGCAAAGGGGAGTTCCGCGAGGTGTTCGAGGAGGCGCGCAAGGCGGGCTTTTCGCGCGTGCGCATCAACGGGCTCATCCAGCGGCTCGAGGACGTCAGCGCGCTCGACAAGAAGAAGAAGCACACCATCGAGATCGTGATCGACCGGGTCAGCATCGACGCCGGCGAGCGCGCGCGCCTGACCGACTCGGTCGAGACCGCGGTCAAGGTCGGCGCCGGCTCGGTGCTGGTCGCCGTCGAGGGGGAGGCGCGCGAGCGCGCCTACAGCGAGGCGCGCGCCTGCCCCGACTGCGGGGTCGGGCTGCCCGAGCTGTCACCGCAGTCGTTTTCGTTCAACAGCCCGCTCGGCATGTGCGTCGACTGCAACGGTCTCGGCTCGAGCCTGGAGATCGATCCCGACCTCATCGTCCCCGACTGGAGCCGCTCGATCAGCGAAGGGGCGATCGAGCCCTGGGGCGAGCGCGCCGGCAAGGAATCGGGCTGGACCGCCAACGTGGCCAACGCCGTGTCACGCGAGTTCGGCATCCCGCTCGACAAGCCCTGGAAGAACCTGACGCCGCGTCAGCGCGAGATCATCCTCTTCGGCGCCGGCGACAAGCGGGTCAAGGTGAGCTGGAACGGCAAGCACGGCGCCGGCTCGTGGGCGATGCGCTTCTCCGGCGTGGTCAACACGATCAAGAAGCGGATGCAGGAGTCGTCCTCGGAGGTGACGCGCCAGTGGTACGGCAAGTACTTCCGCGACCAGCTCTGCCGCGCTTGCAACGGCCAGCGCCTGCGCCCCGAGTCCCGCGCCGTCCTCCTGGCCGCCAAGAGCCTGGTCGACGTGACGGCGATGACCGTCGCCGGCGCCTCGAAGCACTTCGGGGAGCTGGGGTTGAAAGGCGCGCGCGCGCAGATCGCCACCGAGATCCTCAAGGAGGTGAACGCGCGGCTCGGCTTCCTGCTCGACGTCGGACTCGAGTACCTGACGCTCGATCGCGCGGCGGCCACGCTGTCGGGCGGCGAGGCGCAGCGGATCCGGCTGGCGTCTCAGCTCGGCTCCGAGCTGTCTGGCGTGATGTACGTGCTCGACGAGCCCTCGATTGGCCTCCACCAGCGCGACAACCTGCGGCTCATCGCCACCCTGCGCCGGCTGCGCGACCTCGGCAACAGCGTCATCGTCGTCGAGCACGACGCCGAGACGATCGAGTCGGCCGACCACGTGGTCGACTTCGGCCCAGGCGCCGGGCGTCTGGGCGGCCGGGTGATCGCCGCCGGAACACCCGACGAGCTCAAGGCGAACCGCGCCTCGCTGACCGGCCGGTTCCTGTCGGGCAGCGAGCGGATCGAGGTCCCCCGCGAGCGCCGCAAACCGCACGGCTTCCTGACTGTGAAGGGGGCGCGCGAGCACAACCTGAAGAACGTCGACGTCGCCATCCCGCTCGGCGTGCTGGTCGCCGTCACCGGCGTCTCGGGCGCCGGCAAGTCGTCGCTCATCGGCGGCATCCTGCAGCCGGCGCTGCGCCGAAAGCTGCTGGGATCCTACGATCAGGTCGGTCAGCACGGCGCGGTCGCCGGGATCGAGCAGCTCGACAAGGTGATCGACATCGACCAAAAACCAATCGGACGCACTCCGCGCTCGAACCCGGCCACCTACACCAAGGCCTTCGACGCCATTCGCGACGTCTTCGCCCAGACCCCCGAGGCGCGCGCCTACGGCTACCAGCCCGGGCGGTTCTCCTTCAACGTGCGCGGCGGCCGTTGCGAGGCCTGCGAGGGCGACGGCGTGCGCCAGGTCGAGATGCACTTCCTGCCCGACGTCTACGTCACCTGCGAGGTCTGCCGCGGGCGCCGCTACAACGAGGCCACGCTGCGGGTGAAATGGAAAGATCGCAGCATCGCCGACGTCCTCGAGACGTCGGTCGCCGACGCCATGGGCCTGTTCGAGCACCACCGCGTCCTGCGCGGGATCTTGCAGACGCTGTCCGACGTCGGGCTCGGCTACATCTCACTCGGCCAATCGGCCACCACGCTCTCGGGCGGCGAGGCGCAGCGAATCAAGCTGTCGCGCGAGCTCGCCAAGCGCGACACCGGCCGCACCTTCTACATCCTCGACGAGCCGACCACCGGCCTGCACTTCGAAGACGTGCGCAAGCTGCTCGCCGTCCTCGGCCGGCTGGTCGCCGCCGGCAACACCGTGCTCGTCATCGAGCACAACCTCGACGTCATCAAGACCGCCGACTACGTCATCGATCTCGGTCCGGAAGGCGGCGCGCGCGGGGGAGAGATCGTCTCCGCCGGGACCCCCGAAGAGGTGGCCCGCGCGGCCGGTTCCTACACCGGACAATTTTTGGCGCCGCTCCTCGGCCTCCGCCGCGCCCGCGCCACCACCGCCGCCTAGAAGTCGCCTAAAGATCCTCCAGCGTCTTCAGCATCTCCGGCACGAACTCGCGCCGGATCTCGATCAGCGAGGAGTGCTCCACCCGCGGCAGCGACCTCACGATCTCACCCTCAGGCCCGAGGAGATTTCCTTCGACGATCTCCTCGCCGAACACCATCCGCTGAGGCGGCGGCTCGGGATCGGTGGTGGGCGCCGGCAAGGCCACGGTCTTCGGCGCCGGGGTCCGCTCGGGCGGCGCAGCCGGAGCGCGTGAGGCCGCCATCACCCGCGTGCGGGCAAAGTGACGCCCGACCCGCGGCGCGGCCAAAGAAATCTCGTCGAGCGACAAGGCGCGGGCCGGCCCGCGGGCAGGCGTGGCCGCGGCGACGAACACCAGGCCGAGCGCGCTCATCTGCATCCCCGGAAGCACGAACATCGCCCGCAGGCCGCCGAGCCGCGCGCGGAGGATGGCGAGCGCGCGGTGGACGCGCGTGCGGGCGGTGACCGGCGGGGCGCCGACCCGCGCCGCCACGTCCTCATACGGCAGATCGGCGTGAAACCGCGCCAGGGTGGCGCGCCGCTGCGGCCGCGGCAACGCCGCCAGCGCCCGCCGCACCAACCCGCGCCGCTCGCGGCCGAGCAGCGCCGCCTCCGGATCGATCGGCGCCGCCGGCGCTTCGATCGCGGGCGCCAGCTCGTCGCGGCGCCGCTGGACGCGCCAGCGATCGATCGCTGCGTTGCGCCCCACCCGCTCCAACCAAGCACCCGGATTCTCCGGCGTCCCGCTCCGCTCCAACGCCGCCACCACCAGATCCTGCGCCAGATCGTCGCCGCCGTCACCCCGGGCATGGCGACCGGCAATCTCACGCGCCTCGGTCCAGAGCTTTCGGTTCATGCTCATCACCTCCACCAGGATCGACGAGCCACCCGCCCAACCGTTCCGCCAATTGTAGTCGATTCGCGCGCGGCCGCGCGAGCCCCGCGATCAGAGGTTGTTGGTCGAGATCGGGCCCGTGTTCACGACCTCGAAGTCGCTGCCGGTGACGCTCCCCAGATCGGAGCTGATGTCGTCCATGTAGGGAACCCAGCCGTCGTTCGACTCGCCGCTGATGTACCAGTTGCTGCCATTGTCGGCCAGGATGATCCCGTACTTCTTCATCGCCGTCAGGATCACCAGGCTCGGTCCGGTGAACTTGCTGGTGTCGAAGGAGGCCTTGAGCCGCAGGCGGAGCCCCATGGGCGGAAGTGAGGAGTTGTTGTCGCCCGCGGCGTGCGTCGCCGGGTGGATGTAGCCTTGCTGCGAGCTGTCCATCGTGAACCGGATGGCGTGGGTGATCACCTGCTTGTTGATCGTCTCGTCGAAGCCGACCAGCCCCGGCAGGATTGGCAACCCCGCCGCGTCGGCCGACGTCCAGCCGTCCGGGCGCAGTGTGTCCGAGCCGAGGTGGAAGATGGCGCCATTGGCGGCCGTCCAGCCGCCCGCACTCGAGGTATTTTGCGCGCCGTAGAGCTCGTAGAGCGTGCAGTTGCTCGGACCACCCGCCGTGTCGATGTAGAGGACGTGGCGATCGTCCCCGGCGCCGGCGCTTGGACCGCCTTCGATCGGCGCGCTCAGCGGGATCGGGTAACAGAAGTCGCCACCGCCATTCGGGCAGGGATTCTGATCGCTCTCGTCCGGATAGTTCTCGAAGTTCATGACCTGCAGCGGCGCGCCGGTCCCGGACGAAAATGGAATGCCGTAGTAGTCACGGTCGGCCGCGTAGTCGCCCCAGTCCGGGTGGAGCCCCTTCGTGGGGGCCATGTTGCTGATGTACGTGGCGCTCATCGCGTTGAGCGCCAGCCCGGAGACGTCTTCGTTCCAGGGGTTGTCGGCCGGGAAGATCTGGCAGCCGCCGACGGTCCCGACCTGCCCGGCGCCGCCGCTGCCGGTCGAACCGCCGCTCGCCGTCCCGCCGCTGCCGGTCGCACCGCCGCTCGCCGCCCCGGCGCTGCCGGTCGCACCGCCCCTCGCCGTCCCGCCGCCGCCCCCGGAACCCTGCGCGCCGTTCGGCTTGCTCGATCCGCACCCCCAGACCGCCATCCCCGCCGCGCACCAGACAGTCAGCCCCAATCGCGATCTCACGCCCATGGATTCAGGGTACCTCAAAGTTCCCGGCGAATCTCCTGGTCGGCGCCCGGGGGCTGAGACACGGCGCGTGAACGCCGTCGGATTGGTGAAAATGCTTCTCGCTCGAGCCGGCCGTAAGCCGGGTTCTGTTCCGGCGTTGCCGCCGGTGGTGGTCATTCCTCTGGGCCGGCCGTTGCCGGACGGCTCGTGCGACCAACTCGAGATCGAATCGACGCGGGCCACGCCGGCGGGTTGCCCCGCGATCTCGGACCGGTCTTGCTCCAGGTGGGGTTTGCCGTACCCCCCTCGTCACCGAGGGAGAGGTGCGCTCTTACCGCACCGTTTCACCCTTACCGGCGCCTTGCGGCTCCGGCGGTCTATTTTCTGTTGCACTGTCCTTCGAGTCACCCCGACTGGCCGTTAGCCAGCACCCTGCCCTGCGGAGCCCGGACTTTCCTCGACGGGCGCCCGAAGGGCCCGCCGCGACCACCTGTCCGGCTCGAGCGAGAAGCGAAAGGACTATACCGCGTTCAGCCCCGGCCGCGTTCAGCCTGCAGAGGGGCTGGAAGCGTTCCCGTCGGCCTTGTCGTCCTTCATCAGATCCTCCCAGTAGATGATCCGATGACACGACGGGCAGGTCTCGATCGTCTGGCCGCGCTGGATGATGATGTAGAGCTGCGGCGGGATGTTCATGTTGCACCCCTGGCAGGTGCCGTTGCGAACGCTGACCACCGCCAGCCCGCGGCGCATCCGGATGCTGGCGTAGCGCTTGAGCACCTCCGGCTTCACCTGGGCGGCCAACTTGTCGCGCTCCGCCCGCTGCTCGGCGATCTTCGCCTCGATCTCGGCCATGCGTGCCTTGGCCGCCTCGCCGTCCTTGGCCATCGAATCCTTCAGCGCCTGGACGTCGTTGGCCTTGTCGGCGAGCAGCTTCTTCTTGGCGTCGACGGCCTCGACCAGCTTGGAGATCTCCCCCTCACGTGTCGTCAGCCCTTCCCGACGCTGCTCGATCTCGCGCTGGGCCGCCATGTACTCCTTCGAGTTCTTGGCCTGGGCCAGCTTGTGCTTGGCGCCCGCGACCTGGATCTCGTCCTCGGTCAGGAGGCCCTTCTGCTCGGAGTAGTATTTCTCCGTCTCGCCGAGCGCCTGCCGCTCGGTGGCCAAGAGGCCCTCCACCCGGGCAACGTCGGTCTCGGCGGAGGCCAACTTCAATGGGATGGCCTTGAGCGAGCTCTCCAGCTCCTGAATCTTCGCGTCGTGGGCCTGTAACTCTTCCAGTCGCTTAAGCTGATCGCGCAATGCGTTCCTCCGTATCGGACCATATAACCGACGTGACCGTGGCGTCGAGAGTGGGCCCACCTGGATTCGAACCAGGGACCAGGCGGTTATGAGCCGCCAGCTCTGACCGCTGAGCTATGGGCCCAGCCTTGTACGGAAACGCCGTGTACAAAGAGGGGGGAAATCTACACCGCCGATCCTCGACTGTCGAGGCGAAGGACCGACGGAAAATGAGGGTCACGAAGTGAGGCGCCCAGCGGGGTCTCGCCGACGCCGGCGGCGGGAGATTGCGGAGCCAGCGCCGAGCAACCCGGCGAGCGCGACCCACCCGACGCCGCTCGCCCCCTCCGCGCCGCCGGCCGCGCAGTGACATCCCGAGCTTCCCGCGGTTCCCGTCATCCCGGCGGCGCCGCCGGCGCCGCCGGCGCCGGTGCAGACGCGTGGGTCCCAGACCGCCTGGCTCTCCACGAAGTTGCAGCTGTCGAGACAGAGCTGCTGCACGCAAGGCTTGATGCCGGCGACCTGATCGTAGCTCATCAGTGGCGTCACCGTCATCCCCTCGTCGATCGAGGTGGCCAGCGCCCAGCCGTCGACGTAGTTGTTGGCCGACAGATAGAGGATGGACTGGCTTCCGACCACCCGCTCGGCGAGGCCGACCAGGTGAGGCTGGGGGCTCAGCGACCAGGGTGAGAACGTCATCGCCCCGTCGGTCGAGCGGTAGCCGGCGCCCATCGTCCCTCCGCCGGCGCCCGGCAGGTTCACCAGCGCGCCGACCAGGATCGTGCCGCTGGCGAGCCGCGCGAAGGCGCTGAGCGCGCCGTTGCTGATGGTGAGCGGCGTGGCGAAGGTGGCCCCACCGTCCCGGGTCACGCCGAGGATCTCGGACGTCGCGCCGGTGGCCCGCAGGTAGACGAGATCGGCGTTCGCCGGATCAACGGCGAGGATCCGGACGACCGCCGGCCCGAGCGGCGCGAGCAGATCGGTCGGCGTCCAGGTCTGGCCGCCGTTCGCCGAGCGGAGCAGCACCGGGTCGTAGCCGCTGCTCGTCACCGCAAAGGTCGTGAGGTAGACAATCTGCGGATTGCTGCGCGCGATCTCGATCCCCACGATCGCCGCGCCGGCAGGCGCCGTGTAGAGCGGCGTGGCACCAAAGCTGGCGCCGCCGTCGGTCGAGGCGTAGACCGAGGCGACGGTGGCGGGTCCGCCGTCGGCGGGCGGTGACGCCGCCGCCGCCAGGACGTGCATCGGATCGCTGGCGTCGGTGAAGAAGTCGGAGACCTTCAGGCCTGCCAGCGCCCCGCCCGCGCTCTGCCAGCCACACGATTCGTCGTCGGAGAACGCCAGCCCAGTCACGTCCGACAGGGCATAGAACCGATCGGCCGGCGGCGGACCGACGGTATAAACCTTGGCCATCGACGTGGTGGCTGGCTGCTCGCAGGTCCAGGACCAAGTCGCCCCGCCGTCGTCCGAAAGGATGAGCCCGAACGTCGTCGCCAGACCAATCTGCTGAGGCTTGTCGAGCGGAAGCATGGTCGCCAGCGATCCAGGAATGCCGTTGTTGGCGCGCGCCGTGCCGGCCAGCGGTCCCCACGCCACAAGGACCGACAGGGCCAGCGTGGGGGCGCCCATCGGAAAAGCGCGCTTTAAGGGCGAGGCGCGCATCGATTCGTGCCATTATGCGCGCGCTTCGCCCCGGCGCCGATGCTCAAAATCGAGTTCGAATCGTTCACCCTGGCCAACGGTCTCCAGGTGATCCTTCACACGGATCGGTCCAGCCCCCTGGTGGCGGTCGATCTTTGGTACCACGTCGGCTCGAAGGACGAGGTGCCGGGACGGACGGGATTCGCGCACCTCTTCGAGCACCTGATGTTCATGGGGTCGCGCCATGCCCCTTACCCGGCGTTCGACGCGATCATGGAGAGCTGGGGCGGCCACAACAACGGCACCACCAGCAACGACCGGACGAACTACTACGAGATCGGGCCGCGCAACCTCCTGGAGACGTTCCTCTGGCTGGAGGCCGATCGCCTGGCCACGCTGCCCGACGTGATCACCGCCGAGGAGCTGGAGAAGCAGCTCAAGGTGGTCCAGAACGAGCGGCGGCAATCTTACGAGAACCGCCCCTACGGCCGCGCCGAGCTGGCCATTCCCGAGGCGATGTACCCGGCCGACCACCCGTACCACTGGCCGACCATCGGCTCGCACGAGGATCTGGAGGCGGCCACCGTCGACGACGTCCGCGCCTTCTTCGACCGCTTCTATCGTCCCTCGAATGCCAGCCTGGTGGTGGCGGGCGACTTCGATCCGGCCGAGGCGCGCGCGCTCGTCGACCGTTACTTCGGCTGGCAGGCGAAGCGCGAGCCGCCCACGCGCGCGCCGCGCCCCGCCACCCCGCGCCTGGCAGCGGACGTCGAGATTTCGCTGACCGATCGCGTGCAGCTGCCGCGCCTGCGCCTCGCTTGGCACACGCCGGCGCTGTTCGCGCCCGGCGACGCCGATCTGGATCTGGCGGCCCACGTCCTCGGCGGCGGCAAGTCGAGCCGGCTCTACCGCGCGCTGGTGTTCGAGCGCCGGATCGCGCAGGACGTCTTCGCCTATCAGGGGTCGCAGATGCTGGGGAGCGTGTTTCACATCGGCGCCACGGCCAAACCGGACCACGACCTCGCCGAGATCCGCGCCGCCGTCGACGCGGAGCTGACCCGCTTCGCCGCCGAAGGGCCCACCGAGGCCGAGCTGGCGCGCGCGCGCAACACCCACCTGGCCGACTTCTACAAGAGCCTCGACCACCTGCAGACGCGGGCCGATCTGCTCAACCACTACCAGAACCTGCTCGGCGATCCGGACGGCGTGGCGCGCGACGTCGCCCGTTACGCCGACGCGACCTGCGCTTCGGTGCAGGGGGCGTTCTCCCGCGCGCTGGGGGCCAAGCGACTCGCGCTCTCCACCCTGCCCGAACCGGTGAGCACGTGAGCGAAGCCGACGCGCCGCTGACGATGAGATCGGCCCCGGCGGTGGGGCCGTTGCCCAGCGTCGTCCCGCCGACCGCCGAGCGGTTCACGCTGTCGAACGGTCTCGAGGTGGTGACCGTGCGGCGCGAGGTGGCGCCCATCGTCTCGGCGGCGCTCATGATCCGCAGCGGCGCCGGTGACGAACCGCCCGAGCAGTCGGGCCTCGCGTCGCTGACCGCGGAGATGCTCGACGAGGGGGCCGGCACGCGCGACGCGCTCGCCCTGGCCGACGAGCTCGAGCGGCTGGGCGCCGATCTGTGGCTCGGCAGCGGCCGAGACGGCTCACAACTCTCGGTCCAGGCACCGGGCGACACGTTCTTCGCGGCGCTGGACATCGCCGGTGACGTGCTCTGCCGCCCCCGGCTCACCGAGGCCGATTGGGAGCGCGTGCTCGCCGATCGCAAGACCGCCACCGCGCAGCGCCGCGACCAACCGGAGGCGGTCGTCAGCGTCGTCTCCGATCGCCTGCTGTTCGGCGAGGCCCACGCCTACGGCCGGCCGGTGGAGGGCTACACGCGCACGATCGAACGGCTCACCCTCGCCGACGTGCGCGCGTTTCACGCCGCGCACTGGCGGCCGAATCATTCGTTTCTGGTGGTGGCCGGCGCGTTCGACGCCGGGCTGCTTCGCGCGCGGTTGGAAGGCGCCCTCGGCGCCTGGGTTGGCTCGCCCGCGCCCGCGACCCCGGCGCCGCCCGCCTGGCCCGCGCGTCCGCGGCTCTGCATCGTCGACCGGCCCGGCGCGCCCCAGAGCATCGTGCGCCTGGTGGCGCCGGGGACCGATCGCCTGTCGCCCGATCGTCCCGGGCTGGCGATGCTGAACGCCATCCTGGGCGGCAGCTTCACGAGCCGGCTCAACTTCAACCTGCGCGAGAAGAACGGCTTCACCTACGGCGCCTCGTCGAGCTTCGCCTTCCTGCGCCGGCCCGGCAGCTTCGCCGCCCGCGCCGCCGTGTTCGCCGAATCGACGGCCCCGGCGGTCCGCGAGATGCTGGGCGAGCTCGCCGGCCTGCACGAGCGCCCCGTCACCGCCGACGAGCACGCCAAGGCGCGCGCCACCTTGCTGATGCGCGTCGCCGAGGGGTTGGCCACGACCGGTGGCATCGCCGCCACCTTCGGCGACATCGGTCTTTACGGCCTGCCGCTCGACGAGCCGCTCCGCTTCGTCGCCGCGCTGGAGCGGACCACCGCAGACGATCTCCGCGAGCTCGCCGCGCGCTACGTCGATCCCGCCGCCGCCAGCATCGTCATCGTCGGCGACAGAGCGGCCATCGAGCCCGGCCTGCGCGAGCTCGGCCTGCCGGCGCCGGTCCTCTGCGACGCCGACGGCGAACAGCTCTAGCCGAGGCCTCTAGCTGCTCGAGGCGACGGTCGCGCGCAGCGTCTGGCGAAGCTTGTGGCGGGCGCGCATGAGGCGCGTCCCGACCGTCGAGCGCGGGATGGTCAGCCGATCGGCGATCTCGTCATAGCTGCAGTTGCCGAGCAGGCGCAGCTCGTAGACCTCGCGGAACGGCCGCTCCAGATCGGCCAGCGCGGCGTGGATCTGATCCTGGGTGATCGTCTCCCATGGCTCGGGGACGTAGGGCTCGGGGCTGGCGACCTCGTGGTCGTCGAGGGAGAAGGCGCGCGGCTCGCGCGTCTGGCGGCGGCAGCGATCCAGAAACAGGTTGTACATGATGGTCATCAGCCAGTGCCGCAGGTTGGTCCCCGGCGTGAAGCTGGCCTTCCCCCGCAGCGCCCGTTCGTAGGTGTCCTGCACCAGATCGAGGGCGTCCGAGCGGCTGCGCAGGAGCCGCATCGCCCGCGCATAAAGAACTGACTCGTACCGCGATGCCATTTCTTCTGGATGCATGGGCTTCTCATTCAGCAACCGCTATGCCATAGGTAACTGTGCGTAACTGTTTGACAACGCATTCTGCCGCGGCGCGACTTGCGCAAGCGGCTGCACAAGTTGTGCAGGTGGTGCTTGCCCAGAGAGGGCGCGCGTCGACATACTGCCGGGCAAGACGATGCGAGGACGGACCACCATCGTCGCGGCCCAGACGGAGGACGACGCAGCGAGCGCCTTCCTGCTGGTGGTGGGGCGCGACTCCTACGCGACGTACAACCTGCCGGTCTCCGGCTCGCTGACGATCGGCCGGGGCGAGAGCAACACCGTCCGAATCGACGATCCGCTCGCCTCACGCGCACATGCCTGCCTGCACGTCGGCGAGTCGATGTCGCTGGAGGATCTGGGCAGCGTGAACGGCACGCGGATCAAGGACCAACCGATCCAGCGCGGCGACCGCGTCCCCATCCGGATCGGCGACACCGTGCAGATCGGCGCCTCGGTGCTGATCGTGCAGCGGCGGATGGCGCCGGTCGAGGAGGTGCGCCCCGAGACCTTGCGCGACTCGGGGCTGCCGGCCGACGGGCTGACTGTCCCGCGCGGCGAGGCGATGCAGAAGGTCCACGCGCTCGCCGAGCGCGCCGCTGCCGGGACGATCAACGTCCTCATCACCGGCGAGACCGGCGTGGGGAAGGAGCTCCTGGCCGAGACGGTCCACCGCGCGTCGCCCCGGCGCGACGGACCGTACGTCTGCCTCAACTGCGCGGCGCTGTCGGAGACGCTGCTGGAGAGCGAGCTGTTCGGCCACGAGCGGGGGGCGTTCACCGGCGCGGTGGCGGCCAAGCCGGGTCTGCTCGAGACGGCGGCCAATGGCTCGCTGTTCCTCGACGAGGTGGGGGAGCTGCCGCTGGCCACCCAGGCCAAGCTGCTGCGCGTGATCGAGACGCGCGAGGTGACGCGGCTCGGGAGCGTGCGCCCGCGCCGCATCGACGTCCGCTTCATCGCCGCCACCAACCGCGACCTCGAGGCGGAGGTCGGGCGCGGGGCGTTCCGCCAGGATCTCTACTTCCGTTTCAACGGCATCACTCTCACCATTCCGCCGTTGCGCACGCGGGTCAGCGAGATCCCACACCTGGCCGAGCTGTTCGCCCGCCAGATCTGCCGCGACCTCGGACGCCCACCGCCGGTGCTGCCGGCGCCGATCCTGAGGCTGCTCGAGTCCTACGCCTGGCCGGGGAATATCCGAGAGCTCAAGAACGTCGTGGAGCGCGCGGTGTTGCTCAGCAACGGCCCCATCATCGGGCGCGAGCACCTGCCGATCGACAAGATCTCGCCGCCCACGCCGGCGGCCGCCACCCCTTCGCCGCGGGTCGACACGCAGAAGATTGCCACCCCCAGCGAGCGCGACAGGATCATCACCGCGCTGAACGCCTGCGCCGGCAATCAGAGCCGCGCGGCCGAGATGCTGGCGATGCCGCGGCGCACGTTCGTCAACAAGCTCGATCTCTACAAGATCCCGCGCCCCAAGAAGAAGAACGACGAAGACACCGAGAACTGACCGGCGTCAGATCTTGAGGCGCAGCGCGACGCCCAGATCGACGACGGGGTAGTCGGTGAGGGCCGCCGAGTTGGGGATCGAGGCGATGGCCGCCTGATTGGCCGCCACCAGGCTGGCGGGAAGCTGGAAGCGGAACTCGCCGCCCAGGTGGCCGTAGTGGACGCCGGCGAACGCCTCGACCGAGAGGTGGGTGAGGACGGTGACCGAGTAGTCGAGCCGGGTGATGAACGACTCGTCGGAGAGGTTCCCCAGCGTCGAGAGCGTGAAGGTGGTGTAGTTCCAGGAGTAGGGCGCCGGCAGCGTCAGGTAGACGGCGCCGTACTGGCGCCCCAGATAGAAGAAGGGGAATGCCGAGGAATCCCCGCTGAAGAACGCCGCCTGCAGCAGCGCGGGGTACGCCGAAGCGTCGCTGTACCCGGGGTGGTTGTAGAAGTACTCGACGCCGACGGTCCACATGTCGTTGTCGTTGTACTTGCGCGAGTAGTTGATCCCCCCCACCGCCTGGGTCTCGTAGCCGGTGAAGCCGTAGAGCCCGGCGGGGGCCGACCCTTGGGCCGGGAATTCGTGCAGAAAGTCGTCGCCCGGTCGGACCGCGACGTCGGCGTAGACGTCGAAGTCATAGATTCCCGTCGACAGATCGAATCCGTAGCGAGGCCGCTCCCCGCGGCGCAGGTAGGTGTCGGCGCCCAGCTCGACGCCGCCGAGGACCACTTCGGCGCGGAAGGCGCCGGCCACCTGTCCCAGCGTCGGCGTGGGAGCGTTGGGATCTTCGGCCACCAGGAAACCGTAGAAGTTCCACCCCTTCTCCTCCCAGGGGATGTTCAGCTTGAGCATGGTCGTCCCGGGACGCGCGTCGAAAACGTCGAGCGGGTTGCGCTTCTCCTGGTGCAAGTAGTCGGTCGGCTGCCAGAAGCGTCCGGTCCCCCAGCGCACGTGCTGCTTGCCGGCGGTCACGAAGACGTGCTCGAAGATGTCGAACCGGATCCACATCTGGTCGAGCAGCGTGGCCGGTCCGCGGGTATTGCTGAAGGTCGAGAAGCCGGTCGGGCTGGTCGGGTTGGCGAACGCGCCGTTCGATCCGCTCTGGCCGGTCGACGTGAGCACGTTGTTCGGCGACAGCGTCGGGTCGTAGCTCATTCGACCGAGGATGAACCCGCGCACGCGCGGATTTGGGCGCGCGTCGAGGTAGAGGTCGAGCAGGCTGGGCGCCGACAGCGACCAGTCGGCGGGGGCCTGACCGCCCGAGGCGGTGGTCTGCATGCGCAGATAGAGCTGACCCCCGATCTGCAGGGGGTTGTCGGGCGCCACGTAGTCGGCGAGAAACTTGGCGTCGCCGCTGCCGCCGAGCAGCTCCTGGTCGCGTGCGGTGCCGCCGGCGGCCTCGGAAGCGGGTGCCGTCGCCGGTGGCGCGGAGACGGCCGGCGGAGGCGGCCCCGGCGCGCCCACCGCCGGCGATGTCGACGTCGTGGGCTTGGCCGGCGGTGTCGGCGAGGCCGGCGCCGAGGACGAACCGCCAAAGAGATCCTGCTCGCTCGGGCGATCCTCGGCCCGAGCCCGCGACGCTGCGCTCATCACGAGCAGCGCCGTTGCGACCGCCGGGATCAACCTCTTCATCGACTCTTGCTCTCCAGCCAGGCCTTGGTGAAGAGGTTCTGCGGCAGCGGGTTGGGATCGACCGCCTTGATGAGCACCAGCGTCTGGTTGGCCTTCTCCACCTCGTCGTAGAAGCGGATCTCCTCCGGATACCAGGTGTCGCCGTTCTTCGACGGGCTCCAGATCTTCTTCCACTTCGTGTAGTAGGAGGTCCGCAGGAGCCGCCCCGACAGCGCGTACTCCTGCCGCTTGAGGATGTTCTTGGTCGCCTTGTCGATCCAGATGTGGACGATCGGGAAGGCGAGATCCTGCCCCGGCTTGCCGGTCAGCTTCAGCTTCTGCGCCGTGTAGATGCCCAGCTTCTCTTCCCCCTCGTCGGCGGGATCGTACTCCTCGGAAAGCCGCGACTCGTCGAAGTCGGAGCGGCGCGAGTTGGTGCCGCCGATCCGCTCGCGCTCGGTGCGCCGCTCCCACTTGCCCACCGACGGGTCGTAGAACCAGAGGTTTTTGTCGATGCGCAGGTAGCCCTGTCCCGCCGACGACTTGGGCGCGGTGAAGAGGATCATGAACTTCTGATCCGACGAGCGGCGGAAGTACTCCGTCTCGTAGACCGTGTCGACCTTGTCCTTCTCTTTCTGTTCGAGGTAGGCCTGCGCCCGCCAGTCGCCGTTGTTCTTCTGGCGATCGTCGACCATCTTGAGCAGGTCGACCATCTGCGCGCTGGTGAGCGCGGCGAAGGCGCGCCCCCCCGAGCCGGCGCCCGGCAACAGGTTCAAGGTCGCCGCGGCGGCGAGCGCCGCGAAGGTCCATCGTTTCGTTTGCTGGGTCATGGTTGATTCATCCGAAGTGGGACATGGCGACGACCGGTTGCAACCGCGCCGCCTTGATGGAGGGATAGAAGGCAGCCACCGCCGTGACGATGGTGATGAGCACAACTGCAAACACCAGCAGCGAACCATGCACCGACAGATGCAGGAACGGCGACATCAGGAAGAACTGTAGCCCGGTCGGCACCGGGACGTGCGCGGCGTTGAGCCCGGCGGCGATGGAGGCGCCGGCGATCGCGCCGGCGATCGTGGAGCCGAAGCCGAGCATGATCGACTCGAGCAGGAACATCCAGAGCACCTCGCGCCGCTGCATACCGATGGCCCGCAGCGTCCCGATCTCGCGCGTGCGCTCCCGGATGGCGATCCACATGGTGTTCATGATGCCGATGATGATGATCGCGATCAGGATGACGATCAGGACCGCCGACAGCCCCTGCAGCGCCTTCAGCGTCCAGGTCATGAAGGAGATCTCGTCTTCCCAGTTCGTCACGTCGAGCTTCTGTCCGGTCCAGTCCTCGCGCGAGACCGACTGGAACTTCATCCAGAACGCACGTGGGTCGGGCTCCATGAGCCGGTAACCGGCCTGTTCCAGCACCAGCCGCAGCCGCGCGGCGATCGCTGGAATGTGATCGAAGTCTTTCCGATTGAGCATGATCTGGATGACGCCCGTCGAGTCCTGATTGAGCTGGTAGAGCGCCCGCAGACTGTCGATGGGGATGAAGGCGTTCCAGGTGCTGAGCAGCCCCAGACTGTGCGCGACCGCCACCACCCGCACGTCGATGGTGTTGTTGGTGCCGCGCGTGGTGGGGGCCGAGATGGTGAGAGCGTCGCCGACCTTGACGCCCAGCTTCTCCGCCTGGTTGTCGAACAGCAGCATCGTGCCCGGCTGCGCGAGATCGTTCAGATTGCCGCTCACCAGCTGCAAGACCTGGGCGACCTTCGGTTCGGTCTTGATGTCGATCCCGGTGATGCCCAGCTGCATCGACCCGGTGTCGGAGACGACCTTGGCCCAGCCACGCCCGCGCTCTACGGCGAAGGCCATCTCGGGGACCGCCTTCTTGACCACCTCCAGAACCTTCTTGTAGTCGGTCACCACCGGCGCCGCCTGGCCGGCCGTCACCTTGTAGAAGCCGCCCACGTTCACGTGCCCGGTCGACAGCGTGGTGGCGGTGTCGATCATCGTCTCGCGCACGCCGGTCGAAAGCCCGTTCAGCAGCACGAGCAGCGCCGTCACCGCGGCGATGGCCAGGCCGAGGAACAGCGTGCGCCTCCGGTGCTGCACCAGGTTGCGAAAGGCGATCGTCAGGTCGACGAAGAGCTTGGACATGGTTATTCCTCCTCCGACATCGCCTGGCGGGGCGTGACCCGCATGGCGATCCAGGCCGGATAGAAGCTGGAAAAGGCGCTGACCAGCAGCACGATCACGAACGCCGCGATGACGTTGCTGGTACCGATGAAGGGATGGAGGCGCGGGCCCGAAAAGAAGAAAAACCAGATGTCGGACTTGGCCGGAATACCGATCTTGCCGACCACGGTGACGATCAGCGCCCCCAACAAGGCGCCGAGGCCCCCGAAGATGACCCCCACGACGATCGACTCGATGACCAGCATGGCCAGGATGAAGCGCCGCTGGGCGCCGATCGCGCGCAGGGTGCCGATCTCCTTCACCCGCTCCAGCGTGGCCATCACCAGCGCGTTGTTGATGATGACCAGCGCGATGAGGAAAATGATCAGAATGGAGACGTAGAGGACGATCCGGACGACGTTGACGAACTTGCCGATGAGGCCGGCGGCCTCCTGCCAGTCGATCGCCTTGAGCGAGAGCCCGTCCTGCTTTCCCTGCGCCTCGATCGCCGCGATGGTCTCTTTGATCTTCTTGGGGTCCTTGACGATCACGGCGGCGTTGAGGACCACGCCCTGCTCGACCTCGCCCGGCGGGAAGACCCGGCTGCGCGCCTCTTCGCGCTGCAGCTTGCCGCCCAGCGATTCGCCGAGGTCGTGCGTCACCGCCGAGACGCCCGGCGTGGTGGTCGCCTGGATGTGGCGCGGCGCCTTGACCGCAGGGGCGTCCGCGGGCGCGTCCGCCTTGCCGAACAGCTCGGCCTCCGCGTTCTCGCGGCTGATGTCATGGGCGCCGGCTTCCTTTTGCAGCGCCTGGATCTCGGCCAGCTTCTCGCCGCTCATGAAGCCGTAGAGCTCGCGGAACGACACCATGTCCATCAAGTTGAGCGCGCCGGCCAGCGTCGATTTCTCCAGGCCCTGAAATTGAAAGGTGCCGTAGACCGGAACGTTCACCGACTGGACGTAGCCCGAGCGGGTGAAGGCCTTGATGGTGAGAACGTCGCCGATGCGCACACGATACAGCTCCAGCGACGGTGCCAGCTCCTTGTAGAAGAAGTCGTAGCGCTGGTGGAAATTCTGGTCGTCGGTCTGGAAGAACGTCGCCAGCAGCTTGCCGACGTCGGTCTCGGTGCTGCTGAGCTCACGCTGGAGCTTGGCGCGGAAGTCGGTCGTCTTCGGCGCGTCGAGCTGCAGCAGGATCTCGCGCACCTGCGAGGTGTTCTCTCGGACCATTCGCTTGAGATCGGGATCGGTGGCGATGGTCTCGCCCTGCGAGTCGATCCCTTCCTTGATCTTGTCGAGCCGGCGCGCCGCCTTGAGCTTGAGCTGATCTTCATAGACCTGCTTGGCGAAGAGAAACCCGCGCTTGCCGGCCGGGACCATCGTCCCATCGACGATCTTCATGCGGTCGAACGACTTCTGGAAGGCCTGGAAGTCTGTGCCGACGTAGTTGAGAAAGAGCAGGTCGGCGTCGGCCGCCTGGCTGGCGATCCGGTTCTCCAGGAACTCGAGCCCGTTGAAGGGGTCCTTGTCGAAGTCCTGCCAGAACTTGTCCGAAGCCGCCCGCGTGACCGCCTCGGCATCCGCAGGATCGATGGCCTTCGCGTCGAGCACCGCCTTGGCGTTCTTGAGATCGCCTTGCAGCACCGAGACGATCTGGCGGACATGTCCCTTCTCGGCGGCGACCTGGGCCTGGGCGCGCGCCCGGTCGGCGTCGGTCTTCGCGTCGCGCTCGGCCTTGACCGCGTTGCGCAGCTTCTCGAGCGCGAGATCGATGGTGTTGCCCGAGGTGACCAGCGCGCCGCTGATCCCCATGGGGACGACCGACTTGACGTTGGGGACCTTGAGCAGCGAGGCCCGCACCTTGGAGAAATCGTCGAGCTGCGCGAGGTCCGGATCGCCCATCATCATCCGCCCCATCACCTCCAGCGAATCCTTGGACTTGGCGTTGTAGACCTGGATGTGGCCGGCGACGCTGCCGATCACGCTGCGGCTCATCGAGGCCACCACGCTGTCGAGCAGCGAGTTGCCGACCACCACCAGCAGGCCGCCGAAGAAGATGATGCCCCCGACGATGATGGTCTTGAGACGGCTGGCGAACAGATTCCGAAAGGCCATCTGCGCGACGACCCCCAGGGTGGCGAACCAGCCGCTCACACCTGTGCTCCGTGCGGCTGGGAAGCGGCCACGCCAGGGGTCACCCGATCGACCAGCTTGCCGTCGGCCAGCCGCACGATCGAGTTGGCGTTGGCCATCACGTGTTGATCGTGCGTCGAGAAGATGAAGGTCGTCTTCTCGGTGCGATTGAGCTCCTTCATGATATCCAGGATGTTCTGCCCGGTCACCGAGTCGAGGTTGGCGGTCGGCTCGTCGGCCAGGACCAGCTGGGGCCGGGTCACGAGAGCGCGCGCGATCGCCACCCGCTGACGCTGTCCGCCCGACAGCTCGCTCGGCCGGTGATTGGTGTAGTCGCGGATCCCCACCTTCTCCAACAACCCGAGGACGCGCGTCTTGCGCTCCGGCCCGGAGAGCTGGCGCTGCAGCAGCAACGGCAACTCGATGTTCTGGAACACCGTCAGCACCGAGACGAGGTTGAAGCTCTGGAAGATGAAGCCGATGGTGTGTAGCCGCAACTCGGTCAGCGCGCGCTCGGAGAGCTGGCGCGTGTCCTTGCCGGCCACCTCCACCACTCCCGAGGTGGGCGTGTCGACGCAGCCGATCAGGTTGAGCAGCGTCGTCTTGCCGCTCCCCGAAGGACCGGCGATGGAGATGAAGTCGCCCGCCACGACGTCGAGCGTGACGCCCCGAAGCGCCGGCACGACGACGTTGCCGAGCGTGTAGTTCTTGACCGCATCACGAACCGAAACGATGGCCTTCATGACGTCCTTTCCGACTGTCCCGACTTGCCCGACTTGCGACTCGCCGATTCGCCCGGCGGCTTGGACAGGGTCCCGTCGACAACGCCGCAATAGTCTGAGGTCCCGGCCCTGTCAAGGCGCAAAGCTGTTTCAAAACCACCGCAATCGATTACATTTGCGACCGTTTTCATCCAATCGCCAGGAGAGACTTCATGAACAAGCTCTGGTTCCAGCTCGCCGCCGCCATTCCACTGGCCCTCGCCGCCTCCTCGACCGGACACGCCGCCGGCGACAAGCCGGCGCCCGCTGCCGCGACGCCCGCCCCCGCGGCCGGCGCCACCACCGCGACCTGGTGGGGACATTCGGCCTGGATCCTCACCACGCCGGGCGGCGCCACGATCGCCATCGATCCCTGGCTCGACAACCCGAACGCGCCGAAGATTGAGCATCCGAAGACCTTGGACGCCATTCTGGTCACGCACGGCCACTTCGACCATGTCGGAAACGCCGCCGAGCTGGCCAAGGCGACCGGCGCCAAGCTGATCACCTCTTACGAATTGGCCAGCCTGATCGGCGCGCCCAACGCCGAGGGGATGAACATCGGCGGCACCACCACCGTCAAGGACGCCACCATCCACCTCGTCGAGGCGGTGCACTCGGGCGGCTTCGGTCAGGACAAGGCGGGGCCCAAGTACAGCGGTCCTGCGCTCGGCTTCGTCATCGAGATCGCCAAGGGGCCGACGCTCTATCATGCGGGCGACACCGACGTGTTCCCCGGCATGTCGCTCATCGCCGATCGCTACCACCCGACGATCGCCATGCTCCCCATCGGCGGACATTTCACGATGGATCCGGTCGGCGCCGCGCTGGCGGTCAAGCTGCTCAAGGTCAAGACGGTGGTCCCGATGCACTACGGGACCTTCCCCGCGCTCGCCGGCACGCCCGACGAGCTGCGCGCCGCGCTCAAGAAGGAGAAGAACGGCGCGAAGGTCCTCGAGTTCAAGCCCGGCGAGCCGCAGACGCTGAAGTGAGCCTCGCCTCGGCATCTCAAGCGCTCTCACGGTGGAAGGTCCGTGTGCCGACGGCGACGCCGGCCACGGCCAGCGCGAGGGCGGCGATGAAGCCGACCAGCAGCGAACCGGAGCCGAAGTCGCCGCGCACCGCGGCCCGCGCCCCGTCGACGACGTGGCTGAAGGGGTTGATCCGCGACAGCAGGTAGAGCCAGCGCGGCGCCAGGGACATCGGCAAGAGGATTCCCGAGAGCAACAAGAGCGGCACCGCCAGGCTGTTGAGGAGCTGCGCCAGCGCGTCCTCGCTCTTGAGCTTGAGCGCGACGGCATACGAGAACGACGACAGCGCGACGCCGAGCAGGCAGACGATCGCCAGCACGAGGACCAGACCACCGACCGGCGCGCGCAGCCCGAACACGCTGGCGATGGCGATGAGCAGGACCGCCTGCGAGACGAGCACCAGGACGTCGCGCATCACCCGGCCGGCCAGCAGCGCCAGCCGGCTGGCCGGCGTCACCCGCATTCGCTCGACGACGCCGAAGCGCACCTCGGCGATGAGCCCGAACCCCACGAACAGCGTCCCGAACATCGCCAGCTGAATGAGCAGGCCGGGGACGAAAACCGACCAGGAGCTGCCGGGCGGGAACCCCGGCGCGCTGGTGAGCGGCTTCAAGAGCGGGCCGAAGAGGCCGAGATAGAGCAGCGGCTGGATGAGACCCAGCACCGCCCAGACCGGCTCGCGCAACATGAGCCGCAGCTGCTGGCGAAAGATCAGCCGTGCCTCGCGCCAGGTGGTCACGGGTGCCTCCGCGCGGCCTGAACCGGCTCGTCGCGCAGCGAGTGTCCGGTCAGCGTCAGGAAGACGTCGTCGAGCGTCGGCCGCGCGATCTGCATCGAGGCGACCGGGATCTTCGCGCCGTCGAGCGCGCGCATGAGCGGCAGCGCCCCCTCCTCGCCGCGCTCGACGGTCACCCGCACCGTCCCCGCGTGCTCGGTCGCCTCACGAACGCCGGGCTGGGTCGCCAGCAGGCCGCGCGCGCGCGCCGCCTCGCCGCCGACGGAGAAGACCACCAGATCGCCCGCGATCCGCCGCTTGAGCGCGTCGGGCGTCCCCTCGGCGACGATCTTCCCGTGATCGATGATCAGGATCCGATCGCAGAGCGCGTCGGCCTCGTCGAGGTAGTGGGTGGTGAGGAACACCGTGGTGCCGAGCTCGTCGCGCAGGGCGCGGATGTGCCGCCAGAGATTGGAGCGGCTCTGGGGATCGAGCCCGGTCGACGGCTCGTCGAGGAACACCAGCTCGGGCGCGTGGATGAGGCCAAGCGCGATGTCGAGCCGGCGCTTCTGGCCGCCCGACAGCGTCTTCACCTCCCGCTGGCCCAGCTCGAGAAGATCGAGGCGCGCGCGCATCTGGGCGGCACGCCGTTCGGCCTCGGCGGTGGGGAGCCCGTAGAGCTGCGCCTGCAACACCAGCTCCTCGTCGACCAGCGAGCGCGGGTTGGTCATCCCCCCCTGCGCGACGTAGCCGATCCTTCGCCGCACGCCGACCGGATCGCGCCGCAGATCGCAGCCGGCCACCGTCGCCTGGCCGGCGGTCGGCGCCAGCAACGTCGAGAGCATCCGCTGCGTGGTGGTCTTGCCGGCGCCGTTCGGCCCGAGGAACCCCACCACCTCGCGCGCGTCGATGGCGAAGTCGACGCCCGCCACCGCCTCGACGGGGCCGGTCCGCGTCTGGAAGGTCCGCCCGAGGCCGCGCGCCTCCACCATCGGTCGATTCGCGTCAGCCGGGCCTTTCGCTGTGCCCGCCATTTGATCCACGGTGATTATTCAAACTTGACTATATCCGGTCAAGAAGATTTTTCGCGCTTGCGGTGCCCCGCGCCGGGACGCGAAACCGACGCCGATTTTCCCACCTCGTAGACCCCACGTCCGAGCCGTCCGATGAGCGTGCGGGCCCAGGGGATCTCGGCGTTCAAGATGGCGTGCATGCGATCATAGAGCTCCTTGACGTGCTCGGGCGTCTCGGGCGGATGGATCTCCTTGCGCGAGAACTCCAGGTGCTTGAGCGCCCCTTCGAGCGCCGCGATCCGGTTCTGGAGCGCGGCGGTCAACTCGGCCGCGCTCAAGCTCGGCATGAAGCAGAGCGCCGGCATCAGCTCGTCGAGCGGCGGCGCCACCTTCCACCAGGTGGCGCGCAGGAGCGTCTGGTACTCCTTCTCACCTTCGGGCGTCAGGCTGTACTGCGTCCGCTCCGGGCGCCCGCCGATCTGCCCGGTGCCGACCACCTTGAGGAACTTTTCCTTGCTCAAGGTTTTGAGCGCGTTGTAAATCGACCCCGGCGCCACGTTGGCCCACTGGTCGACCCGCCACGACAGAAGCTCGCGCCGCACGTCGTAGCCGTGCACCGGCTGGAAGATCCGCACCGCACCCAGGACCAGAAGCCGCGTCGACGACATCGCGACCTAGCGCTGGCGGCGGTTCGGTTCGGCGAGCGTCAGCTTGACGTCGACGACCAGATCGCTCGCCAGCCGTTCCAGCTCCGCGCGCAGCTTGGCGACGTCGGTATCGGGCGCGACGCGCACGTGCGCGTGCGCCTCGAACAGCATCTCCGCCGACATCGGGGCACTGACCCGGTCGGTGGTCAGCTCTTCGACATTGACGCCGTTGCCGGCGAGCAGCTGCGAGATCTCCCGGACAATCCCCGGCCGATCGAGCCCCACCAACTGGAGATCCATGCCCCGCTCCGCCGGTGGGGCCGCCGGGCGCGCCGCCGTCTCGACGATCACCTTGAGTCCGCGGCCCTCCAGCGCCGCCAGCGCCGCAGTCGCCGCCGCCACCCGCTCCGTCGGCACTTCCGCCCGCAGGATCCCCGCGAACTTGCCCGCCAGATGGCTCATCCGGCTCTCCAGCCAGTTCCCGCCGTGCGCGGCGATCACGCCCGCCACCAGCTCGACGAGCCCCGGCCGATCGGACCCCAGCAAGGTCAGCACCAGATCCGTCATGCGCGGGAGAATAGCGCATCGAACAATATGGGAACCCTCAAACGGTTCCCATGCCCTCCCGCGACGGACTCCGCCGGGCCGAGCCCGGCTTCGTCCACGCGAGCAACATGGGAGGGTGGGCCCCACCCTTCCCCTCCCAAACTCTCCCGCAGCGAGCTCCGCCGGGCTAGGGCGTCGCGCTGGCGTTGGGCGCGCCGGCACGCGCGCGTCCGAGGCGCTCTCGCTCCGGCTTGGGCGCCTTGACCGCGCTGCGCGCGCTGCAGACCGCGTCGACCAGGTGGCGGCCGCAGGTGCCGGCGCGGGTTTCGCTCCGCTTGCCGGGCCAGCTCGCCTCGATGCTCTTGCCGCGGCAGTCGGCGACCGCCGTGTAAATGGTGTCGTCGGTGCTCGGCACGACGCCCCCGGTGGGCGCCCAGCGGAACAACGTCGCGCCACCCATCTCGCGGACCGAACCGCGGTCGAATACCAACCGATCGCCCGCCTCGCGCTCACAGGCGACGTCCCAGTCGCCGGGCGCCGCCGCGTCGTCCTCGGTCGCCGCGACGCTCATCAGCGCGCCGCGTGACGGCCCCATCGTCCCCATCGGAGGTCCGGCGACCACCTCCGCGACCCCGCCCGCCGCCGCCATCCCTCGGTCGCCTTCGTCGCTTCCGTTGTTGCCCGACGTCGCCGCGTCGGCCTCTTGCGCCTCTTGCGCCTGCTGCGCCTCCCGCCGCCACCCGAAGTCGTCGAACCCGTGTCCCTTCTCTCGAACCGCCGCTCCCGCCAACATCATCAACCCCGTCACCACGTTCCTCATGATCTTCCTGTCTTCCTTTCCTTTGCCTCAGCCACCGCCTCGGCCTGCGTTTTCAGTTTTCAATTTTGGTATCGAACCGGTCATCGGTTCGACCACCGGAATGTTGAGCCGCAAAACAGCCTCGCGCAACCTTTCGCGCGAATGTTAACCGCTGCTTCACACCGTCGAAACCAAGGTGAGATTTCAGGCCACACACCGCACCACAACGACACACGGCGCAGTCACTTTCGTGACCACGCCGGGTCGTGCATCGTGCCGCCGTCAGAGGGTTGACGCGGCCTCTACGAGACCGAGATGTCGACGCTCGGCCGCAGCTCGGCGCAGACCGCCAACACGTCGTGAATCAGGTTCTTCTTGAAGGCGTCCATGAGCCCCGCGTCTCCCGTCGTCCCCTTGCCCTCGTCGACGTTCACGTACGCCACCTGCGTGAGCAGGTAGTCGAAGCGCGGCGCCCACCGGCGCGAGCCGAGCCGCGCCGTCGTCGAGCAGTTGTCGACCATGTAGGCGACGCCGCGCGCGTGCATGTAGGGGTTGAGCGAGTCGACCGACTCGATCACCGACTCGTTGGCCGCCTCGGAGTTCGGGTGGCCGGCCCCGAGCAGGATGTCGATCTGCGCCATCATCGTGGCGATGTAGACGCCAGCGGTGAACGGGTGCACCGGGATCTTCGCCTCATCGCGCTTGGCCCGCACGGTGGCGCCGACCTTCCAGGTTTCGGTGCCGTCGATCTTGTCCATCGGGTGCTTCTTGAGGCGGTTCCCCGCCAGCACCACGCCGCGGATCTCGTTGCCGCTCGACACCTCGTCGTAGATCTCGGCCAGAATTTCCCTGGCCGGTCCGTAGGCCGCGACATAGGCCTTCTCGAACTCCGCCTTGCCGGCGGCGTCGAGACCCTCGTAGACGGCGCGGATGCCGCGCTTGGAGATCGTCTTCGAGATGGGCCCGGTGATCGACTCGGCCGAATTCAGGAACGCGGCCTCCTTGGTCATCCCCTGCGCCACGTAGCGGCGGTAGAGGCTCTCGATGATGCCGTGCACGGCGCCGAGGAGAATCCCCCGCTCGCCGTAGATGTCCGACTTGTACTCCGACTCCAGCGTCGTCTCGAAGGTGTAGGGCGAGCCGAGCGCCACCGACCAGCCGAGCGCGTAGTCGGTCGCCTTGCCGTCGATGTCCTGATGGACGGCGAAGCTGGCGTTGATGCCGGCGCCGTTCACTTCCTTCCCCTGCACGTAGAGCCGGCGCACCGACGGTCCCATCCCTTTCGGGCAGACGGCGATGACGTTCACGTTGGCCGGGAACTTGGCGCCGACGTTCTTGAGGTGGCCGAGCAGGAACCCGTGCGACAGCCCCAGCGTCGCGCCGGGCCGCAGGCTCTCGAACAGCTTGCCGAAGAGCTCCGCCTGAGCGGCGTCCGCGATCAGGAGGAGGACGAGGTCCGATTCCTTGGTCACCGCGAACATCTCGCCGAGCGTGCCGTCCGTCTCGGAGAAGCCGGCCTTGCGGGCGTCGTCCATCGACGACGACCCGGCGCGCAGGCCGATCTTCACCTTGATGCCGGTCCCTTCCAGCGAGTCGCGCAGGTTCTGCGCCTGGGCCGGGCCCTGGGAGCCCCAGCCGATGACGCCGATCTGCTTGACGCCCGCGAAGGCCTTCGGCAGCAGCGGGAACAGATGCCGGCCGCCTTTGACGATCTGCTCGCTGCGGTCAGCCATCTTGACGGTGTCGATCGCGAAAATCTTGGACGAAAAGCTCATCGGAACCTCCAGGTCCCAGAGAGCCTAGCGGACTTGCTAAGTTGCGTAAAATGAATTGTTCGCAACTCTCTGTTGCAATTTGTGCAATAACCGACAGCGAGGGCAGCCATGGACTACGAGGCGCTCCGGCTCTTTCTTCATCTCTCGCGCACGCTGCACTTCCTGCGCACCAGCCGCGCCTGCCACGTCAGCCCCTCGTCGCTGTCACGGACCGTGCAACGCCTCGAGCGCGAGACCGGATGGCCGCTCTTCGAGCGGGATCGCCGCTCGGTGCGGCTGACGCCCGAAGGGACCCGCTTCGCCGCACATGCCCGCGAGACGCTGGAGCGCTGGGAGGGATTGCGGCGCGATCTTCGCGGCCGGCGCGAGACGCTGACCGGGACGATCGTCCTCTTCGCCTCGGTCACCGCTTGCCAGAGCTTTCTCCCCGAGCTCCTCAGCGAGTTCCGACAGCGTCACCCCGACATCCATATCCAGCTCGAAACCGGCTATGCGGCCGACGCGCTCGAGCACCTGGCCGAGGGTCGCGTCGACGTGAGCGTCGCGGCGATCCCCGCGCAGGTTCCGCGCGCGCTCGTGGCGCGCGTCCTCTTGCACACGCCGCTGGTGTTCGCGGCGCCGCGCGCCGCCTGCGAGGTCGAGCGCCTCACTCACCAGCGACCGATCCCGTGGGCGGCGCTGCCGATCGTTTTGCCCGCTTCGGGACAGGCGCGCGAGAGCGCCGATCGTTGGTTTCGCCGCCGGCGCATCACTCCCCGCGTCTACGGCGAGCTCCCGGGCAGCGAGGCGATCCTGGCGCTGGTCAGCCTCGGATGCGGTGTCGGCATCGTGCCGCGCATCGTGCTCGAGGAGAGCCCCCTTGCCTCCAAGGTGCGAACGCTCGAGGTCGGCGACGGACACGACGCGCTCGGCGAGTTCCGGGTCGGCGTCTGCACCCAGCGCAAGAAGCTCGGGTCCCCGCTGGTGCAGGCCCTCTGGGATTCGTTCCGCGCCACCCCGGCCCGCGCGGGCGCCGCCGCCTTCTCCCGTTAGGCTAGGGAGCGGGCGGCGCCGGACAGGGGGTGGTCGGCGCCGTGGTGAAGGGGCAGCAAGCCTGAACGATCGTGTTGGCCTTCATCGTCACGGTGGTGGTCATGTTGGTGTCGTGGGACGCGCCGGTGTCGCCGTCGGTGCCGACCCAGTAGCCCCAGACGAACGTCGCGCTGGTGGCGTCGCCCATGAGATGGACCACCGTTCCCGAGGGCAAGGACATCGCGGGAGGATCGGCGGGAGGATCGTAGGCGGTCCCGTTCTCGGTCACGTTGCACCAATCGAGGTAGTTCTGGATCGTCAGCGTGTAGGTGGCGCCTCCGCCGGTCCCACCGGTCCCCGTCGTCGTCCCACCCGTCGACGAGCTGCCACAACCCACGGTGACGGCCAGGAGCAGAAGAGAAGCGAATGCGATATGTCTCATAAGAGAAAAACGTAGTGCCAGCGAGGCGCGGCGGCCAGGTGGCGATCCGCCGAAACGCCCGGCAAGGCTCCGCCCGACGACGCAGCCGCTTTCGAGGCGCACTACCGCGCCACCGGCAACGTGACCGCGCCTTCGGCGGCCGACGAGACGGCGGCCGCGTACTTGGCCATCACGCCCGTGCGATAACGCGGCGCGGGTGGCGTCCAATCGCTCTCGCGCCGGCGAACCTCGAGGTCGAAGTCGACGTCGATGGTGCGCTTGTCGACGTCGAGCGTGATCGTGTCGCCGTCGCGCACGAGGGCGATCGGGCCGCCCACCTGCGCCTCGGGCGCCACGTGACCGACCATGAAGCCGTGCGTGGCGCCGGAGAACCGTCCGTCGGTGAGCAGCACGACGCTGTCGTCCAGCTTCTGGCCGACCAGCGCGCCGGTGACCGCCAACATCTCGCGCATGCCCGGTCCCCCCTTCGGTCCTTCGTAGCGAATGATGACCACGTCGCCGGCCTCGATCTCGCGCCGCTGCACGGCCGCGAAGCAGGCCTCCTCGGAGTCGAACACCCGTGCCGGGCCGCTGTGCTGGCGGCGGTCATGCCCCGCCAGCTTGACCACCGAACCCTCGGGCGAGAGTGAGCCGCGCATGATGGCGAAGCCGCCGCGCGGGCTGAGCGGCCTGCCGACGGGGCGCACCACCTCCTGCCCAGTCGTCTCGACGGCGGTCTTGGCCTCGTCGACGATGCTGGTGCCGTTGACGGTCAGGCTCTCCTGCAACATCCCCGCCTCGAGCAGGCGCTTGGCCACCAGGCGGACGCCGCCGGCGCGCTCGAAATCGGTGGCGAAGAACCGTCCGCCCGGCTTGAGGTCGGCCAGCGTCGGCGTGCGCGCGGAGATCGCGTCGAAGTCTTCCAACGTCAACGGAACGTTCGCTTCCTTCGCCAGCGCCATCAGGTGCAGGACCGCGTTGGTCGATCCGGCGGTGGTGGCGACGGCGGTGATGGCGTTGTCGAACGCGGCGCGGGTGAGGATCTTGCTCGGGCGGAGGTCCTCGCTCACGAGGCGCATGACGATCTCCCCGGCGCGCGTCGCGGCGGCGCTCTTCCGCGGGTCGACGGCCGGCAGGTCGTTGAGGCCCATCGGCGACAGCCCCAACATCTCGGCCGCCATCGACATGGTGTTGGCGGTGAACTGGCCCCCGCAGGCGCCGGCGCCTGGACAGGCCACGTCCTCGAGGGCGCGCAGCTCGCCCTCGGTGATGCGGCCGGCCGAGCAGGCGCCGACCGCCTCGAACACGTCCTGGATGGTGACCAGCTTGCCGCGGAAGTTGCCCGGCATGATCGACCCGCCGTAGAGCATCAGCCCCGGGACGTCGAGGCGAGCCAGCGCCATCATCGTGCCGGGGATCGTCTTGTCGCAACCCGAAAGCGCGACCACCCCGTCGCACATCGCGCCGCGCACCGCGAGCTCGATCGAATCGGCGATCACCTCGCGCGACACCAGCGAGGCGCGCATCCCTTCGGTCCCCATGCTGATGCCGTCGGAGACGACGATGGTGTTGAACTCGATCGGCGTGCCGCCGGCGGCGCGGATCCCCTCCTTCACGTGGACCGCCAGCTCGCGCAGGTGCATGTTGCACGGCGTGGCGTCGGTCCAGGTGTTGGCCACCGCGATGAGCGGCTTGGCGAGATCGGCGTCCTTGAGTCCGGTCGCCTTCAACATGGCCCGCGCCGGAGCGCGGTTGATTCCCTTGAGCAGCGCGTCGCTTTTCACGGTCTGGCGCATATACCACGCCGACACCGCGCACGGCCCGAGGAGCCGACTCTCAGACGGCCTGGCGCTCAGACGGCCTGGCGCTCAGACGACCAGCGCGGGCGCCGCCGGCGGCCGAACCTTGATGCCGTACCAGGCAATGTAGACGTAGCAGAGGGTGGCGATGAAGAAGCAGTGGTGGATGCCGATCCCGTCGGCGACGGCACCGAGGACCGGCGGGAGGAGGGCCCCGCCCACGATCGCCATGCACAAGATCCCGGAGCCCTGTCCGGTGTGCCGTCCGAGCTTGTCGAGCGCGAGGGTAAAGATCGTGGGAAACATGATCGAGTTGAAGAAGCCCACTGAGATGATCGACCACCTCCCAACGGCCCCGACGGTGAGCATGGTGACGATCGTCAGGAGGCCTGCGATGAGCGCGTGCGCGGCCAGGATCTTGCCGGGCCGGAAGAACCTCAACGTCAGGCTCCCCACAAACCGCCCGAACATGGCGGCCAACCAATAGTAGGAGAGCAGGTTGGCGGCGTCGCCGGCGGAGAGCCCGCCCATGAACGGCTCCTTGAAATAGTTCACCATGACACTGCCGATGGAGACCTCGGCGCCGACGTAAACGAAGATTCCCACCGCGCCCAGGACCAGGTGCGGGTAGCTCCAGGCGCTCTTCCCGCCGGCGTCGGGGCTCCCGTTGGCGGCGGTCGCCGCGCTCGATCCTTCGATCTTCGGTAAGCGAAAGAGGGCGATGGCCACCGCCAGCAACACCAGAGTCGCGGCCAGACCGAGGTACGGCGTCTGAACGGATTTTGCCTCGGTCAGCTTGTACGCTTCGAGCGCTGTGGGCGTGAGCTTTGCGAGCTCGAGCGATCCGAGCACCGCCGTCGAGAGGATCGCCCACTTCCCGAACCGCGGGCCCAGAAACGTCGCCGCCGAATTGAAGGCTTGCGTGAGCGTGAGCCGAGCCGAGGCCGTCTCCGGCTTCCCGAGGACCGCCACGAATGGATTCGCCGCGACCTGAAGCAGCGTGATCCCCGAGCCGAGGACGAACAGGGCGAACAGGAAGAGCGCGTACGACCTCACGCTCGCCGCGGGGTACATGACGACGCAGCCGAGCGCGGCGACCAGGAGACCGATGATGATGCCGCTCTTGTAGCCGACCTTCTCGACGATCATTCCGGACGGCACCGACATGACGAAGTAGGCCATGAAGAAAGCGGTGTTGACCAACATCGCCTGGAAGTAGTTCAGCTCGAAGACCGCCTTCAGGTGCGGAATGATGATGTCGTTCAGCGAGGTGAGAAAACCCCACATGAAGAACAGCGTCGTGAGGACGGAGAGCGGCGCGAGATAGCTGCTCGCCCGGGGCTCGGACGGCGAGGGCGACTCGAGGGAAATGGGAACGGATCCGGCCATTTTTGCCCTTCCAAGCGCGCGACTGGCGCGGGCGCGCGACGATAACCGGCACGTTCCGTGGCGTCAAACGCGGCTCCCCGCAACTTCTCCCCGCAGCGGGAAGGATGAGGCGAGGCGAGGGTCAGCTCTGCGCGAGCGCGGGCTGCGGCGGACGGGGCGGCGGGGGCGGCGGAGCGTCCGGGAGCACGATGTTCAGCTCGAGGACCTCACAGCCGCCGCTCTTGTCGAGGTTCACGGTGACGTTGGCGAGATCGATCGTCTCATAGCGGGCGATCACCGCCAGCAACTCCTGCTGCAGCTGCGGCAGGTAGTCGAGGCCACCACGCGCGCTGCCGGCGCGCTCGCGCGCCACGATGATCGACAGTCGATCCTTGGCCAGCGTCGCCGATTTCGGGGCCCGTCGGAAGTAGTCGAGAAACGCCATGATTGACCTCTCCTTCAGGCGGTTAGCCGAACAGACGGCCGAAGAAGCCACGCTTCTCTTCCTCGATGAAGCGATGCTGCCGCTCCTCCCCGAGATAGCGGTAGACGACGTCGAGGTAGGCCTGCGCGACGTCGGTCGTCTCGTCGAGGATCGCCGGCGCGCCCTTGTTGGACGACTGCAACACCGCCTTCGATTCGGGGATCACGCCGAGCAGCGGGATCCCGAGCAGCTCCAGCACGTCGCCCACGCTCAGCATCTCGCCGCGCTTCACCATCATCGGCGAGTATCGGGTGAGCAGGAGGTGGGTGCGGATGCCCGGGCCGCCCAGCTCGGCGCGGCTGGTCTTGGCGGCCAGAAGCCCGAGCACACGATCGGAGTCGCGCACCGACGAGACCTCGGGGTTGGTCACGACGATGGCCTCGTCGGCGAAGTACATGGCCATCTGGGCCCCCTTCTCGATGCCTGCGGGCGAGTCGCAGATGATGTATTCGAATCCCATCTGCTTGAGCTCTTCGATGATCCGGCCGACCCCCTCGGGATCGAGGGCGTCCTTGTCGCGCGTCTGCGAAGCGGGAAGCACGTAGAGATTCTCGACCCGCTTGTCGCGGATCAGCGCCTGCTGCAGCTTGGCCTCGTTGCGGATGACGTTGACGAAGTCGTAGACGACCCGCCGTTCGCACCCCATCACCAGGTCGAGGTTGCGCAGCCCGACGTCGAAGTCGATCGCGACGGTCTTCTTCCCCTGCAGCGCGATGCCGGTCGAGATGTTGGCGCTGGTCGTGGTCTTACCGACCCCGCCTTTACCGGAAGTGACGACGACGACTTTGGACACATTCGACACGTGATCCTCCTTCATGCAGCTACCTGATTTCCATTGAACCGGCGTTCCGCCGACGCTCCAAATTTTTTGTGACGATTTTTGTCGGCGCTGGTTCCCATGATCACAGCGCGGCGATCCGGCACTCGCCGTTCTCCAGGAAAACTTGCACGGCGCACCCGCGCAGCTGGGCCGGGATCTCCTCCGCCATCACGTAGGCACCGGCGATGGCCACCAGCTCGGCCTCCAGCTTCTGACAGAAGATCCGCGCGCCCGGCAACCCCGCGGCGCCCGCCACCGCCCGGCCCCGCAGAGGGGCATAGACGTGCAGGTGACCGTCGGCGATCACCTGGGCGCCCGGGTTGACCGGGGCCAGCACCACCAGATCGTTGTCGCGCGCGTGGATCACCTGGCCGCCGCGCACCGGCTTGGTCACCACCATCGGGCCCGTGTGCGGGGCGCGCGCCAGCGGCGCCGGCGTCGGCAGCGCGGCGGGGGGGGTCGGCTCGGGGTCGGGCGTCTCGGCCTCTTCGTCGTCGGCGGTTGCGGCGCGGGCGCGCCCCGCGACCGGCGGACGCCAGACGCCCAGGCCGGCCTCAGCGACGGCGGCGCGCAGCTCATCGGGGATGTTGGCCGCGGCGACGGGGACCAGCTTGCAGGCGCGCATCGCCCGCACCAGCTCGGCGAGCGCCAACGACGACGCGCCGTCGCCGAGGGCGCCCAGGTCGACCAGCACCGGCGCGTCTTGAAACAGGCTCGGGAGCTGCGCGATCTTGACCCGCAGCTGGCGTTCGACCAGCTCGACGTCGGTGCTGCGCAACCGCAGCACCGTGAACGAGGCCATCGTCCCCTTGATGTCGAACGCCTCCGCACGCCGGGGCGACGCGGCGGCTCGGGAGCCGGATGTTGACGACGGCTGCGCGGGCGGGGCTGGTGAGGCTGTCACCCGCCCATTCTGACGCGCCCGGTCCGGGCGTCAAAAAAACTGCCCGGGGACTCAGCCTAGCTGCAGGGAGGATCCAGGCAGATCTGGAT
>DATAVR010000120.1:0-72657 GCA_036267635.1 Polyangia bacterium | reverse complement strand
CCCGCCCACGCTTTTGCTGACGGCCGTCGAGATTCTGACAACCTCCGACGGTCGTCCACGGGGTGAGGCCTGAGGGCCGCGCGGCCGGGGGGTTGCCACGCGGCATGTAGATTGCGTGGGCCTCATGACGATGTCGTCCACGCGTCTCTTCGCGAGCTGCTTGCTCGCCTGTCTTGCGTCTGCGCGCCGGTCCGACCTCCCTGAGCATGACGACAGGATTCGGGGAGATTGCCGGCAGAAGCTATTCGGGCGCCGGTTTCGCTTTCGACGCCGAGATCGGCGGCTCGCTGACTTCCAATGCCACCCTCTGCGCGGAAGTCTCCGGAGCGCTCGCCTTCGATGCCTCTGCCGACAACTCGGCGACCCTCGCCTCCGGCGGATCCCCCCCCGCCGCCCTCTCGACAGCCGGGATCGGACGACCCACTGCTGACGCGAGCCCTCCCTGAAGGTGACTCACCGCCGGCACCAGATCTCTGTGCCGTACGAGAGCCGCGCGAAATCCTCCGAGGCGGGGGTGCCGCCGGGTGGGAGCGAGTCGAGGATCGCGCCGGACGCGTCTTGCAGCAGGGTCTGGTAACCGGGGCCGTCGTAGCAGGACTCGTCGACCCCGGTACCGATGAGCAGCTCGGCGCCGCCGGCCGTGGCGGCGCCCGGAACGGTGTCCACCGTCCATGACCCGCCGTTGGCGTCGGTCCACGGCCCGAACACGTGGACGGCCTGGTCACCCGGAAGGCTCCAGAGCGTGGTCGTGAGCGCGGGGTAAGCGTCCATCGTCAGCACGGCCGTCCCGTCGGGCGAAACGACGGCCCCGGTGCCCGGCACCGGCAGCTCGTCGCAGCTGTCACAGGATCGGTAGGCGCCGCGCGCCGGATCGAACAGCACCGGGCAGCCGCGCGAAAATCCGATCGGCCGCGTATCGATCGGCACGCTCCGGGTGGCGATCACCTTGCCAGTGCCGAGGTCGATCTTCTCCAGCGTTCCCGCGCTCGCTCCACCGCCGGGGAACCAGGTGTCGTAGAAGGTCGTCTCGTCGGGCGAGAACAGGAATCCGCCGCGGAAGGCGTTGCGCCGGCTCAGATCGGCGATCAAGCCGTCGCCGGGGACGGCGATGATCTGTAGAAAGTCGATGACGGACGTGGGGAGATCTTCGACCGGGGGCAGGGGCGGGTACTCGACCACGGCGACGTAGCGTCCGGTGCGTGACAGCATCAACTGCTGGAACGGCTGGCCGTTGCCGTTCACGGTGCCGATCGGCGTGCCGTCGTCGGGACGCAACACCTGGACGTTGCCCCCGACGCCGAGCGCGACCGCGCGGCCGTCGGCCGAGAGCGACATGAGTCCTGGCTCGGTGTCGTCGAGGGTGCAGACGCCGAGCGCGTAGTCATCGGCCACGTTCCAGACGTGCAACAGGTCGGCGCCGTCGCTGCCAACCGCCACCGTGCTTCCGTCGGCGGAGACGGCGAAGACCGGGAACTCGGGCGTCGGGACCGCGACCTCGACGGTGGTCGCGTCGCTGACTGGCTGGATTGGCTGGACCGGCTGGACGGCGAGCTCTCCGCCGGCCGCGAGCACGAGGTTGCCGTTGGACAAGAACGCGGCGGGCAGCGTCGTCAGGGTCGGCCGCGGAAGCTCGCTGCCGTCGCTGAGCTTGAACGCCTGAATGGTCGGGACTTTGTCCCGGGTGCTGGGCGGAACGAAGACCAGATCGTCGGTCGGCGAGGCGCGGAAGGCCGGCGTCACGTTGTCTTCGGAGTAGCCGGCCCAGGAGGCGACGGTCTCCAGCTTGGTGAGGCTGTCGGGATCGAGCACGACGATCGATCCGCCGTCCGGCCGCCTGATGCAGGAGCCGGTGAGGCTGGCGTCGGCGGCAACCAGCCGCTGGCCGTTCCAGGCGTAGGCGACGTCGAGGATGGCCAGCGAGGTGTAGCTCGCGCGGACCACGCCGGTCAGGTCGAGCAGGTAGAGGTTGGCCCCCGGCGAGACGGCGAGCGACTGGCTGTCGTGCGAGAAGGTGATCGCGCCGGCGAATCCGTCGGTGTAGCCATAGAGGGTCCCCGGCAGCGCGACTGTCCAGAGCGGCGTCCAGCCATTCGTGCTGTAGACGGTCACCTCGTGCTCCCCGCCGGCGACGGTGGCGACGCGCTGACCGTCGGGGGAGAAGGCGACGCGGGTGACGCGGGCGCGCGGCGGCGCGAGGAGGGCGACCACCTGTTGCGAGGCGATCTCGACGATGCGGGCGACGCCGTCGCCGTTGACCATCGCCGCGAAGCGCCCGTCGGCCGAGAGCGCCAAGGCCTCTACCGCACCGAGCGAGAAGGTCGCGCACCGACTGTAGAGCCCGGGTGTGACGGGCGGCGGCGCCGGGAGGATCAGGCCGCGCCGCATCGGGTTGCAGGAGAAGGGGAGCGCGGTCGGGACCCGCGGGGGCGCAGGCGCGATGGGCGCAACCGCGGGCGCCTCGACGTCGGGGCAGATCGCCGCCATTTGCCGCGCGGGCGCGTCCGGGCCGGCGCCGGCATCGCGCGCGCCGGCGTCGCCGGCGAGCCCGGCATCCGCGGCGCGCGCGCCGGCGGCGTCCCCGGCGCGGGTGCCCAGATCGGCGGCGGCGTCGCGCCCAGCGCCGGGCGGTTGAACGGTCGGGGCGGCGTCGTCGCGGGTCGCTCCCGCGTCGAGCACGATCGCGCGCTGCTCGAGCGGCGCGCGACACGCCGCGAGCACCCCGCCTGCGCCGGCCACAAACAGAACCCCGACCCAAACCCGCCCGCCGCCGCGCATGAAACAGCCTCCAAGTAAACGATCCAAAGTGGGGTCGCCCTGCGGCCGGCGGCAAGTGACGATCGCAAGCCGGTTGACTCCCCGCGCGGGACCTGGAACGCTCTCCTCCGCCGTAGAGAAGGGGGTCTCGCCGGCGCAGGAGACCCCTTTGTCGAGCACCCTATTCGATGCCGCCGCCGCGCGGGTGAAGTCGCGCCATGCGTGATTTCGCTGCCCGACCGGCACGCGCGCCGATCGAAATGCCGGTCGACCTGAAGACCCGCGACCAGTCGTTCGCGGCGACCTCGAAGAACCTCGGCGTCGGTGGGGTGTTCGTCGCAACGGACCGACAGCTGGAGATCGGCGAGCGCGTCACGGTCGAGCTCTCCCTGCCGGACCACGTCCGACCGGTGCCGGTAGCCGCCGAGGTTCGCTGGCTTCAGACGTCAGACGATCGTCCGTTGGGGATGGGCCTGCGGTTCGTGAATCCCTCCTTCGGGCTGACGGTGGCGATCCACGAGCTGTTGCGGAGCGGGACGGGACCGCGCCCCGCGATCCGAGTCGTCCGAACGTAACCCATTGCGGGCGGTCGCCGGCGTCCACAGACTCGCTACGGAATTGTCACGGCCGCGCGGAGGCGCCGGATCTAGGGTGCCATTCGCGGACTTCATTCGGCGACCGCCTCGACGGGCGCAACGGCGCCGGTCTTCTCCTGGAGCGCGCCGGCCGGGACGTTCGACAATCCGGCCAGCGCCGCGCCGACCTTCACTTGTCCGGCGACGCCAGGCCCCGTCACCATCACCGTCTCCGTCGGGCCCAACGATCCGGCCTGCGGCGCGGCGGCCGCCTCCGCCTCGGTGACGGTGACCTGCGACGCGCCCGATCCGACGTTCACCAACGTGTACGCCGACATCGTCGGCGTGCGCTGCGTGGGATGCCACCATCCGGGCGGCAGCGGCGTGACCGTCGGAATGCTCGACATGAGCACGGAGGCGACCGCCTACGCCAACCTGGTCGGCGTGCCGGTGGCGGGGACCGGCGCCGGAACCTCGGGCGTCACCTGCGCGTCGCAAGCGCCCGGCCTGCTGCGCGTCGCCCCCGACGACGTGGGCGACAGCGCGCTCTATCTCAAGACGTCCCGCAAGCTCGCGGGGACCAATCCACCCTGTGGCTCGCCGATGCCGCTGCCGGCGACGGCGGCTGCGCTCACTCAAGGGCAGATCGATCTGATTGCCGGCTGGATCAATGCCGGCGCCCTCAACGACTGACGATCGCGCGGCAGCGGGTCGAGGTTACTCGGCCGCCAGCGCCGCGATCTCGCCGGGGCTGAGGACGCGGCTGTAGACCCGCACCTGATCCACGGCGCCCATCCACGACTCGACGTCGTTCCAACGGGTCCCGATCGACATCTGCCCTGTCAGGGTGACGGTCGTCGCGGCGGTGTAGCCCTGCGCTCCGTCGAAGTAGACGGTCACGGTCCCGCCGCCGACCGTCACCGCCACGTGGTGGAACCCGGTGCCGAATCCGACGCCCGTCGGCTGCCAACCGAGCGCCGGCGTGTAGACGCCCAGGTTGTTGGAGTGGTTGGCGTCGGCCAGCTCGAGGCCGTCGTTGTTCCAGCTGAGGATGCGCGGATAGGCGGTGCCGGCTCCGTCGCGGCGCACCCAGGCCGAGACGGTGACGGCCGTGGTCACCGGCACGCTGGCGTTGGTGCGCAGGGCGCCGAGCAGCGCGCTGCCGGTGTGTCCCGGCGTGGTCCACGACCCTGAGACCACGGTCGCGTTGTTGCCGTTGCCGGAGGTGTCGCCGACGGCGGTGCCGCTCCCCTCGTCGAGGGGGTAGATGATGAGCGCGTCGGTCGGTGCGCTCACCTCGCGCACCCAGATGGAGAGGTTCGGGATGAGCGCGTGTCCGGTGGTGACCCCGGCGTCATAGCAGCGCTGGGTCGTCGACCCGGTCGCGTAACAGTTCGGCGTCGCGCTGTAGTCGGTGAAGTAGCGGTCCTGATTGTTCGCGCCGCCGATCGACGACGGGGTCCAGTCGTTGGAGTCGATGGTCGCCCGACCGGCCGGCGCCGTGACCGTCACGTAGGTGCAGTTGGTGGCCGCCTCGCAGGCCAACGTCGTCCCGGTGAGCACGAGACCCTCGCCCTGCGCGGGGTCGCTCCAGGTCGCGCTCGACTCGATGAACAGCTTGCTGGTCGAGGTGTCGCCCTGGAACCGGTACTCCCGGTAGCTGCCCAGGGTGGAGAGGACGTTGACGTTCGTGTCGGCCAGCTTGGCCATCGCCGAGGTGTCGGGGACGGCAATGTTCCCGACCGCCGCGGCGGTCGGGGTGTAGGCGGCGTTGTTGTATTGCAGGATCTTCATCCACCCGCCGCCGTCGTTGCTCATGTCGCAGTAGGCGATGAAAGCGTCGCTCGCCGAGCCACCGTTGGGGTCCAGCTGATAGACGCCGCTCGGGGCGCTGGGACTGGCGCGGTGGATCGCGAGGCAGCTCGCGCCGGACGGCACGCAGGCTCCGCCGTTCGACCCGTAGCCGGCCGAGCAGGTGGTGCAGGCCCCCGGACCGGTGCAGGCGTCGCAGTTGGCGTCGCAGGTGCCGCAGGCGGTGTTGCTGCTGGTCCCGCAAGCCGTCACGGCGTACTGGCCGGTCGGGCAATTCGAGCAGGTGGCGCAGGCGACGTCGCTGGTCGCGGCACAGGCGGCGGTCTGGTACTGGCCGGCGCCGCAGGTCGAGCAGGTGGCGCAGGCGACGTCGCTGGTCGCGCCGCAGGCGGCGGTCTGGTACTGGCCCGTGCCGCAGGTCGAGCAGGTCGCGCAGGCGCTGTTGCTGGCCGGCGTGCAGGCGGCGGTCTGGTACTGGCCGGCGCCGCAGCTCGAACAGGTGGTGCAGAGACGGTCGTTGCCGCCGCCACAGGCGCCGGTCTCGTACGTGCCGACGCCGCAGGCCGAACAGGCGGCGCAGGTCGTGTCGGCGGTCGGGCCGCAGGCGGCGGTCTGGTACGTGCCGGCGCCGCAGGTCGAGCAGGCGACGCAAGCCGTATCGGCGGTCGCGGTGCAGGCGGCCGACTGGTATTCGCCCGCGATGCAGGTCGAACAGCCGACGCAGACGCCGCCGTTCAGATAAGACCCCGGTGCGCAGACGGTGCAGGCACCGATGCCGCTGCAGGTGAGGCAGTCGGCGTCGCAGCCGGCGCAAGTGGCGTTGCTGGTCGGGCCACAGGCGGCGGTTTCATACTCTCCGCCGCCGCACACCGCGCAGGTGCTGCAGGTGGTGTCTTGCGTCGCCGTACAGGCGGCGGTCTGGTATTGCCCGGCTCCGCAGGTCGCGCAGGCCGTGCAGATCTGGCCGTTACCGAAGAAGCCCGCGTTGCAGCCGCAGACGGCGGTCGTCCCCGTGCTCGTGCAGGTGGCATTCGCACCGCACGGGCTCGGCGTCACCGAGCAGGGGTCGGCGGATCCGCCGCCCTGACCGCCGCTGCCGGCGTCGGCCGTGCCATTGGATCCCGCCACGCCGCTCGCCGCGCCGCCGCCCGTGCCGCTCGCCCCGGCGGCCGCGCCAGCAGCGCCGTTGGATCCAGCCGCGCCGCCCGTGCCGCTCGCCCCGGCGGCCGCGCCACCCGAGCCATGGGATCCAGCCGCGCCGCCCGTCCCGTTGGCCCCGGCGACTCCGCTGCCGCCGGTGCCATTCGCTCCGGCGGCAGCACCGCCCGTCGCGCCACCCGTCCCGCTCGACCCGGCGACCGCGCCGCCGCCCGTTCCGCTGGCGGGCTTTCCGCCCGCGCCCGCGCTGCCACTCAGTCCGGCGCCGCCGCTGCCGGCCTGGCCCCCGCTGCCGGATCCGTCGTCGCCACAGCCGGCGACCGTCAAGAGCGCCGAAACGGACAGAACAATCGCTGCGAACTGAATGCGCATGGCTCTCCTCAAAGGGGGATTGGCGGCGACAGCTCCCCCGAGGAGCCCACCATTACGGCAGTCCTGGTCGACACTCGGCCGGCATTTCTTTAGTTGTCCGGCCTCACCCGGCGGGTCGGGGAGCGAGGGTGAAGTAGAAGGTGGCGCCTTGCCCAGGGGTCGACTCGCCCCAGATCCGGCCTTCGTGACGCCGAATGATCCGGTCGACGATGGCCAGTCCTATCCCGGTCCCCGGATAGTCGGAGCCGTGCAGGCGCTGAAAGGGCTGAAACAGCTTTTCAGCGTAGGTCGAATCGAATCCGACGCCGTTGTCGCGCACGAAGTAGATCAGCTCGTTGGAATCCGAGCTTCGACCGAATTCGATCCTGGCCTGCGGCTGCTTCGCGGTGAACTTCCAGGCGTTGCGGAGCAAGTTCTCGAGCGCGATGCGCAAGACCCGCTCGTCTACCTGGGCTTCGACCCCGGCGGCGCACAGGAGCTCGATCTCGCGATCGCCCTGATCGGAGCGCATCTGCTCCACGATCGACGCGACCAGCGCCGACAGGTCGACCGGATGCCGGCGCAGGGCGAGGCGACCGACCCGCGACAGCTCCAGCAGATCGTCGATCAGTTGCCCCATTCGCCGCGCGGCCGCGCGAATGCGGCGCAGATAGTCTCTCCCCCGATCGTCGAGCTTGTCGCCGTATTCCTCCAGCAGCACCTCGCTGAATCCGTCGAGCGGGCGGAGCGGCGCGCGCAGGTCGTGCGAGACGGAGTAGTTGAACGCCTCCACCTCGGCCAGCGTCTGTTTGTGCGCGTCGATCTCCGCGCGCAGCCTCAACCGGTTGAGGTAGAGATCGAGGAACACTTGAACCTTGCTGCGCAGGATGTAGGGGTCCACCGGCTTGAAGAGCAGGTCGAAAGCGCCGGCGTCGTAGCCACGAAGCACGTTCTCCTTCGTCTCGTGCGTTGCCGTGACGAAGATGATCGGGACGTGCCGCGTCGCCGGGTTGTCGCGGGCGTGCTGCGCGACCTCGTAGCCGTCCATCTGGGGCATCTGGACGTCCAGCAGGACCACCGCGAACTCGTGCCTGAGCAGCAGACGCAGCGCCTCGTTGCCGGATCTGGCGCGCACGAGATCGCACGACATCCGGCCGAGGAGCCCCTCGAGCGCCACCAGGTTCGCGTCGACGTCGTCGACCAGCAGGACCTTTGGCCTGGGCTCGCTCACGGCGCCCGCCGGTAGATGCGATCGGGCGGGGCGAAATCGGTGAACTGAGCGCGCCCGCGGCGCCCCAGCTGCTCGCTCCGGCCCAGGCAGAGGAATCCGTGCGGACGCAAGCTGTCGGCCAGCTTGCCGAGGACGCGCTCCTGGAGCTCGCGGCCAAAATAGATCATCACGTTGCGACAAAATACCGCGTCCATCTCGCCAAACACATAGTCGCCCACCAGATCGTGCTGGAAGAAGACGACATTCCGTCTGAGCGGTTCGCAGATCGAGATCCGGCCGTAGGCTTCCGTGACGTATCGCCGGATGTCGTGCCTGCCGCCCGCGGCGCGGTAGTTCGAGGCGAAGGTCTCGAGGCTGTCGGCGGCGTAGACGCCCAGCTTGGCTTGCTCCAACGCCTGCGCGCTCACGTCCGTGGCGTAGATCTGACAGCGATCGTAGAGGCCTTCTTCCGCCAGGAGGATCGCCACCGAATAGGCTTCTTCTCCGGTCGCGCAGCCGGCGTGCCAGATGTTGAGACGCGGATAGCTGCGGAGGAGAGGGACGATCCGCGTCCGAAGCGTCAGGAAAAACGTCGGATCGCGGAACATCTCGCTCACCCGGACGGTGAGGCTCGGCAACACCTGCGCGAAGAACAGGGGATCGGCCAGGCTTCTCCGTTCGAGCTCGGCCACGCTGGAGAGCCCCGACCTTCCGAGCGCGGCCCGCACGCGACGTTGCACCGAATTGACCGCGTAGCCGCGCAGGTCGTGTCCATACCGCTCGAAGATCGAGGCGAGAAACTGGCGGATCTCCCCGCTCCCCTCGACGTTCGGCTCAGGCATCGCCGCCCGCCTTGTCGGCCAGAAGACCGTTGAGCATGGCCAGCAAGCGATCGCCGTCGATCGGCTTCGGGAGATAGTCGGTGGCCCCCGCCTCGATACACTTCTCGGGATCGCCCTTCATCACCTTGGCGGTGAGCGCCACGATCGGAAGAGCGCGATGGCGCGCCTCTTTCCGTATTCGGCGCATGGCCTCGAAGCCGTCCATCTCCGGCATCATGATGTCCATCAGCACCGCCTCGACGTCGGTGCGCTGGCGGAGGAGATCGAGCGCCGCCTGGCCTGTGTCGGCGACCAGGACCTCGACCCCCTTCGCCCGCAAGGTCGCCGACAGCGCGTAGACCGTCCGCATGTCGTCGTCGACGACCAGGATCCTCTTGCCCGAAAGGTTCAGCGCGCTCGGGCGGAAGCGTGGCGCGTTGACCGAGCGGGTCCGGCGTCCCTCCTGGAGCCGGCGGGTGAAGAGCCGAACCTCGTCCACCAGCCGATCGGCCGAGGCGCCGTCTTTCAGGACCACCGCCTCGGCGTGTGCCTCGAGCGCCTTCGTCTCGGCCCTGGTCAAGGCGCGGGCGGTGTAGATGAGGACCGAGGGCATGTCGGCGCCGTGCCGCGCCCTCAGCCGCTCGAGCAGCTCGAGCCCGTCCATGTCGGGCAGAGAGAGATCGAGCACCATGCAGCCGAATCGCAGGCGCTCCAGCGCCTGCATCGCCTGGCCGGCGTCCATCGCCCGGTGGACCTCCATCTTCTCTCCCGCCAGCCGCTTGACCACCGAGTCGCCGGTGACGGCGTCGTCCTCGACGACCAGCACCCGGCCGGCCCCGTCGGCTGTCCGGCGGGCGAGGGACTCGACGACGCGCAGGATGTCCCCCCGAGAGGCGGGCTTGGTCAGATAGCCGACCGCCCCCAGCGCCAGCCCACGACCGGCGCTGTCGACCGCCGACACGAAGTGGACGGGGATCCGCGCCGTCGCCGAATCGAAGCGCAGCTCCTCCATCACCCGCCAACCGTCGGTGTCGGGGAGCCGAACGTCGAGCACGATCCCCATCGGCCTCTGCTCGCGGGCCAACCGCAGGCCGGTCTGGCCATCGAAGGCCATCAGGCACTCCAACCCCTGCTTGCGAACGACGTCGGCGAAGGCCTCCGCGAACCCGCGATCGTCCTCGATGATCAGCAGCGACTCCGAGCTCTCCCAGGCGGTGTTCGACGGGGTGGTCGACGACTGGTCCGGAAGATCCGGCGCGGCCGCCGGGGCAGGGGAGGGCGTCTCAGCTGTCGGCGCGAACGAGGGCGCCGCTGGCGGCCGAGGCGCCGCCTCCGACAGATCCAAGGTCAGGGGCAGATAGAGTCGAAAGGTGCTTCCCCGTCCCGGCGTGCTCTCGACCTGAAGCTCGCCCCCCAGCAAGGCGGCGATCTCGCGCGAGATGCTGAGGCCGAGGCCGGTGCCGCCATAGCGGCGATCGATGGAGCCGTCGAGCTGCTCGAACGGGGCGAAGATTCGCTCCAGATCGCCCGCGGCGATGCCGAGGCCGGTGTCGGAGACCGCGAACGCCAGCGCGTCCTCGCGCCGCAGATCCGCCCTGCGAAACCGGGCGCGCGGGTCGGGCCGGGTCACCCGGAGCGCCACCTCGCCGCCGGCGGTAAACTTGATGGCGTTTCCCAGCAGGTTTCGCACGATCTGTTCGAGCTGCTGGCCGTCGGTGTTCACGACGGCCGGAACATCGGGCGCCACCTCGACCACCAACCGCAGCCCCTTCTCCTCCGCCAGCGGGGTGAAGATTCTCGCCGCGTGGTCGGCCACCTGGCGGATCGGAATCGGCGCGACGTTGACGTCCCGTTTGCCTGCCTCGATCTTGGCCAGATCGAGCACCTGGTTGATGAGCACGAGCAGATCCTTGCCCGCGGTGTGAATCGTCTTGGCGAACTCGGTCTGCTTGTCGGTCAGATTGCCGGCCTCGTTCTCGGCCAGGAGGTTCGACAGCAAGAGCATGCTGTTGAGGGGCGTACGCAGCTCGTGAGACATGTTGGCCAGGAACTGTGATTTGTACGCGCTGACGGTGGAGAGCTCGGCGGCTTTTTGTTCCAGTCGCTGGCGGGCATCGACGAGCTCGCTGTTGTTTTGTTCCAACGTCCGCCGTTGCTCCTCCAGCTCCTTGGCCTGTTCCGTCAGCTCCTGGTTGGTCTGGCGAAGCTCTTCTTGTTGCGTCTCGAGCTCCTCGTTGGTGGCCCGAAGCTCCTCCTCTTGCTGCGCCAGTTGCTCCGCTTGCCGTTGGGTCTCCGCCAGCAGCTTTCGCGTCGAGACCCGGGCCAGCGCAACCTCCAGCGCGATCACCAGGTTCTCTTGCACCGCGGTCAGAACCTCCTCGGCCGGCGCCGACCAGCTGTTGAAGAGCGCCAATTCGAGCACGCCCCGCGCGCGTCCGAGCTGCCGCAGGGGCACGAGGACGATCGCTTTCGGCGCGCCTTCGCCGACGCCGGATCGAATCCGCAAATAATCGGTGGGTGGGTCCTTGACGACGGTGATCCCTTCCACCAGGGCGGCCTGGCCGACCAGTCCCTCACCGATCCGAAACCGCGCCGGCGCACCGACCTCGGGTGGCGTTCCACCGTACTGGCCGAGCAGCTCGAGCTCGCGGTGGCCATCGGCGTAGTAGAGCGCGCCGGCGGGTGCCCCCAGGTGGCGGGCCAGGAAGGAGACCGCCCGTCCCGCCAGCTCCATTGGCTCGAGCTCGCCGCGCATCTCCTGGCTGAGGCCGACCCGCGCGTCGCGGATCCAGTCGTTCCGATCGCGCGCCTGCGCGAGGCGCTTCAAGCTCTCGGCCATCTGATTGGCCTGGCGTGCCAGATCGGCCAGCTCGTCGTCGCCGCGGGCGATGGGAATGGGTTGGTCGAAGTCGCCGCCCCCGAATCGCCGCAGCCCGACGGTTACCTCCCCCAGCGAGCGAACGACCCCGCGACCGATCCACCCGGAGAGCAAGACCAGCCCGGTCAAGCAGACCAGGCTCACAATCAAGCGAACGTGGCCACCGTTCACCTCCGCCCGTCGGGCCGCGGTGAAGGCCATGGCCAGATCATTCGGGTTGAAGGCGGTGACGGCGGCGAGCAGGTCGGCCGCCCGCGCCTGCTTGGCCTGCATGGCGCTCATGGCGTCGACCAGCCGCTCGCCGGTTTCGTCCGCCACCAGACGGCGGGAGACGTCGAGCGCCGCCGCGTAGTAGTCGTCCATGGCGCTCCGCAGCGCCGCGGCCTGTCCCGGCGTCACCGCGGCGCCGGCCGCGTCGAGATCCTTGAGAAAGGTCTCCATGATCGCGCGGGTCGCGTTCACCGCCTCCGCGTCGCGCGCCGCGACCGCGTCCTGCAACGCGCGCTTGAGCCTCTCGAACTCAGCCTGCAGCTGCGGGCCGAGCCGAAGCTTGGGCAGGTGGCTCTCTTGAATGGTGGCCAGCTCCCGCTCGGTCCGGTTCGAGATCGCCGCGCTGGCCGCGATCAAGACCACCAGCGCCGCGGCGGCCGTTCCGACGATCACCACCAGCTTGGCGCGGAACGAAAGGCCCACGGCCGTTCACCTCACCGCAACGATCTTCACGCCGGCGACGTTGCCGCTCGAGGAGACGTAGCCGACGGCGCCCGGGTTCTTCAGCACGAACCGCACCACCTCGCTGTCACTGTCCAGCTCGGGAGGGGGGACGCCCTGTCCCGAGAAAACCTTCTGTTGCCAGTAGCTCTTGACGGCCGCCACCGACCGCTTGAGGACCTCATCGGAGAATGTCCGCCGCGCTGGCGATCCCGGGCCCAGATCGACGGGCCGGATCGCCTCGTCGCTCGGCCAACGGGTCGCCTTCTTGAGGTAGACGTCCGCCAGGAACCGCCGATCCATGGAGCTCATCGGATTGTCGAGATTGACGATGACCCGAAAGCCCTCGGCGCCACTCGCCACGCGCGTCCCGACCGCCGCCCCGTACACGAAGACGAGGACGAAGACGAGGAGAGAAAAAGCTGCGTTGGCCCGCGACCTGCTCACGTGCGCCTAGAAGTAACCAGTCGTCTTGATGAGGAAGAGGCCCCAGTTGGTGGCGGCCGTCGGGACACCGCCCAGCGCTTCGGTGCCGTGCATGTAGTGCCCCTCCAGCTTGACGATCCAGAAGTTGTTCACGTCGAAGCGCAGCGTCCCGGCGAGATCGTCCTGCACGTTCTCGTCGTTCTGCGGTGCAGGCGGGGCGCTCTGGCTCCCGAGGTTCCTGTTCGCGTAGGAAAACGAATAATAGGCACCGGGCTGAAACCACCGCGAGACCCGGTAGGTCGCGAGGGCGTATCCCCCCGAGCCGACGACGGTCGGGGCCCGGGTCGGCGTCGGCGCGAGCTCCCGCGCTTCGTTGCGGGTCTGCGCGTACTCCGCCGCCAGCTGCAGATCGTGGGCGACGTATTCGATCGATCCGATGGCGCCGTAGAGGGTGGCCCTGGCGGACTCCGTCGCCGCGTCGGCCGGCACGCCTGGAAAGAAGACGTCCTCATTCAGCCGGAGGGCCAGGACGCTCCCGCCCACGCGAAGCCCGTCGAGCGGCGTCTCCCACATGAGCCGCCCTGCGACCAGATAGGGGATGTCGACGCTGGAGGCCTCAACGGCCTGCCCGATCTGGCTCGGAAGCGGGATGTCGATCGCACCGCCGACGGCGCGGTACTCGAGGCCGCCGAGAGAACCGAGCCGGGCGTAACCGTAGACCTCGCCCCCCTGCACACCGAACAAAAGGTCGCGGTTGCTGAGCGGATAGATCGAAGGCGGAAGCAAGATCGGCGTCCGTGCGGCGTCGATGTCGCTGATGTCATTGTAGAGGCCGTAGACCAGCTTCACGCGGCCGGCGCGAATGCCCAGCCAATCCCGGAAGCGATAATCGAGATAGAACCAATCGGCCCTGAGCGTGAAGTTTCCGGAGGTGCCCAGGTTGTAGGCAAACAACTGCATCCCGATGCTCAACCGGTCCAGCGGCTGTACCGTGAAGTTGAGCCCCGCTTCGCTGAACTCGAAGCTTCCGCCGCCGCTCGAATCGACCAGGTAGTCGTTGGCGGTGCTCTTGATGTACCCCTGGCTGACGAAGCCGTGCACGTCGATCGTGGACGGACTCTCAGGATCGCCCAGCGTCCAGCCCATTGCAGGCCCGCTGGCCGCGAGACCAATCACGGTAGTCATCGTTGAAAGGCGTAACAAGAGCTGTAACGTGCAATACCGTGAGCAACGTGCCAAGATGGCGCATAGATGCCATGGATAGATGAGACGGTCAATTGCCCAGCACTGATTGGCAACTTGACGGTGATATTTTGCCTGTGCGAGAATAGGGTTTCGAAACTGGAGTCCTCCGCGGCAGGTTGGTTTCGAAACTGAACGGGCGATCATGGGAACGAACGTCATTCTTCTCATCGAAGACAGTCCGGACGACGCCGAGCTGGCAATTCGGGCGTTCGCAATGGGAACCCTCAAGCCAACGATCGTGGTGGCGCGCGACGGGGTAGAGGCTCTCGAGTACCTCTTCGGCACTGGTCTCGGCGCGACGCGCCCATCGATCAGGCCGGACGTCGTCCTGCTCGACCTCAAGCTCCCCCGGGTCGACGGATTGGAGGTCTTGCGACGGGTCCGCGCCGATCCGCGCACCAGGCTCCTGCCGGTCGTGATCATGACTTCGTCCGACCGCGAGAGGGATATCGAGAGCGGATACGCGCTGGGAGCAAACAGCTATATCGTCAAACCAATCAAGTTCAGCGACTTCGTTGAGACCGCGAGCCAACTGGGGGCATACTGGTTGACAATCAATCGCGCGGTGTGAAAGTGGTGCGATGAGTGTCTCGTCGACCGCCGAGTCGACCAGCGAGCCGACGCCGCTGGCGATTCTTTCGGTCGAGGATTCTTCGGACGACGTCGAGCTCATTGCTCGTGAATTGGCTCGCAATGGCCTGACGCCAAGCGTGCGGCAGGTCCAAACGAGCCAGGAGATGGAGTCCGCGCTTCGGGAACGGCATTGGGACGCCATCTGTATGGACTTCCAGATGCCACGCTTCGACGCCTTGCGCGCGCTGAACGTGCGGGCAACTCTGGCGCCGGACACGCCGGTGATCATCATCTCCGGCCACATCGGTGAGACGGCGGCGGTGACTCTGCTGAAGGCCGGTGCGGACGACTACATTCCGAAGCACAACCTGGCCCGGCTGGCCCCGGCTCTCCGGCGGGCGATGCGCGACGTGGAGGATCGGCGCGAACGCCGCCGGATGGAGGACGAACGGGCTCATCTGGTGAAGCACCTGGCGAGCGCGCTCGAGCTGCGCGACGAGTTCCTGATCCTCGCCTCTCACGAGCTGCGCACGCCTCTCACGGCGCTGCGGCTCCAGGTGGAGGGCGCCGCTCGCGTGAGCGGCGCCAACGAAGTGGTCAGAGGCAGGCTCCTCCGCGCGGACGAGCAGATCGAGCGCATCGCACGCCTGATCGAAGACATGATCGCCGTGTCGAAGCTGGGTCCCCCCGAGCCGATCCGGCCGGAGGAGAGCGACGTCGGCCGGCTGCTCCAGCGGGTCATGCGGTCTTTGGCCGGCGTCGACCAGATCGAGACCGTGACCGCATACGTTCCCGCCGAAGGGATCAGCGCCTCGCTGGATCCCGCGCAGATGGAGGATGCCCTTCGGCGGATCCTGCACAATGCAGTCAAGTACGGCGCCGGCCTTCCGGTCGACGTTCGCCTCGAGCGCTCCGAAGCCGGGGTTCTGATCTCGGTAGCTGATCGTGGAATCGGCATCGCTCCCGAGAACCATGGCCGAATCTTCGAACGGTTCGGGCGCGCCGAGCCGGCGCTGAACTACGGAGGGCTGGGGCTCGGGCTCTGGATCGCGCGCCAGATCGTCGAGGCGCACGGTGGCACGCTCGGCGTCGTCAGCCAGGTCGGTCAAGGCGCGACCTTCACGGTCTCGATCCCGTCGAAGCGCTAGTCTCGGGGGCGGCGCGCCGCACTGCGGATCGCGTCGATGAGGACCTGGAGCTTCACGGGCTTGGTCAGACACTCGAAGTCGGCCGCCAACGCCGGAAATGCCGTCAACCCGATGACCGGGATGTCGGCGATGGCGGAATGTTTTTTTTGGGCGGCGCGAAAGGCCAGACCGTCCATGGCGGGCATCATGATGTCGAGGACGATGACGTCCGGGCGAAGGCCCTCCTCCAGACGGGCCAGAGCCGTCTTACCGTTCCAGGACGCCTCGACGGCAAAACCTTCTTCGGTCAAGAGCTCTCCCAGCAACTCCCGGATCTCGCGGTCGTCGTCGACGATGAGCACGCAGATGGGCGGAGCGACGTCGGACATTCATCCTCACGGTGGGTTTGCGGGGCCAGCCAATCGGGTCAAGGCGCGAGCATCCACGAGTCTGCCCTCCGCCTTCATCGTGTCAGCCAACGATCTGAGCAGCAGCCGGTCTGCAGGGCTCATCATCTCGAGCGAACCGGCGAGCGGGAGGTCCCGGGCGGCGGGGCGATGCCTGAGCGTCATCCCGACCAAGAGCAGCGCCGCCGCCAGGGCTGCCCCGATCATGATTATCCCGCGCGGGACGAAGCGCGCCAGCGCACTCCGCGACTGGCCGATCTCCGCCGCCGCCAGACGTGCCGACACCTCGATCGCACTGGCGGGACGGGTCGCGGGGTTCGGCGCCAAGCAGTCTCTGCAGAGGCGGCTCACCTGTCTGTGAAGCACCGAGGCGCCTGGCCGGGCAGGCTCCTTGAGCGACAATCCTCGGCTTCCGCTGGTCCATTCGGGCCGGCGGCCGAAAAACAGCTCGTGCAAGATCGACCCCAGCTGCCAGACATCTGAGCGCTGATCCGGTCGCTGTCCCATTGCTGTTTCCGGCGCCATGTAGCTGGGCGTGCCGCCCTGAACGGTGATGTCGCCGCCTTCGACGGCCAGGCCGAAGTCGGAGAGCACCAGGTGACCATCGGACATCCTGAGGACGTTCTGGGGCGTCACATCCCGGTGCGTGATCCCCACCGTGTGGATCGCGGCGAGACCCGCGCAGATCGCGCGCGCGTCCGACAGGAGGTCCGACAGCGCCCGGGCCTTCTCGCTCCGGAACGTGTCCCGAAGCGTCCCGCCCGAAGCGAGCTCCATCGAGACGAACCAGTGCTCGTCGACGTTCCCCAGATCGAAGACCCGGCATACGTTGGGATGGCGGATCGCCCGAGCAACCTTGACTTCCCGAGCGAGTCGCTTGATCCAGCTCTTCTCCGTGGCCCGATCCGGCCGCAGAATCTTGAGGGCCACCGGCTCGCCGAGGACCCGGTCCCAGGCGCGAAAGACCTGGCCGCTTCCCCCTTCGCCGATCGCCGCCTCGATCTGAAAACGCGATCCGAGCACCGCACCGGCCTTGAGTCCCGTGGCCTGAAGGCGGCCGGGGCTCCCGATCTCGACGGTGTGATCTACCGGATCCAGGATGTTCGAACGGGAGTCGGACATTGTTCAGCCCCGCGATCGCCCCCTCGATTCACGGTACCACGAAGATATCGCTTCGCACCACGTCGTACAAGGCCCGACGCAGACTCAGGTGTCGGCTTCGAAACTCACAGGGGACGGTTTCGAAACTCGGATCCGATCAACGGGGCGTCAACGTCCAATGTTTCATTGTCCAAGTTGTTTGTTCATGTAATTTGAGCGACGATTGACCTCATGCGAGGACTGTCGAACGACGCGCAGACGAGACTGGGCGACCAATCACCCTCCGTTCTCGTCGTCGACGACGAGCCGGCCGTCGCTCGGACGACCGAGCGGGTTCTTTCTCGACAGGGATTCAAGGTCATCGTTGCGGGCGGCGGACGCGAGGCCATAGAAATCGTGGAGTCGCGTCCCTTCGATGCCATCGTCAGCGATCTCGGAATGCCCGATATCGACGGACGGGCTCTGTTGCGGGCGATCCGCGAGAAGGATCTGGATGTCCCCTTCGTCTTCCTGACCGGCCAGCCCGATCTCGACAGCGCGATTGACGCCGTCGAATACGGAGCCTTTCGGTATCTCGTCAAGCCGGTCGCGCCCGACGAGCTCGTCGGTGTGGTGAGGCGCGCCGCTCATTGGCACCGCCTCGCGGTGGTACGGCGGACGGCAACCCAGGAGTTGGAGGGGCGGCCGATCGGAGATCGGGCTGGATTGGAGGCTCGGTTTGCCTCCGCGCTGAGCGGCCTCTGGATCGCGACCCAACCGATAGTTTCTTGGCAGAATCGGACGACGTTCGCCTACGAAACCCTGGCGCGGACCGACGAGCCGACGCTGCGCAATCCATCGGATCTCTTTGACGTCGCCGAGCGGCTCAACGGCACCAAGGAGCTGGGGCGCGCCATTCGCCAGCTCGTCGCCGCGGCCATCGGCGACATTCCGGATCAGGCGCTCATGTTCGTAAATCTCCATCCCCTGGATCTCGAGGACGAGGAGCTGTTTTCGGCCAGCGGCGTGCTCACCCCGTTCGCGGGGCAGATCGTCCTCGAGATCACCGAGCGAACGACGCTCGATCAGATCCGCGGTCTCTCCAAGCGGATCTCCCGATTGCGGGAGCTCGGCTTTCGCATCGCGGTCGACGATCTCGGCGCGGGCTACGCCGGTCTGTCGAGCTTTGCCGCGCTGGAACCGGACGTCGTAAAGGCCGACATGTCGCTGGTCCGGGGCATCGAGGCGTCACCGGTGAAGCAGAAGCTGGTCAGCGCGATCGCCACCCTGGCCAGCGACCTTCGTATTCGATTGATCGCCGAGGGGATCGAGACCCCGGCCGAGCGCGACTGTGTCACGTCGCTCGGGGCCGATGCCCTCCAGGGATATCTCTTCGCCAAGCCTGGCCGCGGATTCCCCGCGGCCAGCTATTAGAAAAGGCCGGCCGGAGTTGTCCGAGTCGAGGGGACATCCCGCCCTGCCGAAGGGCTTGCGCGTCCTTTTGGTGGAGGACAATCCGGATGACGCCGAGCTGGTGGTCCTCGAGCTCCGGCGCGCCGGCTACGAGCCGTTGTTCAGGCGCGTCCAGACCGCCGAGGAGATGACCGCGGCGCTGACCAAGGAGACCTGGGAGGTGATCGTCTCCGACCACTCGCTCCCAAACTTCAGCGCGCCCGAAGCGTTCGCCATCGTCCGCCGCCTGAACATCGACATTCCGTTCATCATCGTCTCGGGAACCGTCGGAGAAGAGATCGCGGTTCAAGCCATGCGGAGCGGGGTGCATGATTTCCTGCTCAAGGGGCACCTCAAGCGGCTGGTGGCGGCGATCGAGCGCGAGATTCGAGAAGCGGCGATTCGAGCCGAGCGACGCAAGATCCAGGAGCAGCTGCTGATCTCCGAGCGGATGGCCTCCATGGGAACCCTGGCGGCGGGTGTGGCGCACGAGATCAACAATCCACTGTCGGTCGTGGTGGGAAACCTGCACGTCATTCGGCAGGATCTGGAGGCGCTCATCGGCGACCTCGACGGAGCGACGGCGGGGGCGGTCGCCGGGATGACCTCCGGTCTGCGGGAGTCGGTTCGCGACGCCGAGGAGGCCGCCGAGCGGGTGCGGGCGATCGTGGGGGACCTGAGGGTCTTCTCCCGGCCTGACGAGGACCTTCGTAGCTCCGTGGACGTTCACAAGGTGCTTGAATCGTCGTTGCGGATGGCGCGCAACGAGCTGCGCCGACGGGCCAAGATCGTGCTCGACTTCGGTGCGGTGTCGAACGTGGACGGAAACGAGGGGCGGCTCGGTCAGGTGTTTCTCAACCTGCTGGTCAACGCCGCGCACGCCATCCCCGAAGGTCGAACGGAACAGAACGACATCACCGTCCGGACGACGGCAGAGAACGGAATGATCGTCGTCGAGGTGTCGGACACCGGCTCGGGAATCGCCCCCGAGGTGCTGCCGAGGATCTTCGACGCTTTCTTCACCACCAAGCCGATCGGCATCGGAACGGGGCTGGGCCTGGCGATATGTCATCGAATCCTCACCGCCTTGAATGGCCGGATCGAGGTGAAGAGCCAGGTCGGCGTCGGGACGACGTTCCGGGTCTTTCTGGTTCCCGCGCGCCCCAAGCAGACGCGAGAGGTCCCGGTGTTGCAGCGCGCCGAGCCGCAGCCAATCGGGCCGCGGGGATCGGTTCTGGTGGTCGAGGACGAGCCCGCGCTCTGTCGCGTCCTCGAGCGGCTCCTGGCGCCCCATCGGGTCACGACGGTCATGCGCGCGCGCGAAGCGCTGGCCCGGATTCGAGCCGGCGAGCGATTCAGCATCGTTCTGTGCGATTTGATGATGCCCGAGATGACCGGGATGGAGTTCTACGACGAGCTGGTGCGCGACGAGAGCGCGGTCGTGAACCGGGTCGTGTTCATGAGCGGCGGCGTCCTGACCTCGCACGCCCGCGACTTCCTCGAGCGGGTCCCGAACGTCCGTCTCGAAAAGCCGCTCGATACGGCCAGGCTCCATCGGCTGGTCGAGGATGCGGTGGGCGGCGAACCGGCCTGACCTCGCGGGGCTACCCGGGGAGCCGCCACCCGAAATGCGCCCCCACCCAGCCGAGGGCAATGAACCGCACCAGGCGCAGGAGCAGCATGAGCAGGAGCAGCCGGAGCGGGCGGGGCGCCACGCCGGGGAGCAGCGAGGCGGTGACCGAGACGGGCGGGAAGCCGAGCAGTCCGGCGGCGGCGGCGACGCTGGTCGCGTAGCGCTCGGTTCCGAGACGCGAGCGATCTCGGGTGCGCTGACACTGCCGGTCGAACCAGCGCCAGTGGCGGCGGAGCTGGCGGCCGAACAGATAGAGGCCTATGAGCGCGGCAGACTGGCCGCCGGCGGCGGCGAGCCCGATCGCCAGCGGCGGCCAACGGTGCTGAGCCCCGGCAAGCAGAATGGCGGCCTCCGGGCTGGCGACCCAAAAGACCGTTCCAATGAAGGCGACGGCGGCGAGGCTGGCGAGCGACATGAAGATCGGGCGGCGGCCATTCTACGTGAGCCGGCGCTTGCTCACCGAGACGCCTTCCCAGCGGGGGGACGGGACGGATCCCTTTTGACGCCCGTGCTCAGCTCGAATCGACTACCTTGCAGCCCCGGGAGGGCGGGCCGCGAAGTGTTTCGCCTAGGGGCTGCGCATCAAAGTAGCCGATGCAGACCGCTTCGTTGGTGCGCTGGGAACCCCGCCGCTCGCCCTCCCATTTCCACCGGAGCCGAGGGCCGTCTCAGTCCGGCAAGTTCGGCTGGTAGCTGTTCGAGCAGACGGAGCCGCCGGCGTCGCTGGGAACACAGACGCCGGTCGTCGGTGCGAGGCAGGAGAGCGCCGGGCAGGCGGCGGGCACGTTTCCACAGCCGGCCTGGTCCCAGCTCTGACGGATGACGTTGAGGACGCTCTGGTCGGTCACGAAGTCGACGCAGACCGAGCAGGGCGAGAGCGAAGAGGGGACCGCCTGCGCGCACTGGCCGGCGGCGCCGGCCGTGCAGGTCTTTGCGCCCATCATCACCGCCGCGTACTCGGAGGCGAAGGTGCTGCACGCGGCGAGGCCACCATCCTCCGATGAGCCCCCGGCCCCGGTGCTGCCGCCGGTGGCGCCGTCGCCGCCGGTCCCGCTGGTTCCGCCGCTGCCCGGTACGTACGAACAGAAGCCGGCGCTGCCGCCGTCGGCCGAGACGCAGGTGCTGTTCAGCGCTGCCGGACAGAGGAGCGTGCAGGAAGCTGTCGGCATGTACATCTCGCAGCCGGCCTCCTGCCAGGCCTTCTCGATCGTGGCGAGCGCCGAGCCATCCGTGGCGTAGCTCGGGCAAGAGCAGCCGGACAAGGCCCCGCTGATCAGCTGCTGGCACTGGCCGCTGGCGCCGAGCTGACAACTTTCGGCGGCGGTGAGCGCCGACTGATATTCGGCGGCCAGCGTGTCGCAGATCGGGGGGAGGTTGGTCCCGCCGACGCCGGTGTAGCCGCCGGTGCCGGTGTACCCGCCGGTTCCGGTGTAGCCGCCGGTTCCTGGATTGGGCGACGACCCACCGGTGTCCCCGGTTCCCGTCCCGGCTCCGCCCGTTCCGGTCATCTTGGCGGTCAGCGACTGGCCGCAGGCGCCGGTGGTAGCGGCCACCAGGATCGACAGCAAGAGGGGTGTTCGCATGCGGCCCATCGAAGCAAGCAGCGGACCACGATGCAAGGCTACTTTGCCTGGGGTCGGCCAGGCGCGGACCTCAGAAACCTGAAAGCCCGGGCAGAAATGTCGCGTGCTGCTCGAGGTGACGTCTGGGGGCGTTCCAGGGGCCAGCAAACTCCCTCCTTGAATCGCGAGGCCCACGATTCTAGGCTCGGTCCCAGTGGGGGAGACGGACACACGGCGCCGGGCCCAAAGCTCGCGCACCGGCCGCGTGCCGGGGCCGGGAGCGACCGCCTTGGCGCTGGCCGGCCTTCTCCTCGGCAGCGGACCACAGACGCGGGCAACGCAGCCGGCGTCGCAGGCCGCGCCCGCGGTCCAGCCGACGCCGGCGGGAGGCGAGCTCATGGTCGTCGAGGGAGGGCGGGTCGTCGGTCAGGCGACGTCCGAGAGCGCGCGCCGGGACGGCCTGACCGTCGTCGATCTCTCGGACGACTGGCTGCCGTACGTCTTCTCCGAGGAGCCCGGCAAACCGCAGCCGCTGCGCGCCTACTTGATCGATCTGGCCAATGGACGGTTTCGCCCGGGCAGCGCCTACGCGCACGCCCGTGAGGACCGTTTCTTCGAGGCGTTCGGGATCTTCCCCAGCTTGAACCTCTTGCGGCGGCGGCTGGCGGACAAAAAGCGCCACGCCTGCCACGAGCGGGTGAAGGACGGCGTGCTCGAGGAACTGTCGGCCAGGAACGTGATCCCGGCGGAAGAAGCCGAGAAGGTTCCCAACCCCGACCCCGCGACGGCCAAAGAGACGCCCATGGTGACGACCGGGCGCACCATCTCGCCGCGACCGCTGACCGCGCAGGAGAAGCGGGCGGTGATCGCGATGCAAGCCCACCTGCGCTGCGAGGATCTGCTCCCTGGCAGAGCGAGCGCCGGCCGGATGGATCGGCGGACCTCGGAGGGCCTCAAGACCTACCAGCATTTACAGATGCTGGCGGACAACGCGAACCTCGATTTCGAGACGCGCGCCGCGCTCCTCGGCGACAGCCGCGAGCAGGACTTCCGGGCGCTGCTGCGCGCGCTGCGGGCGCGGGTCGTCGACGTCACCGGCCTCATCGAGGACGGGTCGGCCCTGGGCGCGCAAGGTCAAGTGCAGGGGCGCGTGATCGACACCAATGAGTTCCAGCCGCTCTCCGCGCCACCTGGCGCCGCCAAGCCCACCCCGGCGCCCCCAATGGCGACCGCGACGGCGCAGTCCAACCCACCATCTGCTGCCGGGCAGTCCAACCCGCCGGCGGCGCCCGCGGCCGACGCCTCGGCCAAGATCGTCCCCGCGCCCGATCTGATCTCGGCGGCCACCCAGGCGGCCAGCCAGGCGCTGGGCTGGACCTCACCGGAGGCGGTCCTCGCGAGCACGCTGGTCGCGCCGCCGCCCGCGCCGAAACGGCCCGGGCGAAAACCGGCGAAGTTGAAGGGGCCGGCCCCGCTGCCGGCGGCGGTCGCCATCCGCCTGCCGCCGCCGCCGTCCTACCACGGCCCCAACATGGAGCTGCGCGCGGAAATCGACCGCGGCGAGGTGGTGCTGGCGCGGCCGCAACTCGACAAGGATGGACACAAGAAGTGGAAGCCCCCCGTCGGCGACCGCCCGACCATCACGCTCTTCGCGCACGTGGGCGATCACGACGTGGCGCTCTGCCGCTGGCCGACCACCATCGGCGGCTGGAAGATGTTCGAGAAGTCCGACGGCACCATGGCGCTCAAGTACAAGGAGTCGGTCACCGGCGACGCGCTTTGGACCGAGGTCCTGGCCACGCCGACCTGGCACCCGGCGCCCGGCATGCCGACGCGCCATCTGCTGATCAAGGTGGGGGACACGTTCGTGCCGAAGACCGAGATCATCGGCCCCGGCTACCACGCGGCCTATGGCCTGGTGGCGATGGTGCACAAGCAGATCATGGGGACGACCCCGCAGGGCGAGCCGGACCTCATGGACCTCCGCATCCGGACGCACGGCACGCCCGGCTATCGCTCGGTCAAGCGCGGCGAGAGCAACGGCTGCCACCGTTTGCACAACTACGAGGCGCTGCGGCTGGCGGCCTTCCTCATCAAGCACCACGCGAACACCCGTGACGGCCTCGTGCCCGAGGACTACGAGCGGCACCTTCAATACAAAGGGCAGGACATCGCCCTCCAGAGCGACAGCAAGGGCTACCGCTTCAAGCTGACGCCGCCCGTGCCGGTGAAGGTCCTCAGCGGCGACGTCAAAGGCAACGCCAAGTCCGTCAAGCACATGGTGCCGGTCGCCGCGGTTCCGTAGCGGTCGAACTGCTCGGCGTTGCTTTAGGTTCTATCCCCCCGCGGGCGTCATCGTGAAGGCGAGGTCGTCGGTGAGCGAAGGCAAGGGGACGACGATCGCACCGTCGCCGGTTGCGATCGTGGAGCCTGGCAGCGCGGCGCCTGTGGCCGTGTTGAAGAAGGTGACCTTCCAGCTGTTGGCGCCGCCGGGCACGGTGATCGTCGCGGTCTCGCCCGTCAGCGGTGTGTCGCAGGCGTAGTCGGGCGTGGCACAGGCGGCGCTGCGGACCCACCCGACGATCTGCGACGCGCTCCCGACCGCGCCTCCCGTCAGGTCGGCGGACGTGCCGAGGGCGAGCGGCGCGGCACCGGTGAAGTCGAGCCCGCTCACGAACTTGGCCGCCGCCGCTTCGGCGTCGGCGTAACCGTTCACGAAGGCCAGCCCCGGCGGCTCGTAGATCGCGTAGCCGTCCTCCCACCAGAGCCCGCGTGCGTTCATGGCGCCCGACACGACGCCGGCCCAGATCGCGTGCTTCACGTCGCGGGGTGCGTTCGGCGCCGTGGTGAAGGTGCCGCCGGAGGGTGCCGCCGCTGACAGGCCCGACTCACCGATCAAGACCGGCTTTCCATATTCGGCGCGCCGCGTGCCGACCGCGGTCAGGAGCAGTGAGTCGAGCGGGTCGGCATACGGGTGGATCTGCACGATGTCGACGCTGTCGCTGCTGAGCAGCGTCGGCCAGTCGGCGGAGAAGGTGAGCGACGCCATGAGCGGCCGGCCGGCGGTGTCCTGGGCGCGCACGACCGCGGCGGCGTCGGCCGCGAACGCCGCGCCACTCGTCTCGTCGGCGCCGGTCGCGATGTCCAACTCCGAGAAGACCTCCCAGGAAGCGACATTGGCGCGCCCCGCCCAGCGAGCGACCAGCGCGCCCAGCCAGGCCATCCAGCCAGCGCGGACCGCAGACCCGCTCTGCCACAGCTCACTCGGATCGCTGGCCGGGCCGCCGTTGGCGGCGTTCCAGGGGTTCATGCTCCAGTTTGCGAATCCGTAGTCGGGTGTTCCGTCGTTCCAGTCCGCCCAAACAGCGAACACGGGCGCGACGTAGAGCCCGACCGATTGCGCGTGGTCGAACACGGCGTCCCACTGCCGGGCCCAGGCTTCGTCGACCGTACCGCTCGCCGTGACGCCGGCGCCGAGGCCGTGGATGAGGTGAAGACGAATCAGCGCGGCGCCGGCGGCGGCAGCCTGGTCGAGAAGCGCGTCGATCTCGTCGACGTTCTCGCCGGTGATGTTGCGGGTCATCACCACGCGGGGCGTGCCGTTCACGGTGAAATAGAAGCTGCCGTTGACCAGCGCCAGTGAGGGGAGCGGGCGCATGAGGGGTGCCGGCGGGTTCGAGGTACAAGTGGCCACACCGCCGACGCACACAAGGATCGCTGAACCGACGAGAAAGGCGCGCAAGAGCTTCAGTTTAGACCGGTGAGAGGCCCACCGGAATCGGTCATCCGAGATGCACCGGTCAGCGCGTCGGGCGCCGCGCGGCCCGGTCCGGCGGCGGCGCGGCGGCCGGTAGGTTTGCGCTCAGCACGCGCCGCGGGGCGGAGGCCACCAGCTTCGGGGCGCCTACGCCGCGCTCGAGCCGGCTGGCCACCTCCTTGTCGTGGTTGGGCACCACCTTGAACGAGAGCGGCGCGAATCCCCGCTTGCTGATGATCAGCGTCACCGGGGTCTCGCCGCGCGGCAGCCGCAGAACGAACGGCGTCTCGCCCAGCGGCCGCGCGTGCTCGCCGGGCGTGGCGGCGCCGGTGACCAGCGCACCCTGCGGCCGCGAGTCGATCGACATCTCGACGGTCGACGGAAGGACGGGCGTCGTGCAGGCGGCGGCGACGGAGGCCGGCGTTTGCACCGGCAATGGGGGCGCGGGCGGCAGCCGCGGCGCGGAACCGTCGTGGCGAAGCACGATCACCATCAAGACCAGCGTCGCGGCGGTGGGGAGCAGCGACGACAGCCAGCTCGCGCGCGCGCCGCGCAGTGCGCTCATCACGGCGCCCAGCAGGGCCGGCGCGGCGGCGGGCGCCGCGGCGCGCACGGGCGGTGGCGGCGGCGCGACGCGCGGCGTCCCCTCGGCGATCACCGCCGACGAGTTGCGCTGCCCGACCTCGAGCTCGACCGGCACGCCCGGGTCCGCCACCGCCTCGGCCGGCGGCACCAGCGCGCGCACCTGCCTGGCGAAGGCGCTGGCCGCGTAGCGCTTGCGCAGCACCAGGCGCTCCAGATCTTGGCTCATCTCGTCGGCGCTCTGGTACCGCTTGGCCGGATCGCGGGCCAGCGCGCGCAGGATCACCTCGTCGAGCGGGGCCTTGACCTCCGGGTTGCGCGACGACGGCCGCGGCACCGGCATCTCGCTCACCAGCTTCAGCGTCTCGAGATCGTTGTCGCCCACGAACAGGCGCCTCCCGCAGAGCAGCTCGTGCAGCACCACGCCGAGCGAGAACAGGTCCGAGCGCGCGTCGGCCGGCTGCCCCTGCAGCAGCTCGGGCGCGATATACGACATCTTCCCCTTCACCGTGCCGGCGTCGGTCTGGTTGGTGCGCAGCTCCCGCACCGCGCGGGCGATGCCGAAGTCGAGGATCTTCACCGCCCCGTTCCAGGCCACCATGATGTTGGGCGGCGTGACGTCGCGGTGGACGATCCCGTAGGGTTTTCCGTCGGGGCTGGAGAGGCCGTGCGCGAAGCCGAGCCCGCGGCACGCCTGCCGCCCCACCTCCGCCACGAACGCCGCCGGCGCCACCGCGCCCCGCCGCTCGAGCTTCCGCAAGAGGAAGGCCATGTCCACGCCGTCGACCGGCTCCATGACGATGTAGTAACCGCCGTCCTGGTAGGCGAACTCGAACACCTGGACGATGTTCGGGTGCAGGAGGCGCGCCGAGATCTTCGCCTCGTCGACGAACATGCCGACGAACTCGGGCGCCTCCGACAGCCGGGGGAGGATCCGCTTCACGACGAAGGCCCGCTCGAATCCCTCCGGACCTTCTCCGGTGGCCCGGAAGACCTCGGCCATCCCTCCGCTGCCAATTTTCTGTGTGAGGCGGTACTTCATTCTAGTTTTCGGTGGGTCTGGCGGTCAGGAGCGGGAAGGCGCCGAAGTGCATCGGGATGAGATGGTAAGAACCGCCGCTCGCCGCGGTACCTGAATATACGTACAGGCTGCGGGCGACCGCTTCAAGCGATCAGGCATCGATGGCCTCCAGCAGATCGCGGAGCCCGACGGGCTTGACCAGGTGGGCGGCGAATCCGGCCCGCAGGCTGGCTTCGCGGTCGGAGGGTTGACCGTAGCCGGTGACGGCGATCAGCTTCAGAGCCGCGTGCCGCCGGCGCAGCAACTTGCCGAGCTCGTGCCCGTCCATGTCCGTGAGCCCGACGTCGAGCAACGCCACGTCCGGCGTGAACTGGTCGAGGTGGAGCAGCGCCTCGCTGGCCTGGTAGGCGAGAACGATCTCGTGGCCCGAGAGCTTCAAGGCTTGGCCAATGAGGTCCGCCGCGTCGCGGTTGTCGTCGACGATGAGGATCTTGCGTCTGCTGAGCGGCGGCTCGAGCGCGTGCGGCGCCGACGGCTCCCGCGTCATCTGGACGACGGGGGTCGGGAGGCGAACCTCGAACGTCGCGCCGAGGCCGAGCCCGTTGCTCTGCGCGGTCGCGGTGCCGCCATGAAGCTCGACGAGGTTGCGGACGATGGTGAGCCCGAGGCCGAGCCCGGAGTCCCCCGGAGGCCGTGGCTTGCCGAACGAGTCGAAGATGTGAGGGAGCATGGCGGCGTCGATGCCGTGCCCGTTGTCGCGCACCTGCAGGACCACCTCGTCGCCTTCGCGCCGGCCGGTGATGGAGATCGCCCCTCCCGGGTCGGTGTAGCGCACGGCATTGATGAGCAGGTTGGTCACGACCTGGGTGAGCCGAGCTTCGTCCCCCTCGACCATCAATCCCTCCGCCGGGACGTCGACCCGCAGCAGGTGCCGGTGCTGCTTCACCGCCGGCCCGATCGCCTCGACGGCGTTGCGCACGGCGCGGGCGAGCTCGAGGGGGCGTCGGTCCAGCACGAGCGCGCCGCGCGCGACGCGGGCGATGTCGAGCAGATCGTCGACCAGGCGCAAGACCTGGCGCACGGGGCGCTCGATGTAGTGGGCGTCGATCACCGAGACGCCCTTCAGCCTCGCCACGTCGAGCGACGTCACGATGGGCGCCAGGGGGTTCCGCAGCTCGTGGCCCAGGATGGCGAGAAACTCGTCCTTGGCCCGGCTCGCCTTGGCGCTCTGCTCGGCCGCCCTGCCGAGCGCTTCGATGGCGGCCGCGAGCTCGGCGTTCGAATCGAGGAGCTCGTGCGACGACAGCTCGAACGCGCGCTCCGTCATTCTCCGTTCGTCGTCGGCCTGCTCGTAGGCCTCGTTCACCGCGTCGACGAAACCAAGGAGCGACTCTGGGACTTCGGTCGTTCCCAGGTGCTTGCGCAGTTGCCGCCGCAGGAGCGCGTGGAGGTCGGCCACGGTCTACACCTCCGCGAGGGTAACCAGGGTCATGGTCTGATTGTGCAGCTCACAGCTCGCCCCTCTGGCGCTCGGCGCGAGCTCGCCGTAGGAGTAGAAACCGGACAGCGTCGTTCCGGGCCCCAGCACCTCGCGCACCGCTTCGATCTCTTCTTCGACGCGCTGGCGAAGGACCAGACGCCGGCCCGAGCAGCTGATCAGCAGCGCCAGGTTCGGGTGCGGCGCTCCCCCTTCATGGGTGGCGCGCGCGGCGCCGAGCGCGCCGTCGACCAGACGGTCGACGTTGGCCCGCATGAGCTGGGCGTAGCCTCCCTCCGGGATGTCCCCCCCGAAGATCATCGTCCCCGCCTGCTCGTCGATGGCGAGCACCGTGCGCACGACGCCCGGCTCGTCGCGGGTGCGGCTCACCGAGAGCGGGAAGAATAGACAGGACCCCGGCAAGGCCGCGGCGTGCTCGCCCAGATACTGTTTGTAGAGAGCCAGCGCCGATTTTCCGTCCAGCTCGTGGAGGACCTGTCCAGAAGCCCGCGTCACCCGGCGAAACGGCCCGAAGGGGTCCCAGCCGCCGAGCGACCCGTGCCCGACCTTGAGGCGAGCGCCGTAGAAGCCGACCGCCAGGATCGTGTTCCGTTCCACCCCGTGCTCCGAGAGGACCACCGTCTCGCAGAATTCGGAGGCGTCCGCGGCCATGCCGCCCGTGACGACGACCTCTGGCGGCAGCGCGTCGGCGATCCCCGCGATGAGGTCCGGTCCGTGAACAGTGAGGCCGTCGCTGAGGACGAACACGCTCACCAGCTGCTCGTGGTCGAGCGCCTCCGCGATGGCTCGTGCGGCGGGGCGCGTCTTCGAGCGATCGGGGACGATCTCGCGCGCGAAACGAACCTGCGTGTGATCGAAGCGAACGGCGGTCACCGAGAGGGTGTCGTCTTGCACCGTGGTTCCGCAGATCTCGCCCGCCGTCGAACAGCCGATGAGCGTGACCCCAGGAAAGGCCTCCCGAAGCGCCTCCATGCAGGCGGCATTGGTGAGCACGCGGCGGGACCCGAACGCGAAGGCCAGATCCGGCTTCCAGGTCGCCCCGGACGAATCAGCGGGTCTCCATCCGCTCTGCGGGAGCCATTGCGTCTGCGCCGTTTGCATTTTGTCGTGTCCCGGCTGCCGATTGAACGGGGAGTGTTGCGCGGCCCGCAAGCCAAGTAAAGCTCCCGGGTCGTGAGCCCTTTCGATGAACCGGCAGGGCTGGTTCGTGCCACTTCGCAGCCGAATCGGAGGGTCGACGGAGGTGAAGGCGATGGTCTGCGGGCCGGTCGTGCTCTTCGACGACCTCCGGCCTGTCGTGCGACGCCGACACCGACCCCACGGCCACCATGTTCCTGGCGCCGCTGTCGCGGGGAGCGCCACGCCGGTGGCGCTGGCCAACGCCAATGGGCGAAGATCTTCATCACCATCGATCGATCGCCCCTGAGCAGCGGCGCTGGCGTCATTGCGATATAGGCTGAGCTGACGGCGGGTTGCCGCCGGCGCGGCGCCGTTGTTGCACCGTGCCTGGAAGCTCGCCGTGGAAAACCACGAACCGTGGGAACCGTGGAATGATCCGCGGCATCTTTTTTGAGGTCGACCTTCGCAACCGGCGGTCGACCTGTCGGAAAAAACATCAGCTGTTCGAATTCTAGACAATGTGGATAGTTCGCCTCGCGCTTCGTCGCCCTTACACGTTCGCCGTCCTCGCGCTGGTTCTGCTGATTCTGGGACCGCTCGTCGCGCTCACCACGCCGACCGACATCTTCCCGAACATCAACATCCCGGTGGTGGCGATGGTCTGGCAGTACACCGGCCTCTCGCCCGAGCAGATGTCCAAACGGATCACCGTGCTCTCCGAACGGTCGCTGACCACGACCGTCAACAACATCGAGCACATCGAGTCGCAGTCGCTGAACGGTATCGCGGTCATCAAGATCTTCTTCCAGCCCAAGGTCAACGTCGCCAGCGCGGTCGCGCAGGTCACCGCCATCGCCCAGACGCAGCTGCGACAGCTGCCGCCTGGCACCACGCCGCCGCTCATCCTCCAGTACAGCGCCTCCAGCGTCCCCATCATCCAGCTGGGACTCTCCGGCCAGGGGCTGTCGGAGCAGCAGCTCAACGACTACGGGCTCAACAACATCCGGACCCAGCTGGTCACCGTCGACGGGGCCGGCATCCCGTACCCCTACGGCGGCAAGCAGCGGCAGATACAGGTCGACCTCGATCTGCCGGCGCTGCAGTCGCGAGGGCTCTCGCCGGGCGACGTGGTCAACACCATCGCCTCGCAGAACCTGATTCTCCCCTCGGGCACCGCCAAGATCGGGGCGTTCGAATATCAGCTCGAGACCAACAGCGCGCCGCTCAAGCTCGAGGAGCTGAACGGCCTCCCCATCCGGGCGGCCAGCAGCGGCGCCATGGTCTTCATCCGCGACGTGGCCCACGTGCGCGACGGCTTCCCCCCGCAGACAAACATCGTGCGGGTCGACGGCCAGCGCGCCTCGCTGCTCTCGATCATCAAAACCGGCGACGCCTCCACCCTCGACATCGTCCAGGGGATCCGGGACAAGCTGGAGGTGATCAAGCCCCAGCTGCCGCAGGCGCTGAAGATCACCCCGCTGGCCGATCAGTCGCTGTTCGTGCGCTCGGCCATCGACGGCGTCGTCCGCGAGGCGATCGTCGCCGCCTGCCTGACGGCGGTCATGATCCTGATCTTCCTCGGCAGCTGGCGCAGCACCGTCATCATCGCGGTCTCGATCCCGCTCTCGATCCTGTCGTCGCTGATCGCGCTCAGCGCGCTCGGCGAGACGATCAACATCATGACCTTGGGCGGGCTGGCGCTGGCGGTGGGGATCTTGGTCGACGACGCCACTGTCGAGATCGAGAACATCAACCGCAACGTCGATCAGGGCAAGGAGGTCGAGCACGCCATCCTGGACGGCGCCCAACAGATAGCGGTCCCGGCGCTGGTTTCCACCATCGCCATCTGCATCGTGTTCGTGCCGATGTTCTTCCTCGGCGGGGTGGCGAAGTTCCTCTTCGTGCCGCTCGCCGAGGCGGTCTGCTTCGCCATGATCGCCTCGTACATCCTGTCGCGCACCGTCGTGCCGACCATGGCCAAGTACCTGCTGCGCGGCCATGAGCACGAGGCCGCCGCGGCCGAAAAGGCCAAGACCAGCCGCAACCCCTTGATCCGTTTCCAGGCGGCGTTCGAGCGGGGATTCGAGGCCTTCCGCGGCGGCTACCACCGCATCCTGGAGCTCTGCGTCGCGCACTCCAAGGTCTTCCTGGTCGGCTTCGTCGGCCTGGCGGTGATCTCGGCGGCGCTGCTCTATCCGTACCTCGGCCAGGACTTCTTCCCCTCGGTCGACACCGGGCAGTTCAAAATCCACGTCCGCGCCCACACCGGGACCCGCATCGAGGAGATGGCCAGCCTGTGCGATCGCATTGACCGGACGTTCCGGGAGATCATCCCCAAGGACGAGCTGGTCACGATCATCGACAACATTGGCCTGCCCTACAGCGGCATCAACACCACCTACTCCAACTCGGCGCCCATCGGGCCGGGCGACGCCGACATCCAGGTGTCGCTGGCCGAGAAGCACCGCCCGACGGCCGAGTACGTCCAGCAGTTCCGCCAGGTGCTGCACCGTCGCTTCCCGGGCGTCACCTTCTACGAGCTGCCGGTCGACATTGTCACCCAGATCCTGAACTTCGGGCTGCCGGCGCCGCTCGACATCCAGATCGTGGGGAACGATCTCGACGGCAATCGCGCCTGGGCGAATCAGCTGCTCGACCGGGTCAAGACGGTCGCCGGCACCGCCGACCTGCGCATCCAACAGCCGTTCGACAATCCGTCGCTGAAGATCGACGTCGATCGCACCAAGGCGCTGCAGATGGGGCTCGCGCAACGCGACGTCGCCACCAGTCTGCTGACCGCCACCAGCGGCAGCTCCCAGACCTCCCCCAGCTTCTGGCTGAACCCGCAGAACAACGTCAGCTACAACATCGCCGTCCAGGCGCCGCAGTACGCGCTCGACAGCCTCCAGGATCTGGAGAACATCCCTCTCACCATCCCCGGCGCGGCCTCCGGCTCGAACGTCGCGCTGGCGTCGACGGCGCCGACCCTGACGTCGGGCCGGCCGGTGCAGATCCTGGCCAACGTCGCCTCGATCAACCGCGGCGCGGTCCCCGGCACCGTCTCGCACTACAACATCGCCCCGGCCATCGACATCTACGGCAACGTGGTCGGCACCGACCTCGCCAGCGTCGCCGGGAAGATTGAGAAGATCATCGCCGACGCGAAGAAGGACCTGCCGCGTGGTTCGCGCGTCTTCGTGCGCGGGCAGGTCCAGACCATGCACAGCTCGTTCGTGGGCCTCTTGGCGGGGCTGGCCTTCTCGATCGTCCTCGTCTATCTGCTGATCGTGGTGAACTTCCAGTCCTGGCTCGACCCCTTCATCATCATCGCGGCGCTGCCGGTGGCGCTGGCGGGGGTGGTCTGGTTTCTGTTCGTCACCCACACCCGCATCAGCGTCCCGGCGCTGACCGGAACCATCATGTGCATGGGGGTGGCGACCTCGAACTCGATTCTGGTGGTCAGCTTCGCGCGCGAGCAGCTGGAGGAGCTGAAAGGTGACGCCCGCGCCGCGGCGCTGGCGGCCGGCTTCGTGCGGTTTCGTCCCGTGCTCATGACCGCGCTCGCCATGATCATCGGCATGGTCCCAATGGCAATGGGCATCGGCGACGGCGGCGAACAGAACGCGCCGCTCGGCCGCGCCGTCATCGGTGGCCTGCTGTTCGCCACCGTCTCGACGCTGTTTTTCGTTCCGACCTTCTTCAACGTGCTTCACGGGTGGCTCGAGCGCCGCAAGGGCCCCGCCCACCCGTCCGCAGGCGCCGTCACCGTCCCCGCAGGAGAATCCCGTTCATGAGTCACGATGTCGCTCCCCCAAAACCGGGCGAAGGTCCGCCTCCGCTGAGTGGCCGCAAGGCGCTGGTCCTCGTCATCGCGCTCATCGGCGCGGCGGTGGCGATCGCCATCCTCGGCATCGTCCCCCGGGTCCGGGCGCGCACGACGCTGCAACAGCAGACCGACGCGCTGGCGGCACCCGACGTGCTGGTGGCGGCGCCTACGCTGGGCAAGGTCGGTCAAGAGGTCGTGCTCCCGGGCAACGTGCAGGCCTTCACCGACGCGCCGATCTATGCCCGCACCAGCGGCTACTTGAAGTCGTGGAGCTTCGACATCGGCGCCCACGTCAAGAAGGGCCAGCGGCTGGCGGTGATCGCCAGCCCCGAGGTCGACCAACAGCTGCAGCAGGCCAAGGCCGACGTGGCGACGGCCAAGGCCAACTCGAAGTACGCCGAGACGCAATCGACCCGCTACCAGGATCTTCTGACCGAGAACGCGGTCTCGAAGCAAGACACCGACAACTTTCGGGCGCAAGCCAACTCGACCAGCAATCAGGTGGCGGCCGCCGAGGCCAACGCGCGGCGGCTGGCCCAACTCACCGGCTTCCAGACCATCTTCGCCCCCTTCGACGGCGTGATCACCGCGCGCAACGTCGACATCGGGACGCTGATCGACGCCGGCGCCAACCGCGAGCTGTTCCATCTGGCCTCGGACGCCGTGTTGCGCGTCTACGTCAACGTGCCGCAGGTCTACTCGCGGGCCACGGTGGCGGGGGTGAAGGCAGGCCTCACCGTGCCCGAGCACCCGGGCCGGGTTTTTGAGGGGAAGATCGTCCGCACCTCGCAGGCGATCGATCCGGCCTTCCGCACGCTGCTGGTGGAGGTCGAGGTCGACAACCGCGACCACCAGCTCTTGCCAGGGGCGTACGCGCAGGTTCACTTCAAGCTCGCCAACGGGAACCCGACGCTGGTGCTTCCGGTGCCGACGCTGATCTTCCGTTCGGAGGGGCTGCGGGTGGCGGTGGTGCGGGACGGCAAGGCGCGGCTGGTCCCCATCACCATCGGCCGTGACGACGGCAAGACGGTCGAGGTGAGCGATGGGTTGCGGCCCTCGGATCTGGTGGTCCAGAACCCGCCCGATTCGATCATCGACGGCGAGGCGGTTCACGTGGTGAGACCCGAGTCGAAGACGGATGGCGCCAGGTAATTACCGCCTGCAGCTCTGGGCGCTGAGCGCGGTCGTCCTCTGCAGCTGCGCCGTCGGCCCGGACTACAAGCGCCCCGACGCGCCGGCGACGGCGGCGTTCAAGGAGCAGCCACCCCCGGGCGCCTGGAAGCAGGCGCAGCCGGCCGACGGCAAGCTGCGCGACAAATGGTGGCAGCTCTTCGGCGACCCGCAGCTCGACGCGCTGGAGGAGAAGATCGACGTCTCCAACCAGACGCTGAGGGCGGCCACCGGGCAGTACTTCGCGGCGCGTGATCAGATCCGGGTGGCGCGCGCCGCCTACTTCCCCACGCTGGGCGTGGGCGCGTCGGCCTCGCGCATCCGTCTGTCGGAGAATCAGCCCAACACGCTGCGCGGCACCACCAACTTCAACTACAACATCCTCGCGCTGCAGGGGCAGGCCCAGTGGGAGCCTGATCTGTGGGGACAGGTCCGCCGCACCGTCGAGCAGGCGCGCGCCGACGCGCAGGCCAGCGCCGCCGACCTGGCCAACGTCGCGCTCAGCCTGCACGCCGAGCTGGCCGCCGACTACTTCCAGCTGCGGGGCCTCGACACCCAGAAGCAGCTTCTCGACACCACGCTGGCCAGCGACGCCGACGAGTTGGAGCTGGCGCGCGTGCGGTTCAAGGGGGGCGTCGCCAACGCGGTCGACGTCGCCCAGGCCGAGACGCAGTATCTGCAGGTGAAGGCCCAGGGGATCGACGTGGGCGTGGCGCGCGCCGCCTTCGAGCACGCCATCGCCACGCTGATCGGCGTCCCGGCCGCCACGTTCGCGCTGGTGCCGCACCCGCTCGCAGCGAGCCTCCCCGTCGTGCCGCCGGGCGTCCCCTCCCAGCTCCTCGAGCGGCGTCCCGACGTGGCGGCCGCCGAGCGCCGCCTGGCCGCCGCCAACGCCCAGATCGGGATCGCCGTCGCCGCCTACTACCCGAACATCATGCTGAGCGCGACGGGCGGGTTCGAGAGCGGCTCGCTGGCGAGCTGGCTGCAGATCCCCAGCCTGTTCTGGTCGCTGGGCGCCTCCGCGCTAGAGACGCTGTTCGACGCCGGCCGTCGCCACGCTCTCACCGATCAGGCGCGCGATCTCTACGAAGCGCAGGTCGCCAACTATCGGCAGAGCGTCCTCGGCGCCTTTCAGGACGTCGAGGACAACCTCTCCGCGCTGCGCATCCTGGCGGACGAATCGGAGGCGCAGACCGCCGCGGTCGAAGCCGCCCGTCAATCGCTGGCGCTCAGCAACAAACGCTACAAGGGCGGGGTCACCACCTACCTCGAAGTGTTGACGGCCCAGACCATTCAACTCAGCAACGAACGCACACAGGCCGACGTCGCCACGCGGCGGTTCGCCGCCAGCGTCCAGCTCATCAGAGCTTTGGGCGGCGGTTGGACCACCGCCCAGCTGTCCGCGCGCTGACGACTGGCGCCTGCCCGTCGTCAGCCAGTTGCCTCCCAGCGGGGAGTGTCGAGGTGGTGGTCGACGACCATCCAGCGCGCGTTTGCGGAACACCGCGGCTGGCGTTCCGGTCTCCGCGTCCTCAGATTCGAAAGAGGCAATCACCGGGCTCAACCGGTCCAGCGAATGACAGGACGATTCGGAAAAATCGGAACGGTCGGTCGGGTCAGTGTCGCCGTCGCGCTCTGTGGCTCCTTGCTGGCGGAGCACGCGATCGAGGCCTCGCTGCCCCCGCGTTTGCTTCCGATCCCGCTGGTCTCGCAGGCGCATCCTTGGAGCTGCGGTGCGGCTGCTCTCATGGCGGCGCTGCTTTACTTCGGTGTGTACGACGATCCCGAGTCGGTCCTCGACGCAGAGCTCGGGGTCACCTCCAAGGACGGAACGCGCGTCGACAACATCGTCGCCGAGGCGCGCCGGTTCGGGTTGGAGGCTGCGCCCCGTGTCGGTCTCACCCTCGGAGATCTCGAGCAGGGGGTGTCGCGCGGCGACGTGGTCATCGTGGCGCTGCAGGCCTGGGCGTCGGGCGCGGTAAAGGATTGGCGTACGAACTGGGAGGATGGACATTACGTGGTCGTCGTCGGGCTCTCCCGCGACCGCGTCTACCTCATGGATCCGTCGGTGCGCACCGGATACGGGTACCTCACTCGGGACCAGTTCCTTCAGCGCTGGCACGACTACGATCGGCAGGGCGGGCAGAGAATCACTTACCAGCAGCTGGGCATCGTGATCCGCGGCGGTGCTCGGCTCGCCCGATACCCCGCTGACCCGACGCCCATCGAGTGACGACTTAGATCCGCGCGGCGATCGCGTCGACGAGGGCGTGGACGTCGTCGGGGGTCTGGTGCACCGTCAGGGCGACGCGCAGACCTCCGTGGCGCTTCGACACCGCCGGGAAGACCGCGGTGTTGGTGTAGAAGCCCGCGCCCATCAGATCGGCGGCCATCCGGTAGGTCGCTTCGTTGTCGCCCGTCTTGACGAAGCGGATCGGCGTCGCGGCCGGCGAGCCGAGCGGCAGGCCCCGTCCCGCGGCCAGCGTGTTGAAAAGGTGGATCCGCTCCCGGAGCCTGGCCTGGCGCTCGGAGAGCTCGCCCGACAGGTGGACGCGCGCCGAGGCGATGCCGGCGCCGATCAATGCGGGTTGCAAGGGGCCCGAGAAGATCATGGTGCTGCCGCAGGTGCGAACCAGACGGGCGGTCTCCGCGTCCGGCAGCGCCAGGATCGCACCCCCGGCCGAGAACGCCTTGGCCAGCGACCCGACCATCACCGTGCGCGGTGGCAGGGGGTTATCGCCGAGCAGCGTTCCCCGCCCGTGCTTCCCCGACCAGCTCAGGCCGTGAGAATCGTCGAGATAGAGGGAGAGCTGTTCGTTTCGCGACATCAGCTCCCGTATCGCGGCGAGCGGCGCCGGATCGCCGTGCATGCTGTAGATGCCGTCGGCCAGGTACCAGATCCGGCGGTGGCGTTCGCCAAGCGCGCGGACAGTCTCCTCGAGCCGATCGATCCGGTTGTGCCGGACGAAGCGGCAGAAGGTCCCGGCGGCCTCGAGGGTGGGCAACACCGCCTGCACGCTGTTGTGAACGAGCTGATCGCAGACGACCGCGTCCTCCCTTCCGATGAGGAGCGGCAGGGCGGCAAAGTGCGCCAGCGTGGTCGTTTGCGCCACGATCAGCGGGGTCTCGAACATCGCCGCCAGCAGGCGCTCGAGCTCCGCATAGGGTGGGCAAGAGACGTAGGCGCGCGACGACGCGAACTGCACCCCGTAGCGCGCCACCGCCTCGCAGGCCGCGTTCTTGAGGCGCAGATCGGTCTCGAGGCCGAGGTACGAGCAGGAGCCGAAGTTGATCTGCCGCCGTCCGCGCAGGGTGACGAAGCGGCCGCCGAGCTGGTCGTCCTCCGCGGTCAGCTGGCCGAGGCCGCGCGCGATCCCTTCCGCCAGGGCGTCGTTGAGCAACCGCAGCCGCGGATCGATCCCACGGTCATCCTCCTCGATCGCTGCCCCGCCTGACGAAGGTCCACTGCGGGCGAGCCTGGAACTACGAGCTCGCAACTGGGCCACAAGTATGGCCGAGCCCAGTTCCTAGAAAAGGGAGAATCGTCCGCGCGAAGCTCAGCCAGGCGCCGAAACTGCCCGGGCTCTGTCCGGCGCGCAGGGGAGATCGACGATGAAGCGCGATCCGTGCCCCAAGGCGGTGTCGACCGCGATCCGGCCGCCGTGGCCTTCGACGATCATCTTCACGACGTAAAGACCGAGGCCCATGCCGGGGATTGGCTTCATGGAGGTGGCGCGCTGGAACGGCTCGAAGATCTTTTCCCGCATGCCGGGGTCGATGCCGGGGCCGCCGTCGATCACCTCGAGGTGAGCGGAGTCGGCCATCCGATCGTGGCGGACGCGCACCTCGATCGGTGCGCCGGCGCCGTACTTGACCGCGTTGGAGAGCAGGTTGGTGACGACCTGATCGAAACGCAGCGGATCGACCTTGGCGGTGAAGGGTTCCTCGGCGCGCACCTCGATCTGGTGCGCGGCGCCGTTGCGCGTAACCTCGAATCCGCTCACCACGTTGCGCACGGCGTCCACCACGTTCGTATCGCGTACGTCGAGGGTGAGCCTCCCGCGATGGACCTGCGCGACGTCCAGCAGCGCGTGAATGAGCCCCGCCATTCGCTCGGCGGCCGACTCGCAGCGCGCGATCTGGGCGCGCAGCGGGGAGCCGGGCGGCGTCTCTTTGTCCAGCCGCGCGCCGAGGAGGCGCAGGTTGAGCAGCAGCGCGGTGAGCGGCGTCTTGAGCTCGTGAGAGGCGATTGAATTGAAGAGATCGCGCAGACGGAGCGCCTCCCGGCTGTCCTGGAGCATGGTTCGTTGGGCTTCGAGGTGCTTCTGCGCGGTCAGGTCGAGGACGAACCCGACGACCTCGTCGTTGCTGTCGTCGTCGTCGCCGTTGTCGTTGCCGTCGCGCTCGTCGAGGCGAGCCACCCCGACCAGCGCCGGCACCGTGGTGCCGTCCTTGCGCGGGCAGACGAGCTCGTACACCGAGGTGGGGCCCCGCCGGGGCAGCTCGGCCTCGAGCGAGCCCGAGGGTGCGATCATGCCGAGGTCGAGATCGCCGGCCGCCAGATCCTGACGGGTGTAGCCGAGCAGGGAGAGGAAGGTGTCGTTGGCGTCCTCGATGCGCCCGGAGAGCCGCCCGCGGACCACGCCGATGAGATCGGCGTCAATCACCCGTTTGAGCTTCCACTGCCCGATCCGCTGCAGCGACGCCTCCGCCTTGACGTTGGCGCGGAAGAAGAAGAACGGCACCAGGAAGGCGAGCACGAACGTCGTGGCGGCGTTGGCGGCGAAGTACCAGGCGGGCGCGGCTCTCGGATGGACGGAAAACAGATGCGCGGCGAGGCCGGTCTTGGCAGCGGTCAGCAGGAGCGCGGGGAGCGCCGCCCCCAGCGCCGCCAGCGGCCATTCGTCGGGCCCAAACAGCAGAAGCGGCATCGCCGCCATCGCGAAGAAGGGGAGAATCCCGCCGGACGAATCGGTGAAGAGGAGCGCGCCGGCAAACACGCAGATGTTCGCGGTGACGATGAGGAGCAGCCGGGCCACCCGGTGGGCGCCGATCGCGCTCAGCCCCAGCACCGCCAAAAAGCCAGCCAGGAACCGCAGCTCCCAGAGCAGGTTGCCTCGGTCTCCCATCACCGCCTCGACGGCGGCCCAGGTCGCCATGATGACGCTGCCGCCGAGCGCGTTGACGTTGCAGAGCCGCAGGCGCTTCGCGGCGTCGACAGGCAGGCCGCTCCGAAAGCCGAGCCGGAGCGCCCGCTCGCCCGCGCGACGGATGCCCGTCCACCGTCTCATCCTTTCGCCGAGGCGGGCCCGTCCCACGGCTGCGCCTTCCGGCGGTTGCTCCCCCTGGCCCACGCTCGCCATTCACCGACCTTCCTTTAGCGAAGCACCCGTCGGTGGGTTGTCAATCCGAAGCGTGCGTTTTGTCCTCGTCCATGTCTCGGTACGCTTGACCCTCCTTGCGGAGCACGACCGCTCTCGGCAGCGCCGGCACGAACAGCAGAACGGCCGCCGTCGTTCCGGCGTTCAGCAGGACCAGCGTGCTGAAGCTGAAGTGCGCCTGATCCATCAGCTTGGAGCCGACGACGTCGCTCATGGCGATCCCGAAGTTGCGGACGCTCATCATGAGCGCGAACCCCAGCGCCTCGCACCCGCGCGGCGTGGAGCGCACCGCGAGATCCATGAGCGAGAGCTCGGCCAGCACACCGATCGCGCCGACCACCGTGTGGACGGCGTAGGCCGTCGAGGCGCTGTAGGTGAGAAAAAGCAGAGTCCCGGCCGCGTTGGTGGCGATCGAAAAGACGATCAGGGTGCGCAGGTTGAACCGGCTGCAGACGACGGCATAGACGATCGCGAAGGCGACCCCGGCCGCCCCCTCGACGCTGCCCAGCCGCCCGATCAGCTGCTTGCTGAAGTGCAGCTCGTCGCTCTGTCGATAGGTGAGGGCAGTGTTGAGGCCGGGCACCACGTAGACGAGGAAGAGCATCCCGACCGCCAGCCAGAGCGCGCGCGAGCGCAGGATCTGCGACAGCTGGTTCTGCGCCTGCACCAGCACCGGGTTTCTGACCCGCGCCACCGCCAGCGCGAGCACCAGGAGAAACACGGCCAGCAGCGCGAACAGGGAGATGCCGACGTTGAGCATTCCGTGAATGAGCACGCTGGCCGTTCCAGCGAGCGCCAGGGTCCCGGTGCCGACCCAGATCGCCGGCGACGGGCGGTATCGGAGAGCGGCGTCGAGGCGGGTCTCGGGTTGGGCCACCGTCTTGCCGCCCGCGGCGGGGCGCGCCGTCTCGCGGAAGCCCACCGCGGCCGCCACCAGCGCGAGCATGACGAGCGTGCCGATCCCGGCCGTGGTGCCGAAGGCCTGCCGCGCCAGCCACCCGCCGAGCAGCGGGCCCGCGATGAGCGCGATCGAGGTGACGATCTGTCGGAGCGAGGAGACCCGGCCGGAGATGCCGAAGAGCTGTCCCGCCTCGACCTGCAGCCCGCCCATGGCCGTGCTCGCCAGGACCAGGCCGGCGTTGAGCAGGACCGAAACGAAGAGGAACGCGTGGTAGTCGTCGCGGACGAAGGCCAGCGTCGCCCAGCCGAGCCCGCCGACCAGGCCACCGAGAATCAGGTAGGCGCGCCGCCGCGAGCCGCGGATGGGAAAAGCGTCGGTGAGGACGCCGGCCAGCGGCTTGAGGTTCCAGGCGAAGCTGGCCCACATGAAGAACTCGCTGACCTGCTCCTTGCCGAAGTGGAGGTGCTCCTTGAGATAGAAGAGGATCGGATAGTTGCCGAGGGTGCTGCGCTGCTGGGCGAAGGTGGTCGCGAAGGCCGCCACGGCCACCATGACCAGGTAGCCGCGCAGCGAGGTGGCCGGCCCGGAAGGCTCGGCGGGCTCGGCGGACTCGGCGGGAGGCGCGTTCACTGCAGCTCCCAGCCGTCGGGATCGGCGCCGAGGACCCGGAGGGTCTTGCGCCCGAAGGCGACCGCGGCCCCGCGCAGGACGGCGCGATCGGTGGTCGTGCGCTGGACGCTCTCGCCGTCGTCGGTGCAGATGGTCGCGATGTTGACCCCGGCGGGGGTAGGCGACCGTCCGAAGGCGAGATCGCGGAGGGCGGCGTCTCGCTGGTGCCGGAGGGCGTAGGCGCGGGCGAGCTGCGGGTTGCCGTGCGCGCAGAGCCGATTGAACAGCCAACGCATGAAGCGTCCCGCGCGCGGCCGGCGGTAGCCGAAGGGACGGGTCAGGAGCACGAGGATGTCGGTGCAGCCGGCGGCCACGGCGTCCACGACCGGAAATGCATTGACCAGCCCCGCGTCGAGGCACCGCCGTCCCTCCACCGGCGACGGGCGGTTGTAGAGAAACGGGACCGCCGTCGCCCCCCGCAGCGCCGCCAGCAGCCCCTCGCTGGAGCCGAGCGCCTGCGCATCGAAGAGGCGGCCGGTGCCGGTCTCCGCCTCCAGCGCCGCGATGAAGAGCTTGGAGCGCGCGGTCAGCACCGACTCGAGGCGCAGCCGCTTGGCGCCGAGGATCGTCTGCCCGAACAGCCGATCGAGGTCCAGGATCCTCCAGAACCGCCAGGGGTTGACGATCTCGCGGCGGTTCATGTCCTCGTAGTAGATGCGGATCCCCAGCTGGGCCTGGCCGGCCACGAAGTAGCAGGCGTTCATCACGCCCGCCGAGGTGCCGTAGACGTGATCGAACACCTCGGTGAGGCCGAGGTGCTCGAGCGCCACCACCCCGCCCGCCGAACAGACGCCGCGCAGGGCTCCGCCCTCCACGACGAGCGCCAGCTGGCGGCCGTCGGGCGAACGGTCGCCGGCCTTCCAGCGAGCGGCCCGCTGCTGAATGGCGGCCACGACGGCCTCGGGATTGACACCTCGAACATCCACGCGGACCGGAGTGTAGCGACGTTCAGCGCGCCGGCCGCCGTTTTCTCTTACGATGGCCCGCGATGTTCATGCGACTCGTCCCGTTGGCCGTCGGCGGCGCCCTGCTGGCCGCCGCTCCTGCCGTCGCCCTTCCTGCTGCCGCCCCGCTGGGGACGATCGGGCAGCAGGTCCGCCGCGCCAAACAGGAGCTCTCGGCTCGACCGACGCTCGACGACTATCAGCAGTCTCCGTTTCAACCGTCGCAGATCGTCGAGCGCGTTCACCTGCTGGAGAGCGATCAGGCCTGGGCTGCGCTGTGCCGGGAGCTCACCCTGCTTCCCGACGACGAGCTGGAGCTGTTCGAGGACGAGATTCGCAAGCCCGAGCACGCCAAGCATCTCCCCTGCGCCCAGCTGCTGCTGCGCCGAACCGAAGCCTACTGGAAGGAGGCGGAGCGGCAGCTCGCGGCCGCTCACCCGCTCACCGGGTTCGGAACGCTGCCGAGCATCGTCGTCGCCGTCGACACCGGAAAGGACGGGATCCTGCGCGACGGAGATCTGCCGCCGGGCGAGATCGCGCTGACCTTCGACGACGGACCGCACGCCACCCGCACGGCGCGCGTCCTGCAGATCCTGGCGGACGCGGGCATCAAGGCCACGTTCTTCGAGATCGGCCGCAACGCCGCCGCCCACCCGGAGATCGCGCGGCGCGTGCTGGCGGCCGGACACACCATCGGCTCGCACACCTTCAGCCACCCCAACATGTCCCGGCTGCCCGAGCCGCACGCCGAGCTGGAAATGGAGTCGGGCGACGCCAGCGTCTCGGCGGCGTTGGGCGAGAGGCCGGGCGAGCTGCCGTTCTTTCGCTTTCCCTACGGGGCGAAAACGGCGTCCGAGCAGAGCTTCGTCCAGAAGCACGGCAACACCACCGTCTTTTGGAACATGGACTCGGAGGACTGGAAGATCCGCGATCCCCACCAGCTGTTCTTGAACGTCCTCTCCGAGCTCGATCGCGCCAAGCAGGGGATCATCCTCTTCCACGACATCCACGAGCAGACGGTGATCGTGTTGCCCCACGTGCTGGCCGAGCTGCGCGCCCGCCACATGAAGACGGTGGTCTTCGTCGCCGCCGCGGCCAAAGCGGGAACGCCACCGCCGAGCCCCCCCTGGGAGCGGTGAGGCCAACGAACGCCGCGTCCGGTCCGATCGATCGCCAACGGGCGACCGCCGCCGCCGACTTCTGATATGGTCGGGCTTCTTGGATGGGGGAATCTGAGAGATGAAATCGCTTTTCGTGGTCTGTTTGGTGCTGGCTTCAGCGGGGTTGCTGTCGGGCTGCGGAGGCGCGGCCAAACCCGCTCCCGGAATGGGGTGCGCGCTCAACAGCGACTGCGCAGCCGGGCTGACCTGCACGTTCGGGCTCTGTCACAGCGCCTGCGTGGTGAACGGCGACTGCCCCACGGGGCAGCTGTGCGTGAAGACCGGCGTGGTCGGGGACGCCGGCACGGTCAACGTCTGCCAGCTTCCGAAAGAGCTGAACTGCGTCTACAACAGCGATTGCAAGTCGCCGCTCGTCTGCGCGCGTGACGAGCAGTGCCGCAACGAGTGTGAGAGCAGCGTCGACTGCGTCTCGCCCCAGGTCTGCACCAACTCGAAGGTCTGTGCGCTCACCTCGCAGCTGGTGCCAGGAACCAACGACGTTCAGCTGGTGACCACCGGTCAGACCGACGGCGGCGCCGCCGGCTCGAAGGGCTCGGGCGGCGCTGGCGGCGGGGCCGTCACCGGAACCGGCGGCTCTGCGGGCGCGACCGGCCAGGGTGGCGCCGGCGGCTCGGGCGGGAGCGCCTGCGCGGGCCCGCAGATCGAGTTCGCCAACATCTCCCAGGGAGACGCCAACCCGGGCTTCACTTCGTCGGTCGCGGTTCGCAACGCCGACACCCTCTTCATCTTCAGCGTCTACGGCGGCCCGGCCCCCGTCGACGGCGGGACCGACGGTGGAGCGCTGGCGGGGGACGCGATGTTCGTCCAGATGTTCGATCCCGTCTCGGGGGACACGCGCGGTCCCAACAAGTTTCTCTTCTCGATCCCCTACGGCGTGGTGGCCGCCGTCGAGGACGTTTCAGTCGCTCCGACCGGCGAGATCGCGCTCCTCTACTATGTCGTGGCCGCGGCCAACAACTACGCCGACGCGCTCTACTTGACGGTCCTCGGCACCACGGCGGCGGACGGCGGCGTCGCCGGGCTGACGGTGAAAAAGACGGTTCAGCTCGAAAGCGCTGCCAACGGCGACGGCCACATCATTTGGCAGACCGCGAGTCAGCTGTTCGTGCCGTCCTGGAAGTACCTGGGGAGCAACGGCACCTGGTACGTGCGGGTTCGCAAGTTCCACCCGGACGGCACCGCCGCTGGGACGGCCATCAACGCGTTCCCCACCTTCGGCAGCAATTACCAACCGAACCAGGAGGACGACGGGTATGTCGGCGCCTCCGGCCCGTACCTCGGCATGGCCTACCAGTCGACAAACAACAACTGGCCCTACCTGACGATCGTCGACAGCGACGGGTTCCAGGTCGGTCCGATCGTCAGCCTGAATCCGGGCGGCGTCGACAATTGGGTGGCCGGCGCCGGCACGACAGAGGGGTTCGTGACGATGTTCACCAGCGGCGGCCGAATCTATGGCACCTTCGTGCCCCTCACCGGCATGAGCTCGGTGATCTCCGACGGCGGGACTCCCGACGCCGGCGTGGCGCCGCTCCCCATGTTCTCCTTCACCTCGACGGCCCTGACCGGTAAGCTCATCAACGACGACGCGGGCGGCGCGGGCGGGGTGGGGGCGGTCCTGCTCGAGGACGACGGCGCGGGCTTCGTGTACGTGAACGCCGACGGCTCCAAGCAGTACACGGAGGGGACCGTCATCAATGCGAGCGGCGGCATACAGGCCGGCATCAGCAACTTCCAGGGCAGCTTCGTGGTCTCGCTCTTCAACAACACCACCCACGCGAGCCAGGCCACGGTCTCGATCTGCCCGCAGCCTTAGCGGGTGAAGTGGGCGCGGGCGTCGTGCCGGAAGTGCGGGTGGTCCGTCCGCCGTGGCGCGACTTCGGGAACCTGCGCCGCATGTTCGGCGCCGACGTCCTCGCCGGGATGACCTATATCCACCGCGAGTACGGACCGCTGGTCCGCACCCGGTTGCCTCTGCAGCTCTACTTCGTCGCCGAACCGACCCTCATCGAGGAGATCCTGGTCAAGAAGGCCGAGAGCTTCCGCAAGGATCGAACCAGCCGACTGCTCTCGCGCGTGGTCGGGAACGGTCTCCTGGTCAACGAAGGCGAGTCGTGGCGGCGGCAGCGGCGGCTGCTGCAGCCGGCGTTTCATCAACGACAGCTGCAGTCGTACGCCGAGCTGATGGTCGGCGCGATCGAGCGCGCTGCCGACAAGTGGCGAGACGGCGAGGTGCGCAACGTCCATGAAGACATGATGGGCGTGACGCTCACCATCGTCGCCGAGACGCTGTTCGGAGCCGATCTCTCTGCCGACGCCGCGCGGATGGGGCGGGTCATCTCCGACCTGATGGAGGAGTTCGGGCGCATCCTGGGGATCACGGCGCGCCTCCAGCCGCCGGCCTGGGTGCCGACGCCGGCCAATCGGCGGCTGCGGGCCTCCACGCGCAAGGTCGACGAGGTGATCCTCGGCGTCATCGAGGCGCGCAGGGCGGGCGGCGGCGAGGCGGACGATCTGCTGTCGCTGCTCGTTCGCGCGCGCGACGAGGACGGCGGCCGCATGAGTGACGCCCAGGTTCGCGACGAGGCGGTGACGCTGTTTCTGGCCGGGCACGAGACGACTGCCCTCGCGCTCACCTACGCGCTCTATCTGCTGGCCCAGCACCCCGACCGGCAGGCACGCCTCGCCGAAGAGCTCGATCGCGTCCTCGGCGGGCGGCGGCCCGCGCTCGCCGATCTCGAGCGCCTCACCTACACCGAAGCCGTGGTGCTCGAGTCGATGCGGCTCTACCCGCCGGCCTGGGGGCTCGCCCGCCAGGCCTTGACCGAAATCGAGATCGGCGGCGCCCGCTTCCCGAAGGGGGCCGAGTTCGTCATGTCCCCCTGGGTGGTGCAGCGCGATCCGCGGAGCTTCGATACGCCCGAGGCGTTCAGGCCGGAGCGCTGGGAGGGCGATCTCGCGCGCCGGTTGCACCGCTTCGCCTACTTCCCATTCGGCGGCGGCCCGCGCGTCTGCATCGGCAACCGCTTCGCGATGATGGAGGCGAAGCTGGTCCTCGCCCGCGCGCTCCAGCGGTTTCGTTTCGAGACGACGCCGGACACCACGCTCAGCCTGCTTCCGAGCGCGACATTGCGCCCGCGCCACGGCGTCCGGCTGCGGCTCACCGGCCGGTGACAGCCGCCGCCCGATCTACGACAATCGTGGTCATGGCGGAAGGGGCGGTCGCGTGGGCGCCGGGGAGCAGCGATCCGAAGGTCGCGTTCGCCGAGGTTCAGCTCTACCTGCGCGAGGTGACGCCGCGCCGCGGGTGGTGCCGGTGCTGGTCGCGCTCAGCGTCCTGGCCTTCGCGGCGATGCTCGCCGCCGATCGTCAAGACCTATGGCGACAGGGAGGAGCCGGTGCTCGCCCACTTCAACGGGACGCTCCGTCAGCTCGACGCGGGGAAGATCACCGCCGAGGCGGCGGCGGATGACATCGAGCACGTAACCATCCCCGCCTGGCGAGAGCTCGACGAATCGGTCAGGCGGCAAGGCGCAGTCTGGCGAAGGTCGTCGCCCCCGGCGCTGCAGGCGCACGTCTTCGATCTGCTGCAGCAGCTGCTCGAGATCCGTCGGGAGGGCTGGGCGCGGATGGTGGAGGCCCTGCGCACCGGCGGTCGACCGGCCTTCGCGGAGGTCATGAGCTCGACCGAGGTGGCCGTCCAGGCCAACATCAAGCAGATGGATGCGGTGAAATCGGCGTGACCGCGGTCGCTGTCGCGCGTTGACCGCGGGCCGTGACCCGGGCCGCAATTTGGCGCGCGCGGCGCGGGGCCTGTAGGCTCGACGGATGGCCGCCTGCGCGCAGTGTTCCGCGACGATCGAGGCGGACGCGCGCTTCTGCGGCAGCTGCGGCACGCTGGCCGACGCAAGCGGCGCGCCTGGCGAGACCGGCGATCCTTGGCTGGGGCGGGTGATCGATCGCCGCTACCGGGTGACGGGGCGCCTCGGATCGGGCGGGATGGGGATCGTCTACCGCGTCGAGCATCTCCACCTCGGCAAGACCGCCGCCATGAAGGTGCTGGCGCCCGACGGCGCGGCCAAGCCCGACATGGTGCGCCGGTTCCGCAACGAGGCGCAGGCGGTCAGCAAGCTCGACCACCCGAACATCGTGCAGACCTTCGACTTCGGCCAGTGCGACGGCGCGCTCTACCTGGTGATGGAGTACATCAACGGCGAGGACCTCTCCGCGCTCATCCGGCGGGACGGGCCCTGGAGCTTCGCGCGGGCGGCGCGCCTCTTCGTGCAGGTCTGCTCGGGCCTGGTCGAGGCGCACGAGGCGGGGATCGTCCACCGCGATCTGAAACCGGAGAACTTGATGGTGGTGCGGCGGCGCGACGGCGCCGAGCACGTCAAGGTGCTCGACTTCGGACTGGCGAAGCTGCGCGAGCGGGCGACGGATCCGAGCTCGCCGAATGTGTCGGCGGTCAGCTCCGCCGGTCAGGTGATCGGCACGCCGTACTACATGGCGCCGGAGCAGGTGCGAGGCGAGCCGCTCGACGCCCGCGCCGACCTCTACAGCGTGGGCGCCACGCTCTACCGCGTGCTGACCGGGGTGCCGCCGTTCGACGCGCCCTCGCCGATGAGCGTGCTCGCCAAGCACCTCACCGACGAGGTCGTCCCCCCGCGTACCCGCGCGCCCGAGCGGGCGCTGCCGCCGGAGGCCGATCGGATCGTGCTGCGCGCGATGGCGAAGTCGCCGGCCGATCGCTATCCCTCGGCGATCGCGATGCGCGAGGATCTCGAGCGCGCGCTCGGCGAGAGCGGCGCGGCAACGCTGTCGGCTCCGTCGCTGTCGGCTCCGCCTTCGCCTTCGGAGCTCGAACCGGTGCCCGTCAGCCGCGCCGACGCGCCGACTGTCCCGATCGACGACTCGGACATCGTCGACAACATGGCCGACCGCCTGCGGCGCTCCGACGTCGACGACTACGAGTGGGGGCTGCGGCGCCGGCGCCTCCTCACTCGAATTCTCGTTCCGCTGGCGGTGCTGGCGGCGATCGCCGGCGGGGTGGCGCTCTGGACGCGCTTCGGCGGCGAGCGCGCCGCCCTCGTCGAGAGCGAGCCCAACAACACCCCTGGGTACGCCAACCTGCTGCCGCTGGGCGCGCCGCTGCGGGGGACGATCGGGAAGCGCGGCGCCGACGGACAGGGCGACGTCGACTACTTCCGTATCCCGGCCGGTAAGGGGGTGCGCGCGGTCGACGCGCGCCTGGAGGGGATCCCCAACGTCGATCTGGTGCTGGAGCTGTACGACGCGCAGGGACGGCGCGTGGCCAAGAGCGACGAGCACGGCAAGGGGTGGGGCGAGTGGCTGCAGCCAACGACAATCGGTCCCGGTGAGGCGTATCTCGCCGTGCGCGAGCTCTGGGTCGAAGGGCTGAAACCGACCGAGGACGCGCCGGATCCCTACGCGCTGACGGCGCGCTGGGGTCCGCCGCAGGTGGGGTGGGAGGTGGAGCCGAACGACTGGCCGGTGGCGGCCACGCCGCTCGGCGCGCCCGGTCGCGTGCGCGGCTATCTGGGCCGGGCCGACGATCGAGACTGGTTCGAGATCTCCGTCGACCACGCCTGCACGCTGACCGGCTCGGTCACCGCGCCGGCGGGCGTCGACCTGGTGTTGCTGCGCGACCCCGAAGGCAAGCGGCCGATCGACAAGCAAGGCGCGGGCGGCAGCGAGGAGTTCGCGCTGCTGGCGCGGCCGGGCACACCGGTCCTCATCGGGATCGCCCGCAAGCTCCCGCTCGGTCCCGACCTCAGAGAGCAGCCGCTTCAGGGGCTCGACGATCCCTACGAGCTGAAGGTCGAGATCGCCCCCCTCTGATCGAGGGCGGCGGCAGCAGCGGCCGCGCGCGGCGGCCCCAGGGCGAGAGCAATGGCGAAAAGCACGGCTGGTCTCGGCATTCGTGCCTCTGCGCCCAACTATCGCGCGATCGCGCTTCGGGGATGCGACGGTCGTGTTTCGATTGCATGACGACCCGGATGCAGCTAGGCGGCCGACAGGCTGCGGGCGCTGGTCGATGGGGTCCCTTCGGCAGGGCGGCGGCGCGTTCGCTCTCGGGCGTACACCACCTCGGTGCGCGCGAGGCGATCGTGAAGGCCGCGCCGTTCGGGGCCGAGGATCCAGAGAAATCCGGCATAGAACGGCAGCGCGGACAGCAGATAGCCGCCCAGCCTCAGGAGCGCGCGGCCGAGGGTGAGCTTTCCGCCGCCGACCGGCACCACCCGGACGCCGAGCAGCCACTTCCCGGGCGTCTGCCCGCGGAGTCGCCAGAACGCGACCTGGTAGGCCGCGACGATCAGCGGCGCGCAGACGAGCACGACCGTCCCCAGGTTCACCGGCGGGGCGAACCGCCGGAGCACCTTCGCGGCGGCGGTGAGAAACCAGGCCGAGCCGCGCAGCAGCACGAGCAGGATGAGCGCGTCGGCGAGCGCGGCGGCGAGGCGGGTGACGAAGCCCGCGCGTGGGCTCGCGGCGGGCGCCGGCGCGAGCATCACGAACCGCCGGCGGGATAGCGCCCGAAGAGCTTCCGGACCGCCCCCTCGGCCAGGCTGTCGGCGCGCGCCGAGCGCTCGCGCAGCTCGGCCACCGCCGTCACCGCGATCCCTTCGCTCTGATCGCGGATGACCTGCTTGAGGTCGGGGCTCTCGGCGATGCCGGCGAAGGCTCTCTCGCGCAGGGTGGTGAGGGCCGCGCGGGCGAGGGCGCGCCCCTCCGCCTGCTCACTCGCTCCGGCGGCCGCCCAGCGCCCGAGCCGGCTCTCGGCCCGAGCGCGCCAGGCTCGGAGGCCTCGCGCGACGCGAGCGGCACCCGGCGCTCGGTCGAGCAGCCGTCGGGCGCGCCCGACCGTCGGACCCAGCCGGCGGGCCGGCTCCGCCACCCGGTCACCGAGCCAGGCCGGCGCGCGACGCGCGGCCTCGAGCGCCTCGAGCAGGAGGCCGAGGCCGACGTGATGCGGGGCGGGAGCGCCCTGGGGATCGGGCAGCGACCGGTCGGGCAGCGGCCCCTCTGGTGCGCTCGAGGTCGCCAAGATCGAATCGACGCGCTCGCGCGCCAGCGAAACGAAGCCCAGCCCGAAACGAAGCAACAGGCGGCCCGTCTCCGGCCGCGGTCTGTCATCGCGCCTCTCGGCGTGGGGCGCGTTTGACATCTCCCTCGAATCTGGAGTGCCGGCCCCGAACCGCAACCGCCCTGGCTGTCAGGCGCGCTCGCAATCGACAACCGGGCGCGCCGTAGACGGCCTGCCGGCGGTGCTTACAGCTGACCCGTGGAAAATGAAGATCAGTCCGTCGTGTATGCCTGCAGCGCCTGCGGGCGGCCCAACCGGATCCTCCGGGCCAGGCTTCGGGAAGATCCCACCTGCGGCAGCTGCAAGGAGAAGGTGTTCCCGCGCCGTCCGGTGACCGTGACGGACGCCAGCTGGAAGAAGGAGGTCGAGGACTCGCCGATCCCGGTGCTGGTCGACTTCTGGGCCCCCTGGTGCGGTCCCTGCCGGGCGGTGGCGCCCGTGCTGGAGGCGCTCGCCGGCGAGCGCGCCGGCAAGGTCAAGATCGCCAAGCTGAACGTCGACGAGAACCCGCGCGCCGCGGCCCGCTTCGCGGTGCAGGCGATCCCCACGATGATCGTCTTCCGCGGACCGCTGGAGGTCGACCAGATCCGCGGCGCCGTTCCCAAGGCGACGATCGCGGCGCACCTCGATCGCGTGAGCTGACCCGGCGATCGCGCCCGCTGACGGCGCCCGGCGAATGGGCGACACTCGGGTGGCCGTGTATCACGCGAGGCCGACGCTGCGCTGGCTGATCTACCTCGGGACCGCGGGCCTCGCGGGATTGACGCCCGGGCGCGAACAGTTGCCGATCTGGCTGGTCATCGGCACGCTCTGCCTGCCGATCGCGCTCTGCGAGCTAGGCGCCGAGCTGGTCACGTCGAGCACGACGACGCGCTGGCGCGAGGCCGGGATTCGGTGTCAGCTCGGCGCAGCGACGCTGTTCCCGACGCTGCTCATCGCCGGCGCCAGCATTCCGGCGCCTAACCTGCGCGGCAAGCTGTTCCTGACAGCCCTCGCGTCACTGGGGGCGGTCGCCTCGGCGATCATCTGGTGGGACTACCGCCGCGCGCGGGAGGGGCGCGACCCGATCGCCGTCGATCCGCTGGCGGCGGGGGAGCGGGCGGCGTCACGCGGCGGCCTCGTCGATGCGCTGGCGGTCATCGGCGGGACGCCGTTCCTGGTGGGCGCGAGCTCGGCTGCGTTCGTGACGGTGGCGTTGGTGGCCGCCGTGCGCCATCGCGGGGCCGTGCCGCCGGAGCTGTGGCTGGCGCTGTCCTTCTTCCTCTCCTGTTTGCTGGTGGCCGCGATGCAAGGGATGCAGCGCTGGGAGGCCTACGTCCCCGGCAGTCGGATCACCCGCTGGCGCGAGGCCACACAGACGGCGGCGTTCCTGCTCTTCGGCGGCGCCCTGATGGCGATCGCGCTCTTCGGGCACCGCGACGGTTCCGCCGGGCCGGTGAAGGTGGCGTTCCTGGCGGCGGGCGGCGCCGGTTGCCTGCTCGGGGCTGCCGCGACCGCCTGGCGCGCGCTGCGCCCGAAAGCAGGCCGGCTCGGTTACCTGCTGGCGCGCGAAGGTCTGCTGGAAACCAGCCGCTCGGGCACCTTCCTTTTCCCCTGGCCGGCCATCGAGGCGGTCGCGATTGGCGAACACGCTCATCAGGTGACGCTGTTCGTCCGGTTGGCTCGACACGATCTGGTGCAGGGTCCCTGGCGCTCCGGGGTGGTGGTTCCCGACGGCGCCGGGCGCCGGACCCTCGCCAAACGGCGGCGCAGCCTGGACTGGACCCAACGTCTGTTCGACGCGGACGTGATGATCATGGCCTCGGTGATCGATCGGCCGATCGGCGATCTGTTTCGCCAGATCTCCGCACTGCTCGAGGAGGAAGCGGCGCGGGCCGCGCTCCCGCCGATGGTCTCCCTCACGTCGCCGGCGTCGTAGCTTCGGGCGCTGTCACTCCGACCAGGTGGCGATCGCGCGCGGCGAGAGGACGGCCGGGCCGACGACGACGCGCCGCTGGCCGGCCCAGAAGACCCGGTCGTCGGTCGACACGGCGGGAAGCGTCCAGGGGAGCGGATCGGGCGCGCCGTCGAGATCCGGAACGACGACCAGGCGCGCCTCGCCGCGGCTCCGTTCGATCCAGGCGAGCGCGCTGCCGTCCCGACGCCAGGTGGGCGGCGCCACGACGAAGACGTTGTCGTCCGCCGAGTGCACGCGGCGTCCGTCGATCAGCACCGCGCCACCGGTCACCTCGACCACGTGCCTCCCGCAAGGGGAGACGACGGGTGCCAGCGCCTGCGGCCGCCGCGTGACCTGACGGCGACCCTGCCGTTGTGGTGGCCCGCCCGCGGCGGCGCGCGCCGTCCCTTTTGCTTGCGCCCGCGCCTTGGAAGGAGAGAGCAGGGCGGCCGCCACCGCCAGCCACAGCGTGCCGTTGTGTCGCTTCATGCCTCCATGACGCCCGACGCGAACGATGGCGGCAAATTTTCGAGAACTGTGGGGAAAGCGCCTACGTGCTCATTCGCCGGGCGGCACTTGCGTTCCCGGCTGGCGGTGTGCGAGGCGCTCCGCCTTCTTTTCGGCGAAGGTGAAGCTGCGTATCGCATCTGTCCCGAGCAGGTCGGCGATCGCCGCGCGGCGAGCCTGTTCGGCATTGGGATCCAATCCGGTCTCGACTGCGCGGCCGAACCGGTCGTCGATGGCGCGGATGGCCGCGCGCTGCGCCTCGGGCAGGTTCAAGGTGTCGAAGACCTGCTCGTCAGCGGCCCGGACGATCTGCCGCCGAGGCTCCAGCGATGATCGCTGTCGCTGCCAGAAGGTCGGGTCCGGGGTCGGCTCCGCCGCCGCCACGGGCTCCGCGGCGGTCCTCGCCGGATCCGCGCGGGCGGGCTGTTCGATCTGCGGAACCGGTCCCGCCGGGGCCGGCGCGGGCTGCTCTTGGACCTCGGGGGCAGCGGTCGGGGACGGATCGGCGACCTCCGGCGCGCGTTGCCGGTGGTGTGACCGATAGGTGGCGTAACCCTCGAGGCCCAGGATCAGGGGCCCCAACACCACAGCACCAATGACGACCGCGTTCGACCGACCCATACTCTCTCGGTGTCGTTTGAGGCCCGACTGTAACGCCAGGATCGACGGCGTGTCTGCCGATCGCGTCGTTACTGGCCCGCCGTCGACGCCTCCTGGGGGTGCTGGCGGCGGACGATCTCGCCGAGGACGTTCCCCAGGTTGTCCTCGGTCATCGACCAGGCCTGGGGGAACTCATCGCGGGTGTAGATCTGGAGCGCGCTCCGGTAGGCGTCGACCGCTTGCGCGAGCAGGCGATTGCCGGCCTCGTCGTCACGGCGCCGCCCCTCATCTTCGAGCACCGTCCCGAGGTTGTTCTCGGTCATGGCCCAGTCGCGCGGAAGCTCGCGCCGGGTGCAAACCTCCAGAGCCTGGTTGAAGGCCGCGGCGGCCCGCGCCAAAAGCTCGTCTCCCGCCGGTCCGTTGGCGCGACGCCCCTCGTCGGCGAGCACGGTGCCGAGATTGTTCTCGGCCATCGCCCAATCGCGCGGGGCCTCCTCGCGGGTGGCCACCTCGGTCGCCAGGCTGAAGGCGGCGGCGGCCTCGCTGAGCAGCTTGTCGCCGGGCTCGCCCTCGAGGCGCGCGCCCGCATCGTCGAGGGTGGTGCCGAGGCTGGCCTCCGTCGCCGCCCATTCGCGCGGGAGCTTCTCCCGGGTCCTCACCTCCAGCGCCAGCTTGTAGGCATCTACCGCCTCGCCGAGCAACGTCGCGGTCCTTTCTCCTTTCGCGCGCACCCCCTGCTCATCGAGCGCGCCGGCGAGAGCGTCCTCGGTGGCGGCCCATTCCTCGGGCGCCTTGTCGCGCGTTCGAACCTGGAGCGCCTGCCGGTAGGTGTCGACCGCCTGGGCGAGCAGGTCGTTCTCTTTGCCTTCGGTCTCCTTACCTTCGGGGGCACGCTTGCCTTGCTCCTGGAGCACGCCGGCCAGCGCGGCCTCGGTCGCCGCCCAGTCGCGCGGCGCGCGCTCGCGCGTGAATAGCTTGAGGGTCGCCCGAAGCGCGTCGGCGGCCTGCCCCAAGAGCTCGTCCCCCTTGGCGCCTTGCAGGCGTTTGCCCCGTTCGAAGAGCGCGCCGCCGAGCGCGCTCTCGGCGGCCGCCCAGTCGGGGGGCGACTGCTCGCGCGTACGGACCCGGAGCGCGAACCGGAAGGCGTCGGCCGCGCGGGCGTAGAGGTCGTCGCTCTTGTCGTCGGTGGTCCGCCGGGCCTGCTCCTCTTCCACGGTCCCGAGCAGCATCTGCGTCTCTGCCCACTCGGTCGGGAAGCGATCGGCCGTGGCGACCTCCAGCGTCGCGCGCAGGGTCTCGATCGCCTTCGCGGAGAGCTCTTCGGCCCGCGCGCCTCGGGCGCGTGTCGCCTCGTCGGCGTAGAGGCGACCGAGGCTCCGCGTGGTGAGCGCCCAGGTCTCTGGCTGTTGCTCGCGCTTCGACACCTCGAGCGCGCGCTGGAAAGCCTCGGCGGCCTCTCCCCGCAGATCGTCGGCGGCCTTCCCGGTCGCCAGCTTCCCCTCGTCAGCGAGGATCGCGCCGAGATCGTCCTCGCCGGCGGCCCACTCTTTGGGGAACTGCTCGCGCGAATAGACCTGGAGGGCGTCGCGGCAAGCCTCGGCGGCGCGGTGCAGGTGCTCCTCGGCCGCGGCGCCGGCGACCCGCTCTGCCAGCAGGTGCTCCGCGCGCGCCACGTCGATCGAAGCCGCCGCCCAGCGCCCCGGGTCCCCCTTGCGATCGGCCAGCGCCAGCACCCGACGGTAGAGGTCGGCCGCCGGCTCGAACTGCAGGTTGATGAAGTCGGCGTCCGCTTCCCTCTTGAGGAGGTCGCGCATCGCGCCGCCGTGGGCGCGCCTTCGGGCCGCCAGCGCCTGCTCCTCCTTGTCGAACCCTGCTTCGTTGGCGACGGCGGCGGCCACGGCGGCGTGCGAGAGGCGCGCGGCCTCCGCGAGCTCCTGGCGCACGAACGCGGCCTGGCTCTTTTGCCCGGGCGTGCTCTGTCGGCTGTTCTTCACCTTGGCCGCCCACCCGTCGACGGCGGCCTTCACCTCTTTGAATGACAGCCCGTACCGCGTCGCCCACTCGCGCAAGTAACGATCGAGGCGGAGCTGACCCGGGTGCGCGTCGCGGCCGATCTGTTCGCGGGCGCGCGAGATCATGCTCGCCACCAGCGCCTCGATCGCCGGCGGCGAGAGGAACCGCTTCGATCCGATCGGCGCCAGCTGGATCTCGATGACGCTCTTGTCGAGATCCGTCGGCACGCGCGCCTGGCCATCGAGCGGCTGCCAGAGGCGATAGCCCTCCTTCTCGGCGTCGATCGTGAGCGCGTCGCCCGGTTTCAGCTCGGGCGGCAGAATCAGCCAGAAGCGGCCGTCGTCGTCGGTCGACGGCGCGTCCTTGGCGCCCCGAATCCGCACCGTGACCTCGGGGACGGGGTGCGGCTTCGCGGGGCGCTCGACCGCCGAGACCACCGCGCCCTTGAGATAGTGAACGTCGGCCGCGCCCGCGCGCGTGCCGGACATGACCACCCCTGCCACCATGGCGGCGCCGGCGAGCGTCAGCACGCGCCGGCGAAGAGATATCCAGTTGCGCCTCACGCTGTCACCTCGTTGGAAAACTCTGGCTCACGGCATCGGGTTGTCCAGGGACAACGTCCGCGGCCGGTGATCCGAATCACCGCGCGGACCAATTCCCAGATCGTCGAGGCGGGCGTCGGCGCATGGTCGCCCTCCGCGTCGTGTCACCGGTCACGCGCGGAGGTATGGTCGAGCTCCATGAAGCTCCGTGCCGCCGCCTGCCTCTTCGCGATTGCGGCGGCCGGCGGGCCGGCGGAGGCCCGAAGCCGTCCGCGCAACGTCGTCATCTTCGTGGCCGACGGGCTGCGTCCCGGCTCGCTCAACCCGACCGACGCGCCGACCCTGGTGCGGTTGCAGAACGAGGGCGTCTTCTTCGTCAACAGCCATTCGCTGTTCCCGACGGTGACGACCGCCAACGCCTCGGCCATCGCGACCGGCCATCAGCTCGGCGACACGGGCGACTTCGCCAACACGCTCTACACCGGCGCGACGATCGCCAACAGCGGGACGCCCTTCATCGAGGACGATGAGGTCTTGGCCGCCCTCGACGCCCAGACGGGCGGAAACTACCTCGGCGAGACGAGCCTGCTGGCGGTCGCCCGGGCCCACGGGTTCAGCACGGCGGCGGTCGGAAAGCTTGGGCCGACCTTGGTCCAGGACGTCGGGGAGGGGAGCGCTGCTTCGCCGTCAGCGACGATCTTCATCGACGATCGCACGGGATCGGGGAGGGGCCTGCCGCTCGATCCGACGATCGCGGCGGTCATGAAGACGGCGCTCGGCGGCACGGCGCTGCCGCCGCGGACGAACGGCAGACCGCAGACCCCCGATGACAACGGCTATTCGGGCGACCGCCACAATCCCGGGACGCGGGTGGCCAACGTCCGCCAGCAGCAGTTCCTCGCCGACGCCGTCACCAAGGTGATCCTCCCCGAATTCAAGAAGCGCGGGAAGCCGTTCGTGCTGATCTTCTGGTCGCGCGATCCGGACGCCACCCAGCACAATCAGGGCGACAGCCTGGGCGAGCTGTCGCCGGGGATCAACGGACCAACGTCGAGGGCCGCGGTTCACAACGCCGACCAGACCCTGCGGCAGATCCTGGCGGCGCTGGAGAGCGACCCCGCGCTCGCCCCGATCACCGACCTCTTCGTCACCTCGGATCACGGCTTTTCGACGGTGAGCCGGCGCGAGGTCGACGCCGACGGACGTCGGTCGGCGAGCGGCTCGACGAAGGCGCACCTGCCCGACGTCCGGGCCGGCGATCTGCCGCCGGGCTTCGTGGCGATCGATGTCGCGGGACACCTCGGGCTGCGGCTTTGCGATCCGGACCAGGCGCGGGTCGGCGCCGGCGGGGTGAAGGAGCTGGCGCAGATCGAGGTCGGGGGGCACCCGTCGCTCGGCAACGGCCTCATCGCGCGCGACTGCGCGCTGGCGACGCCGAGACAGGCCAAGGTCGTCGTCGCGGCCAACGGCGGATCGGATCTCATCTACGTGCCCGACGGGGATCGCGCGGCGATCGCCGACGTCGCGGCGTTTCTTCTCCGACAGGACTACGTCGACGGCGTTTTCGTCGATGGGGCGCAGAACGCCGTGCCGGGCGCGCTCAGCTTGCGCGACATCAACCTCGTGGGGCGCGCGCTCCTGCCGAGGCCGTCGATCGTCGTGGCGCTCAAGACGTTCAGCCTCGATCCTCGAGACGCGCTTCGCACCCAGGTCGACGTTTCGGATACCACGCTCCAGCAGGGGCAGGGGACGCACGGCAGCTTCGGGCGCGCCGACGTCACCAACACGATGATCGCCTTCGGCCCCGATTTCAAACGCGGCTTCGTCGACCGGGCGCCCGCCGGCAACGCCGACATCGCGCAGACGCTGGCGCGAATCCTCGGCCTCGAGATGCCGAGCCGGGGGCGGCTGGCAGGGCGCGTGCTCGGCGAGGCGCTGGCCGGCGGACCGGCGACGGTGCGGTCGACCTGTGGCCAGGCGGCGTCGCTTCCGACCAGAGAGGGGATCCGCACGCTGCTGCACTTCCAGATTGCGTCCGGCGTCCGCTACCTCGACGCGGCGAGGAAGCTGACCGGACCGATTGTCTGGGGCGACTGGGTCGCCGCTCTGCCGTGCGGCGGAGCGAAGCAGGGCTCGGAGGCGGCAAAGCCCTGACCTGAACGGTCACGGAGCGGTCGCGGCGTCGGCGGCGGCGCTCCCGGCGTCCTGCGAGCTGTCGGCGGCCGGCGCCTTGAAGTCCTCGCCCACGCTCGAGTCGAAGTTTTGGTCGATGGGCGGCATCTGGTCACAGCCCGAAATCTGAGCGCCGATCAGAGACACGGCAAAGCCCAGTACGATCCAGCGCCCCCATCGCATGATGCGCTCTCTCACTGCGAGCCCTGTGCCAGCGCGGAGTGCGCGGCGAAAGGGCCGCCTCGGCCTCGTCGCCGCGGATCCCGCCGATCTGACAACCTCCGCGGCGCGCCGGGCGACGATCTGTCAGCTCGATCCGGCAGACCGTGGGTGGGCTCACTTCATCGCCGACTCCGGTATCATGGAATCGTCGCTGCCGGCACGATCTCGAATGGCGCTTCCTTTTCGTTCATTATGGGCCGTGTGTCGAAACCTCTGAGCCTGTGGGGATGTCTGCTCTGGGTCGGCTTGGGCTGCAGCTCGGGCAGCAGCGCCTCCAGGACCGACGGTGGCTCCAACGATGGAAGCCCCAGCAGCGGCGTCGACATCATCAGCGTCGGCTCCGGCGGCTGCAGCTTCATGCTGAGCTTCTCGCTCAGCCCGAAGATCTCCACGGTCGGCATCGTCACCTGGTCGACGACGCTTGCGAGCCCGACGGAGGCGCACATCGACTTCGGGCTCGACACCTCGTACGGCATGACGGCGCCGGTCGACCTCACCCAGGCGGACAACCGAACGTTGTTGCTCGGCATGAAGCCCCTCCGGACCTACCACTTCCAGATCTCGGCGACAGACGGCTATGGCACCTGTACGAGCGGCGACAACACGATCGCCACCGGCGCGCAGCCGAACGGAATGCAGAACCCCACCATCACCACGAACGACGCGAGCGCGCTTTACGGCGGGTTCCTGGTGACGGGCCAGTACAGCCTGACGCTCGGCAACGGCGCTCCCGCGTTCATCCTCGACAAGGACGGCACCTACGTCTGGTGGTACACGGTCCCGGGCAGCGACGCGACCGGCGTGACGATGAGCTACGACGGCAACTACATCTGGATCAACAGCGCGGACGTCCCCAGCAACACGGCGCACGTCCACCGCGTCTCCATGGACGGGTTGATCGACGAGGACCACTCGGAGGAGTTCGCGGGCCTGAGCCACCAGCTCACCGTGCTCCCCGACGAGACCGTCGCCTTCTACACCTACGGGACGAACATGTGCGACGACATCAAGCTGCGCGCGCCGGACGGGACGGTCACCACCTTGGTCAACGCCAAGACGGCGCACGGCGGCTCGGGCGCCTGCCACGTGAACGCCATCTTCTACTCCAGCCTGGACGACACGCTGGTCTTCTCGGACCTCGACAACAACTGCCTCACCAAGATCACACGGACCGGCGCCACCGTCTGGGTGCTGAACGGCGGCGTCACCGGCGGTCCGGTCAGCTCCTTCAGCGACGGCGCCATCATCTGGTTTGGCGGCGAGCACGGCTTCCACATCCTCGGCCTCGACGACTTCGTCATCTTCAACAACAACAGCCTGCGGCCGGCGGGCAGCTCCACCATGTGGGGCGACGCGATCGGCGACCAGTCAGGCTCGCAGGCGATCGAGGTGAAGCTCGATCTATCGGCCATGACGGCAACCGAGACCTGGTCGTACAAGGGGACCGGGCTCAACGACGACGTGCTCGGCGATGCGCAGCGCCTCCCCAACGGCAACACGATGGTCGACTTCGCGACGAAGGGGACGATTCGGGAGGTCGACGCGGACGGGAACCTCTTGCAGGAGATCAAGACGCAGACGAATTTTGGTTACATTCAGAAGCGAGCGACTCTTTACGGACCGCCGCCGAGATAGCACGCGCATCGCAAAAGTCTGTCCGGCAGCGCAGAGTCGGCCCGCCGTGAATCGCTTTCTGGAAAGGTGAAAGTGAGCCGGCGCACCGCGGCGGTATTCGCGGTCACCGACGGAAAAGCGCCGATCGGGCGAGCCGTTTTCCGCGCTGGTGTCACTGCCGATCTATGCGCCACCTGTCTCTGCGCCATGTCTCGAGGCCTCTGAGCTTTAGGGGGTGCTTGGTGGTGGGCCTGCTCGCGATCGGTCCCGGCTGCGGCAAGAGCAACAGCTCCGGCGGCAGCGGCGAGGGCGGTTCGGGCGCGACGGGCGGGAGTAGCCCGACGGGCGGTTCGAGCGCGACGGGAGGCGCAACCGCGACGGGAGGCGCAACCGGGACGGGCGGCGCAACCGGGACGGGCGGCGGTGGCACCGTCAGCTGCACCATCACGCCGATGGCTTCGCCGAGCTCGATGATCCCGACCGTCGGCATCGTGACCTTCACGACCACGCTCCCGAGCCCGACGGAGGCGCACATCGACTTCGGCCTCGATACCGGCTACGGGATGACGGCCCCGGTCGATCTCGCCGCGCAGAGCTATCGGACGCTGCTGCTCGGGATGAAGCCGTCGAAGACGTACCACTTCCGGATCTCGGTCACCAGCAGCGGCGGCATCTGCCTGGGCGGCGACAACACCATCGCGACCGGCGCGCAGTTGAATGGTCTTCCGTCGTTGGACACCACCACCAACAACAAGGCCGCGCTCGCGCCGGGCTTCGTGGTGACCGGCCAGTACGTGACCTCAGGACACGCGCCAGCCTTCATCTTCGACAGCGACGGCTCTTACGTCTGGTGGTACGACGACACCAGCGACGCCTGCGGCGCTCGCATGAGCTACGACGGCAACTACATCTGGATCGCCAGCGGCAACGTCCCCGACGGGATGACCACCGACCACGTGCACCGCGTGACCATGGATGGGCTGACCGATACCGATTTCACGACGGCGTTCGCGCACCACAGCCACGAGGTGACGCCGCTGCCCGACGGCAGCGTGGCCTTCTTCACCTACGGCACGGGGACGAACGGCTGCGACGACATCAAGATCTTCCCGACGGGCGGGACGCCGTCCAGCACGGCCACCACCCTGGTCAACGCCAGGACGGCGCACGGAGGGACCGCAAGCTGCCACGTCAACTACATCCAGTACTCGCCGTCGGACGACACGCTGATCTTCTCCGATCTCGACAACGACTGCTTGACGAAGGTCTCGCGGACGACCGGCGCGACGGTCTGGGTTCTGAGCGGAAGCAACGGGATCACCAGCACCTTCACCGGCGATCTGTGGAAGGGGGGCCAGCACGGCTTCCAGATTCTCAGCGCGAACGACATCCTCCTCTTCAACAACAACAGCCCGTCGAGCGGCGGCAGCGGGTCGGGGGCGACCGCGCTCGAGGTCATGCTCGACACTGGAGCCAACACGTCGACCAAGGTCTGGTCCTACACGGCCAGCCCCGCCATCCAGGTCATGGCGCTCGGCGACGTGCAGCGGCTGCCCAACGGCAACACCATCGTCAACTACGGGCCAGCGAGCACGATCGAAGAGGTGGACAGCGGAGGAACCGTCGTCCAGGAGGTCACGTCCACCCGCACCACCTTTGGATTCTTCGAGAAGCGTGCCACCCTTTATGGGCCGTCGACCAAGTAACGCTTCGATCCCATGAAACGCGCCAATAAGTTGCTGTTCCTGACGGGGACTCTGCTCCCTCTGCTGGCCATCGCCTGCGGCAGCGGCAGTCCCAGCCTGACCTGCACCGACGGGTCCATCGCGGCGAACGAGGCGAACGACTACGCCTTTTCCAGTACGCTCACGCTCTCCCCGGTGAAGGTCAAGTCGATGTCAGACCTGACCTTCGATTGGGGCGGCGTCACCCAGGACTTCCTCGGTCACCCGGTCGATCCGGTCGCCGACTTGAACTCGATCTTCCTCTTGCTGGTGAACCTGCCGGTCGCGACCTTCGAGTCGCAGCTGATCGACGACTCGTTCAGCCAGTCCAGCATCGCCATCACCCCGCCGCCTTTGTTCGCGCCGAGCGGCGGTCAGACGTCAGGGAGCCTGTTCAACGACTTCACCGCCGGTGGCGAGCCCATCGACGCCACCCTCGCCGGGCCTTACCTCGACGCGGCCACCTATACGCCGGCCAACTCGACGTTCGCCATCACCGCGCAGACCGGGGCGAACCTGGGCACCGGCATCAGGATGCTGCAGGCCTTCCAGCTCGACGACGCCTCCACCAACACGACCGTCACCCTCACCAACACGTCGACCGGCCTCACCTACGACGCCAACCTGCACAGCCTGCACCCCACCGGCGTCCCCGCCGGCACGGCCGCCCTGACGCTCGATTGGGGGCAGCTGGGGGCGAACGCGCTCGGCGCCCAGATCACCGACAACACCAGGACCAACATCACCAGCGCGATCGTCGGCCACTACAGCCAGACGCCGGCCGAGCTCGAGGGTCAGTTCCTCGATCTGCAGACCATCGCCGAGGATCTCTACACCGCCGACATCGCCTCGGGGTTCGTCCTCGACTTCACGACGTTGAAGGACGCCGGCGGCAACAGCTTCCCCGGCATCGACTCGACCGGCACCTGGTTGGTGGGCCTCATCTGCGGCGTCTGTCGAAACCCCGCGCCCTGGTACCTGACCATCCTCGAGCCGGTCAAACAGCCTTGCGCGTCTCCGTAGCCTGAGCGCGGACCGCCGGGCGCCGCAAGAACCGCGGCGTGAACCAGAGGATCACCGACGGCAGGAAGGCGACCGTGGCGGCGCTGCTGGTCACCATGGTGAGCGCCACCAGCACGCCGAGCAAGACGTGCACCTTGAAGAACGAGAGCGTCAGACAGAGGTAGCCGCCGGCGACGGCGCTGGCCACGTAGGCGATCGCCTTGCCTGACGTCGTGAGCGCGGTGGCGGTCGCCTCGCGCAGATCGCCGGTGCGCTGGAACTCCTCGCGCACGCGGAAGATGAAGTAGACGGCGTAGTCGGCGCCGATGCCGACCGCCATCGCCGAGATGGCCGCCGTCCCCATCGAGAGCAGGATGCCGGTCCACCCCATGAGGCCGAGGTTGACCAGCGCCGCGGTGGCCAGCGGCAGCAGCACCAGGAAGCCGCCCGCCAGCGAGCGGAGCAGGATGGCGGTGATGACGACCACCAGGATGGAGATCTGGATGAGGTTGATGGTCTTGCCGTGCACCATCGTCTCGTTGAGGGCGATGACGTTGGTGACGCCGCCGCCGACGTTGGCGCTGACCCCGGTGCCCGCGAACAGCCGCGCGGCCTCCGCCTTGGTGGCCTCGGTCATCGCCTTCATGGCGCGGAAGTCGTCGGTCTTGAGGTAGGCGGTGATGACGGCGCGCTGGAACGGCCGGTCGACCAGGCGGGCCAGGTCCTCCTCGTCCCCGCCCATCGTGTAGAGCAGGAGATACTGGGCCACCCCCTGGGTGGTGTCGGGCAGCTTGCCGCCTCCTTTGTCGTCAACAGCCAGGCTGATCTGCTTGAGCAGATCGACGATGGAGACGACCTTGCCGACGGGGAGCGGCTGGTGGGCGATGAACGCCCCCAGCTGGTCCATCTTCTTCAGAACCTCGGGGTTCTTGATGGCGTCGGGCGCGTCTCCCTCGATCAGCACCTGGATGACGCGCGTGCCGGCCAGGCGTGCGTCGGCCATCCGGAAGCCGTGCACGGGGGCGTTGCGCTCGAAAAATTGCGCGTGCAGGTCGTTGCCCGCTTCCAGCCGAGAGAGGCCCACCAGCGCCACCAAGATGAGCGCGATGAAGCCCCAGACGATCGGGCGCTCCTTGCCGGCCCGAACGGTGGCCGCCAGTTTCTCCAGCACGGGGTCGAAGTACTCCTCGCGCTTCTCGCGTTCGGTCTGCCGCTCCGACGGAGGCGACATCAGCACGCGGATGGCGGGGATGAAGGTCATCTCCACGGTCAGCGCCGCCACGATCCCGAACGCCGTGCAGAGGCCGAAGTTCTTGATCGTCGGCAGCCCGAAGGTCGCCAGCGATCCGAAGCTGAGCGCCGCGATCGTCCCCGCCGCCAGCATGACCAGACCGACCTTGGTCGTCGCCTCGATGACCGCCCGCCGGTTGTGCTCCGTCGCCGGCAGGTCGGGGCGCTCGCCGTGCAGGCGGTTGTACTCCTCGTAGTAGCGCTTGAGGATCTGCACCGAGTGCCCGGCGCCGATCGCCAGCAGCAGGATCGGCGTCATGATGTTCCAGGGGTCCATCGGCGCGCGGATGAGCCCCATCAGCCCCAGCGCCCAGACCACGCCCATGATGGCGGTGACGAGCGGGATGATCATCCCCTGCAGCGTGCGGAAGGCGCGGTAGTGCAGGTACCCGATCATCGCCAGCGCCAGGACAAAGAGCAGGGCGACGCGCCGGGTGTAGACGAGCAGCCAGTGCAGGACGGTCGGCGCGCCGGCGGCGACGATCTCCAGGTCGGGGCCGCGCTCGGGCGCGACGATCGCCTCCAGCTTGTCGTAGAGGTGCTTGGAGCCGCCCGCCTTCTCGAAGTCGGAGAAGTCGACCAGCACCGAGGTGGCGCGGCCGTCGTCGCTGACGAACAGGCTGGTGAGGACGCTGTTGGCCTGCACGCGCGCGCGAAAGGCGGCGAGCTCGGCGTCGGTCCGGGGGACCTTGTCGGCCAGCGGGGTGATCTCCAGCGAGTCGGCCGTGCTCTTGACGTCCTTCACGCGCGGCGACATGAGCGACAGGACGCTGCCCGCCTTGACGCCGGGGAGCTTCTCCAACTTCTCGGTGACGCGCTTGACCTTGCCGAGGATGTCGGGCGTGTAGACGGTGCCGGCCCGGGGATAAAACCCGATCACCGTCATGTACTTGCCGCCGAACAGCTTCTCGATCCGCTGACCGACGATCACCAGCGGGTCACCGGGGGGGATCTGCGCGTCGACGTCCAAGAGGACATGGAGGCGGGTCATGAAGAAGCCGAGCGTCAGCGTCACCAGCGCGACGAGCGCTATCACCAGCTTCGGACGACCGACGATGGCGGTCACGTAGCGGCGCAGCACGGTCAGCGCCTTTCCAAAAGCGATCGGATCAGGAGCTCGCGCGTGTCGCTCTTCGGCGCGAAGTAGCTGGCCATGACCACCCGGCGCGCGCCCGCTTCGTTGTCGCTCAGATCGAGCAGGACCTGCCCGCCCGCCGAGACGACCACCGTGCGCAGCGTGTCGGGCGTGATCGCGTAGATCAGGCGATCGTTCTTCAGGTACCCGCGCTCGGCCAGGGGCGCGAACCACCGCGGGATCGCGTTGCTCACCTTCTGCTCGATCTCCCGGGGGATGAGGCCCGCCTCGCGCGCCAGCTCCAGGTTGTCGCGCACCACGCCGATCCAGCGGCTGAGCGGGACGTCGCGCACGAACTGCATCTGCACCACGGCGCGCGGCGCGGCGATGGCCGCCGAGGCGAGCTGGGCGTCGAGCGGGTAGGAGTACTGCTGTCCCCGCGCCAGCTCGGCGAAGCGCGACTGGGTCGGCTTGTCGACGCGCACGTCGACGGTGGCGACGTCGATCTTGAGGACCGTCTTCTGCAGCAACATGTGCATCGACGAGTAGGGACCCTGCGCCAGCCCCGGCGCGTCGAGCGAAGGGGGCGGACCGCCCGCCACCAACGCGGACGCGAGCAGGAGCGCCGCCAGACCGGCGGCGGTGGCGAGGGCTCTGGGGGAACGGCGTGCCATGGCTTCTCCTTGACGCTCTTTCACTTGCCATACCTGTAGATGAGGGCCAGCGAAACGAGGTGCGAGGTGGACGAATAGGTCCCGGCGTTGACGGTGGGGGCGGGCTGCCCCAGATAGTTCGGGTTGCAGGTGTAAGGGTCGGTGTAAGGGGCTTTGCAGGAGTTGCCCGGGACCTGCTGGTAGACCCGTCCGTCCGCCTCCGAGACGGAAAAGCTCGGTTGATACCGGAGCTGGTAGGTGAGGGCGATCTCCAGGCGGCGGAGAAACAGTGACCCGCCGAAAGCCGCGCCGAAGACCTGGCCGCCCGGGAAGTCGACGTTGGCGTAGGCCGCGGGGGCGACCGCCGTCTCGTAGTAGGTGCCCGCCCGCAGGGTCCACCGATCGGGGACCAGATTGAAGTCGCCGCCCAGCTTGACGCTGAAGACGTCGTTCCAGTGCTTGGCGATCTGGATCTGGTCGAGCGGCACCGGCGCGCTGGCGAGATTTCCCATCGGGGTGGCGACCAGCCCGTTCGTGTCCAGCGAGAACGCCTTGGTGCGCGACCAGGACTCGTATTCGACGTCCACCTCGACATCGAAGACCTCGCGCGCGCCGCGGAGGTGGCGGTAGCGGCCGCCGGCCCTCGCCATCAGGGGCAGCGGCAGGGTGATCTTGACGTCGCTCCCCGAGCCCCCATTTCTCCCGGTCGTGACCGAGGTGACCCGCATCGTGTCTTGCGGATTGAGCGGCTTTTGCGGAGCCAACGCCAGGTTGCTGTTGGTGACGATGTTCGCGGGGATGACCTGCCCGGCCACGCCGAGCTCGAGCCAGGGCCGCGGGCGGTACCAGCCGCCGACGATCGCGTTGAAGGTGAGCCAGTCCGAGCCCGTGGTCTGCGCGAGGATGTCGTACTCGCCCGAGACGGGGTTGGCGGTGGCCGCGAGGGGATTGGCGTTGATGACCAGCGAGTAGTCGAGCCGCGGGACCGTGATCCACTCCAGCGTCAACCCGACGCCGAACAGATCGCGAAAGCGCCAGGCGGCGCTCACGTCGGCGTTCACGATGAGCGCCTCGCGGTCGACCATCATGAGGCGCTGGCCGCCGCTCTCGGGGAACTGCTCGCGGCTGATGCCGGGGGGCGCGAAGACGGCCGCGGCGAAGGCCCAGTCGCGCAGACCGAACCGGGACGCCGCGCCGATGAACGGGAGGATCGCCTGCCAGGGGGTGCCGTTGCTGACCCGGTCGAACGTCACCAGCGGGGCGACGCCGTTCATCGCGTGGCCCCAGTCGAGCGTCGGCGCCCGCGTGTAGTCGTAGCCGTAGTAGGCGAGCTGGTTGCCGACCTGGATGGTGGTCCCGTCGATCTCCGCGAGGCCCGCCGGGTTGATGCTGACGGCGGTGAGGTCGTCGGCGCGGGCGACGAACGCGCCGCCGCGGCCCGCTGCGCGCGGACCGACGGCGCCGGTGTAATAGCCGCCGTCGGCGAGCGCCGGTCCGGCGATCGTCGACGCTCCGATCAGCGCGGTGAGGACGGGGAGAGATTTCAAATTGTGAGGACCGCCAGGCGCCCGTGTTGTCGCGCGCGGGTTACTGGGGCTCGAGGATGGTGAAGACGATCGGGGCGGGGATCGAACAGGTGCCGCAAAGAACAGCGGCGGCCCAGGTACCGTCGGTCGAGGCGAATCCCGGGAAGGCCCCGCCGTCGGCCTCGCCGGCCCCCAGGTCGACGTACTTCTGTCCTGCCGGCACGCCGAAGGTGTAGAGCGAGGTGGCGTCCTGCTCGACGTTCAGGAAGTCGGCCTGGACGTCGGACGGTTGCTTCCCCTGGAAGAACCCAACCTCGACCTTGTCGAGCTTGGTCTGCGAAAAATCGAGCGGGTTGCCGAAGTTGTCCTTGGTGATCTGGCTCCAATCGATCTTCCATGGCCCGGCGACCGGGATCGAGACCGCCATCGGGCTCAAGGTGGGGACGAAGTCGAGGAAGCTGCCGGCACAGGCGTCGGGGGCGCTCACCATCGTGTTCGACGACGCCGACGACGGCTGGATGAAGACCATCGACTGCGCGCCGACGCTGAGGACCGTTCCCGTCGTGAACAGCATCATGTACTGGACGGTGGTCGACTCGACATAGTCAGTGAGCGGGTTGAACGTGTCGTAGTAGTCGAACTTGGAGAGAATCGCCGACGTGGCCCGGGTCCCGCCGTCGCCGGCGGTCGCGGTGTGATACTCGGCGTAGACCGCGACCTGGTTGGGGTTGAGCGCGCCGACGGCCAGCTTCTTCTCCACGTCGGCCTGGGTCATGTTGCCGATCTTCAGGAACGCGACGTTGTCGATCGACCCGGACGTGTGACAGAGAAGATTTTTCACGATCCCGTCCCAGGTGAACGTCAGATCCGTTTTTTGCGCGGTCTGAATGGTCGGGATCGTCAGCGTGCTCGTCGACGAGTAGTTGTTCTCGTCGTGGATGACGACGTTTCCCACCGCACCGGAACCGGTCCCGCTCTTGGATCCGCAGGAGACCGGCAGGGTGGCCGCCAGCGCCAGGGGGAGAAGCATCGCAAGACCGCGACGGAGGATGGTCGGTTTCATGCCGCGGATTAGAACGTAAAGCGGGTCCGGCGTCGACACGATCGGCACGGGCGGCAACTCGATTCGGCGCTTTCCGGGATCGGCTCACGCAAAAGACGGACGCCCCTCTTTTTTGTTTTGTGGAGGTTGGTAAATCGAGGCTGCAGGTCGACTTCGTCGACGGAGAAATCGGCTCACACAAAAGAGAGATCTCGAAGTTTATGGCGCGGCGTTCACAAGGATCGCTGTTTGGTCTGGAAGCGACGAACGCGTGTGGTACGGTGAATTTTCTCCCCCAGGTCCCCGGAAGCTGTTCTTGAGCTTGCCCGAATTGCATCTGTCGAAACCGGGTGTCGCACTGCCCGCAACACGGATCGACAACGCCGAAATCATCCGGCGCGTGCGCGCGCGCTTCAGGGGGACCGAGGCGGAGTTCGTTCCGATCGCCTCGGCGATCGAGCACGTGTTCGGGCTGTGCAAGACGCAGGTCCGATACCTCGAGCCCGACGAGCGCCAGGGGATCGTGGCCGACTACGCTGTCAGCGCGGCGAAGGACTGCCTGGCGGCCAACGACGTCTCGCTCGACGAGGTCGACCTGGTGATCTGCGGCGGGATCGCCCGCCAGTACTTCGAGCCGGCGACGGCCATGGAGGTCGCCGCCAAGCTCGGCCTCAAGAAGACGCACGCCTTCGACGTGACCGCTGCCTGCGTCGGCCACCTGGAGGCGATTCAGACGGCTGCCGCGTACCTGACGCTGCATCCGAATTATCGAACCGCGCTGGTCTGCACCGCCGAGCTCTCCGGCCCGTTCCTCAGCTACGACATCCAGACCGTTCGCGACCTGCAGATGAAGACGGCCGGGCTGACGATCGGCAACGCGGCCGCCTGCATGTTGGTCAGGCGAGCGCCATTTCCGGCAGGCGGAATCCGCCTCTTGGCGATCAACACCTTCACCGCGCCCGATCACTGGCACCTCTGTCAGGTGCCGATCGGCGGCACGCTGGTGTCGTCCTCGGTTGAGCTGATGAGGCTCGGCAAGTACATTCCCCCCTGGGTCGCCGAACGCCTGGGCGCGTTGGGGCTCCGCCCGGACGACATCGCCCACTACGTCTTTCACCAACCGAGCGAGATCATGGTGCGCAAGATCTTCGACGACATCGGTGTCGATCAGGCCAAGGGCGTCTACACCCACGCGCGCTACGGCAACACGGCGAGCGCGAGCATCGGGGTGACCTACCGGCAGCTCCTGGAGGAGAGGAGCTTGAAGCGCGGCGAAAAGATCGTCCTCGGCAGCGCGGCGGCCGGCTACTCGATGGTGATGGCGACGGGCGAGTGGACCGGTTCGGCGGGTTAGCCGTCCGATGAGACGCGCCGTCACCCTAGCGTTGCTGATCTGCTGCGCAGGGGCACGCGTGGCGCGCGCCGACAGCGACGGCGGTGTCGCCCCCGCTTCGGCGGCGTCACCGGCGGCGGCGCAGGCGGCGCCCGACGCGGCGGCGTCACAGCCCGGCGAACCGTCCGTCGTGGCGCCGCCTGGCGAAGCGGGGCCCGGTCTCTTCGAACAAAGCAACGCCGCGGTGGCGGCGCCGAGCGCACCGGCCGAGCCGGCGCCGGCCGCCGCCGGGCCCTTCACGCTTAATGGATACGTGCGCGGCGACATGTTCGCCGGCAAGGTCTCGGGCGCCGACGCGGCCGAGCTGAAGTCGGGTTACGGCGAGATGGATCTGACGCTGCGGACGCGGAAGGAGCCGTACGGCGACGGCTTCGCCGAGGCGCGTGTGCGCTATGGCCTGCAGGGGGACCAGACGCAGGGGACCGTCGTCGAGCTGCGCGAGGCCTACGTCAATGCCTACCTCGGGCCGTTCGACCTGCGCCTCGGCCAGCAGATCATCGTCTGGGGGCGGGCCGACGCGCTCAACCCGACCAACAACCTGACCCCGGTCGACTTCCGGATCCGCTCGCCGCTCGAGGACGACATCCGCCTCGGCAACGCCGGCGCGCGCGCCTTCTTGCGCTTCGCCCCCTTCCGGCTGGAGGGGGTCTGGATGCCGATCTACCTGCCGACGGAGCTGCCGGCGGTGGCGCTGCCCCAGTACGTCAGCTACGGCGCGCCGGCCTTCCCGGTGCTGCCGCCGGCGAATCTGAAAAATGGAACGGAGGGGGCGCGGCTGCACCTCGAGCTTCCCGCCTTCGACATGTCGATCTCCTACGTCCACGGTCTGGCGCTCTTGCCCGGCTTGACGATGACCGGCCTGAGCTTGACGGCCGACGTGAACGGCAACCCGAACCCGACGGCGCCGCCGTCGATCCTGATCTCTCGCACCGCCTACGAGCAGCAGGTGTTGGGGGTCGACTTCTCGACCACGCTCGGCGAGTTCGGCACCCTGCGCGGCGAGGCGGCCTACCGGCGGCCATACGACTGGGCAGGTCCCGTCGACCACCACATCGCCTACCCGGACCTGCAGTACGTCCTCGGCGCCGACCACACCTTCGGATCGCTCAGCGTCATCCTGCAGTACATGGGGCGCTACGTGTTCGACTGGCAGAAGCAGAGCGGGCCGGCGGGGACGCTCGATACGTCGGTGCTGCCGACGCTGTCGATGGCGAACTCCGCCGCAGCCGTCACCAACGACGTCAACTCCGTGCTGGCCAAGATGAACCAGATCCTGTTCTCGCAGACGGCGCAGCTGCAGCACCTGGCGACGCTGCGCCTCGAGTGGCTGGCGCTGCACGAGACGCTGTCGGTGTCGTCGCTCTGTCTCCTCAACTTCACGACGCACGAGTGGCTGGTGACGCCGCGGATCGGCTACCGCCTCTCCGACGCGATGACCGCCTACGTGGGCGCCCAGGTTTTTCACGGACCGACCGACACCCTGTTCGGCATCATCGACGCCGAGCTCTCCTCCGGCTACGCCGAGCTGCGCTACACCTTCTGACCACGAGGACGCCACCATGCAAACGCGCCGACTGTTCTTCGCGATGCTCGCCCTGCTGCTCTGCGGACCCGCGCGGGCAGAGAACGCACCCACGGCCCGGGAGATCATGGACAAGGTGACCACCACCCGGAAGCTCGACGGCTCGGAGGCGGTCATCAAGATGACGGTCATCGGCGAGAACGGCCAGGCGCGCGAGCGCGAGATCTCGATGGCCACCAAGCTCTACGACGGCGGCAAGACGGAGAAGCGCATCTACCACTTCCTCTCGCCGGCCGACGTCCAGGGGACGGGGATCTTGGTTTACGACTACGAAGCGAAGCCGGACGACGTCTGGATCTATTTGCCGGCGCTGCGCAAGACGCGCCGGGTGGTCAGCACGCAGCGCGCCCAGAGCTTCATGGGGAGCGAGTTCTCCTACGGCGATCTCAACATCCCGTCGCTCGACGACTTCAACTACACGCTGGTGAAGGAGGAGGCGCAGGGGGGCGAGCCCTGCTACGTCATCGACCTCGCGCCGAAGACCAAGGAGATCGCCGAGGCCGAGGGGTACTCGAAGAAGACCTACTGGGTGAGCAAGGCGAAGATGGCCGTCGTGCGTGGGCTCTACTACGACAGGGACGGCAAGCTGCTCAAGGAGCTGGTCGCCCAGGACATCAAGCTGCTCGATCCCAAGAACAAGCGCTACCGGGCCATGCACATGGAAATGATCAACAAGCAGAATGGGCGCAAGTCGGTGTTCGAGACCAAGAAGGTCGCCTTCTCGCCCAACACCAAGGACGACTACTTCACCACCGCCTACCTCGAACGCAGCTAATCGCTGCGCTCGGTGTCACTTGGGGGCGTGGGGGGGGGGGGGGGGGGGGGGGGGGGGGGG
>DATAVR010000119.1:0-3824 GCA_036267635.1 Polyangia bacterium | reverse complement strand
CATCAGCGGTCGTGGCCCGACGCGTTTGAGGAGCACGTTTTGGACGATCATCGAGGTCGCGACGATCGCGGCGGGCAGCGGCAGGAACGCCAGCCCGGTCTGGATCGGCGTGTACCCCTTGGTGTTCTGCAAGAAGTAGGTGAGGAACAAGAACGCGCCAAACATCCCCGCGCCGATCAGCCCGACCGCGAGATACGAGCCACCGCGCGCGCGGTCGCTGAGGATCCGCAGCGGCAGCAGCGGATGGCGAGCGCGCGACTCGAGCGCCACGAACATGCCGAGCAGCACGGCCGAAGCGATCAGCGCGATGATCGTGGTCGGGTCAGACCAGGAGTGCGTTTCGGCGTTGGAGAAGCCATACACGAGCGCGAAGAGGCCCAGCGATACTGTCGCGGTGCCGGGCAGATCCAGCGCCGGGCGCTCGTCGCGGCGTTCGTTGACAAGCAGCCGCAGTGCCGCGAGCGCCACCGGGAGCGCGATCGCGAGGTTCACGAACAGGGTCAGCCGCCACGAGAACGCCTGCGTCAGCACGCCGCCGATGAGAAGGCCGATCGCGCCGCCCGCCCCGGCGATCGCGCCGTACACGCCAAACGCCTTACGACGCTCGTCGATGTTTTCAAACGTGGTGCTCAGCAGCCCCAGTGCCGACGGGGCGAGGATCGCGGCGAACGCGCCCTGCGCGGCGCGAGCACCGACCAGCATCGCAAACGAGCCGGCGGCGCCACCGACCGCGGAGGCGATCGAGAACCCGACCAGGCCGCCGATCAACGTCCACTTGCGCCCGAACAGGTCGCCCATCCGGCCGCCCAAGAGCAGCAGCGACCCGAACGCCAGCGCGTACGCGGTCACGATCCACTGGCGGTCGTCGTTTGAGAAATGAAGCGCGCGCTGCGCCGAGGGCAGTGCGACGTTCACGATCGTGGTGTCGAGCACGACCATCAGCTGCGACACGCCGATCACCGCCAGGATCCACCACCGCCGCTCGAACTGGGAACCGTCGCTCCCCACGACGGGCGCGGCGCGATCCGATGTCATCGTCTGGGCGGGCATGAAGACTCCTTGGTCATTCCCGTCCTCTCGAGCGCGTGAGGGCGACCAGAGAGCACGAAACGTGTTTGCTGCTTACTGAGACATACATGTATCATGCCGGATCAGGGATGTCAAGACAAAGATGTCGCATCCTGAAAAGAAGCGTCTAAACTGGAGTCAGCAATGCCCGCCACATCCGACCTGAAGACCGCCCCCCGATTCGACCGCACCGCAGCCGCGATCCTCGACGCCGCCGCGCACGTGTTCTCAGAACACGGGAACGCTGCGAACCTGGCTGACGTCGCCGCGGCCGCCGGCGTCAGCCGCGCCACGCTGTATCGCTACTACCCGAACCGCGAAGCGCTGCTGAAGGCCCTGGGTGCGCACGCGCTCACCGAGCTCGCCAGCCGCCTGGACGACGCCGGGCTGGAGCGGGCCACGGTCGAAGAGGCAGTCGAGCGACTCGCGCGCGCCATCGTGGCGGTCGGCGACCGCTACGCCGTCCTCGCCAGCGAGCAGTGCACGCCCGACGAAGTCGAAGCAGAGCGACTCGTCGGCGGGCCGATGCGAGCGGTGTTCGAACGCGGAATCGCCAGCGGCCTCATCCGCCAAGACCTCACGGCCCAGGTACTACTGGAGCTCTTCGCCGGCGCGCTCATGGCCGCCATCAAGCTCACCCAGCGCCACCAACTCGGCGCCGAAGAAGCAAGCGCAGCCGCAGCCGCAGTCTTCCTGAACGGCGCGCGACCGCGATAACTCGAAAACTGAGCCCCCCTCCTAAGAGGGCGCGTGTCTCAGGCGGCCAACGACGGGGCGGCGTCGAAGAGTGCCGTGATGCGATCCATGCCCATGTGGCGGCCCTTGAGGTCGGCAATCGTAGCGGCGTCGGCCATGCCGTCGCCAAGGAAGCCGGCTCCGCCGTCGGGCCCGAGCGGGATCGCGATCATGGGGGGGAACGTCTGGTAGCTGGTGAGCTGCCCCGTGCCGGTGATGAGCGCGCGGACGTTGGCCGCCACCACGGCGGCCTGGGCGTTGGCGATGCCCGCCGCGTCGCGGTCGGCGTCGGAGAGGTCGCCGAGGGCGAAGGTCTGGGTCTCGCCGACGATGCGCAGATGCTCGTCGACGCGGACGTAGCCGCGCTCGTCGCGGCGGTCCGCCAGCGGCCCGCCTTCGAGATATTCGCTGTGGGCGCGCACGCCGAAGGCGCGAAACCAGATGTCGGCGACGAGCTCGCCGCCGTCCGCGGTGGCGATGGCGATCGGGGCGAGCGTCGCGGGCGGAGCGCTGGGCAGCTCCGTGATCGCAGTCCCGAGCCGCAGCTCGATCCCGAGCGCGTCGAGTTGGCGGCGCAGCTCGTCGCGGAGGGCCTGGTCGTAGGGACCGACGAGGATGTCGTCGGAGATGTCGGCGATCGTGACGTGCTTGTCGGGGAAGAACGCCTTGATCTCGCCGGCGAGCTCGAGGCCGGACGGGCCGGCGCCGACGATCAGAGCGCGGTCGGCGGCGAGCAGTGCCCGGTGGGCGGCGCGGTGCCGGGCTTGGGCGGAGGCGATGTCGGGCTCCTCGGTCTTGGCCGGGAAGGGATAGGCCGACCCGGTGGCGAGCACGAGGTAGTCGGGTGTGAGGAGGTCACCCGAGGCCAGCGTGATGCGGCGCCCGTCGATCGCGACGGCGCGATCGCGGAGGAAGCGCCCGTGGGCGAGCAGGTGCTCGTAGGGAAGGAAGATCCGCTCCAGCCACGCCGGGTCGACGAGGGCGCGCCAGGCGGCGATGTTGTGGACGAACGCCTCGGTGGGGTCGACGAGCGTGACGTCAGCGACGTCGTCGAGCGCCTTGGCGGTGTTGATGCCGCCGTAGCCGCCGCCGAGGACGACGACGGACGGGCGGGGGGTGGTGGTGTCGGCCATGGGGATCTCTTTCATGCTTGTAGCTCAGTAGTCACAGCGTAATACAGAGTCACTAGCTAAAGCCTAGTGACGACTGACAAGCTAGCATGACCCTCATGGCCACGACACGCAAACTGAGCCAAGAGCACACCGGCGCAGCCTGCGACCGCGGCACCGCCGCGCTGGGCCGCGCCTTTGAGTTCCTGGGCAAGCGCTGGAACGGCGTGCTCCTCGGCACCCTGCGCAACGGCCCCGCCGGCTTCCGTGAGCTCGCGCGCGCGATCGACGGGATCTCCGACTCGGTCCTGTCAGACCGCCTCTCTGACCTCGCCGCCGCGGGCCTCATCACCCGGACCGTCGACGAGGGGCCGCCCCTCGCCGTCTCCTACGCCTTGACCGATCGTGGCAAGGCGCTGCTCCCGGCGCTCGAGCAGATCACGCTCTGGGCGCAGGAGCACCTCGTCGAGGACCCGACCTAACACCACCCCCACCCGCGCACCCCGGCGCGAGCACCGTGCAAAACGCTCGCCGCTCCCCCCGGATCCGCCCGGCGATGATCTTCGCGACCGAGCGCCCAAGCCAACGGGCAGGCCATTCGACCACACCCGAAGTCGCCAGGCCGCACCCGCCCGCCGCGAAAAGCACTCGTCCGCTCCGCGCCGGACGGCCCCGCTTACGGTCTGGTGCCCGTCTCGGTGATGTCACGTCGGAGAACCCGGATTGCGCGGAAGGGATGGCTATCGCGCAGACGGGATCTGATCTCTGAGGCCCCCGGCGCTGCGCCATTCAGAGAAGTCGCCGGAGATCGTCGCGGTCGATCCCAGCGTCGCGCAGGATTCCAGCGAGCGTGCCGCGCTTGAGTTCGCGGTGAAGCGGGACCACCAGCGCAATCGTGCGCTCGTCGTGTTT
>DATAVR010000118.1:0-30822 GCA_036267635.1 Polyangia bacterium | reverse complement strand
GACCAGCGACGTCATCAAGCACTGCGGCGGGTCGATCTCGCGGCTCATCGACAAGCTGGAGAAGTTCCTCGACGAGGAGGTCAAGCCTCTGCCCGAGGAGGAGCGCGAGCGCGCCCAGCCGACGCTGGCGTTCGCCCGGGTGGTCCAGCGCGCCGTCAACCACGTGCTCGGCGCCGGGAAATCGCAGGCCAACGGCGCCAACGTGCTGGTCGCCTTCTTCGGCGAGCCGGAGTCGAACGCGGTCGCCTTCTTGAAGGAAGAGGGCATCAGCCGCCTCGACGTGGTCAGCTACATCTCGCACGGGATCTCCAAGCTCCTGCCGGCCAAGACCGGCGTGCCGGGCGAGGGGGGCGAAGGGCACGACGAGGACGAGGAGGAGACGCCGGCCGATCCGCTGGCGCAGTTCGCGGTCAACTTGAACGAGCGCGCCCGCGCCGGCGAGATCGATCCGCTGATTGGGCGGCAGGCGCAGATCGAGCGGGCGCTGCACGTGCTGGCCCGGCGGCGCAAGAACAACCCGCTCTTCGTGGGCGACGCCGGCGTCGGCAAGACCGCCATCGTCGAGGGTCTGGCGCGCAAGATCGAGCTCGGCGAGGCACCGCCGGCGCTGAAGGGCGCGGTCATCTATGCGCTCGACATGGGGGCGATGGTGGCGGGGACCCGCTACCGCGGCGACTTCGAGGAGCGGTTCAAGGCGGTCATCAAGGCGCTCGGCGAGAAGGAGAACGCCATCGTCTTCATCGACGAGCTGCACACCATCGTGGGCGCCGGCGCGGCGTCGGGCGGGGCGATGGACGCCTCGAACCTGATCAAGCCGGCGCTGGCCAACGGCAAGCTCCGCTGCATCGGGACCACGACCCACAAGGAGTACCGCAGCTACATCGAGAAGGATCGGGCGCTGGCGCGGCGGTTTCAGGCCATCGAGGTCGAGGAGCCGTCGATCGACGAGACGATCAAGGTCCTCACTGGGCTGCGCGAGCGGTACGAGGAGTTCCACGGCGTCTCCTACACCGACAAGTCGCTGCGCGCGGCGGCCGAGCTGTCGTCGCGCTACCTGAACGACCGGCGGCTGCCCGACAAGGCGATCGATCTCATCGACGAGGCGGGCGCGGCGGCCAAGCTCAAGAAGGGGAAAATCAAGGGCGTCAAGCGGCGCGTGCGCAGCAAGGACATCGAGGTGGTGCTGGCGACCATGGCCCGCATCCCGCCGCGCAGCGTGGAGGCCGACGATCGCGAGCGGCTGGCGAATCTCGAAAAGGAGCTCAAGGGCAAGATCTACGGCCAGGATCAGGCGGTCGAGCGCGTGGCCCAGGCGATCAAGATGAACCGCGCGGGGCTCGGGCTGCCGCAGCGGCCGATCGGGGCGTTTGTCTTCGCCGGGCCGACGGGCGTCGGAAAGACCGAGCTGGCCAAGCAGCTGGCCGAGACGCTGGGGGTGCAGTTCCTGCGCTTCGACATGTCGGAGTACATGGAGCGGCACACGGTGTCGCGCCTCATCGGCGCGCCTCCCGGCTACGTGGGGTTCGACCAGGGGGGGCTCCTGACGGACGCCATCCACCAGAACCCGCACGCGGTGCTGCTGCTCGATGAGATCGAAAAGGCGCACCCGGATCTGTTCAACCTGCTGCTGCAGGTGATGGACCACGGGGCGCTCACCGACAACAATGGCCGCAAGTCCGACTTCCGGCACGTCGTGCTGATCATGACCAGCAACGTCGGCGCGCGGGAGCTGTCGCGGCGGATGCCGGGGTTCGGCGCCGCGGGCGACGAGCGGTTCGGCGACACCGACGAGGCGTTCAAGCGGATGTTCTCGCCCGAGTTCCGCAACCGGCTCGACGCCAAGGTCGACTTCGCGCCGCTCGATCCGGCGATCATGGGGCGGATCGTCGACAAGTTCATCGCCGAGCTCGGGGTGCAGCTCGCCGAGCGCAAGGTGAAGATCGAGCTCTCGGAGGCCGCGCGCGGCTATCTGGCCAAGAAGGGCTACGACCCGATGAACGGCGCGCGTCCGCTCGGCCGCGTCATCCAGGACGAGATCAAGCGCCCGCTCACCGACGAGATGCTGTTCGGCAAGCTGGCCAGCGGCGGCGCCGTCCGCGTCGACGTGGCCGACGACAAGGTCACCTTCGCCTTCGACACGCCGTCTTAGGTGGCCGCCGATCGGGCGAAGTGGGCGAGGCCCCGGCGCCGTGCGTAGAGCACCACCGCCAGGGGCAAAAGCTCGCCCACGGCCGCGATCGCGAACAGCGTGCCGGGACCGGCGCGGTCGTAGACGCGCCCCACGGTCAGGTTGCCGAACGCGCCGCCCACGTTGATCGACATGACCAGCAGCGCCTGCCCGGTGGCGCGCAGCTTGGGCGGGACGGTGGCGGCCACCATGGCGATCCCGGCGCTCCAGAACATCCCGAAGGTCATCCCGTGCAGCGCCTGCAGGGCGATGAGCGCGGCCGGCGCGCGCAAGACGGCGTTCCCCACCCAGCGCAGCGCGCTGGCGACGAAGGCGGCGCCCAGCAGCGCATCGAGGCTGAACCGCGCGTGCATCCGGTGGAAATACAGCAGCACCAGCATCTCGGCGGTGACCCCGACGGCGTAGGCGACGCCCCACCAGAGCGGCTCGAGCCCGAGATCGCGCAAGAAGACACCGAAGAAGACGTTGTAGGGCGACATGCAGGCCCAGTGCAGCGCGCCCGCCAGCAGCAACAGGCGCAGCCCCGGATCGCCGAGCAGGGTGCGAATGTCGGCGGCGCGCGGGCGGACCGACGCCTCGCCGGTTCCGCCGAGGCCGAGCGACGCGACGAAGGACCCGGCCAGCGCCGCCCACATCGCGCAGGGGACGAGCGGCCCGCGCAACCGCAGCATGTAAGGCCCGAGCAGCGCTCCGACGGTGACGGCGGCGAAGACGTAGCCGACCGAGCCCCAGAGGCGCAACCGGCCGTAGACGGCCCCCGCCCGCACCCGCGCGACCGCCAGCGCGTCGGCGAGGCCGCCCATCCCGACGTAGAAGATCGCGTAGCCGAGGTAGCCGAGGAGGACCAACAGGAAGCTCTGCGCCGCCCGCCCGTGCGCCCAGGCAAGCGGGGTGAATCCCACGAAGGCGCCGAAGGCGATGAAGCGCAGCACGCGATCGTGCCGTTGGGTCCGGTCGGCCAGCCAAGCCCACCCGAGCGGGACGGCCAGCGACAAGAGCGGCGAGATCGTCAGCGCCGTCGAGATCTGCGCCCCCGAAAACCCCAGCGCCCGCAGGTGCGCCGGCATGAACGCCATCCCGATCGCCACCACCTGGAAGAGGAAAAAGTAGAAGACTTCGATCATGCGCCGTGAATGTGCGGCTGCTTCCGCCGGCGCCAGCTGAGGGCGTGCTGCGCGACGGCGTTGTCAGGGCGGACCTTCACCGCGGACGCCGTCCGCGTGATGGCGGAGCTTCCTTGGTCTCGGAGACAGGATCGTCGCTTGGATATCCGAATACCGCAGTCAGACCGCCGACGTTCTTCGTCTTGCGGTGTACGCGTAGGATCCGTTCCTCGGCGACGGTTGAGTCATTCAACCTCGGATGTTGATGGCGCCTAACCAAGTCACCTCATTATGCGCCCGATAGCAGCGGTGTTGCCGGTCGGATCAAATTCCAGCGCGGACCGCGAGCTTCGCGGGCCGCAAACCGTGGGTCCGTAGATACCCGGTCAAGCCCGGTGCGCTGGGGTGTCGATCGCACCAGCCGACATACCCGTCGGGCCTCATCAGGTAGGCGGCGTTGCGCGCCAGCCCCGCGGCCTCGGCGGCCGGCGTCCACGGATAGAGGCGCAGAGCGATCTCCTCCGCTTCGGCGGCGGCCCGCAGCGTCCCGTCGAGCTCGCCGTGGACCTGGACCTGCCAGCCGGGTGAGGGGAGCGGCTGCAGGTTGTCGGGAGGGCCCGCCGCAGCAGGCACGAACGGCATCCGATCGCCGGCCCGGATCTTTCCGGCGCGGCCGCTGGCCAGCGCGCCGTCGCGGTAGTTGATCTCGATCTGCGAGACGGCGCGGAACATGAAGCGCCGCACCGCCTTTCGCGGGACCAGCGCGCCGAGCAGGCGGGGAACGACCCGGGTGCGGACCGCCGCCGCCAGCGCGCCGTCGCGCGTGATCAGCTGGAACAGGCGATCGGTGGTGGCGACCAGGCGGCGGGCGAAGGCGATCCGCTCCGGTTCATAGCTGTCGAGCAGGGCGGGGGGCGCGGCGTCGTGCAGCACACCGGCCAGCTTCCAGGCCAGGTTGACGGCGTCGCCGATCCCGGTGTTCATCCCCTGGCCACCGACGGGGCTGTGGACGTGCGCGGCGTCGCCCAGCAGGAAGACGCGTCCCTGGCGAAAGCGGTCCGCGACGCGGTGGTGGACGTGGTAGGTCGAGAACCAGCAGACCTCCTTCACGTCGAGCGGCATCTGGCTGAGCGCGTGCGCGCTCACATCCTGCCAGCCGAGCGTCCCGCCGCGCGCGGCTGCCGCGGGCAGCACGCTGCCGATCAACCGCACGTGCCCTTCGCGAGCGTGCGCTTCGCGAACGTCCCCTCCGGGGGCGAGCGGAAAGATCGCCACGAAGTCGGCGCTGTCGACGGCGACGTGAAGCTGGCGGTCGGCGGCGCGGCCGCCGGCGGCGACGTCCGCGACATAGAAGAGATGGTCGTAGGTCCCGCCGCCAAAGTCGACCTGGAGCGCGTGCCGGACGGCCGAGCGCGCGCCGTCGCAACCGGCCAGATACGCTGCCTCGCAGCGCTCGCCGCGGCCGTCGGCGTGGGTCAGCTGGGCGACGACGCGATCCGGGCGGGCGTCGAGGCCGATCAGGGTGACCCCGCGCTCGACGGTGATCCCCAAGGAGGCGAGCCGCTCGATCAGCAACCGCTCGTGCTGGTCTTGCGGGAAGATCAGCATGAACGGGTAGGGGCTGAGGCCCTCGCCCATCTGCCCGAAAGGGAGGTGCGCGGCCGGTCTGCCGCCGACCCAGATGTTGCCCGCCGCGACCTTGAGGCCGCGCGCGACGACCTCGTCCGCCAGCTGCACCTGGCGGTACAGCTCCAGCGTGCGGGCGCCTACCGCCATCGCGCGCGAGGTGGTTCCCGGCTCGGGGGCGCTGTCGATGATCCGCACTCTCACCCCCTGGCGGGTGAGAAACAGCGCCAGCACCAGCCCGGTCGGGCCCGCGCCGACAATCAGAACTGGCTCGGTCGACATGCCGGAAGAATAGTCATCGCCTCAGGTCTCCGGTTCCCGTTCGTCGGTGGCGCGGAACGGGGAGTGCGCGGCGTATTCGACCACCTCGGCTGCCACCCCCTCCGCCTCCCGCACCAAGAACGAACCGATCGCCTCGGAGAGGCCGGGATGGCGGATCCAGTGGGCGCTGTGGGTGAACGACGGTAGGAGGCCGCGTTTGAGCTTGTGCTCCCCCTGGGCGCCCGCCTCGAACCGGGTCATCCCCTTGGCGATGGCGCGCTCGATCAGCTGGTAGTAGCAGAGCTCGAAGTGGAGCATCTGGAAGTCGGCCAGGCAGCCCCAGTAGCGGCCGTAGAGGTGCGCCCCCTTCTCGAAGTTGATCGTGCCGGCGACTGGCTTTTTCCCCTGATAGGCGAGCGTCGCCACCAGCCGGTTCCCCAGCGTTTCCCGCGCGATCTCGAAGAACTCGGCCGAGAGGTAGGCGTGGCCGCCGTGGCGGTCGACGTTCTCGACGTAGAACGCGCGCAGCGCCGTCCAGTCGCGCGTCTCCAATTCGGCGCCCGTCGCGGTGCGGAAGGTGAGGCCGTGCTCGGCCGCCACCCGGCGCTCCTTGCGCACCTGTTTGCGGTTCTGCGCGCGGAACGTCGACAGGTAGTCCTCGAAGTTTTCGAACGGTCGCCCTGGACGGTTGTGCCAGTGAAACTGCATGCTGAGGCGCGGGAAGTAGCCGCCCGCCGCCAGCAGCTCTTTTTCGGCGTCGGTGCAAAAGAGAAAGTGGATCGACGAGGCCTGCTCGTCGTCGGCGAGCTCGCGCGCGCCGCGCAGCAACGCCGCGGTCACCGCCGCCGGGTCGACGCCCGGCGCGTCGCAGAGCGGCAGCCGCCGTCCGGTGGCCGGCGTGAAGGGGATCGCCGCCACCAGCTTCGGGTAGTAGCGGACGCCCGAGCGGTGGGCGGCGTTGGCCCAGGCCCAGTCGAAGATGAACTCGCCGTAGCTGTTGGTCTTGAGGTAGAGCGGCACTGCGCCGACCAGGCGGGCGCCGTCGCGCGCCAGCACAATCCGCGGCACACAGCCGGCGGACGCGCCGACGCTGCCCGACGTCTCCAGCGCGGCGAGAAAAGCGTGCTCCAAAAACGGGTCGTCGTCGCCCGCCAGCCGATCCCACTCGGTGGCGGCGACCGCCGTGACGCTGTCGACGATCTCCAGCTCGATGATGCGCGAGCCTAGCAAAGAATGATTGGAGCTACCGCGACCCGACGGGTACGGCTAGAAGCAGGTGGCGGAAAAGACGAGATTAAAAGCCCCGCCTGTCCAGGTGATGCTGGAATCGTTCTTGTCCTTCATCGAGGCGCCGATGAGCTCGCCCGCCAGGCCGAGGCCCCAGTGCGGGGAGACCCACCACTCCTTGCCAATCATCCCCTGGAATCCGAGCCCGACGTCCGACTCATAGGCCATGTCCCCATTGGTGTCGTCGATCTGCATCTCGACCGCGCTGAGGGCGCCCGAGAGGTAGAGGTTGATGGGCTGAAAGTAATAGACGAGGCCGGCCCCGAAGCCGACCAACCCGGCCGAGGAGTTCCCCTGGCCGTTGCCGAGATCGGCGCCGTTTTCCATCAGGTCGGGCTGCGAGATGAGGCTGACGAACAGGTTTCCGAACAGCGCCAGGTTCGGCGCGATGCCGCCGCCCACCGCCACGCCCAGCGAGACGCTGGGGCCGGAGAGCGTGACCGTTTCGCCGTAGGAGTTCTGCCCCGAGATCGACGTGAAACCGCCGCCGATATGCATCCGCACGTAGACGCCGTCGTGGGTGGGCTCCATCGGCGCCGGCATGAACCCGGGCGGTTGCGGCGGAGGATAACCGGGGGCGTATCCGGGCGGCGGCGGCGCATAGCCGGGCGCGTACCCGGGCGGCGGATAGGCCGGAGGGGGCGGCGGGGGACCATAGCCGGGAGGGTACGCGGTCGCCGGGGCAGGCGGCGGCGCCTCCTGAGCGCGCGCGGCCAGCGGCGCCGCGCAGAGCGCGACCAGTGCGAGAACCCCGACCCGACCCTGCCTGCTGGCGATCATGGGCGAGAGTTTCGCCGTGCACCGCGGGCAGGTCAATGGAGCCCCGTCACCTGGCGCTGGCCAGCGCAGCTCCGACGTGGAAAAGTCGACGCCGACACTGATGGGGATCGCGGAGCGACTGTTCGCCGAGGTGGTGCACCTGCTGAAGAGCGGGGGGCTCTGGTGGGGCCTGACGATCTCCGTCGGCGCGGCGGTGGTCAGCCTGGCGCTGGCCACCGCGATCGTCGTCGGCTGGCCCGCCGATCGCTTCCAGGGGGAGGGGCCGACCGAAGCGGGCCGGGCGCGTCACCTCGTCATTCGCGCGCTGGCCCTGGTGGCGAAGAACCTGGCCGGCGCCGTGCTGGTCCTGCTGGGCCTCATCATGGCAGTCCCGGGCGTGCCGGGGCAGGGGCTGCTCACGGTGCTCATCGGGCTCACCTTGCTGAGCTTCCCGGGCAAGCGGCGGCTCGAGCGCCGCTTCGTGCGGATGCCGGCGCTCCTCCGCGGCATCAACCGCCTGCGCGGGCGCTTCCGACGCCCGCCGCTGGAGATCGATTGATGGGCGTGGTCGGTATCCTCGTGCTGCTGGGGATCGCCTTCGCGCTGTCGAACGATCGGCGCCGCGCGGTCAACTGGCGGATCCTCGGCTGGGGGCTGGGGCTGCAGTTCGCGATGGCGCTGTTCGCGCTGCGCACGCGCGCCGGCGTCCGGCTGTTCACGTTTCTCAACGATCTGGCCGACGCCTTCGTGGGATTCGCCGACGCCGGCATCCGCTTCGTGTTCGGCGACTGGCCCGCGACGACCGTCGTGCAGACGCCGATGCCCGCCGGCGGCGCCGGCTTCCACCCGGTGATGGTGGGCTTCGTGCTGGCGGTGAAGGTGCTGCCGATCATCATCTTCGTCGCCAGCCTGATGGCCGTCGGTTACCACCTGGGGATCATGCAGCGGATCGTGGCGCTCTTGGCGCGGGGGCTCTCGAGGTCGATGCACATCTCGGGCGCCGAGGCGCTCTCGACGGTGGGCGACATCTTCCTGGGGATGACCGAGGCGCCGCTCTTGGTCCGCCCCTACGTCGCCCGCATGACCGAGAGCGAGCTCTTCGCCGTGATGTGCGCGGGGATGGCGACCATCTCGGGGAGCGTGCTTTTGGCTTACGTGGCGATGGGCGTCGACGCCGGCTACCTCATCACGGCGTCGTTCATGAGCGCGCCGGCGGCCGTCATGTTCGCCAAGATCATGATCCCCGAGACGGGGACGCCCGAGACCTCGGACGCCGCGCGCGTCTCGGTCCCGCAGCTCGACGTCAACATCGTCGACGCGGCCGCGCGCGGCGCCGGCGAGGGACTGCAGCTGGCGCTCAACGTCGGCGGCATGCTGATCGCCTTCGTCGCGCTGGTCAGCATGTGCGACAAGGGGGTCAGCTGGCTCGGCGGTCTCGTCGGCCACCCCGGCTGGTCGTTGGGGCGCCTCCTCGGCGCGCCGCTGACGCCGCTCGCCTGGGTGATGGGCGTCCCCTGGAGCGAGGCGCCGTTCGTCGGCCAGCTGCTCGGCACGAAGACGGTGCTGAACGAGTTCATCGCCTACCAGATGATGACCAGCCACCCGGCGCTGCTTTCGGTCAAGAGCCTGCGCATCGCCAGCTTCGCGCTCTGCGGCTTCGCCAACTTCGGGTCGCTGGCGATCGTCCTCGGCGGCCTCGGCGGCATGGTCCCCGAGCGGCGCAAGGATCTGGCGCGGCTCGGAATCCGCTCGATCATCGCCGGCTCGCTGGCCACGTTCCTGACCGGCACCATCGCCGGGCTGCTCGCGCCGTAGCTCGGACCCGGCGGTCCGGGTCAGAGCGCCGGTGAGTACGGTCTGCGCATTGGCCTGGAGGCGGCTGCCACAGCTCGACCTTGTTTCCCTCGGGATCAATGACCCAGGCAAACTTCCCATACTCGGAGTCGTCAACCTTCTCGAGCACGTTGCAGCCTTCCTCCTTCAACACCCGGGGATACCATCCGTTTCGCGGAACAACAGATAGCCGATCCCGCCGTCTCCAAAGGGCGGGCCGTCTGTCAGAAGTCGAAGCGTGAAAGGAAGCTGAGATCGCCGTCGAAGATCTGCGTGCCTGCGCCCGGATCGAAGTCTCCGCTTCCCTGGCTGGCCCCGGCCACGGCGAAGCTGCCGCCCCGCGCGGCCACCGAGTCTGCCGACCCGCTCGGACCGCCGGTGGCGAACGTCCAGTCTGGGGTTCCGTCTGAACCCAGTTTTGCGACCACGGCGTTGGCTCCGTAGCCCCCAATCAGGACGCCGCCGTCGCCGGTGGCGGCGAGCGAGCTCACCGAAAGCCCAGGAAGGCCCTGCGCCCACAGGAGGCTTGCGTCGGGCGCGAGCTTTGCCAGGAAGCCGCCGCTCTGTGAGGGGCCGGCCCAGCGCATGGCGACGCCCAGGCCGGGATCGAGGTCGATGAGCCCCGACGCCTGCCCGCCGACGTACACGGAGCCGTTCGGGCCTGCGGCAACGGCGAACGCATAGGCCGGCGATTGCGTGGACGCGGGTGGTAGCTCCCAGACGCCGCGTGCGTCGCCTGTTGCACTGTAAGCGACGATGAGGGGCTCCGACCCCGGTCCGCCGCCTGCGAGGGTCTCGCAGGCGGGGCCCGTGCCGGTCCAGCCGGCGCCCCACACGGTCCCGTCCGTGCCGGCCGCCAGGCCCCACACCTCCGTGTGGCAGTCGAGGCTGCCGATCGTTTGAACCCACGAGAAGTCACCCGCGGAGGTCAGCTTCACGACCGCCGCGTTCCCCACATAGGGAGCTGTGCGCAGCGCCATTCCCGGACCCGGGTCGAAGTCGACCTCCGAGGTGAAGATCGCCGACATGTAGACGGCGTCGGTCGCGTCGACCGCCAACCCGATCCCGGAGCTGTAGGTGCGATCCTGCTGCGTGCCCTCGAAGGTCCGCCCCCACACCAGCGACCCATCGGCGGCCAGTTTCACGACCAGGGCCTGATACGATTCAAACAACGGGCCGCTCTGGTGCAGGTCGACGCCGGTGCCGGGATCGAGATCGATCGAGCCGTAGAAGACGCCCACGGCCACGACGGCTCCGCCCGAGGCGGGTGCCAGGGCCCCCAGGGCGGCGCCCGGCTCCGGGAAGCTCCGGGTCCAGGCGTAGCTCCCGTCGGCGTTGAGCTTGGTGATGAAGATGGCGATGTCCGCGTCGCTGGCCGCGGAGCGAAGATCGTGCGCGCCGGCCGGATCGAAGTCCACCGTTCCTCGGAACTGACCGGCCAGGAAGAAGGAGCCGTCCGTGCCGATCGTGGTCCAGGAGGTGTACGTGTAACCCGTGGCGAGCGCCGTCGTTCCCAGGTAGTGCGGCAGGCAGGTCCCGCCGGCGGCGAAGCTCGTGTCGCAATCCAGGCTCGAGACGTCGCAGTTGCCGAACCCCGCCTCGCAGACTGCGCGGCCGCACCGGTCCGCGCTCATGCACGCCGTCAGCGTGTTCGCGAGCGTGCAGGCCGGGTCACCGCACGGCGTCGATTGCGACGCGCGTGTCGGCGTGTACGTCGGGTCGCGCGTCTGCGGCGGCGTCGGCCGCGACGCGCGTGTCGACCCGGACGTCGGAGCCAGTTGCCGCATCGGCCCTCGCGACGGGCGCGTCGCGCGGAGCGTCGGCCGTCGGCTGCGTCACTCTGTCTGACGGGCCGTCGAGCCTCCCGCCATCCGTGGCGTCACCCCGACCCGGCGACTGCCCGCCGCCGCACGCAACGAACAGCGAAAGCGACGCCGCCAGGAGCGACATCGCGCCACCCGTCGCAGGTCCCGTATCTCGCCTCCAAAACACCCGCCTGGTTCTCACGTCAGAGAAAATAGATAGCTCGGACGGACAATCCCGTCGAGCCGACCGCCGGTCAGATTCAAGGTCGTCCGGTCTGCACTGCCAATTCAAATGCTCTTTCGTTGCTGGGTCGACCGCACCCCTAGATCCGCCTCAGGGCGCGGGTTAGCCGGCCCCGAAGTCCATCGCCCGGCACTCCTGGACGAACTTGGTCCACACGTCGTTCGGTTCCCAGAAGGTCCTCATATGCGAATTCGCCGTCGGCCGTGGCCACCCGAGGCGGACTTCGCCATAGAGCGCTACAAATGCCGACACACGCCAGTTCAGTGCGCAGTGAATGAAGATCTTATGGGTGCCGTGGGATGCCATGACGTCCGAAAAACGTCGGAAGTCACCGGGCTTCGGATCCGTGAAGACCACAGGGATATGGTGGTATTCCATCCCGAGACCGGCTACCAGTCCCGCTTCGTCCGGCAAGCAGTACTTCGGGTCCAAGAGCCCAAGGTTGATGACGACCTGATAGCCTGCCGAAGCAACGTCCTTCAACTGCGATTCAGACGGTTGCCCCCCGGTGGCGATCATGTCACCCACCTCGACGAAGTTCTTGATCTCCCCGAGAGACATCACTTCAGACTTCTCCGGCTAACGCATTGGTGTTCAGCGGCGGGCCGGCCGCCGGCCCGTCCGCTGCAACACCTTGTTAGCCGGCCCGCCAGCCGAGGCCGTCTGGCTTCCAGTCAGGATGATCTTTTTGTCACCGAAGGACGCCACCAACTCAAGTTGCCCACCAAGGGCGGCGACGTACCGGCGGAGGGTGGACACGAGGCACTCCTCGAAGTCCTCTCGACCCTCGAGCCGCGAGACGTCCGACTGGTCTATCGCCGACTCCGCAGCGACGTCGACCTGCGTCTTCCCTACCGCCTCACGAACAGCTCGGATCGTGAGATGCACCCCTCTTTGGGCGCGAAGGCCTCGTCCCAGTATGCGAACGGGCTCCGACTCCGTGGTGTTGCGACGCTTGGCTGCTGTACTCATTTCCAACCTCCGCTTCCGTAGACAGTGCGCTCCGTCGCGGTCGCGGTTCGCGCACTGATGATCCGATCGCGCTGACCGCGCTCGACGTGAACGACGTACAGGACACGGTCTCGAAGCGAAGTCCCTATGACCACCGTGTTGCCCGTTCCCGTGCCATCGTCCAGATAGAGTGCCATTGGGTCCGCAAATACCGTGGCGGCTTCAGGGAAGGACACCCCGTGCTTCTCGAGATTCGACTCAGCCTTGGCCGAGTCCCACTCGAAGTCCCCCTCCACCACCGTGGGCATCGCGTCCTAAAGTATGGTCTGCAGCCCATACCACGTCAACCCCGCCCGTCCGGCTAACTTTGTATTAACCAGCAGTCTCTCGCTGCCTGAGTTTTTCGGCAAGCAAAGGGTTACCCGAAGCGGGCAACTCGTAACTCAGCATGAGCGCTGCGATATTGTCCCTGGGCGTGCGCGCGGCCGCTCTTTGGCGGTCTGTCTAATACAGGACAAACGCGGCGTGGGCAGGTAACGGATCGTCAGCGAGCCGGAGCCACCGCATACCTAGCGGCCGGTGGCGGAGCCCGGCGCCCGCGCCGTCGCGCACGCCTCGCAGGGGCAGTTCGCGCGCAGCTCGCGGAAGTTGTAGATGCCGGTCGAGTGGCCGTCGCTCCATTGAATCAGGATCGCGTACTGGCCGATGAGCTCGATCTGTTTGGCCTGGACCTGGGGCGGGATCGTCGACGGTTCGAGCAGCGCGCGGCCGGAGGTCTCCTCGATGCACGCGGCGCAATGGCAGGCGAGCCGCAGATCGCGCGCGCGGTAGCGGCTCTCGTGGCCGTCGTCCCATTTGAAGGTGATCGTCGAGCGAAGCAGGCCCACGATCTCGTCGGGCATCGGCATGTCAGGGGGCCTTTCGGTCTTCGCGCTTGGCTTCGGCGTGCGCGCGGTGGAGCAGCAGCTTGAGGAGCGGCGCCGCGTGCAGCGCCTGCAGGAAACCGCCGCCGTCGATCAGCGCCTCGACGTCGGCGAGCGGGGTCAGGTGGACGGTGATCTCCTCGCTCTCCTCGGGCGCGGCTTCGCCGGCCGTCACCCCCTCGGCGAGGAAGGTGTAGGAGAGGTTGTTCTGCAGCGCCGGGTTGGCCGACAGCGTCGCCAGCAGCGACCAGCGCCCGCCGCCGTAGCCGGTCTCCTCGCGCAGCTCGCGCCGGGCGGCCTCTTCCAGCGACTTGTCCTCCGGATCGGTCGTGCCGGCCGGGATCTCGAAGTGGACGGCGCCGATCCCATGGCGGTACTGGCGGATCAGCACCACCTCGTCGCGATCGGTGAGCGCGACGACGTTCACCCAGGCCGAGTACTCGTTGACCCAGTACTCGGGGATCACCGTGCCGTTCGGCAGCTCGCACCGGTCGACGCGCACGGTGTACCAGAGCTTCTTGGCCAGGTATTCGCGCGTGAGGACCTTCCAGGGCCCGGGGTCGTCGTCGAAGTGATCAGGCATCGTGGTCGCCACCTTGGGTCCTGATGATGCCACGCGCGCGCTCGAACACCGCCTGCATCATCGGCGCGGTCAATCTGCCGGTGTTGGTGTTCTGGCGGCTCGGGTGGTAGCAGCCGAGCAGCACCGGAAGGCCGGCGCCGGGGCGCGCCTCGCTGCCGTGCCCGAAGGCGGGGCGCGGGCGGGGTCGCACGCAGTGCGTTTCCGCGAGGTAGGCCAGGTAGGCGTCGTGGCCGATCTTGCCGAGCGCGACCACCACGCGGAGGCGCGGCAGGGCGGCGATCTCGGCCGCCAGGTGGCGGCGGCAGCGGACGATCTCGCCGGGCGTCGGTTTGTTGTCGGGCGGCGCGCAGCGGACCGCCGCCAGGATGTACGCGTCGCGGAGCGCGAGGCCGTCGTCGGCGCTCCGCGAGGTCGCGATGTTGGCGAACCCGGTGGCGTGGAGCGCGGCGGCCAGGAAGTCGCCCGAGCCGTCGCCGGTGAAGACGCGCCCGGTCCGGTTCGCGCCGTGCGCCGCCGGCGCCAACCCCACCAGCAGGAGGCGCGCCTCCGGATCGCCGAACCCCGGCACCGGGCGGCCCCAGTAGGTCTCCTGGCGGTGCGCGGCCTTCTTCTCGCGCGCGACGTTCTGGCAGTACCGGCGCAGCCGCGGGCAGTCCTCGCAGGCGACGATCGCCTGGCGGACGGAGGCCAGCGACGGCGCGCGCAGCTCAGCTCTTGGGCGCGTCGCCGGATTCAACGTCGTAACCGGCCTCGCGCCAGGCGCGCATGCCGCCGTCCATGGAGATGACGTTGGTGTAGCCCATCTTCTGGAGGTTGTCGGCCGCCAGCGCCGAGCGGAACCCGCCGCCGCAGTAGAGGACGATCGGCGCGGCCTTGTCGGGGATCAGCGTCTCGACGTCGCGCTCGAGCACGCCGCGGCCGATGTGCCGGGCGCCGCGCGCCCGGTCGACCGCGAACTCGCCGTCCTCGCGCACGTCGACGAAGTGGAACCGCTCGCCGCGGTCGAGCCGCGCCTTGACCTCGGCGATACCGCACTCCTGGACGCGCTTTTTGGCCTCCTCGACCAGCGCGAGGAATCCCGGGCTATGCTTCATCCTCGAAGAATATCACCTCGGCGCCGCCGCCGATTGACACCGCCGGTGCGGGTCTCTAGAAAGGTCGTTCGTGTCCGAGAAACGGGATTACTACGAAGTGCTGAGCGTCGAGCGAACCTGCGACGGCGCCGAGCTGAAGCGCGCTTACCGCCGCATGGCCATGGAGCTGCACCCCGACCGCAACCCGGGCAACGCCGAGGCGGAGCACGGGTTCAAGGAGGCGTCGGAGGCTTACCAGGTCCTCTCCGATCCGCAGAAGCGCGCCCAGTACGATCGCTTCGGCCACGCCGGCCCGGGGGCCAGCTTCGGCGGCGCCGGGTTCCGCGACGTGGGCGACATCTTCTCCGCCTTCTCCGACATCTTCGGCGACATCTTCGGCGGCGGCGGCACGGGACGCCGCGGGCCGGCGCGCGGCGGGGACATCGAGACGCGCGTCTCGATCACGCTCGAGGAGGCGGCCACCGGCGTCACCAAGGACATCACCGTGCTGCGCAACGCCGCCTGCGCCACCTGCGGCGGCAACGGCGCGGCGCCCGGGACGCAGCCCGAGACCTGCCAGCAGTGCGCTGGTCGGGGACAGGTGATGCACTCGCAGGGATTCCTGATGATCTCGTCGACCTGTCCGGTCTGCCGCGGCGAGGGGCGCATGGTGCGCAAGCCCTGCACGCGCTGCGACGGCACCGGCGTCGATCAGAAGGAGGAGACGCTGCAGATCTCGATCCCGGCCGGCGTGGAGAACGGCTCCACCTTGCGCCTCATGGGGCGGGGCGAGGCCGCGCCGCGCGGTGGCCAGCCGGGCAACCTCTACGTCGTTCTGAGGGTGGCCGACGACGAACGGTTCGAGCGCGACGGCGCCGACCTGCACACCGAGGTGGAGGTCACCTTCCCGCAGCTCGCGCTCGGCGATCGCATCTCGGTCCCTACGCTGGAGGGCGACGCCGAGGTGGAGATCGAGCCGGGGACGCAGCCGGGTGAGACCATCCCGCTATCCGGGCGCGGCATGCCGCGCATCGGCGCCCGCGGCAAGGGGGACATCATCGCCCACCTCAAGCTGGTGGTCCCGGGCGCCCTGACGCCCGAGGAGGACACCCACCTGCGCGCCTACGCCAAGGCCGGCGGCCAGCGCGTGAGCCCGGAGCGCGGCGGATTCTTCCGCCGCAAGAAGAAGCGCTAACCGCCTTCAGCCCTTGGCGGGCGGCGCTTCGGCGTGGGCGTGCTCGGGAAGATCGGCGTGCCCGGCGTGCTTCGCTTCGGTGTGTTTGGCTTCGGTGTGTTTGGCTTCGCCGTGCTGGGCTTCGTCGTGCTTTGCGTCGCTGTGCTTTGCTTCGCCGCGCGCCCGCAGCGGAACCGGAGGCACCGGCTTTGCGCCGTAGAGCCAGGAGTAGGCGAAGTACGAGGCGAGGACCCGCTTGGTGTAGTTGCGGGTCTCGTCGTAGGGGATCGTCTCCATGAACTCGTCCATGTCGAGATCGCCGCGCTCGCCGAGCCAGCGGTCGACCGCTCCCTCGCCGGCGTTGTAGCTGGCGATGGTGAGCGGCGCGGTCCCGTTGAACCGCTTGTAGAGGAACCCCAGGAACTTCGCCCCGAACTCCACGTTCTTGGCCGGGTCGAGCAGGATGTCGCGGCTGACCGGTTCGCCGTCGGCGTGGAGCTTGGCGGTCTTGACCAGCATCTGCGTCAGCCCGATCGCGTTGGCGAACGATTCGGTCTTGGGGGAAAAGGCGCTCTCCTCGCGCATGATGGCCAGCTCCAGCGCCTCGGGGAGCTGGTTGGCGCGGGTGTTCTTGGCGACCAGCTCCGGGAAGGCGCGCGGGTAGGCGAGCTTCCACTTGGCCGCGCCGAGCCCGTTCGGGTAGTCGAGCCGATACGAGGTGACACCGTAGCGCGGGAGCGAGTGCGAGGCGCTCCAGACGCCGCCCCGGTCGAGCAGCGTGGCGGTGATCCAGAGGAGGTCTTCTCCTTCGGCGCGGGCGGATTCGGTGGCGGCGGGCGAGGCGTGCTTGTCGGCGGAGGTCGCCAGGCCGAGGCGTCCGAGCTCGCGCCGGGCGTCCGATCCCTGGCCCATGCGCGCCAGCTCCACCGCCCGCAGGAACCCCGGCTCGCCGTAGAGCGCGCGGGGCGGGAACGACCAGGCCGGCACCTCGCGCAGCCCCTTGCGCAGCGAGGCGACCAGCGCCTCCTCGCCGTGCGCGTCCGAGCTCTTCAGCCGCGCCAGCGCCAGGAGCGCGTAGACCGACAGCGGGTACTCGCGCACCGCCCGCCCGTACCAGGCGCGCGCGTCGTCGTCGTGCCCCTGCTTCTCGAGCACGCGCCCCTTCCAGTATTGGACGCGCCCCTCGGCGTACCAGATCTCCTCGTGCGGGACGAGGCGCAGGTTCTCGTCGAGCCAGTGCATCGCCTCGTCGAGCCGGCCGCCGCGCCAGGCAGAGAAAGCCAGCCGCCAGAGCGCCTCGTTGAGCAGATCGCCCTTCGGGTAGCGGGTCGGCACCTCGGCCAGCGTCTTGGCCGCGCCATCCAGATCGCCGGCGTCGGTCTGGATCTCCGCCGTGCGGATGCGCGCGTCGTCGGCGTAGCTGTGGTCGGCGTGCTCGGCCTCGATGCGCGCGTAGCGGCTGAGCGCGGCGTCGCGGTTCCCCATCGTCGCGTAGCAGCGCGCACCGTTGTAGAGGGCCTTGGCGTGCAGATCCCGGTTGCCGGCCTTGCCGCAGGCGGCCTCGGCCTCGTCAAAGAGCGGGGCTGCCCGCGCGCGCTGCCGTTCCTTCCAGACCGACTGCGCCCGGTGATAGCGCGCCACGCACTCGAGGTCGCCGGAGAGCTCGGGCGCGGCCAGCGCCGCCGCGAAGGCCGTCTCCGCCTCCTGGTTTCGGTTGTGGTCGAAGTAGACCATCCCGCGGGTCACCAGCTCCTGCGCGGTGCGGGCGCGGACCACCGCCGCCTCGGGCGCCGGCAGCGTGGCGGCGATCTGCTCGAGCCGCTCGCCGGCGCGATCTCCGTATCCGTCGAGCGGCCCCACCGCCCAGGCGAGGCGATACTCGCCGATCACCTGCGAGCCCGTGCCGTGCGCGCTCTCGGGCTTGCCCCGGGTGTGCTCCTCGGCTTCCGCTTCCTTGTAGAGAAGCTCCGCGTGGCGGGCGCTTCCGGGGAAGCGCGCGAGGTGGCTCTCGATGGCGCCGAGCGCCTCGGGCCAGCGATCGAGCGAGCGCAGCGCATCGATACGGATCAGATCGGCCTCGGCCTCGGAGACGCTTCCCCTGGCGACCTTCCCGGCCCACTCGAGCGCGCCCGCGTAGTCGCCGCGCCGGAACCGGCAGCGGGCCGCGTTGTAGGCGTGGTAAGGCGCGAGCCTCGGGTAGCTCTCGTAGAGCTCCTCGAACAGCTTGCCGGCGTCGCTCCAGCTCGACTGATTGGCGCGCGCCAGCGCCAGCAGGTAGCTCGCCGCCAGCCGCTCCTCGCTGCCGCGGGAGAGCGACTTCAGCGCGCGGGAGAACCCGGCCTCGGCGCCGCTCCAGTCGTCGGCGCGGAATTTTTCGGCCGCCTGCTTGGCCGCGCCGTGCTGGAAGAACGGCTCCAGCCAGAGGCGATCGAAGGCCACCGGCTTGGCGGGGGAGTGCGCCGCGGGCGCGTCGGTCGAGGGAACGTCCGCGCTGTCGTCGTCGCCGACCGGCTGCGCGAACGAGGGGGCGGTGACGGCCAGCGAAAGGATCGCCGCGGCGAGCGGCGAGCGGCGGGGCAGGGGCACCCGAACAGACTACGAACCGCTCGCGCCACCTGCAAAAAAGAAGGTCAGGTTTCTCGCGCCGGACGCAACGCGCGGCTCTTGCGCGGCGTCGGGCAGAGGAACTGAATGACGGCCAGATCGTCGTCGAGCTCCTGGCAGCTCATCTGTACGCCGTCGACGACCGCCACGGCGGTGCGCCGGCCGCGGCCGGTCTTCGAGCCGGTCTTCGAGCCGGTCTTCGAGCCGATCTTCGAGCCGGTCTTCGAGCCGGTCTTCGAGCTCGTCTTCGAGCCGGTTTTGGGGTTGGCGAGCCGTTTGAGGAGGGCAGGGAGATGATTGGTGGTGGTCACGGCAGAGATCCTTTGCCGCGAGGTCCCCCCCGAGCCCGCCAGCCCGACCATGGTCTCGAAGTTGGGGCCGCTCGTCAAGGATCCCAACCCCCGAGCGGCGCGCTCGGCGCCTACGGCTGGTGGATCGTGACGCGGTTGCGGCCGCCGTGCTTCGACTGGTAGAGCGCTTTATCGGCCCGGGAGATGAGATCGGCCGCGTCCTTGATGGCCGGATCGGGCAGGCTGGCGATGCCGACGCTGATGGTGACCGGGATGGGCGTCCCCTCGTGGACGAAGCGGTGCTTCTCCACCGCCTTGCGCATCCGCTCCCCGACGATCGACGCCTGCGTGAGGTCGGTGCCGCGGCAGATGACCGCAAACTCCTCGCCGCCATAGCGGGCGAACACGTCCTCGGCGCGCAGCGCGCTGGTGAGCAGCGTCGAGATCTCCGAGAGCACCAGATCGCCCGCCTGGTGGCCGTGGGTGTCGTTCACCTTCTTGAAATGATCGATGTCGAACATCACCAGCACCAGCGGCGAGCCGTGGCGGAGCGCGAAGGTCAGCTCGCTCTCCAGCCGGTCGGTGAAGTACTTCTTGTTGAACGCCTTGGTCAGCCCGTCGCGCAGGGCCGACTCGTACATCTGCTTCTGGAAGATCTCGTCCAGGTTGTCGTGATAGGTGAACTTGAGGATGGTCGTCGAGCCGACCAGGATCTTGTCGCCGTCGGCCAGCTCTCGCCGATCGACCTTGAGCCCGTTGCAGAAGGTGCCGTTGGTCGACCCCAGGTCCTGCAGGAAGATCTTGTTCCCCTCGGTCACCAGCTGGGCGTGCTCACGCGAGATCCCGTCGTCGAGCAGGCGGACCTGCGCCTTGCCGCCGCGGCCGATGATGGTCTTGTCCCCTTCGACCTTGTACATCTCGCCGACGCTGGCGCCGGCCAGGACCACCAGATAGGCGCGGTCCCGCTTGACGCCGCCCGTCGGTGGTGCCTGCGGCTCGAAGATCTGCGTGCGCTCGTCGGACGCCATCCGCTATCGAGGATGGTAACACAGTCGCCGCGCCCGTGGACCGGGCCTGCCGCGCGATCAGCCCAAAAGGGCGCGGGCGAGTTCGCCGAGGCGCGCGCCGGCGGGACCGAGCGGCGCGACGGCGGCGCAGGCCTCGGCGACCAGGGTCTCGAGCCGCGCGCGGGCCGCGGCCGCGTGCTGGGCGTGCTCCGCGTCGTCGCGATCGTCGGCGTGCTGGAAGGCGACGCCGTAGGCGGTGCCGTAGCGGCCCAGGGCGGCCACCGCCTCGGACGGCGCGCCGGCGGCGTAGGCGCCGACCTCCAGCGCCGCCCGGAACAGCGCCGCCGTCTTTTCGGCGTGCAGGACCTCCAGCTCGGCGAGCGTCGCGGGGGGCGGCGCGCCCAGATCCCGCGCCTGCCCGCGCACCATGCCGCGCGCGCCGGCGCCCTGGGCCAGCGCGCGGGCGGCGCGCAGGTAGCGGGCCGCCGCTCCCGAGCGCTCGCCCGCCTCGGCGATCCAGTCGAACGCCAGCGTCAGAAGTGCGTCACCGGCCAGGATGGCGGTCGCCTCGTCGAAGGCCTTGTGGTTGCTGGGACGGCCGCGCCGGAAGTCGTCGTCGTCCATCGCCGGCAGATCGTCGTGAATGAGCGAGTAGCAGTGAATCAGCTCGACGGCGGCGCAGGCGAGGCGCACGTCGTCGTCGAGCCGCCCGACCGTCTCGGCCGCCGCCATGGCCAGCAGCGGACGAATCCGCTTGCCGGGCGCCAGCAGCGAATAGCGCATCGATTCGACGAGGCGCCCGGGATCCCCGTCGGGGGGCGGGGCCATCCGCGCCTCGAGCAGCGCCGAGAGCTCGGCGCGTCGCGCCTCGGCCCAGGCGGCCGCTGATTCGTCCAGGCCGGCCATCAGGTCTGATCGAGCGGGGTGACGCGCGGGGCACCGGCCCCGCCGAGCAACATTTCGACCTTCTTCTCGGCGCCGTCGAGGATGGTCGTGCCGCGGCGGCAGAGCTCCATCCCCTCCTCGAACGCGCGCAGGCTCTCCTCGAGCGGCAGGTTTCCCCCTTCGAGCCGCTCGACGAGGCCCCGCAACCGGACGAGGATCTCCTCGAACCGTTCGGGGGGCGGCGAATCGGTCTTGGCCTCGGACGCCATGGCGGGCAGTTCTAACCTGGAACCCCTGGGCGGTTCCAGACCGTTTGGACATCGACTTCGAGCAGAGCATAGTATCCTTCGCTACTCGCATGGCCGTCGAAACTCCGCCGCCCGAGCTCGGGGCGCTCTGCCCGGACTTCCGCCTCCCCGGCGTCGACGGGAAGAGCTACGCGCGCGACGACTTCGCCGCGTCGCCGGTCCTGTGCGTGATGTTCATCTGCAACCACTGCCCGTACGTCAAGGCGGTCGAGGATCGGATCATTCGTCTGGCGCGGGCGTTCGAGCCGCGCGGCGTGCGGCTCTGCGGCATCTGCGCCAACGACGCCGAAAGCTATCCCGACGACGCGTTCGACAAGCTCAAGGAGCGCTGGCAGGCGAAGGAGTACGGCTTCCCCTACCTCTACGACGAGGCGCAGGACGTGGCGCGCGCGTTCGGCGCCGTCTGCACCCCCGACATCTTCGTCTATGCTCGGGGGAATGACGGTTCGCGACGGCTCGCCTACCGGGGGCGCATCGATGACTCCTGGAAGGACGAGAGCAAGGTCACGCGGCACGAGCTGGCGGACGCGCTCGAGGCCCTGGTGAGCGGCCAGGCGCCGCTTCAACAACAACGTCCCTCGATGGGGTGCTCGATCAAATGGCGACAGCAGGTGGCGTGAGCAAGCCCCCGGCGGCGATCCGCACCGGTGCGCACCCGGACCCCAAAGGCCACTGGCGCGCCTACCTCGAGCGCAAGGGTCTGAAGACGACGCAGCAGCGGGAGGCGATCGTCGACGCCTTCCTGCGCACCTCCGGGCACGTGGCGCTGGAGGATCTCCTCTCTTCGGCGCGGCGCAAGCACCCGAGCGTGGGCCTGGCGACCGTCTACCGCACGGTCAAGCTGCTCGAGGAGGCGGGGATCGCCGAGGCCCGTCACTTCGGCCCCGGCCAGACGCTCTACGAGGTCTCCGAGGGGCGCGCCCACCACGATCACCTCATCTGTGACGCCTGCGGCTTCATCATCGAGTTCGAGAGCGACGAGATCGAGCAGCTCCAGGACAACGCCGCCAAGAAGCTCGGGTTCAACGTGCTCCGCCACCGGCACGAGCTGTTCGGTCTGTGCGAAAAAGCACGTGGCGTCACGGGCGGCGCCTGTCCCGCCGAAGCGGCCGGCCGGCGCGGGCGTTCGTAGTTTCACGACGGCGCCTCGCCGTCGGGGTATTGTGGATGGCGGTGGACGCCCGTCGGCCGTTGACGAAGCGCCTCGGCGCGGGCTCGCCGGGTGTGAGGACGGCCGTCGTGCTGGCGGTCTGCCTTCTGCTGCGGGGCAATCTTGGCGTGGCCGCGCCCGCCGACGACTTCGACGAGCCGCCGGTCCCCGCGCCGTCGCGCCCGTCCGCCGCGCCGGCCGCCCCGGCCGCTCTGCCCGCGCCGGCCGCTCCGCCCGCGTCGGCCGCTCCGCCCGCGCCCGCGACGGCGCCCCGCTCGGTCGGTCCCGACGCGCCGCTGCCGCCGTCGACGGCGGTGTCCTCGGTGCGCGCTCCGGTCGCCGCCCGGCCGGCGCCTCCTGCCGCGCCGGTTCCGAGGCCCGCGCCGGTCGCCGAGCCGCCTGGCCCGGTCCCCTGGCCGACGGCTGCGCCCGACGCTGCCGGTGCGGCCGCGCTCTCGACGGCGCCCGCCGCGGCGCTGCCGGTCGCTTCGCCCCCTTCGCTCGACGCGTTCACCCGCCGGACCAAGGTCGGCGCCTACGGTACGATCCAACTTTTCGTCGACGATGAGTCGAACGTCTCCGCCAAGCTCCCCCTGGCCGCCTTCTCGGTCGAGCACCGGCCCAACGACTGGCTGCGGATCGTCGCCGCCATCCAGGTCGAGGACGGCAGCTCGGTCGGGATGCAGCAGGCGCTCATCGAGGCGTCGCCGGCGCCCGCGCTCGGCCTGCGCGCCGGTCTGCTGATCCTGCCGATCGGCCTCGGGAACCTCTCGCCCGAGCCGACCAGCTACCTGACCGTCGATCGCCCGCTCACCGACCAGCTGATCGTGCCGTCCGTCTGGCGGGAGCTGGGGGTGGGGCTGTTCGGTCAGGTCGCGCCCGGCCTTCGCTACCAGGGCGCGGTGGTGAGCGGCCTCGACGGTGGCGGCCTGTCGGCCGAGGCGCCGCTTTGGGGCGGGCGCGGCGACGGAGGGAGCATCGCGGTTCATGACGCCGCCGTGGTCGGGCGGATCGAGCTCGACGATCTCCCGCCCGGGCTGATCGTCGGCGGTGGCGGTTACGTGGGCGGCGCCAGCCACGGTGTGGCCGCGCTCTCCGGCCTGCGCACGGGGGTCGCCGAGGCCGATCTGCGCTACCACAACCACGGGTTCGATCTGCGCGCCGAGTACGCCCGCCTCTACGTCGTCAACTCGTACCTGGTGAACGACTACCTGGGCCTCCTCGGGCAGAGCGCGGTCCCTTCGCGCGGCCGCGGGTACTACGTCGAGGCGGGCTACGATCTGTTGCGGCTCGCCGCCCCCGAGGCGGCGCAGGAGCTGGTCTTGTTCGCCGGCTACGAGAACGTCGATCCCCGCAGCGAGATGTCGATCTACAACTACAACCCGCCTGCCATCACCGGGCCTGGCCAGCTGCCGCCCGAGGCGCCGTCGCCGTCCAGGGCCTACGTGCGCGGGGGGATCGACTACCGGCCGCTGCCGTCGGTGGCGCTCAAGCTCGATCTGCAGGTGGCGCTCGACGGCCAGGGACCGGTGCCAGGGGCGCCGCAGCTGCTGCCCGGCGCGGAGGGGACGCCGCGGCCGATCGGCGCTGACGTCGCCGAAGCCGCTCGCGGCGCCACCCGGGTCGGCCTGGCGCTGGCGTTCAACTTCTGATCGGAGATATACGTCGGGCGCTGTGATTCGGCTCCTGCTCCGACTTGTGATCTACGGCACGTTGACGCTCGCTGCTGCCGGCCTCGTCCTCGCCGGCTGCCGGACCGCGCCGAGCGAGCCGAACGCGGTCCAGCCGCCGAACGGCGAAGTGTGGCTGACCGATCAGCAGGTCAGCGACGGGCATCTCGCCGTTCAGCCGGTCGGCGTTCACGCGGTCGGCAACGACGTCGTCACCAGCGGGAAGGTGACGTTCGACGATCTGCGCGTCGCCCACATCTACTCCCCGGTGACGGGTCGGGTTTCGCGCATCCTGGCCGACCCGGGGCAGCGGGTGAAGAAGGGTGCCGCGCTCTGCGCCATCCAGTCGCCCGACGTCGGCAACGCCTTCGCCGATCTGGGCAAGGCCGGCGCGGATCTGACCGCCGCGCAGCACGACTTCCAGCGCCAGAAAGATCTCTACGAGGCGCACGCCGGCTCGCAGAAGGACTTCGAGGCGGCCGAGGACAGCTACGGCAAGGCCAAGGCGGAGATGGAGCGCTCGCGCCAGAAAGCACGCCTCTTTCGGGGGAGCGGCGCCGACACCGTCACCCAGGAGTTCGTGCTGCGGGCGCCGATCGAAGGGGAGGTGATCGCCCGCAACGTGAACCCCGGCGCCGAGGTGCAGGGACAATACTCGGGCGGCGCCGCGGTCGAGCTCTTCACCGTCGGTGAGCTCGACACGGTCTGGGTGATCGCCGACGTGTTCGAAATGGATCTGGCGCGGGTGAAGAAGGGGGCCACCGTGACGATGCGGGTCGTCGCCTATCCCGAGGAGGTCTTCACCGGCGTGGTCGACTGGATCGCCGATCTGCTCGACCCCACGGCGCGCACGGCGCGCGTCCGCTGCGAGGTGGCGAACCCCCAGCGGAAGCTCAAACCAGAGATGTACGCCACCGTCACCATCAGCGTGCCGGGCGCCCTGGCGCTGGCGGTGCCGCTCACCGCGATCCTGCGCCTGGCCGATCAGACGGTGGTGTTCGTCGAGCAGGGGCGGACGCCCGACGGGCGCTTGCGTTTCGTCCGCCGCCTGGTCTCGGCCGGCGACGACGAGGGGACCAGCATGGTCCCCATCGCCCACGGCCTGACGGCGGGCGAGCGGGTGGTGATCTCGGGCGCAATACTATTGTCGGGCATGCTGTGAGCGATCCCCTGGATGATCGCCTGGATGGAGCCGGGCTTTGCCCGGCGGAATCCTTGGCGGGGGGGCACGGGGACCCTTTCAAGGTCCCCGATTTTGAGCAAGGAGACCTGCTTCGATGATTCCACGGCTCGTCCGCTTCGTGCTCCGGATGCCGGCCTTCGTGCTGATCCTGGCGGTGGGGCTCCTGGCGCTGGGGCTCTACTGCTACCAGCAGCTCGACATCGAGGCCTACCCGAACCCGGTGGCGCCGATGATCGAGATCATCACCCAGCCGACCGGCTGGAGCGCCGAGGAGGTCGAGCGCTACGTGACCATCCCGCTCGAAAACGGGCTGAACGGGATGCTCGATCTCGACCACATCCGCTCGCAGTCGCTGTTCGGCCTCTCGGACGTGAAGTGCTACTTCACCTGGAACGCCCAGTACGACGTCGCGCGACAGCGGGTGCTCAATCGCATCCCCTTCATCAGCCTGCCGCCCGGGATGACGCCGCAGCTGTCGCCCTGGAGCGCCATCGGCGAGATCTTCCGTTACGTGGTGCGCGGCGAAGGGTACTCGCTGGCCGATCTGAAGACGGCGCAGGACTGGATCCTCGAGCGGCAGTTTCGCCAGGCGCCGGGCGTCATCGACGTCGTCGGCTTCGGCGGTGAGACGAAGGAGTACCACGTCGAGGTCGACCCCTATCGTCTGAAGGGGCACGGGGTGACGCTGACCCAGCTGGAGACCGCGCTGGCGTCGTCGAATCAAAACGTCGGCGGCCAGCGGCTCAGCATCGGCGAGCAGTCGTACGACGTGCGCGGCATCGGCATCATCCATTCGCTGGCCGACATCCGCGACGTGGTCCTCTCGGCCCAAAAAGGGACGCCGATCCGCGTGCGCGACGTGGCGGAGGTGACCGTCGGGCACGCGCCGCGCCTGGGGATCGTGGGCAAGGATCTCGAGCCCGACATCGTGCAGGGGACGGTGCTCATGCGCTACGGCGGCGACTCGCTGAAGACGCTCGACTCCGTCCACGAGCGGGTCGACTACATGAACCGCTTCCACGTGCTGCCGCCGGGGATGACGATCGAGCCCTATTACGACCGCGCCACGCTGGTGAAGCTGACCACCCACACGGTGCTCGAGAACCTGCTCATCGGAATGGTGCTGGTGGCGGTGGTGCTCTGGATGTTCCTCGGGCATGGGCGGGCCGCGCTCATCACCGCGCTCAACATTCCGCTGGCGCTGATGGCGGCGTTCATCGGGATGGTCGCCACCGGCACGCCGGCCAACCTGATTTCGCTGGGGGCGGTCGACTTCGGGATCGTCGTCGATTCGACGGTCATCGTGATGGAGAACGTGTTCCGCCACATGGCCGCGCCCGGCAAGCGCAACGCCATCGAGCGCATCTTGCTGGCGGCCGGCGAGGTCGGGCCGCCGATGTTCTCCTCGACGCTGGTCATCGCGGTCGCCTTCATCCCCCTCTTCACGCTGTCGGGGGTGTCGGGGGTGATCTTCTCGCCGATGGCGCACACCTACGCCTTCGCCATCGGCGGCGCGATCATCCTCTCGCTGACGCTGACGCCGGTGCTGGCCGAGCGGGGGCTCAAGATTGGCTCTCTCGGCGATCACGAGCACGACAACTGGCTCATGCGGGGGCTGAAGAAATTTTACCTTCCGCTTTTCGACTTTTCGCTCCGCCGCAAGAAGACGGCGGTGGCCATCGGCGCGACGGTGGTGGTCGCCAGCCTGCTCAGCTCCGGATTCCTGGGGCGCGAGTTCATGCCCAAGCTGGAAGAGGGGAACTTCTGGATCCGCGCCACGCTGCCGACGTCGATCTCGCTCGAGCAGTCGGCCAAGTACGTCGGCCGCATGCGCTCGGTGATCCTCGGCTGTCCGCAAGAAAACACGAAGGCCGGCGCCTGCGACCTCGCGCACCGCGCGCGGCCCGAGATCACCACCGTGGTCTCTCAGCTCGGGCGCCCGGACGACGGCACCGACGTCTCCGGCTTCTACAACATCGAGCTGTTCGCGCCGCTGCAGCCGGCCAACGAGGGGCCGCGCGGCGTGACCAAAGACAAGATGACCGAGGATCTCTCGCACGAGCTCGGCGAGGCGTTCCCCGGGGTCATCTTCAACTTCTCGCAGATGATCTCCGACAACGTCGAGGAGGCGATGTCGGGCGTCAAAGGAGAGAACACGGTCAAGGTGTTCGGCCCCGACCTGCACGTCAACGAGGCGAAGGCCAACGAGATCGTCGACGTGATGTCGACGGTGAAGGGCGTCGAGGACCTGGCGCTCTTCCCCTCGCTCGGCCAGCCCGACGTCCGCATCTCCCCCGACCGCGCGCTGGCCGGCCGCTACGGCCTCAACATCGGCGACGTGGAGGCGGTGGTGCAGGCGGCCATCGGCGGCCAGGCGGTCACGCAGGTCTATGAAGGCGAGAAGCGCTTCGACCTCACCGTCCGCTGGGCGCCGCCGTTTCGCAAGGACTTGAAGGCGATCCGCGACATCCTGGTGGCCACCCCCGACGGGGCGCAGGTGCCGCTCGGCCAGATCGCGCAGATCGTCAAGGAAGAAGGGCCGTCGCTCATCTACCGAGAGGACAACCGCCGCTACGCACCGGTCAAGTTCTCGGTGCGCGGCCGTGACCTGGCCTCGACGATCAACGAGGCGCGCGAGAAGATCGAAGAGAAGGTCAAGCTCCCCTACGACACCCACCTCGAGTGGGCGGGCGAGATCAACCAGCTCAACGAGGCGACCGGCCGCCTGGCGCTCATCATCCCGCTCACGCTGCTGGTGATCGCCATGCTGGTCTACTCGTCGGTCAAAAACTGGAAGGACATGCTGATCGTGCTGGCCGGGATCCCGGTCGCCTGCACGGGCGGCATCCTGGCCTTGATCATCACGCGCACGAACTTCTCCATCTCGGCGGCGATGGGCTTCATCTCGATCTTCGGCGTCTCGATCCAGGACGCGCTCCTGGTGGTCACCTACGCGCAGCGGCTCTGGAACGAAGGGCACGGCCTGGAAGAGGGGGCCCGCGAGGCGGCCGAGCGCTGGCTGCGCCCGGTCCTCATGACGACCTTCGTGGCGATGCTGGGGCTGACGCCGGCCGCGCTCTCGCACGGCATCGGCGCCGACACGCAGAAGCCGCTGGCCATCGTCGTCATCGGCGGCGCGCTGATCCTGGCGCTGATCCCTCGCCTGATTCAGCCGCCGCTGCTGGTGCTGGCGCACCAGAGCGAGAAGCGCTGGAAAAATTGGAAGCCGGGTGGGCCGAAGCCCGGACCGGACGACGGCCGCCCCTCGAGCGCCATGCCGGCCCTCGAGTCGCGCCCCTCGACGATCATTCCCGTCGAGAAGGGCTAGCCCCTAATTCGCGCACTGGAGCGCGAGCACCGTGATGTTGTCGGTGCCGCCGGCGGCGTTGGCCACCTCGATGAGCGCCGAGACGGCGGTCTCGAGGTCGGTCGCGCTCTTGACCACCTCGAGCAGCTTCGGATCCTCGACCATCCCCGACAGGCCGTCCGAGCAGAGCAGGAAGGTGTCGCGGTCCTGGATGTCGTGCGCCAGCACGTCGACCTGCACGTGCTCGCGCATGCCGAGCGCGCGGGTGATGACGTTCTTGTGCGGGAACTTGCGCTGCTCGTCCTCGGACATGTTCGGCTTGGCGTCCTTGTAGTCCTCGAGCAGCGAATGGTCGCGCGTCATCTGCTGGATGGCGGCGCCGCGGATCCGGTAGCAGCGCGAGTCGCCCACGTGCGCGATGTAGAACTTGTCGCCCACCACCTGGCCGCTGACGATGGTGGTCCCCATCCCCTTCAGCTTCACCTCCTTGCTGGCGGCCTGGAAGATGCGCTGGTTCGCCATCTTGATGCCGACCACCAGCCGGTTTTCGACGTACGAGAGGTGGCGGTCCATCTTGTACGGCCAGGTCGCCTCGTCGTCCTTGGTGCGGGCGTAGAACTCCTGCATGACGTCGGCGGCCATCTTCGAAGCGACCTCGCCGGAAGCGTGCCCACCCATTCCGTCAGCCACCAAAAACAGCTGCTCGTCTTCGATCAACGAGAAATAATCCTCGTTGTGGTTGCGCTTCATTCCGACGTCGGTCTTCGCGGCGTAACGGATACGCATCGGGACTTTCCAGCGTAGCGGCGCCGGCCAAAGGCGTCAATCATCACGCGGAGATCGAGGCCTCTCTTGGTCCTCCTTTTTGGGGTCGACATTTCGTTGACAGGTCGCCGGGGCACGGCTAGGGTACTGCTCAAATGTCTAGTTCCAAGGCGGTGGCACAGAGGGCGGCGTTGCTGGCGATCGGTGACGAGGTCCTGCGGGGGGAGATCAGCAACACCAACGACGCCTTCATCGCCGAGCGGCTGTTCGAGCTCGGGTACGAGCTGTCGGAGCAGCTGGTCGTCTCGGACGATCCGCAGGCGATCCGGACGGCCCTGGTCCGGCTGCGCGTGGAGGTCGATCTGATCGTCGCCACCGGGGGGCTCGGGCCGACGGAGGACGACCGGACGGTCGACGCGGTGGCCGAGCTCCTGGCCACCGGGACGCACGCCGACGAGCCGTCGCTGGAGGCGATGAAGAAGCGCTTCTCCACCCACGGCTTCGAGATGACGCCCAACAACCTGCGCCAGGTGCGGGTCCCGAACGGCGCGCAGGCGCTCCCCAACGCGGCCGGCATCGCGCCGGGGTTCGTGGTGCGGCTCGGCGGCGCGGAGGCGTTTTTTCTTCCCGGCGTCCCGCGGGAGATGGAGAAGATCTTCACCGACGAGGTGGTCCCGCGGCTCAAGCGGCAGCTGGCCGAGGCGGGGGTTCCGGCGCCCTCCACGCGCACCTGGCACCTTTACGGGATGGGCGAGTCGCACATCGACCATCGCCTGGCCGGGATCCTGACCGGCGTCGAGGGGGCCACGCTGCACTTCCGGACCTCCATGCCGGTCAACCACGTCAAGCTGGTGGTGCGCGGCGCGGATCCCGAGGAGGCGCGGGCCACGCTGGACAAAGTCGACGGCGAGATCCGCAAGCGGATCGGGCCCGGCATCTACGGCGTCGACGGCGAGAGCTTCGTGGGGGCGGTGTCGAAGTCGCTGCGCGCGCAAGAGGCGACGCTGGCCTTCGCCGAGTCGTGCACCGGAGGCCTCGCGGGCGAGCTGGCGACCTCCGAGTCGGGGGCGACCGCGTTCTTCCGGGGCAGCGTCGTCGCCTACGCCGACGACGTGAAGACGAGCGTCCTGGGCGTCAAGCCCGAGACGATCGCCGACTTCGGCGCGGTCAGCGAGCCGACGGCGCGCGAGATGGCCGAGGGGGCCAAGAGGGTCTGCGGCTCGACGGTGGCGGTGGCGATCACCGGCGTGGCGGGCCCCGAGGGCGGCGCGCCCGACAAGCCGATCGGCACCGTCTGCTTCGCCATCTGCGGCCCGGGGACGACGCGCACCTCTACCAAGCTCTTCGCCGGCAGCCGCGAGCGGGTGCGGACGGCGGCCGCTTACTACGCGCTCGATCTGGCGCGGCGCTACTTCGACACCCGCAAACGATGACAGACGCCGCGACGAGGAAGTTGACTCGCAGCTTCGTGGCGGTCCCGTTGCCGCCGGAGCTTCAGACGCGGGTGTTCGAGACGACCAGAGAGCTGGCCTCGCTGCTGCCGACGCGCGACCTCCGGTGGTCGCGCAAGGTGGAGAACCTGCACATCACCATCAAGTTTTTGGGCCCGACGTCGGAGGAGCGGCTGGCGGCGCTCGGAGAGGGGTTGCGGCGAGAGCTCGCGAAGCTGCCGCGATTTCGACTGGAGCTGCATCGGATGGGGGCGTTCCCGTCGGCGCGCTACGCCAGCGTGATCTGGGCCTGGGCCGACGACGTGGAGGGGGGATTGGCGGCGGTGACGGCGACCGTCGAGACTCTCGGCGAAGAGCTCGGCTTCGTGCGCGAGCGCCGGCCGATGACCGGC
>DATAVR010000117.1:0-5938 GCA_036267635.1 Polyangia bacterium | reverse complement strand
CTCTTTTAGGGTGCCGTGGAACGTGTACAAACGCCGGTCCTTTTGAGTGCGGCGCTGGACCGATTGCAAATGACGACGACCGACCACACGTTGATCGCCCTAGACCCACGCGGCCGACGCCACAGCATTAGCCGGGGTCGGACCGTATTGACCACCGCGCTCGACGGCTCAGTGTCGCCCGACGGCGACCAAGGTCTCTGGATCTACGAAACCCGGATGCTGTCGCGGCATCGCTGGCTGGTGAACGGCCGCGCGCCGACCTTCAGCGCCCTCTCGGCCGTCGAGCAGCATCGCGACCTCGCTTACTACATCTTCGCACCGTCCGACTGTGGCGGCGACACCCCGAGCTGTGATCCGGCCCAGCAGTCCGTCGAGCTCCTGATCGCACGGGCCGTCGGAGAGGGCTTGCGCGAGGAGGTGACCATTGTCAACCACACCCAGATGCAGACCACCTTCGACTTCGCGTTGGAGCTGGACTCGGACTTCGCCGACCCCGCTGAGGTGGACGGCCCGCGCCGCCAAACCGGCGAGCTCGCCGTTCGTTGCGATCCCCAGTGTCCGGCGCGCTTCTTGACCTTCGACTACCGCGCCCGACATCGGTACAGCCATCAGGGCGATACGGGGGTCGCTTCCTTGCGCCGCGCCATTCGTCTGGGAGTGACGCACGACCAAGAACCGCCGGCCTATCGCGACGGATCCCTCCGCTTCCGGGTCCACCTCGATCCAAGAGAGATCTGGCGCGCGACGTTGCTCTGGACGCCGCAACTCGAAGGGCGAGAACTTCCCTTCTGGGACGGCGAGGCAGATCGCAAGCGCGACGCGTTTCGCGCTTCTTCGGCGCATTACGGATCGTCGATGGATGGCACTGAGACCGCGACGGTTCTGCAAGCTCTCTCGCGGGCGACCTCCGACCTGGCGGCGTTGCGGCTGCTCGATCTCGACGGTGAAGACGCCCTCGGCCCAACTTGGATTCCGGCCGCCGGAATACCGATGTATTTGGGCCTCTTCGGGCGCGACATCCTCTTTTCGGCCCGTCAGGCTGCGTCCCTGAACGCGGTGTCGATGCGCGGCGCGCTCTCGACGCTCGCCCAGCACCTCGGAACGAAGGTCGACGACTGGCGCGACGAGCAACCGGGACGGATGGTGCATGAGATGCACACGAACCCGCTGTCCGTGCTCGAGTACGACCCGCACGGCCGCTACTTCGGGACGGTGTCGGGCTCACTCTTTTTTCCTTCGTTGGTGGCTGAGCTCTGGCGATGGACCGGGGACGGGGCCTTGATTCGCCCCTTGATCGAGCCGGCGCTGCGCGGGCTGCGGTGGGCCGACAGCTCGAGCCGCGACGAGAGCGGCTTTTACCGGTATCGGACCCGTTCGGAGCAGGGCGAGAAGAACCAGGGATGGAAGGACTCCGACGACGCCATCGTCCATGCCGATGGCTCGCAGGTCTCCGCTCCCCTCGGGACCTGCGAGATGCAGGCCTACGCCTACGGCTCGAAGGTCGGCCTCGGCGAGGTTCTCGCCGCTCTGGGGGAAAAGGAGGCGGCGGCGCGGCTGACGGCGGAGGCGGCCGAGCTCAAGGGTCGCTTCAACGACCTGTTCTGGATGGAAGACGAGGGCTGTCTGGCGATGGGCATCGACGCTCTAGGCCAGCCAATCCGCTCCATCGCGTCCGACCCGGCCCACTGCCTGCTCAACGGGATCGTCGACGATGCCTTGAGGAACAAGGTGGCGGCGCGCCTGATGAAGGACGACATGTTCTCGGGGTGGGGCCTTCGCACGCTCTCCTCCGCGCATCCCGCTTACAATCCATTCTCGTATCACCGCGGGTCGGTCTGGCCTGTCGAGGGCGCGATGTTCGTCATGGCGCTCGCCAGGTGCGGTCTCGATGACGACATGAACCGACTGGCGAAGGCGATCTTCGAGGCGTCGGCCCTGTTTCAGTTTCATCGGCTCCCGGAGGTCTTTGGCGGCCACCAGCGCGACGAGGAGCACCCCTTCCCGGGGCTCTATCCGAAGGCAAACTCCCCGCAAGCGTGGTCGGCCTCCGCTCCGTTCTTGATGATGCAGGCGATCTTGGGGATTCGACCGGACGCTCCGCACGAACACTTGACCGTCGACCCCCATCTCCCCGACTGGCTGCCGGAGATTCGGATCGGCCGGCTGCGCGTGGGGAAAGCCGTCGTCGACATCGCGTTCGAGCGCGATGCTGATGGGAAGACCTCATTTGAAGTGCTTCGCCTGGATGGAACCCTGTCTGTGGTCCGAGCCAAGTAGGCAGTCTCGGCGGCCCGTCAGAATCATGGCGGCAGCACGGTCGGGCCGCAGAAGGCGCCTACATCGCCTCTTTGATTCCCCGCCGGAGGAGCCACCAATTGACGGGATAGGAGGTCGCGAAGCCGCAGAACATCGCCACCTGCATCATGAGCCAGAACGCCGGATCGTTCGCCGACAGGCTCCGCCCGAAGATCGCGAATCGCACCACCGCCATCCAGCCGAACATCCCGATCTGCCAGGCCGTGAGTGAGAGGGTGTCGACCTTGATCGCCTTCCACAGGCCCTCGAGAGGCGAGAGGTTCTGCATCGGTTTGATCGTGTAGTACTGAAAGGCGATGCCAAAGAGGTAGGCCAGCGCATAGTCGTAGATCCAGACGCCGAAGAGTCGATGTCCGAACAACGTCAGCGGGAAAGCGAAGGCGATCGCTTCGGCGACGAGATCTCCGACGGTGCATCCGCTGCCGCAGTGGCTGGTGCCCTTGGCGACCAAGATCGGAAAGGGTTGGAGTCGAACAGGCGGCGCGCGATGTTCTCTCTCGGCCGTGCGCGCCGCGCGACGACTTCCGGCGCGCCCATAGCGTAGATACCCGAGCAGCCCGAGGGGTCCTGCCCACAAGGCGGTCACCGGCCAGACGATGTTCATGATCCACATCGTCTGAGCGCCATCGAGAACGAGGTCGGCGACGACCGTCAGCGTGGACAGCACGGCCAGCGTGAGCGAGAGCCAGGCGACCACGATCAGTGGATGGGACATGGTGACAACCTGGGTGCGCGCGTCGTGCTCTGATCACCCGGCGGAAAAGTTTTCGCGCGGAGGAACACGAAAGAGGAGGCCAGGCCTGATTCGGCGCCACGCCTGGACGTCGGCGAGTGCGCGGAGCGCGCCGGCGTCGATGAGATCAAGGAAGTTGGTTGCCCTCAATTGCCTCCAACCAACGTGCTATAGCCCTTCACCTTGGACGGCGGCGGGAGTGAGATTGCGGGGAGCGGATCTGCGCTCGACGCGCGATCGCCGCAGGCCGCCGCGATCTTGCATCTCTTCACGCAATCGCTGGTCGTGTGCGGCGCCATCTTTTTCCTGGTCGTTGCGCTGATCGTCGTTTGCGTGGTGTTGTTTCGGAGCCGACCGGGGCGGGAAGCGTCGCGCACCGACGGCGACAAGCGGCTGGAGATCGGCTGGACGCTGGTCCCCTCGGGCGTCCTCATCTGGCTGCTGGTGGCGACCGCGCGAGCGATGACCGTCGCCGATCCGACGGCCGATCGCCCGCCCGACCTCACGGTCGTGGCACATCAGTGGTGGTGGGAGGCTCGGTATCCGTCAGGCGCGGTCGCGGCCAACGAGATCCATGTACCGGCCGGCCGGCCGCTGGTCGTCCGAATCGAGTCGGCCGACGTCGTCCACGACTTCTGGGCCCCGTCGCTGGGCCGGAAGATCGACGCCATCCCTGGCCGGGCGGTAACCGTCTGGTTGCAAGCGGACAGGCCGGGGATCTACCTCGGCACCTGCGCGGAGTATTGCGGGGCCGAGCACGCCTGGATGCGCATCCGCGTCGTCGCCCAGACACCCGCCGCGTTCACGGCCTGGGAGGCGCACGAACGGCTGGCCGCCTCGGCGCCGAGCGGCGCGGCGGCCGCGCGTGGCGCGCGGATGTTCGGCGCCAAGACCTGCGTCGGCTGCCACGCCATCCGGGGCACCGACGAGACGCGGGTGGGGCCCGATCTCACCCACCTCGCCGAGCGCGCCACCCTGGCGACCGGCGCGATTGACAATAACCCGAGCGAGCTCGCGCGCTGGTTGAAGGACCCGCAGCGGATCAAGCCGGGCTGCCACATGCCGAACCTGCAGCTCGCCGACGGCGAGGTGAACGATCTGGTCGCGTACCTGGAGACGCTGCGATGACGGCCGCCCCGGCGCTCGACGACCACCTGCCGGCTCCCGAGGTCGAAGCCCTGCAGGGAGCGTTCGGATGGGTCGCCACGGTCGATCACAAGCGGATCGGCGTCCTCTATCTGCTGACGGCGCTCTTCTTCTTCGGGATCGGCGGCTTCGAATCGCTGCTCATGCGGCTGCAGCTCGCGCGCCCCAACGCCCACTTTCTGTCGCCCGACGCCTACAACCAGATCTTCACCATGCACGGCACGACGATGATCTTCCTGGTCGTCATGCCGACCCTGGTCGGCTTCACCAACTACCTGGTGCCGCTCATGATCGGCGCGCGGGACATGGCGTTTCCGCGCATGAACGCGCTCTCCTATTGGTTCTTCGTCTTCGGCGGCGCGCTGCTTCATTACAGCCTGCTGTCGGGGGGCGCCCCCTCGGCCGGGTGGTTCAGCTACGCGCCGCTCAGCGAGACGCCCTTCAATTCGACGCACGGGACTGACTACTGGGCGCTGGCCCTGCTGGTCCTGGGGCTGGGCTCGGTTGCCGGCGCCGTGAACCTCATCGCCACCGTGATCACCTTGCGGGCGCCCGGCCTCACCATCCGCCGGCTGCCGCTCTTCGTCTGGATGACGTTCGTGACCGCCTTCCTGATCGTCCTGGCGCTGCCGGTGCTGAACGCCGCGCTCGCCATGTTGCTCATCGACCGGCGGCTCGACGCCCACTTTTTCCAGGCCACCGGCGGCGGCTCGGCGATCCTCTGGCAGCATTTCTTCTGGACCTTCGGTCACCCGGAGGTCTACATCATGGCGTTGCCGGCCTTCGGGATGATCTCGGAGGTCATCCCGGTCTTCTCGCGCAAGCCGATCTTCGGCTACGGCTTCGTGGCCGGATCGACGGTGGCGATCGCCATCCTCAGCTTCGCCGTCTGGGTGCACCACATGTTCGCGGCCGGTCTGGGACATGCGGCCGATCTGGTGTTCGCGGGCGCCAGCATGCTGATCGCCGTCCCCACGGGTGTAAAGGTGTTCAACTGGATCGCGACGCTCTGGGGGGGATCGCTGCGCTTCACCACCGCCATGCTGTTCGCGCTCGGGTTTCTGATCGAGTTCGTGATCGGGGGCCTGAGCGGCGTGACGTTCGCGGCCGCTCCCATCGACTGGCAGGTGACCGACACCTACTACGTGGTGGCTCACTTTCACTACGTGCTGTTCGGCGGAACGCTGTTCGCGGTCTTCGCGGCGACCTACTACTGGTTCCCAAAGATGAGCGGGCGGCTCTTGTCCGAGCGCTGGGGGAGGACCCACTTCTGGCTGACGGTCGTCGGCTTCAACCTGACCTTCTTCGTGCAGCACTTGCTGGGTCTCAAGGGAATGCCCCGGCGGGTGTTCACGTATCCCGACCTGCCGGGCTGGGGCGCGCTCAATCTGGCGTCGACGGTGGGGGCGTTCGTGCTCGCGCTCGCCATGCTGGTGTTCGCGCTCAACCTCCTACTCAGCCGGCGGCGCGGCGAGGTCGCGGGCGACAACCCGTGGGAGGGCTGGACGCTCGAGTGGGCCACCGCTTCGCCCCCGCCGCCGCACAACTTCCAGCGCGTGCCGCCGGTGCGGGGGCGCCGCCCGCTCTGGGACCTGGTGCACCCCGAGGCGAGCCGTCCCGAGACCACCGGCGAGGCCGCGCCGCCGCCGGACAAGAACGTCGTCGCCGTCTGGACGTTCATCGCCTCCGAAGGGACGTTCTTCGTGATGCTCGTGCTCGCTTACGTCGTCTTCAACGTCTCGA
>DATAVR010000116.1:0-9952 GCA_036267635.1 Polyangia bacterium | reverse complement strand
GCCCGGCCGGAAGTAACTAGCAGTCCCCGGCGGCGAGGTCAACCGGGAGGGGGCGCCTCAGCGGAAGAGGCTCTCGAAACGGGGGTCGCCGCGCAGGTGGTCCCAGTCGTTCGAGAGGTAGACCTCGCGCAAGACGCTATCGGGGCGCGGCAGGATGGGGCGGAGGGTGAAGCTCTCCAGCGCGGCGAGGGCGGCGTCGTTGTCGCCGAGCGCGGCGGCGCAGGCGGCGAGGGAGAGCGTGTTGGCGGGGTCGTCGCGCTCGGCGGTGGTGACGTGCGCGCGGGCGAGGCGCGCGTCGGCGGCGTCTCCGCCGACGGCGTAGGTGGCGCACAGTTGAAGCGCGATCTCGGCGTCGCTCCCCTCGCGCGTCCGGGCGGCGGCGTCGCGCGCGGTCTCCAGCCGGGCGCGGGTGCGGGCGTAGAGCTGCGGCGGCAGGCGACCGAGCGCGGCGCGCGTGGCCATCAGCTTTCCGCGCAGCAGGTGCGCGTCCTCCAGCGCCTGCCGTCGCTGGAACGCGCGCCGCGCCTCCTCGGGGAGGTTGCCGAACGGGATGGTGACGCCGCTGTGCGCGCGCGTGAGCAGCGCTTGCGAGGCGAGCGCCTCGTGCTCGGCCTTGGCGATCGCGCTCTCGAGCGCGCGCGACGGGCGGGTGCGGGCGATCGCCGCCCAGGCCTCCGCCGCTTGGCGGTAGAGCAGGCGCGCGTCGTCCCAGCGCATCTCGGCGTCAGCGGCAGCGGCGCGCGCATAGAGGACACTCTCGAACGCGCGCTCCAGCGGGGCGCCGACGTCTTCGCTGGCGACGACGGTGATGGTCCGGCCGGGCGCGGCGGCGATCGCGCCTGCGATCAGGAAGAAGGTGGCGATCGCCGAAAGCACGGCGCGATGTTAACGCCAGTCGCGCCCGGCGCGATCTTGACGGGTGCGGGAGGGCATAGTACCGACGGACATGCGGCTCGGTGATCTTCGGTGGGGCGCTCCGGGGGCGGCGCAGGTGGTGGTGTCGACGCTGACCACTCTGGCCACGATGGCGCTGGCGGGGTGCCACGCCGGGGTTGGCAGCGGACCGGCCGCGCCGACGGCCGCCGACTTCGCGATCGTCGAACGGGCGGAGACCGGACCGATCACGGCGCTGGCGGCGAACGCGCCGTATTTGTGGGCGGCGGGCGCGCCGGGGCTGCGGCGCTGGGACGTCGGCAGCGGCGACTACGAGGTGGTCGGCGACGGTGACCTCAAGGGGACGCACGCGCTGACCGCGATCGCCATCGACGACGAAGGGGGCGCCTGGGTGGCCAGCGCCGACGAGACCGGGCGATGGATCGCCGACAAATCGGGGGAGCTGCGCTACCAGACGGCCGGCGCGCCGGGCGACGTCGTGGCGTTGGCGCCACGGCGGCCGGTCAAGACGAAAGGCGTCTGGGCGGGCGGCCCGGGCGGGCTCTTCCGCTACGACGGGCATCGTTGGGCGGTCGTCGACGGGCTGCACGGCGCCGCGGTCAGCTGGCTCGGGCTCGACGACGACGGCGTCACCGCCTGGGTCGGTACGCGCGACCAGGGTCTGTTCCGTGCCGACGATCGTGGCGCCACGCCGGCGCCGGGCGGTGCGGCGGTCGGTTGCGAGCAGATCGTCGGGATGGGGAAGACGGCCTCGGGGACGCGCGTGGTCGCCGGCAACGTCAACGGCGACGCGCGCCTCTACGCGCTGACGATGGCCGGCACCGTCGAGCTGCACGCGCCGATCGGGATTCACGCCGTCGCGCTGGTCGAGAAAGGGAACGAGGCGGTGCTGATCGCCGGCCCGGTCGGACGCGAGCAGGCCTATGCCCTGGGCGCGCTCGATCCCGCCGAGCCGGTGCCGTCGGGCGGCGTCCGGTTCACCGAGGTGGCGACGGAGGCTACGCACTGGGCCGGGACGCCGCTCGACGTCGTGCTGCCGCGGGCGGTGACCGCCGCGGCGACGATCGGTTCCGATCTCTACTGCGGCAGCGCCGCGCTCGGCGTGGCGCGCGTCGAGACGGGGCGGCCGCACTACTTCGACGGCTCCGAGCTGGTCGGCGACGCCGAGCGATTCACGGTCGCTTGCCGCGCCCACAATCACTGCCTGGTCGTCACCGACGGTCCGCACGCCTGGCAGACCGACGGCGACCACTATGAAAAGGCGAGCGTGGGCGAGGCGGAGGGGGCGACCGTGCTGGCGGTCGCCGCCGATCATGAAGGAAACGTCTTCGCGGTCTCGGCGGCGCCGCCGCTCAAGGGGCTGGTGATCACCCGGCGGGCAGCGGGGAGCAACGACTGGAAGCCGGCCGCGCGCGTCCCGGTGGAGCTGCCGGCGAGGACGACGCCCAAGCTCACCTTCGCAGCGATCTCACCGTCGGGCACGCTGTGGGCCGGCCTGCGTGCGGCGGGGGGTGGCGGCGACGACGTCGGCTACGGCGCGGTGGAGATCGATCTGCAGACGGGGTTGAGCGTGCAGCACCGCCCGCGCCGCGCCGGCGAGACGGCGCCCGCCGACGCGCTGCCGTTGCCGGCGGATCTGAACGGCGTGTTGTTCGACGGCGGCGCCACCTGGTTCGCGTCGCTGTCGGGCGTGGCGCGCTTCCAGCAAGGGCAGCTCGAGAGCTGGGGCGAGGCCGATGGTCTGCAGAGCGAGCTCTGCTGGAGCGTCGGGCGCGGCGCCGACGGCGCGATCTGGGCCGCCACCTCCGAGGGAATCGCGCGCTTCGACGGCAAGAGCTGGCATCCGGCGGAGGGGGCCCCGGTGGCGGTGCACGGCCTGGCCACCGACGACGGCGGATGGCTCTGGGCGGCGACCGCCAAGGGGTTGCGGATCGTCAGCCGCGGCGCCGTCGGCCGCGGCACCGCCAACCTCGACAGGGCGTCGCTGGTGCTCCCCGACGACATGCGCGATCTGACCCGCGACGGCTTCGGCCGCCTCTGGGCGCTGTCGGCGTCGTCGATCGCGCTCATCTCGCCGGGCCAGCGGTAGGGCGGCCCAGCGGCAGGGCGGGCCAGCGGTAGGGCGGGCCAGCGGCAGTGCGGCCCAGCGGCAGGGCGGGCCAGCGGCAGGGAACGGCTGGCGCGAGAATTTCCGACGGCAGAGGTCCGTGATATGGTCGTGGCGTGACGACGCATGAGGGTAGTCGGGCAGCGGAGCCGATCATTCCCGATGTGCTCCCACTCCTGCCTATTCGGGATCTGGTCGTCTTCCCCTACATGATCGTCCCGCTGCGGGTGACGCGGCCGGTGTCGATGGAGGCGGTGGCCAAGGCGCTGGAGGCCGACGAGCGGCTCTGCTTCCTGGTGGCGCAGCGCAACCCCCTCGAGGACGAGCCGACGGCGCAAGGTTTCTACCGCGCCGGCACCATCGGGATGATCATGCGGATGCGCAAGCTCTCCGAGGGGGGGTTGAAGGTGCTGGTGCAGGGACTCTGCCGCGCGCGCATCGCCAAGTTCGTGGGGGAGAGCCCCTGCTACCGCGTGCGGCTCGATCGCAGCGAGGACAAACCGCCGGCGCGCTCGCTGGGAATCGAGGCGCTCTTGCGCTCGGTGCGCGGCAACATCGACAAGCTGTCGGGCCTGGGCAAGACGATCCAGCCCGAGCTGTCGATGGTGGTGCAGAGCGTGGACGATCCGGGGCGGATGGCGGACCTGGTCGCCTCGCACCTGACGCTGAAGGTCCCCGAGGCGCAGGAGCTGCTGGAGCTCGACGAGTCGGTCCAGCGGCTCACCCGCGTGAACCAGACGCTGGAAAAAGAGATCGGGATCCTCGAGGTGCAGTCGCAGATCCAGAACCGCGCGCGCGAGGAGATGTCCAAGACCCAGCGCGACTATTACCTGCGCGAGCAGCTGCGGCAGATCAAGCACGAGCTCGGCGACAGCGACGTGCACGGCGAGGAGATGGAAGAGCTGCGCGCCAAGGTGACCCGCGCGGCGTTGCCGGAAGAGGCGCGGGTCGAGGCCGAGAAGCAGGTGCGCCGCCTCGATCAGATGCACGCCGAGAGCGCCGAGGCGGGCGTGCTGCGGACCTACATCGAGTGGCTCACCGAGCTGCCCTGGAGCGTCTCCAGCGAAGAGACGATAGACCTCGAGACCGCGCGGCGGATCCTCGACGAGGACCACTACGACCTCGAGCAGGTCAAGGATCGCATCCTCGATTACCTGGCCGTGCGCAAGCTGCGCGGCGGCGCGCACGGGCCGATCCTCTGTTTCCTCGGGCCGCCCGGCGTCGGCAAGACCTCGCTCGGGCGTTCCATCGCGCGGGCGCTGGGGCGGAAGTTCGTGCGCATCTCGCTGGGCGGCGTGCGCGACGAGGCGGAGATTCGCGGTCACCGCCGCACCTACGTCGGCGCGCTGCCGGGGCGTCTCATCCAGGCGCTCAAACAGGCCGGGACCAACAACCCGGTCCTGCTGCTCGACGAGGTCGACAAGCTCGGCGCCGACAACCGGGGCGATCCCTCGGCGGCGCTGCTCGAAGTGCTCGACCCCGAGCAGAACCATACTTTCCGCGATCACTACCTCGGCGTGTCGTTCGATCTGTCGAAGGTGGTCTTCATCGCCACCGCCAACCAGCCGGAGACGATCCCGCCGCCCTTGCGCGATCGCATGGAGACGCTGCGGCTCTCCGGCTACGCGGAAGAAGAGAAGCTGGCCATTGCCGAGCGCTACATCATCCCCAAGCAGATCACCGAGGCCGGGCTGACCGCCAACGAGATCGTCATCAGCCGCGAGGTCACGCGCCGGATCGTCAGCGAGTACACCCGCGAGTCGGGGCTGCGCGAGCTCGAGCGTCTCATCGCGCACCTGGCCCGCAAGATCGCGCGGCGGGTGGTCGAGGAGTCGGCCCGCCTCGCCGCCAGCGGCGGTGGGTCGTCCAGCGCGCCGAACCCCCGCGCCCCGACCATCGGCGTCGAAGAGGTGCCGGCGTTCCTCGGGCCGCCGCGCTACCTGCCGGAGGAGCGCCACCGCGTCGCCGAGATCGGCACCGTCAACGGCCTCGCCTGGACGCCCTACGGCGGTGAGGTGCTGCTGATCGAGGCGCAGACGATGGCCGGCAAAGGGTCGTTGATCCTGACCGGCCAGCTCGGCGACGTGATGAAGGAATCGGCGCAGGCGGCGCTGTCGTTCGCGCGCGCGCACGCGCTGGCGCTGGGCCTGGCCAGTGAATTTTACGCGGGGCGCGAGATCCACATCCACGTCCCGGCGGGCGGCGTGCCGAAGGACGGACCGTCGGCCGGCGTGACGATGGCCTGCGCGCTGGTCTCGCTGATCGCCGGGATTCCGGTGCGCCACGACGTGGCGATGACCGGCGAGCTCACCCTGCGCGGCAAGGTGTTGCCGATCGGCGGGCTCAAAGAGAAGCTGCTGGCCGCCGCCCGCGCCGGGATCACCACCGTGATCATCCCGGCCGCCAACGCCTCCGACCTGACCGACATCCCGAGCTACATCACCGACAAGCTGTCGGTGCGCCCGGTGCGGACCATGCACGAGGTCCTGGAGATCGCGCTCGCCCGCCCGCTCGGGACGCCGGCGAGCAAGAAGGCGATCAGCGCGAGCGCGAGCGCGGGGACCGCGAAGAGCGAGCGCGGGCGCGAGCGCCGCAAGGTCACGCCCCGTCCCGGAATGGCCTGAGGGGCCGCCCCGGCGGCCGCGTGGCTGCGCCTAGCGGCGGAGCGACGTCGCGGCGATGAGTGGCGTCTCGACGCTCGGCGCGGGAGCGTCGGCAACGAGCGGCGGGTCGCTCGGACGACCGTAGAGGTGCGACGGCACCACGTTGCCGATGGCGGCGAGCATTGTTTGGCGCAGCGTCGGGTGCTTGCGTTCGAGGTCGGCGAGCAGCGCCTTCATCTGCTTGCGCTGCGCCTCGTCCTGCGAGCCGCACAGGCGACAGGGGAGAATCGGAAAGCCGCGCTCGGCGGCCAGTGCCGCCAGATCCGACTCGGCCGCGTAGGCCAGCGGGCGGATGACCACGAAGCGCCCGTCGTCGGTCACCAGGCGCGGCGGCATCGACGCCAGCTTGCCGCCGAAGAACAGGTTCAAGAGCAGCGTCTCGAGGGCGTCCTCGCGGTGGTGCCCGAGCGCGATCTTGTTGCAGCCGAGCTCGCCCGCCACCCGGTAGAGAATTCCCCGCCGCAACCGGGAGCAGAGCGAGCAGTAGGTCTTCCCCTCGGGGATCTTGTCGGTGACGATGGCGTAGGTGTTCTCGCGTAGGATTTTGTAGGGAACTCCCTCCGTCTGGAGCCATCGTTCGAGCGGTGCGCCGTCGTAGCCCGGCTGCCCCTGATCGAGGTGAACGGCCACCAGATCGAACGCCACAGGGGCTCGGGCCTGCAGCTGGCGCAGCAAAACCAGCAGGCCGTAACTGTCCTTGCCTCCAGAGACGGCCACCATGATCCGATCTCCGTCTTCGATGAGGCGGTGATTGCCGATGGCGCGGCCCATATCACGCAGGAGGCGACGTTCGAGATCCATGGTCGGCCGAGCGCACATGCTACCTTCATCAGAGCGGGCGGCGCCACTGATGTCGGAAGCTGCAAACAACAGGCGAGCCAGGCGCGGATGGACCGCCGCATTGGGCGCGTCGGCGTTGGTTCACGCCGGCTTTTTGATAGCGCTCGCCGCGTACGGTCGCGCGGGCGATCCTGACGCCAGCGACGAGACGTCCGTCGACGTGGGCGCGGCGGCGCTGGAGCTGTTGCCGGCCGCTCTGCCGGTCGAGGTGACCAGCGTGGAGGTGAGCGCGCTGCCCGCCACCGATCAGCCGCCGCCGATCGTCCGCCCCCTGGACGCGCCGCCGGGCGAGCGCGACAATCCGGTGGCGCGCACCCGCGCGCCGGCCGACGCCGACGGGCGCGATCGTCTCGCTCCGGCCCCCGACCGCGGGGACGAGGGGGGCGCGCCGCCCGAGCATGCCTTCCGGCTCGATCGCTCGACGCTGCGCGCGCGGCTGACCGACGGCGCCGCCGAGGCTCAGCCGGCGCGGCTGCGGATCTCGCGCCGCCGCGCCTCGCCGCAGGCGATCCGGCGCGAGCCGACGATCGGGGTCGGCGACTCGGTGCGCGCGGCCGTGCCGAGCCGGGCGCCGATCTCGCCGTCGGTCGCCGCCGGGGATCCGCCGCTCGGGGGCGATCCGGCGGGCGCGCCGTCGACCTCGACGCCGACTCCGCCGTCCGAGGCGCCGCCCCTGGCCGCGCGCCTGGATCCGCACCCGAGCGCGGTCCACGCCGTCGGTCCGCTGGACGCGGAGGCGGGCGCGCGCAGCTTCGATGTCCAGCAGCCAGGCCGGGCAGCTGACGATCGCACCCAGCGAACCGCTTCGGACGAGCTTCATCCCGGGCTCACCGATTTTTCGCGTGCCTCGGCGCCGCGGCCGATCGCGCTCGCCGACGGACGCGGGCCCTCCGCGACGCCGGGCGCGGTCTCGCGTCCGTCGGTCGGCGCCGCACCCGCCGAGGTCGGGGCCCGCGACCCGCGCGATTCGAGCGCCGAGGTCGATGAGCGGACGCTCGATCGCCGCTATCAGCGGTACGTCGAGGAGATTCGGCAGCGCGTGCGGCGAATCCGTGAATTTCCGAGGTCGCTGGCCGTCCGGCTCCTGGAGGGCGAGACCATCGTGGCGTTCGTCGTCGACGTGAACGGCCGCCTGGGCGACGGGCCGCGGGTCATCAAGTCGTCCGGGTTCGAGGAATTCGACGCCGCCGCGGTCCGCGCCGTCCGCCGGGCGGCGCCGTTTCCAGCGATGCCCGACCCCGGTTCGGCACGCCCCTTGTCGGTGTCGCTGCGCGTGATATTCGACAATCCCGTAGTCCGTTAGTCTCTAAAAGCACGAGTATTCTCCCCATGGCGCGCTAGATTTGACACGCTGGGTGAGACTGCGAAATGGGCGCGATCAGCCAACGCGGTTCGAGCACCGGCGGTAACGGCCGAGGGCGAGCGCACACCAGCGGTCGGCGGGGCGGTCGCCGGATCGGATTCTGGATCGGCGTGGCGGCGCTGCTGCACGCCGAGATCGTGCTGCTGGTCGGCGTCGGGCTCTACTTGTACGCGCCGCGCAGCGCGGAGCTGGCCCGTGGCCTCTCGGGCGGCGACGAAGGCGCCCCTGTCGACGTCGCCATGGTCGACGAGGACGCGGCCCGCGAGATCGTCGCCGATCTCGAGAAGCAGGAGGAGGCGCAGAAGGCCGAGGAGATTCGCAAAGAAGAGGAGTCGGTCCATCCGCCTGGTCAGATCGTCGATCTGCCGACGCCGCGCGAGGAGAAGCGCCCCGACAACGCGCGCTTCGTCTCCGAGCACGACAGCACGGTGACGCGCGAGACGAAGAAGTACGGGCACTTTCAGGACAACGCGCGGGAGGGGGATCAGAGCGGGACGGCGGCGATCTCGCAGCCGCAGGTGCCGAAGGGGGACGGCCGGCTGGCGATGCGAACGCCCGATCTCGGGCGGTTTCTCCGCGGCGCGAGCTCGATGGCCGGGCAACCGGCGCAAACGGGGCGTCCGGGCGCCGCCTACGGCGCGATCGATCCGGGACGCCCGGAGCCTGACGGCGAGTTCTCGGGATTTGGCGCCGACGCGCGGCCGCGTCCGGGCGGCGGCGCCCACGGGGGCACCGGGCTGGCGCTGCTCCCGACCGATCAGCAGCTGGCCCGGGCGATCGGCGCCGGGACGCAGGACGCGCTGGCCAACGTCGACGACGGCGAGGAGACCGCGCTCAACTCGAAGAAGTGGCGGTTCGCCTCCTTCTTCAACCGGGTCAAGCGCCAGGTGGCCGAGCACTGGCACCCCGAGGAGTCGTACCGACAGCGCGATCCGACCGGGATGATCTACGGCAAGAAGAACCGCTACACCGAGCTGCGCGTGCAGCTCAAACCCGATGGGCGCCTCGGCAATGTGGCCGTCTATCAGCCGAGCGGCCTCGATTTTCTCGACGACGAGGCGATCGAGGCGTTCAAGCAGGCGGCGCCGTTCCCCAACCCGCCCCACCAGCTGGTCGAGGCGAACGGGCTCATCAACTTCGGGTTCGGCTTTTTGTTCGATCTCAACGGCCCGCCCGAAATGCGTTGGTTCAAGTACTGAGCGTCCCCGACCACTTGTTCAGCGCTCGGCAATGGTCAGGTTGCTTTCAAGATCATCGTTACTAGAGGTCGGTCGGAAAGGGTGGCCATGAAGCTCGGCCGTGTCGTCTGGTCGAAATGGGGCGCGCCGCTGGTTTTCACGCTCGGGCTTGCGGCACCCGTGATGGCCGCGCCGGCGGATCTGCCGGTGCCTCCGCCGGTCACGGACCCGTCGCCGTCCGGTCTGGTTTCCCTGCCGTCGCTGTATGAAACAGGGAAGGTTGGTGTGCGGACCGAAGGGGCTCCCACCCCTGAGCCGACGCCGGTCCCGCAAGAGCTGCAGTGGGCCGGGGACAGCGAGAAGTCGATCAAGACGGTGGCGGCCGACATCGCCGACGCGCCGCCGCCGAGGCCCCCGGAAGGGATCATCGATCCGGCTCGGCTCGATCGGGAGATCGGCGCGAACTTCGACGCGCTCGAGAACTGTCGCCTCGACGTCGCGCGCGTCAAACGGATCGCGCCCGACAAGGTGGTGGCCGACCAGCTCATCCTGCGCTGGACGATCGATCCGTCGGGGCAGACCAGCTCGACCGATGTGGTGGCCACCACCCAGGTCGACCTCGACGTGATGGACTGCGTGAAGTCGGCGATGAGCCGCTGGTCGTTCACCCGCCCGCGCGGCGGCGCGATCCGCCTCGAGCGCCCCTTCACCTTCCGCCGGATCCCCTGAGCGCGCCGCGGCGTACCTGACAGGAAGCCTCCCGACCGGGCTCAGACGCTCTTTCGCCCGCGCGGGCCCCAGACCGTGTTATCAATTGAACGCTCGTATGAGCTCGGTCGGCGGGACCACGACGGTTACCGAGGCGGCCTCCGCCGCGAGCGTGGACTCTCAGGAGGCTGCGCTGGTC
>DATAVR010000115.1:0-3798 GCA_036267635.1 Polyangia bacterium | reverse complement strand
CATCCTCGGCAACCGCGACGGCGAGGTGCTCGACGATCCGGAGTCGTTCAAGTCGAAGGAGGTCTCCAAGCTCGGCTCGCTGGAGCACATCCTGCAGCCGCACCTCTATCCCGACCTCTACGGCGACATGTGCCACGTCGTCCGCATCAACTACTACCCGCCCCGCGGCGACAACAAAGAGGGCTGGGACAACATCGACATCTTCGGGTGGATGGGCTACCCGATGCAGATCAAGATCGACTTCCTCTGCCGCGACTCGATCCTGGCCGCGCCGATCGTCCTCGACCTGGCGCTGTTCATGGACCTCGCGCAGCGCTGCGGGATGGGCGGCATCCAGGAGTGGCTGTCGTTCTACTGGAAGAGCCCGCAGAGCGCGCCGGGGCTTTACCCCGAGCACGACCTGTTCATCCAGCTGATGAAGCTGAAGAACACGCTTCGTCACCTGCGCGGTGAGGACCTCATCACCCACCTCGGGGCCGAGTACTACGACTGACCCATAGGTCCCCTCGGGTCCTGACCTCGCCCTCGGGTCCGACCTCGCCCTCGGGTCCTGACCTCGCCCCGCGACGCGATCCGTGTTACGTGCGGGTCGAACGCAACCTCGCGCTCCCAAGCTCGCCTCCGCACGTGGCTTTTTTTCGGCGGCGCGGAGCGCGCGTTTTGATTTGAGGTCGCGCTCCGCGCCGCCGAAAAAAAGCTTCGTGCGGAGGTTTCGCGGGGGCGAGCAGCAGCGTTCTTCCCGCACGAAGCTGACGGACCTGCGGTCGGGGGCGCGTCTCCTGAGGGCTGGGTGGCCTTTTGAGGGCTGGGTGGCCTTCTGAGGGCTGGGCGGCCTTTTAGTGAACCAACCGGGTCTCGTTCGCCGGCGCCGGCGTGGGGTGAATCCCCAGCGGCGCGAGGTGCGGGAGGATCCAGCGCGGCAGCGTGCAGTCCGAGCTGCCCGGCAGGAGCCCCAGCGCCTCGGCCTCTTCATCCGGGGGACGCGAGGCGGAGGTGGTCGAGCTGATGAGCGCCGCCGCCCACAGCGCTCGCCGCTCGCGCGAGGACCAGCGGCGGATCACCCAGGCCGCGGTCTTGGCGCCGAAGGTCGCGTGGCGGGCCTCGTCGTGCAGAAGCTCGGTGTAGGCCCAGGCGAACAGCGGCTCGCGGCTGAGCGCGCGCGCCGCGGCGAACGCGGCTGCCGATGCCGGTTTGCAGAGCGCGTAGTCGGCCACCAGCGTGCGCGCCAGAGCGCTCTCACCCGCGGGTGCGCGGGGCACGAGATCCAGCCGGCGCGAGGTCGCGCTTCTGACGGCGCTCCCGCGCGCGGGCGGGTCGAGCTCGTCGAGCACGCAGGCGCAGACGTCGAGATGATGAACCTCGTCGGCGATCAGGCGCGCCGCCGCTGCCAGGAGGGCGGGGGGCGCGTTGAGGGCGGCCAGATCTGCGGCTATGTGCGCGGCACTCGCCACGCCGCGCCGTTCGTCCTCGGAGATTCGCCGCCAGCCCACCGCGACGCGGGCGAGCAGGCTCGGCGAGTAGCGTGCGCGGGACAGGGTGTGAAAAGGCATGCCCGGGGAGATCAGCAAGCTTCGTGCCCCCGCGTCGACGCGCGTGGTAGCTCGGCGCGCCTCGATTTTCGCGCCCGTGGCGTCAGATCTCCGCTGCGCGGTCTGTGAAAATCGGCGCCGACACTGACAGCAATGTCGCGGCACCGCCCTTGGCGGCAGCTCCGTGCGGTTTACTGCGAGCGCAAGCGGCGGAGCTCCTCGGCCAGCTCCACGGCGCCGGGATCGAGCGCCAGCAGGCGCTCCAACTCCGCGATGGCGGCCTCGGCCTGCCCGGTCTGGGCGTAGATCTCGGCCAGGTGCTGGGCGGCGATTCTATGCCGCTCGTCGATCTGGGTGGCGCGGCGCAGCTCGGCGATGGCGGCCCGCGCCGCGCGCGCGTCGGCCGGCGCCTGTCGGAACAGCGCCCACCCCAGCGCCGCGCGGTAGTCGGCCTCGTTGGGGACCAGCCGGGCGGCCTGTCGGAGCACCTCCACCGCCTCGTGATGGCGGCGAGCGCGCAGGTGCTCGAGGCCGACCTCGTAGAGCGAATGCGCGGCGCTGCTGGGCGGCGCGGCGGCGGCGCGAACCGGCGCGGCGGCAGGTTCGGGGGCGGCAGGCGATGGCTCGCCGGCGGCGTCCCCCTCGCGTCCCAGCTTGACGGTGTAGGCCCGGCGGCGGGCGGGATCGTGCAACACGCGGTGGGCCTCGGCGAGGCAATCGAAGATCTCCTGCGCCATCCTGCGATCGTCGTCGGGCGCCAGCCGATAGCGGTCGGCGTGAAAGCTGCGCGCCAGCGCCTCGTAGGCACGATCGATCTCCGGCGTCGGCGCGTCGCGCGCGACACCGAGCGCCCAGAAGTGATCCTGGGTGCGCGCCATCTGCAGCATCATCGACAGCTCGCCGCTGCCGAGCGGCGCCGCCTGTCGCGCAGGCATGGGCGTGGCGGCGGCCGCGCTGGCGACGTTCGGTTGCGTGGCGGGGCGACGGCGCGAGGTGGTCTCCTGGGGTTGAATCATCCCCGCCTCGGAGAGCGCGACCAGCAAGAGGCGCGCCTTCGGCGCCGGGATCCTGGCGTCGGCCAGGATCGGCTCCAGCTGGCGGGAGCCGTCGAGCCCGCGGATGAACGCCAGCTCGGTCGGATCCCCGGACATCTCCTGCAGCCGCAATATCGGGTCGGCGCTGAGCGCCACGAACTGCCCCGCATAGCTCTCGAGCACCGCGTTCTGCCGGGCCTCGTCGTAGTGGCGGCGGATGCCTTCCAAGATCAGCGCGGCCGGCGGGCGCTCGAGGCGCGTGGCCCGGGCCGGCACGTCCGGGCTCGCCTTGAACATGAACTTCCCGTCGGGCCACGAAAAGACTTCCAGCAGCTTGGCCTCGATCTGGTCGACCAGCGCGCGCTGCAGGTTGTAGGGCGACAGCGCGCCCATCTCGACCAGGATCTGCCCCTGCTGCCGCTTCTCTTTTTGCATGCGCGCCACCGAGGCGGAGAGCGCATGGCCGGTGATCAGCTTTTTTTCGAGCAGGATCTGCCCCAGGCACTCGCCGAGCAGATTCGAGCGCGCCGAGACCGGATAGCCCTCGGCGAGGAGGACGATCTTCTTGGTCGGTTCGCGCAGCAACAGCAACGAGCCGGTGGCCCGCGTCGCGTAGAGGCGCTGCAGCACCCGGGCGAGCGGCGTCCGCTTGAGCGTCCCCGCGAAGGCCGCCTGGGCGGGATCTTCGACCAGGATCTTGGCGCTACGCTCGACGTCGCGCCGCTCGCGCTGCTGCGCCGGATCGCGCAGGCTCTCCTTCCCCACCGGAAGAGCGATGGGCGGTGGGGTCACGTCGTCGTCGACGGTCGTGACCGGCGGCGCGGCGCGCAGCTCGGCCAGACGCAGCACGATCGCCTGCGCGTCGAGCGGCGTGGCCAGGTATTCGGCCGGTGCGAACCGGCGCCGGGCCTCGGCGCGGTGGCTGGCCCCGCGGTGCGTGCTGGCGATGAAGACGATCGGCACCGCGCGCGTCTCGGGCTCGCGCCGCAGCTCCACGGCCAGGCCGAACCCGTCGCCGTCGCCGAGGCGGGTCCCGAGGACCACGGCGTCCGGTTTTCGCACGGCGATGCTCCGCTTGGCCCACGCCCCCTCGGTCTCGGCCGCCAGCTCGTAGCCGGCCTGGCGCAGGGCCGCGCCGATGCGCTCTTGCAGCTCGGTGTCTTTTTCGACGATGAGGACGTAACCGGGCATCGCGAGGATCGCAGTCTATCGCGGCGACTGGTGTGGACAAAGGC
>DATAVR010000114.1:0-12830 GCA_036267635.1 Polyangia bacterium | reverse complement strand
ACGCCGCGCCTCGCCCGCGCGGGGACGCCAACCAGGACATGCGTGACAGTCACGGTCCCATCGCGCTGCCGCAACGCCGCGCACCCTGGTGGTACATCGGCGGGGCGAGCGCCGCCGTCGCTGCCATCGCGGCGCTCGCTTTCTACACGCGCCGTCGCCGACCGAGCGCGCCGCCGCACGAGCGGGCGTTGCGCGCGCTGGCGGCGGCCGGGGCGGCGTTCGAGGGCGATCCGCGACAGTTCTCCTTCGCGGTCTCGGAGATCGTCCGGCGATACGTCGAGGAAGCATTTCGGGTGCGTGCCGCCCACCGCACCACCGAGGAGCTGCTGGCCGACTTGATGTCGGATCGAAGTCCCGTCGCCCTCCATCGCACGGCCCTGGGCGAGTTCCTGCGCTACTGCGACCTGGCGAAGTTCGCCGGCTGGTCGCTCTCGCCCGCCGACCGAACGGCGATGCTGGCCAGCGCCGAGATGTTCGTTCGCGCCACCGCCACCCCGGCCTCTCCCGAACAAGTCCGCCGACCTGCCATCCGCGGCGAAGGAATCGCATGATCACGTTCGCACATCCCGCTCTCCTCTGGCTGTTGCTCGCTTTACCGGCGCTCGCCTTCCTGCGCTCGCGCAGGGGTCCGCGCGCGGCGGTTCGCTACGCCAGCGTCGCTACCGCAGGGGCAGTGGCGCGCACCAGCCGCTCCCGCCTCGGGCGCCTTCTCCCGTACCTGCGGCTACCGGCAGCCGCCCTGCTCATCGTCGCGCTGGCCAGGCCCGAGGTCACCCACTCGAAAAGCAAGATCGAGGCGAGCGGCGTCGACATGATGTTGGCCTTGGACGTCTCGGGATCGATGCAGGCGTTGGATCTCCGGCTGGACGGCCAGCGCGCCGACCGGTTGACGGTGGTGAGATCGGTCGTCTCCAAGTTCATCGCGGCGCGGCCCAACGATCGGATCGGCATCGTCGCCTTCGCCGGTCAACCGTTCTTGGTCAGCCCGCTGACGCTCGACCACGACTGGCTGGAGAAGAGCCTCTCGCGGGTGACCGTCGGAACGGGCGAGGACGGCACCGCGATCGGCTCGGCGCTGGCCGCTTCGGTCAACCGACTGCGGCAAAGCGACGCCAAGTCGAAGATCGTCGTTCTCCTGACCGACGGCATGAACAACGCCGGAAGCGTGCAGCCCGCGCTGGCGGCCAAGGCGGCGGCGGCGCTCGGAATCAAGGTCTACACCATCGCGGTGGGCGCCGAAGGACGCGCGCCCATCCCGGTCGTCGACGACGCCGGACACAAGCGCATCGTGATGGGCGAGGTGGAGGTTGACGAACAGACGCTGCGCGGAATCGCCGACGCCACCGGGGGGGCGTTCTTTCGCGCCACCGACACCGAATCCCTGGCGGCGATCTACGCGCGCATCGACAGCCTGGAGAAAACCGTCCGCACGATGAACAGGTTCGAGCGGCACGAAGAGCGATTTGCCTGGGCGGCGCTCCCGGCCGTCGCGCTGCTGCTGGCCGAGGTCGGTCTCGGTGCCACCGCACTCCGGCGGGTCCCGTAAGGACCAGAAAGTCTAAAGCCGATGACACACCTTCAATTCGCTCAACCGCACTGGCTCTGGCTCGGCGCGCTCTCTTGCGCGGCCCTGGTTGTGTTGCTGGCGCGCGCCGAGCGCCTTCGCCGGCGGGCGGTCTCGACGCTGGCGGGCCGACGATCCGTGACGACCGTCAGCCGCGGGCGCCGTCTGGCCAGGCAGACGCTGGTCTTGGCGGGCCTGGCGGCCACGTTCGTGGCGCTGGCCCGGCCGCTGGCCGGATTTCGCTGGGAAGAGGAGCGTCGGGACGGCATCGACCTGATGTTCGCCGTCGACACCTCGAAGAGCATGCTGGCCACAGACCTGCGTCCCGACCGCCTGACGCGCGCCAAGCTGGCGGTGAGCGATCTGCTGCGCAAGTTCCCCGGCGAACGCGTCGGCCTGATCGCGTTTGCGGGCGAGGCCTTCGTGCAGGCGCCGATGACCATCGATCACGCGGTGTTCGGCGAGGCGCTCGACGCGCTCGACACCAGCATCATCCCCCGTGGCGGCACCGACATCGCGACCCCCATCCGCGCAGCCGTCGAAGCCATGGCCAGCGAGCCCGACCGCCGCAAGCTGCTGGTCATCCTCAGCGACGGCGAAGATCTGCAAGGCGAGGCGCTGGCGGCCGCGAAGGAGGCGGCGCACGCGGGGCTGGTCATCTACACCGTCGGCGTCGGCACCAGATCCGGCGATCTGATTCCGGTCGAGCACGACGGGCAGCGCGAGCTGCTCCGGGACGCCGACGGGCACTTCGTGACGTCCCGGCTGGACGAGCAAACGTTGCGGCAGCTGGCCGCGATCACGGGCGGCGCTTACGCCCCCTTGGGATCAGCCGGGCAGGGATTGGAGACACTTTACCGTCAGCACCTGGCGCAGCTTCCTCGGCGCACCGTCGAAGAGCGCCTGCACAAGATCTACACGGAACGCTTTCAGATCCCGCTGGCGGTGGCGATTGGCTGCCTGATGCTGGAGCTGGCTCTGGGAGAACGCCGGCGGCGACGGGAGGGAGCGAGCCGTGCCGAGCAGACGCCGCCGCCCGGGCGCCTTTGGCGCGATGATGTCCGGCCAAGCCGACCAAGCGGCGCGGTCGCGAAAGGCGCGGCGGCGGCCATCGCGCTCCTCATGGCCGGGGCCTGGCGTCCGGCGGCGGCGGCCAGCGCGGCGCCGCCGGCCGCGTCGACCTACAACGAGGGGACGGGCGCCTATCGCAAGGGGGACTTCGCCGCCGCGCGCGATCGGTTTCAGGCGGCCACCCACACCACGGATCTCCCGATGCAGGAGGACGCCTACTACGACCTCGGCAACGCGCGCTATCGCCTGGGGCAGGCGACTCTGTCCAAGGACCGGCCGGCGACGATCGAGGCCTGGAAGACCGCCGTCGCCTCCTACGACGGGGCGCTGGCTCTGCATCCCAAGGACGCGGACGCGCGATTCAACCGCGATCTGGTGGCGCGCCGCCTGGCGGCTTTGGAAGAGCAGGAACGACAGGACCAACAGCGGAAGAACCAACGAGATCAGAAGAGCCAGCCAGACCAAAAGCAGGGTCAGGGAAAGCAGTCGCCGAGCGCGTCGGGGCAACAGGGGCAACAAGGGCAACAGAAAGGTCAGCGCTCGGCCCAGAACGGAAATGGGCAGCCCCAGCAGGCGCAAGGGTCCTCGCCTTCGCAAGGTTCGAGCGGAAAGCAGCCGTCGCCGGCGCAGGGTGGTAACGGACCCGAATCGAAGCAAGGCGAGACCGGAAACCAAACAGGTCCGCAAGCGCAGGGCGGTCTACAAGCGCAGGGCGGTCTAAAGGGTGCGAAGAACGGCGAGGCCCAGAAGGATGGGCCGAGTCAGCCTTCCGCGGACCAATCCGGCGCGCAGGGCGACCAAAAAAGCGGACCGCACCAGGGCCCCGGGCAGCAGCCGCCAGCAGACCAGGAGAAGCAGCCGGCGCCGCACGGTCCCGGCGTCGTCTCGGGCCAACCCGGTCAATCCACCGGTCAGGAGTCGCCCGCGGCCGCTCGGCGCGATCCGGGAGGGCTCACGCCGGGGGAAGCGGTTCAGCTGCTCGATTCCGTGTCTGGTGAGCTGCACCGGTTGCCGGTCGCTGATGCCCGACGCCACCAATCCATCGACAACGAAGGCCCCCCCCTCAAGGACTGGTAACGCCATGACCACGAACATCCGACGTCTCTCGATTGCCCTCGCGAGCGCGCTCGTCCTCACCGCCGGCGCGCGAGCGTGGGCGGGTCCCACCCAAGCGGCGGGAGCGCTGGCGCCGAGCGGGGGCGGGCGCGATCCCTCCCGCGCCTTCGTCAAGCTGGACGTCCGGCCTGAGCCGGGCGCGCATGGCCTCTATGTCGGCCAAGCGGTGCCGGTGATCATCCGCGCCTATTTTCTCGGAGGGATGAGCGTGTCTTTGAGCGGTCTGCCCCGGATCACCTCCGACGCCTTCGTGCTCTCGAACATCCCCGACAAGCCGCGCCAGACGCCGATCCAGGTTCACGGGTTGCCGTACACGTCGCTGACCTGGACAGGGGTGCTGACGGCGGTCAAGGCGGGCGACGCGAAGCTGGGGATCGAGCTGCCGGTATCGCTGACCTATCGCGAGGCGCCCCAGGCGCGCCACGCCGCCCGCCCCGGCCCGTCAGAGGACGATGAGAGCGCGGACCAGAGCGCCGCCGATCCGTTCGCGTCGATCTTGAAACAGAGCCCGTTCGCCAACGATCCGTTCTTCGCGCAGATGTTCAACGGCCGTGATCCTTTTCAAGGGATGCTCGACGATGTCGCGGGGAACGTTCGGCAACGGGACGTCACGCTGCGAGACGAGAGCCGACCCTTGCGCGTCCTCGACCCACCCCCCGGGGCGCCGGCGGGCTTCACGGGCGCGGTGGGGAGCTTCGAGCTCGGCGTCGCGTTGGCGAACGACACCTTTCGGGCCGGGGAGCCCACCACGCTCAAGCTGAGCGTCCGCGGGCGGGGGAGCTTCGCCCGCCTCTCGGTGAGCGGCCTTCCGGCCAGCGATGATCTGAACACCTATGGTGTGACCTCGACGTTCACGCCAGGCCCTGGGCCGACGGAGGGCGAAAAAGTGTTCGCGCAAACGATCGCGCCACGCCGAGCGGGAACGCTGACCATCCCCGCCTTGACAGTCGCCTATCTCGATCCCCACGAGAAAAGATACGTCACCCGCCGGACGGCCCCCCTGCGCATCACCGTCGCCGCGAGTGGCAGCGACCTCAATTCGTCGTCGACCGCTTCGTCGGCGGGCGAGCCCGCGCCCGCCGAGGCCGCCGCCGGAACTTTGGAAGTGACGCCGAAGGCGGCGACCAATGTGGCGCCCGACGTCGCGCGTGCCACGCTGACGCCGGACTTTCGCGCCCCGTGGTTTCGGGCGCTGGCGGCGGCAATCGTCCTGACCGCCGCCGCCTTCTCGTTCCTTGGCCGCACGTACCGCAACGGAGCCCTGGGGCGTTTCGCGACGGCACGCCGCGTCCGGCGCGAGGTCGCGCGGCAACAACGGGCCATCGAGGCCGCCGCGGCCCAGGGTGACGCCGCCACCTTGTTCGGCGCGGCGCGCAGGGCGTTTCAAGCACGCCTGGGCGCCGCCTGGGGGGTCCCGTCCGAAGCGATTGCCGCCGCCGACGTGGCGACGCGGTTGGGAGCGCCAGGTGAGCGCATCCACGAGGTCTTCGAGCGGGCCGATCGACTGACCTACTCGGGAGGCCACTCGGCGGCCAGCGAGGATCTGAGCTACTGGCGGGGCCTCATATCCGACGAGCTGCACGCTCTGGAGACAACGACATGACCATCAATGCGCGGAGAAGTTCATCGAGAGCGGCTCGTCGACCCTCGTGGGCCTCGCGGTTCGCGACGGGCGCGCTGGTCGCGGTCGTCCTGGCTGCCGGAGGGCAGATCGCCCGCGCGGGCGCGGCTGCGGACGCCGTGGTCGCGACCGCCCCAAAGGGAGCCGGCGCTTCGCCGGCCGCGCCACAGACCTTCTCGTCGAGATCCTTGGTCGCGCAGGCAGAGGCCGCTCTGGCCGCCGGCCACCCCGGCCGCGCCATCCTCGACTACCAACGCGCGCGCCTTCTGGCGCCACGCGCCCCGGCCGTCACGGCCGGACTGACGCGAGCCGAATCGCTCGCGGGTCTCCCGCGCGAGGATGCGTCGCCGGCGGTCCGTGCCGCGCGCCGGCTCGACGCCAACGAGTGGGGCTGGCTGGCGATGGCCGGCCTCACCCTCGGCGCCGCCGGCGTGGTCGCGCTTTCCTGGGGGTTGATCGGGCGCCGGGGGCTCCTGGCGCTCGGCCTGGCGGGGGTTGGCCTGGCGGGCGTCGGTCTCCTGGGCGCGGTCGAGGTAGCGCCCGGGCCCAACCGGGCGGTGGTGGTCGCGCCGGACACAGTCGCGCGGATCGCCCCCTTCGCCCAAGCTGACCAGGCCTTCTCCGTTCCCGAGGGTTCAGTCGTCACCGTCGAACGGACCTACGACCACTACTCGCTCATCGCCGGCGCTGATGGCCGCGGGTGGGTTCCCGAAGGGGGCCTGGAGCTCATTTTGCCAGCGGCCGGGAAGCGCTCTTGAATCGCGGCGGTACACTTGTCTTCGTCGCCGCATGCGGTTGCTCCTGGTCGAGGATGATCAAAAGATCGGCGCCTTCGTAGAGAAGGGGCTGAGACAGGAGGGGCACGCCGTCGATTGGGTCCGCGATGGAGATGAGAGCGTCGCGGTCTGGCAAGCCACCGCTTACGACGCCGCGATCGTCGACATCATGCTTCCCGGACTCGGCGGCTTAGATGTGATTCGCGCCGTTCGCCGGAAGCGAATCGCGACGCCGATCATCATCCTGTCGGCGCGCGACGCGGTCGCCGATCGCGTCGAGGGGCTCGAATCCGGCGCCGACGATTACCTGACCAAGCCATTCTCCTTCGCCGAACTGGTGGCCCGCGTGAACGCGCTGACCCGCCGCGCGACGGCCGCCGGCGCGGGCGAGACCCGCTTGTCCTACGGTGGCGTCACTCTCGATCTCCTCACCCGGCAGGTCACCCGGGACGGCGCGTCTCTTTCGCTTCAGGCCAAGGAGTTGGCTCTCTTGGAGTACCTGTTGCGAAACCCGGAGCGTGTGCTCAGCAAAACCATGATTCTCCAGCGGCTGTGGGACTACTCGTTCGATCCACAGACCAACGTCGTCGATGTTCTGGTCTGTCGGCTGCGCAACAAGATCGATCGCGATTTTCCCGACAAGCTCATTCAGACTCTGCGGGGAGTCGGGTATGTCCTCCGAAAGAAGTGAGTTGCCCGCGCCGACATCCCAACCGGGGACTCGGCGGTCTCCCTTCGGGTCGATCGCCTTCCGGCTCAACGCCTGGTACGCCGCCACGCTCCTGGTGAGCCTGACGATCCTGGGCGCCTTGGCCCTCTACACGATCCGCCGCGCCGTCGTTCGCTCGAACGAGGTCGTCGTCCATGAGCGGCTCGAGCGCCACAGCGAGGTCCTCGGGCGGGTTGGACTGCCCAAGTTCGAGGAGGCCGTCGAAAGCGCGACCGCGCTGGAAGGCGAGCACGACCCGGTGCGGGTCGAGGACGCGGCTGGCCACACCCTCTATCAGCATGGCGTCGTCGAGGATGCGGCTCTTCGCGTGTCGACCACGGTCTCCAGCGATCTGAAGCTGGAGATCGCGTCCGCCGCCAATCCCTGGAGGCGCCTCGGTCCACCAGTGATGTCCGCGGTTCTGTTGGTGTTGATCGGTTGCCTGCTCACCGGAATCACCGGCGGTGTCATCCTGACGCGGCGGGCCCTCCGACCGGTCGGGGCGCTGGCCTCCACGGCACGCGCCGTGATCCAATCGGGCGATCTTTCGCGTCGCGTGGAGGTGCGTGGTGGCGGCGAGCTGGACCAGCTCGCGTCGCTGGTCAATCGCATGCTGGAGAAGAACCAAGCGTTGGTCCGCAGCATGCGCGAAGCGTTGGACAACGTGGCGCACGATCTGCGCACGCCCCTGACCAGGCTGCGGGGGATCGCCGAGGTCGCGCTCCGCGCCGATGATTCCAGGCAAACAACCGAGGCGCTGGCGGACTGTATCGAGGAATCGGACCGCGCGCTGATCATGCTGCGCACCTTGATGGACATCTCCGAGGCGGAGGCCGGGATCATGAAGTTGAACGTCGGCACCGTCGAGCTGCGCGCGGTCGCGCGAGAGACCGTCGGGCTCTATGAACAGGTGGCCGACGAAGCCGGCGTGGCGCTGTCACTCATGCCGGGGGCCGACGTGTCGGCGCTGGCCGACGCCACTCGGATACGCCAGGCGTTGGCAAACCTGGTCGACAACGCGGTCAAGTACACGCCGCGCGGCGGCCGTGTCGAGATCGACGTCGCCAGGCAGGAGCGCGAGGCCCAGATCCTCGTTCGCGACACCGGCAGAGGTATTCCGGCCGACGCTCTCCCTCGAATCTGGGACCGGTTGTTTCGCGTGGATCCAAGCCGCGCCGAAAAGGGTCTCGGTCTCGGCCTCAGCCTGGTCAAAGCGATCGCCCTGGCACATCACGGGCGCGTCGCGGTCGAAAGCGCGCCGGGCCGGGGGTCGTCGTTTCTCTTGGCTCTGCCCTGGGAAGGCCCTGCGGCGCGATGACCGTCTTAGCCCTGCGGATCGTTGGCCCGATGGCTGGCGGGCCGATGTGGATGAGATGTCAGGTTGTAGGCGGTGTTGACGAGGGAGAGATGGGTGAAGGCTTGGGGAAAGTTTCCCAGCAGACGCTTCGCCCGAGGCTCGTACTCTTCCGAGAGCAACCCGACGTCGTTGCAGAGCCCGAGCAGTCGTTCGAAGAGGGCGCTGGCTTCGTCCCAGCGATCGAGCTGGACGTAGACGTCGACGAGCCAGAAGCTGCACGGTAGAAACGCGCCTTCACCGGGCGCCAATCCGTCGACGGTGACGGCCCCGCCGGTGCGATAACGTCGAACGAAACCGTCGACCAAGAGCTCTCGCTCGATCGCCCGGACGGTGGTCGCGATCCGCGGATCCTTCGCAGGCAAGAATCCGACCAACGGTATGAGAAGCAGCGAGGCGTCCACTTCGGTCGCCCCATAGCTCTGGGTGAAGGTTTCGCGTTCGCGATCGTATCCGTGAGCGCAGACCTCGGCATGAATCTGGTCGCGGACCGCGCGCCAGCGCTCGAGCGGCCCCTCGAGAGCGAAGCCTTCGATTGATTTGATGGCCCGGTCGAAGGCCACCCAGGCCATGACCTTCGAGTGGGTGAAGTGCCGTCGGGGACCACGGACTTCCCAGATCCCCTGGTCGGGCTCCTTCCAGCGCTGCTCGAGAAATTCGAGCAGGGTCTTCTCGAGGGACCAGGACCAGGGATCGGGAGGGACACCGAGCCGGCGTGCTTGAAAGAGCGCGTCCATGACCTCGCCGAAGACGTCGAGCTGGAGCTGTTCATGCGCGGCGTTGCCGATGCGGACCGGGCGGGAGGCCTCGAATCCCGAGAGCCACGGCGCCTCGTACTCGGTGAGCCGGCGCTCTCCCGCGACGCCGTACATGATCTGTAAGCCCCGCGGATCGCCGGCCGCGGCGCGGAGGAGCCACTCACGCCACTCCTTGGCCTCGTCCTCGTAACCCCCGAGCATGAAGGCGTAGAGCGTCAGCGTGGCATCGCGCAGCCAGCAATAGCGGTAGTCCCAGTTCCGCGCGCCGCCGGGCCACTCCGGCAGGGAGGTCGTCGGCGCGGCCACGATTCCACCCGTCGGGCCATAGGTCAGCGCCTTGAGGACCCGGAGGGACGTCACCACGGCGTCTCGCCAGGGCCCTGCGTATTTGCATCTGGCCGACCAGTCGCGCCACCACCGTTCCGTTTCGGTGAGGGCGGCCTCGGGATCGAGCCGTCGGGGCAGACCGTGATGCGACGGAAACCAGGTGAGGACCATCGAGCGTCGCTCGCCCGCGCGGACGGTGAAGTCGCCGACCGTCGAGAGATTTTCGCCGTGAACCTCGATGTCACCGCGCAGGCAGAGCGCGTCGGGACCGGCGGTCAGGACCAGCGCGTCGCCGCGCTTGCGGACCCACGGTATCACCCGACCGAGATCGAAACGGACGACCAGATCGACGTGCATCTCCACGCTGCCCTCGACCCCCTCGACAATCCGGGCCAGATCCGGCCGCTCGCCTCGGATCGGCATGAAGTCGATGAGACGCACGACGCCCGTCGAGGTCTCGAGCTCCGTCTCGAGGACCAGGCTGTCGGGCCGGTAACGTCGCCGTGTCGCCCGCGGCACTTCGCGGGGCGCGATCGACCAGCGGCCATTGTCGCGGTCGCCGAGCAGAGCCGCGAAGCAGGCGCCCGAATCGAAGCGCGGGAAGCAGGCCCAATCGATGGTCCCGTCACGGCCGACGAGCGCCGCCGTCTGCGTGTCGCCGATGAGAGCGTAGTCCTCGATGATCGACGTCATGGCTCAAGGATAGCCCTCCAGAGACTGAACGTGAACCGCTCCGACCGGCGGGCCAGGTGGGATCGTTCCCGTCGATGATCATATTACCTAGGGTCGGAAGGCGATTCATGAGGTGGATGGCAACGGCCGCGCTTGTAATCGGACTGGGGCCGGTTGGTCTCTCCGGCCCAACCAGAGCAGCTGATGGTCTGAATCTGGCATCGGCCCCTGGCAACGAGCTTTCCTTCAGGGTAGGGAACGACGTTCGGATAGCGCAGATCACACGGGAGGGCCTCTCTAGTGACAGCGTCTCACTCAGGCGCTTTCCGGGGCACCTCCGGGGCGAGGTCGGCGTCGAGTCGGTGGACCTGCGAATCGAGCCGGGGCGGCTGGAAGGGCAGATCGGAGATCGCCGGATCGCGCTCGACCTCGTGCACGCCGCCGACGCCTTGCAAGTCATGGGGACCTTTGGTGAGCGCTCGGTGGCCATGGAGATCCGCCGCCAGGGTATCCATGCGCAGATCGGGCCGTGCTGGTACAGCCTCTCCCTGATGCTCGGGACCTATCGAGGGTCGGTCGCCTGTGGCGGCCAACCCCAACCCGTCGCGTTGAGCGTCCCCGTTGCCTTCGTCGCTCAGGACGACGCGGGAATCGCCGCGATGCTCACCGCCATGTTTGCCCGCTGACTACAAACGGCCGCGCGGCTCAACCGATGCGCTCGGTCGCTGCTTCAGGGGATGCAAATTCTCTTCCTATTCTTATCAGCGAACTCACGTTCCTTATGTATGCGGTCGGACATGTGGCCACGGCTGGCGAACGCAGCCCTTGGAGTGTGGCTCGTCGGAGCGTCCCTGCTCTGGAGACAGACGCGCCTGCAGGCGGTCAACACGGCTATTTGCGGGTGTCTTGCGATAGCCTTCGCTGTGACCGGGCTGCTTTCGGGTAGACCGACCAGGCTGCTGAACGTCATGCTGGGGCTGTGGCTGATGCTGAGCGCCGTCGCCCTCCCGCACCTCACCTCGGCCGGCAGCTGGAATCAGGGCGTGGTGGGTTATTCGCTGGTCCTGTTCGGGTTCATTCCCCGAGCTGGATCGCGTAAAACCGAGCCGACAGCTCCGGTCAATTTTTGAGCGTGCGGCCCTCTGCACGGGCCCTTCGCTTCTCGTGCGTCCAGGTCCAAACAAACAACCAGCCGAGCGCGGCCGTCACGGCCGACCACTCGGCCGCCCTCCAAAACATCCTGTGGAAGCGGCTCAAGAGCGGTCCTCGTCAAAGGGGAGGATCGTCTCCACCCCGGTCCTGCGCACCCAGCCTTGCCGCCCGGCGGCCGTGACCAACGAATAGTCTCCCTGGGTGCGTTCGATCGTGACCAGGCTGCCCTCTGGCGGCATGAAGGACGTCTCCGCCGCCGCGGAAGGCGCGACGCGAGCGACGGCATCCTGCGCGACCACGACCGCGAGATTCGGCGAGGGGGACACCTTGACCACGCCCCAAAATCCCAAGCAGGCAAGCGCCCCACCGAGCACGAGCAGGATGGCGAGTCCCCATCGTGCGAGGAAGCTCCAGACTGACGCGATCAGGCCGGCGGCGCCGAGACCGAGGCCCACCAAGGCGACCCATCCCCACTGGTCCGTCCTCAACAGTTGGGCGGTGGTCCCCGCCATCCTTGGCTCCCTCGACGGAAGGTTCACCTCAGCCCGGGCGCGGGCCAATCCATCCCTGACAACCTCCGATCGCGGCGCCAGGAGGCGTGCCCGCTCGTAATCCAAGATGGCGCGCCCCGGATGACCCGACGCCAGCGCCCCGCCGGCGTCCGAGACCAGCGCGGCCGTGGAAGAGTCGTCGATCGCGCCTCCACGCGTCGTCAGAAGCTGGGCAAACACCAGCCCGAGCGCCAACACGACCAGCCCGGCGGTCAGCCAGATCGATGGCCAGTTCCTTGTCGGGGCCGGTCGGGCGTCAACAACCATCTCGCCGCTCCTCGCTCGCCTGAAAGTGGAACAGATGTCGAAGCGGGATTCTTTCCGGACGAGTTTGTCGAAATCTCGCATCTCCTGGCGGCAACATCGGGGCGAACCTCTACGAGGTACCGGATGGGCTGGACCGTGGCCATATTGCGGCGGTCGAGATGGCTGAAACGACGAGCAGCTCAACCCCGCCCATGCCCTCCGCCGAAGGTCTCGGCAGCGCTGCCGCCTCCAGCCGTCATCGCTTGGGGACCTTCACCTTGTCGATGCTCTCCGTCGGGCTGGGCGTGGTCGCGGGCATCGGGGCGTTCGTCTTTCGCGCGCTCATAGGGCTCTTTCACAACCTGTTCTTCCTTGGCCAGCTGTCGTGGTCGTACGACAGCAACCAGCACACGCCGCCCGGGCCCTGGGGGGCAGGGGTGGCCCTGGCGCCCGTGATCGGGGCGGTGGTGGTGGTGTTTTTGGTGAAGAACTTCGCCCCAGAAGCCCGGGGCCACGGCGTGCCCGAGGTGATGGACGCCGTTTACTACGCGAGAGGCGTCATTCGTCCGGTGGTGGCGCTGGTCAAGTCTCTCGCCTCCGCGCTCTCGATCGGCAGTGGAGGCTCTGTCGGACGCGAGGGTCCGATCATCCAGATCGGTGCCGCCGTCGCCTCGGCCACCGGGAGGTTGGCGGGCGCGTCGCGGTGGCAACTCGCCACGCTGGTCGCGGCGGGGGGGGGAGCGGGCATCGCCGCAACCTTCAACACCCCGATCGGGGGCGTGCTCTTCGCCGTCGAGATCCTCATGCTCGAAGTCAGCGTTCGAACTCTCGTTCCCGTGGCGCTGGCGACCGCGACGGCGACCTATGTGGGCCGCTATCTGCTCGGGAGTCATCCGGCGTTCGAGGTTCCCGC
>DATAVR010000113.1:0-5368 GCA_036267635.1 Polyangia bacterium | reverse complement strand
GAACGGGACTTGAATGCCCGATCGGTCTCCCGATGGGGATTGGCCGCCTTCGTGCTAAGAAACCCCGAAGCCCATCGGGCGGCCCCGTAGCTCAGGTGGATAGAGCGGCGGTTTCCTAAACCGTAGGTCGCCTGTTCGAATCAGGCCGGGGTCACGCTTCAGCTTTTACGTATCGAAGCATTGATCCATGTCGATCTCGGATCTATAGAGACCACGAAGCGACACGTGAACTCGATGGCCACGAAAACGTCGTCCGCCGGACCCGGTCCGACCCCGGCACCGCGCCCCGCGGTGCTAATCGTCGAGGACGATCGCGACGTCGCGCTCACCATCAACGACGTGGTCGAGGACAGCGGCTATCGGGCGCTCTGCGCGGCGAACGGGCGGGAGGCGCTGTTGTTGCTCGAAGACGAGGTCCCGGCCCTGATGCTCATCGACCTGTTCATGCCGGAGATGAACGGGGTCGAGCTGTTGAAGATCATCAAGAAGTCGCCGAAGCTCGCCTCGATCCCCCGGGTGATCATGACGGCGGCCAACGACCAGATGATCGGGGTACGGGAGGACGTGACCGTCCTCTACAAGCCGGTCGACTTCGACGCGCTGACGCGGCTCCTGCAGCGATACTGCGAGCCGGCCGTACCGGCGCGGATTCAATGACGGCGGCCGCGCGCGGCGGACCGGCGCGGCTCTGGGTGGGGTGGGGCGGAGCGATGTGGGCTGGCGCGCTGCTGGCGTCCGTCGCCGGCGCCTGCCACCGGGATCGGTCGCTCGGTCCGGCCGACTCGTTCGCGGTCTATGCGCCGCTCGAGGGGGCGGCCCCACGGAGCCCGGCGGGCCTCTCACTGGTCTCCGCGGTGGCGCCCGACGATCCACGGGCCGAGCCGCTTTATCGGCAGCTCACGGTCGGGTTTTCGGGCGAGGTGCTGCGCACCGACTATCTCGCCAAGCAGCTGGTGCGTGAGGCGAACGTCGGCGGGAAGCGCTACCCGGAGGGCCTCCGCGCCGAGGCCGCCGAGCCGACCGCCTTCATCGTCGGCGGGCCGGTGGGCGACAACCCGGGCCGGGGCCTCGCGCTGAAGGGGACGTTCGGCGGCACCGACGAGCACCCGAACGTCGCCTGGATCGCGCTCCCCGCCTACCCCGACCAGGACCGGGCGTTGCCCCAGACGCTGGCGGGCCTCGTCGGGTACGGGGCCGCCGCGCGCGTGGCCGCGGGCGCGGCGAGCCCGCCGCCGCGGCCGCTGCTGGAAGGCTACGCCGGCGCGCTGGAGGTGATCGCGCGCGAGTGGCGGATGGGGGAGGGGCCCGCCGGGACGTTGCCCGCCAACGCCGGCACCAGCGCCCAGCGGGCGCTGTTCGCGGCGGTGCGCGAGAACCAATACGTCATCGGCCCCGACGGCGCGCCGCGCGCGGCCGCCGATCTCCTGGAGGATCCCGGCGTGGCGGCGACCGTGCTCTACCGGCTGGCGCAGTCGAAGGCAGTCGGGCGGAAGATCGCGCCGGCGGAGGTCTACGCGCCCTTCGTGACCGACCGGGTCCCCGACGGCGTCAGCCCGGCGGCCGTGCTGGGGCCGTTCCGCAACTTCCAGGCGAAGCTGCTGTCGGCCTGGGGGCGCGCGGTGCTCGAGGGGCGGCCGCCGCGCGACATCGGTGACCTCGTCGAAGCGTACGGCAGGGCCCTGCCGGCCGAGCGGGCCGACGTCACCCGGATCTTCGTCATCACCACCTACGGTGCGACGGTCAAGCTGGGGGGCGTCCGGCCCCCGACCTCCGATCCGGGCACGGCGTTGCCCGAGCTGACCGCGCTCGCGGCAGAGGTCGCGGCGGGCAAGCTCTCCTGCCGGGCGGCGCTCCCAGCGCCGTAACGTTGGGCGTAGCGCCCGGAAGCGCTTACGGATAGATTCCGCGCCTCATGACCAGCTTTTGGAACGGCCGCCGCGTCGTCGTCACCGGAGGCGCTGGTTTTCTGGGCAGCTTCGTGGTGGGTCGGCTGCGCGACGCGGGCGCCTCGGTGAGCGTCCCGCGCTCCGCGGAGTACGACCTGGTCGACCGCGCGGCCTGTCGGCGGCTCCTCGCCGACACCACCCCTGACATGGTGATTCACCTGGCCGCGCAGGTGGGGGGGATCGGCGCCAACCGCGCCAACCCGGGACGCTTCCTGTTCGAGAACGCCATGATGGGGTTGCAGCTGTTCGAGGAGTGCCGCCTGGCGCGCGTTCCCAAGCTGGTCGCGCTCGGCACGATCTGCGCCTACCCGAAGTTCGCGCCGGTTCCGTTCAAGGAGGACGACCTCTGGAACGGCTACCCCGAAGAGACCAACGCCCCTTACGGCATCGCCAAGAAGATGATGCTCGTGCAATCGGAGGGATATCGCCAGCAGTACGGCATGAACAGTGTGGTGCTGTTCCCGGTCAATCTCTATGGGCCGCGCGACAACTTCGACCTCGAATCGTCGCACGTCATCCCGGCAATGATCCGCAAGTTCGTCGGCGCGCGGACGCGCGGCGAGCCGGAGGTCACGTTGTGGGGCGACGGTTCGGCGACGCGCGAGTTCCTCTATGTCGACGACGCCGCGGCGGGGATCCTGCTCGCCGCCGAGCGCTACGATTCGAGCGAGCCGGTGAACCTCGGCAACGGCCAGGAGATCACCATCCGCGACCTGGCGGCCAAGATCGCCAAGGCCTCCCGGTACGAGGGGCGGTTCGTCTGGGATACCAGCAAGCCCAACGGACAGCCGCGGCGACGCCTGGACGTCACGCGCGCCCAGGAGCGCTTCGGATTCGTGGCCAAGACGACGTTCGACGACGGCCTCCGCAGCACCGTTTCCTACTACGAAAATCACCAAGAGGAGATCGAGCACCGATGAAGCGCGCGCTGATCACTGGCGTCACCGGACAGGATGGATCGTACCTGGCCGAGCTGCTGCTGGCGAAGGGATACGAGGTTTACGGTGTCGTCCGACGGTCGAGCACGTTCAATACGGAGCGGCTCGATCGGATTTATCAGGACCCACACGTCCCCGATTATCGCCTGCGGCTGGTCTACGGCGATCTCGACGACGCGAGCTCGCTCAATCGCGCGCTCCGGACCGTGAAGCCCGACGAGATCTATAACCTGGGCGCGCAGAGCCACGTGCGGGTCAGCTTCGACGTCCCGGAGTACACCGCCTCGACCGTCGCGCTCGGGACGCTGCGTCTCCTGGAAGCGATCCGCGAATCGGGCCTCGACAAGAGCGTGCGCTTCTACCAGGCCTCGTCGAGCGAGATGTTCGGGGGGGCGGCGCCGCCGCAGAGCGAGGCCACGCCGTTCGAGCCGCGCAGCCCCTACGCCTGCGCCAAGGTGTTCGCCCACCAGCTCTGTCAGAACTATCGCGAAGCGTACGGGATGTTCATCTCCTGCGGGATCCTCTTCAACCACGAGTCCCCTCGGCGTGGCATCCCCTTCGTGACCCGCAAGATCACCCGCGCCGCCGCCCGCATCAAGCACGGGCTCGACAAGAAGCTCTACCTCGGCAACCTCGAGGCCAAGCGCGACTGGGGCTTCGCCGGCGACTACGTCGAGGCGATGTGGCTGATGCTCCAGCAAGACAAGCCCGACGACTTCGTGGTGGCCACCGGTGAGTCGCACTCCGTCCGGGAGGCGCTCGACGTGGCCTTCGGAGCGCTGGGGATCGACTGGCAAAAGTACGTGGAGATCGATCCGCGCTACTTCCGCCCGACCGAGGTCGATCACCTCCACGGCGATCCGAGCAAGGCGATGAAGGCGCTCGGCTGGAAGCCGAAGGTCACCTTCAAGCAGCTCATCGAGATGATGGTCAAGGCCGACGAGGAGGACGTCCGCCTCACGCTCGGCGGCCGCACCCCGAGCGCGTGACGGTCTAACCGGACCGCCCGTACTGCTGGTCGTAATAGTCGCGGTAGGCGCCGCTGCGAACGCGCGAAGCCCAGCCGTCGTTGGCGCGGTACCAGGCCACGGTCTCGGCGAGCCCCTCGTCGAATTGACGGCGTGGGCGCCAGCCGAGTTGCTCGCGGATTTTGCGCGCCTTCGTGGCGTAGCGCCGGTCGTGCCCAGGGCGATCGGCCACCTCGCGAATCAACGACTCGTCGCGGCCGGTGAGGCGAAGGATCGCGCGCACGACGTCCAGATTGGGTCGCTCGTTCTCGGCACCGATGTTGTAGACCTCGCCGGAGGTCCCGCCTGCCAGCACGAGGTCGACCGCTTCACAGTTGTCCTCGACGTGAATCCAATCGCGCACTTGGCCCCCGTCGCCATAAACCGGGAGCGGGCGTCCCTCGAAGGCGTTCAGGATCATGAGCGGAATCAGCTTCTCGGGAAACTGGTAGGGTCCATAGTTGTTCGAGCAGCGGGTGAACACGACGTCGAGCCCATGGGTGTGATGAAACGCCATCACGAAGTGATCGGCCGCGGCCTTGCTTGCCGAGTAGGGGCTGCGCGGCGAGATCGGCGTCGTCTCCTCGAAGGCGCCGGTAGGACCGAGCGACCCGTAAACTTCGTCCGTCGAGATCTGCAGAAACCGGCGAACGCCGGCGGCGCGCGCGGCCTCTAGCAAGCTCAGCGTTCCCGCGACGTTCGTGTCCAAGAAGGGGCCCGCCGACAAGATGCTGCGATCGACGTGGCTCTCGGCGGCGAAGTTCACCACCGCGTCGATGCCGTGCTCCCGAAAGAGCGCCTCCATGGCGGCCCGATCCCGAATGTCTGCCCGCACGAAGATGTGCTTCGGATCGCCTTCCAGCTCGCGGAGATTTTCCAGATTGCCCGCATACGTCAGCGCATCGACGTTGACGATGGTCGCATCTGGCCGCTTGCGCCGTGCGAGCCGTATGTACGTCGAGCCGATGAAGCCCGCGCCTCCGGTGACCAGGATGTTCATGGGCGAGAGAGTTTCGTGTAAAGACGTCCGGTATTCAAATGAGTGACGCCTCCAGACTGATCGTCATCCCGAGCAATTCCCGCCCCGGCCCACTGCTCCCAAATGTCAACGCAACGCAGAGATGTCCGGTCTCCTGCAAAGCAGAATTGTCCGTTCCAGCCGATGGGCCCCGGAGCGCGTGTCCTAGATCACGCCCGGTCTGGATACCGTCGGTACCCTTGACCTTTCACCGGACCGTGCCGTGACAACCGCAGGAGTGAAGGCAGCGTAACCAAGTCGTCCACTGGATCGGGGCCGCATCAGCTGGGATTTTTGCAATCGAAACACTGGCGGGCGTGTAACGTGCGCTCATGGCGACTCGCCGTGGGGCCGCAACGCTGATGCTCGCATCTCTCTTTGGCAGCTCCCACGCGCGCGCTGAGCAAGCGGCGCCCCCGGCAAACTGGATCGCGGAGCTGCCAACCGTCGAGGACGTCC
>DATAVR010000112.1:0-6089 GCA_036267635.1 Polyangia bacterium | reverse complement strand
CCCCCCGCGACGAGCGATCTCGCTCAGAATCCGACGGCGACGCCGACGTTGATGTCGAGGTTGAAGGTGAAGTCCCAGAAGCCGAGCACGGCATTCGCCTGACCGACCAGCGAGACGTTGTCGGTGAGGTCGAAGAAGATGCCACCACCCGGACCGACCAGGATCGGGCCCCCCTGGATGGTGTCGACGCACGCCTGGTTCATCATCGGCCCGCACTGGGTCGGCTGCTGCGTCGAGTTGGGATGCAAGGTCACCACGTGCCGGATGTAACCGCCGCCGGCCGCCAGTGAGAAGAACGGGTGGAGGCTCCCCTCGTCGTCCCCCAGCTTCCAGGTCGCCTTGGCGAACGCGGCGAAGGCGTAGTGCGCGGTCTTGTAGTCGTGCCCGTTGCTGTCGTAGGGGTCGATGGTCCCGGTGATGACCTGGTAGCGGAGCTGCAGCGACAGCATCAGCGAAGAGGAGAGCCAGTAGCCGAACTCGGGCGCGATCTGCAGCAGCTTCGCGGGCGCGATCCCCGCCGGCGTGATGTTCACGGTGTGGTTGGTGTCGCCGGGGCCGGTGGCCCAGCCGAAACCGGACCCCAGCATGAGCCCCACGAAGTACTGGTGATCGGGCTCCTCGTCTTCGTCGTCCCCCTCGCCGTTCCCCTCGTCGGAGGGCTTCTTGGCGGCGCTCTTACCGCCGAGGTTGATGACCAGCGGGCTGTCGACCGACCCCTTGTTGGCCACGGAGTTGCCGTCGGCGTCGTCTGCCTCGACGTAGTAGGCGACCGAGTCGCCGGTCGTCGCGGTGGTGGGGATCTCGGCGCCGTACTTGCCCTCGGAGACCTCCTTCATCTCACGCCCCAGGAACTCGCTGGCCCCCGCGGGCCGATAGGCGAGGACCATCTTGTCGAACTTCAGATCGGGCTGAATGCCGACGGTGACCGAGATGGCGCTCCCTCTTTTCCCCTCGGTGATCGGGTCGTGCACGATTCCCGATGACGGCTCCTCGGCCGGCGCGACGGTGGGGGGCGCTGCCGGCTCGGCCGGCTCCTCGGCCGGCTCGGTCGGCGGCGGCGTGGCCGCCGGCGGCGCAGACGGCGGCGTCGCGGGAGGGGTGGCCGCGGGGGCCGCCGCGCCCCCCTTGGCCTCGTTGAACGCGTCGGTCAGCTCAGGCGTGATCAGAGCCTTGGTCAGGTTGATCGTCGACTCGATCTCGAGCGCCTTCCTGAACTGCTTGATCCCGAGGTCGCGCTGCTTGAACCCGGCGATGAGGACGATCCCCATGTGGATGTGCGTGCGCGCCGTGATCGGGTGCTGCTGGAGCCCCGAAGCGTCCGCCAGATCGAGCCCCTGCTTGAGGATCTTGCGCGCGTCCTCGAACTTCTGGGCCTGGAACGCCGCCACGGCGTCCTTGTTCATCTGGGTGATTTTGGCGACCGTATCGTCGGTCGAATCGGCCTCGGCTCGGGCGGACAACGAAACGACGAGGAGGAGCGCGACCAATCCGCGCACCACGCCAGACGCGGACGTCCCGGTGGTCATGCGATGCTTGCCTCTGGGGGTAAAAAAGGGAAGGCTCAAGCTGAGTTACCTTTGTAACACGAATTTCCGCAATCCTTCCAGCGTCGGGGCGCGTCGGACCAACGGACCGGCGAGGCCCCCGACCGACGGTGAGGGGGCCCGAGGGCCTCGACCCCGCCCTCGGGCTACGGGCATTCCCCCAATCTGGCGGTCGCGGCATGGGGCCCACCTCCTATTTATTCCAGGCGCCCCTTGCGCCCGGTGGGGGGGTGCTTAATTGCCATATTTGCTGCCCGATTGCTGTTTCCAGGAAACCGGAGGTGACCATCATGCTGCTCGATCCCAATGACCTGCTCACGCCGAGCGACGCGGCGCGCGTACTCGGCCTTTCTGCGGACTCGGTCCGCGTCCTGTCCGACAACGGCCGGTTGCCGGGAATGCGAACCGTGGGGGGTCGGCGCCTCTTCCGGCGCGCCGACGTCGACCGGTTGGCGATCGAACGCGCCGGCCATGTAGCGCATGCGCTCGGTGCACGGCAGCAACAGCCGTCGGCGCCGCGCGCGGAGGAGTGACCGACCAGTTGGGGAGGTCGGTCGTTCCCTGGAGGGGACGATGAGCTCAACCGAAATACTCGAGGACCGGCTGGCGCGCCAGACTGCTGAGCGCAAGAGCCACGAGCGCGACCGCCGCCTGCTCGACACGATGCCACAGTGCATCTGGGCGGCGGACGCGGAGGGGCGGGTCAACTACTGGAACCGCGCCGGGCTCGAGTACTGTGGGCTCGACGCCACCCTTCTCACCGAAGGGTCCTTTTGGGAGATCCTTCACGCCGACGATCGCGACGAGGCACGCGTGCACTGGGAGCGCGGCCTCCGGGGGGAGCCGCGGTTCGAGCGCCAGCTGAGGCTCCGGCGCGCGAGCGACGGAAACTTCCGCTGGCACTTGATCCGTGCCGTCGCCGAACGCGACGACACCGGCGCGGTCGTCGGCTGGATCGCCACCGCGACCGACATCGACGACCAGCGGAGGGCCGAGGATCTGCTGCGGGAGGCGGTCGGGCTGCGCGACGACTTCCTCTCGGTCGCCTCGCACGAGCTGCGCACGCCGCTGACGGCGCTCAAGCTGGAGGTGTCGAACCTCCTGCGCCTGGCCAGGCTCGACGCGGGCCCGGAGCGGGCGCGGCTCATCGCCAAGGTCGAGAAGATCGACACCCAGGCGGCGCGCCTGCGCGGCCTCATCGACGACCTGCTCGACGTCTCGCGCCTGGCAGCCGGCCAGCTCGAGCTGCACGTGGAGCCGATCGACCTCGGCCAGCTGACGAACGACGTGGGTGCCGGATTCGTGGACGAAGCCGCCCGCCTCGGCAGCCGGCTGACCGTCGACGCGCCCGAGGGGGCGATCGGCCAGTGGGATCGCGAACGGCTGGAGCAGGTGGTGTCGAACCTGATCTCGAACGCGGTCAAGTACGGCGACGGCAAGCCGATCGACGTCACCGTGCGGGCCGAGGGGGGCCACGCGCGGCTGGTCATCCGCGATCGCGGGCTCGGGATCGCCGGGCGCGATCAGGAGCGGATCTTCGGCCGGTTCGAGCGCGCCGCCTCCAGCGGCAACTACGGCGGCATCGGGCTCGGGCTCTGGATCGTCAAGCAGATCGTGGGCGTGTTCGGCGGGGTGGTCAGCGTCGAGAGCGAGATGGGGGCAGGCTCCGTCTTCACCGTCGAGCTGCCCTACGAGGCGCTGACTCAGCGGGCCGCGTGGAGCGCCAGCGCCCAGCAGGAGGCCATCGTCGCCAAGGCGGCCGCGCCGAGCAGCAGCTGCACCATGGTGCGTGGCGCCCGGATGTTGCCCAGCGCCACGCCCGACCCGATCGCCGCGCCGAACGCCAACCCGAAGAGGTGGGCGTAGGTGTCGGCGCCCGGCCCCACGCCGAGCATGGCGTAGAGCCCCAGCCCGGCGCCGAGCGGCACCCAGGCGTACCGCCGCGCCTCCCCCCGCAGCCGGCGGACCACCTGCAGCCCGGCCACGAGGCCGAGGGCCGCGAAGGTCGCCGTGGAGGCCCCCACGGAGACGAACCCGGTGTGATGGACGGCCGCGGTGAGCAGATTCGCCGCTGCCGCAGCGGCCAGAATGACCAGCGCGCCCAGGCCACCTCCCAGCCAGCGCCCGACCGCCGAGACGAAGATCAGCGAGGCGACGACGTTCCCCGCCAGGTGTAAGAGGTCGGCGTGCAGCGTGAGCGCCGTCAGCGCCCGCCACCACTGACCGGCGACGATCCGCTCGGCCGACGCCGCCCCCGCCTCGAACCAGCGCGAGCCGCCGTCGGACGGCCCGGTGACCAGGAACATCGCGCCAAGGCCGATCGCCGACAGGATCCCGAGCGCGCTCGCCCCCGCATCCGGCGCGGGCGGCACCGGTTTGGCCGGCGCTTCGGCGTCGAACGCGCAGAGGGCGGCGTCGGCGGCAGGGGCGTCGGCCGCCGCCACCGCCAGCACGAAACGACCGTCGCGCTCGGCGAGCCGGTACCCGATCCCGGCCGCCGCCAGCACCAGCGCCCAGTCGCCGGCCTGGGTCGGGTTGGCCGTCACCCGGACCGCAGCCGGCGCGGCTAGGGGAGTTTCCGATTCGGGCGCGTTTTCGCTCATGGGCAGCGCCCCCAGCGCAGATGCCATCTTGACGGTCGAGCCACCCGTGATAGCTTGGTCGATCTTCGTCGCGGTTGCGACGCTGAGGAGATCCGATGATCGGAAACGTCGATCATTTCGTGGACCGGCAGATTCTGCTCTGGCAGGAAGAGCGGCGGATCGCCGAACGCAAGGGGATCGAAGGGAAGACGGCGCAGCAGCCGATGGTCTGTCTGTCGCGCCAGTACGGCGCGCGCGGCGCGGAGATGGGGCGGATGGTGGCGGAGCAGCTGGGTTTCCGTTTCTACTCGCAGGAGCTCATCCACGACGTCGCCGAGGAGGCGCACGTGCGCGACCAGCTGGTCGAGTCGCTCGACGAGCGGGTGCAGGACAGCATCACCGCCTGGGTGTCGGGCCTCATCAAGCGCGGCGTCTTCGCCCCCAGCGACTACCTGCGGAACCTGTCGCGGGTGGTGCTGACCCTCGGACGCCACGGCAAGGGGGTGATCGTCGGGCGCGGCGCGCACTTCCTGCTCGACCCGCAATCGACGCTGCGGGTCCGGGTCATCGCGCCGCTCGAGACTCGGGTGGCCCGCATCGTCGCCCGCGACAACCTCAGCGACGCCGAAGCGCGCGCCAAGATCGTGCGCATCGACGGCGAGCGGATCGCCTTCAACCAGCAGCACTACGGCGCCGACATCTCGGAGGCCTCCCACTACGATCTGGTGGTCAACGCCGGCACGCTGGGGATCGAAGGGGCGGCCGAGCTGACCGTTCGGGCCTTCCGAACGAGGTTCAATCAGGGCTAAAACGTCGTCATCACGACGACGGCGACGACCTCTCTCACGCTGACGTTCCGCGGTGGAACGCTCGAGCTCGGCGGGCTGCCGCAGGGCTCGGCGGCGCCGCCGGGCTGTCTGTGGGATCCGCGCACGGCCTGCTTCCGCGCGCCGGCGGCCGGTTACGCGGCGCTGCGGCGGGCGCTGGCGCGTGACGGGCACGCCGTCGAGGATCGCGCGCGCGGCTACGTCGAGCTGCCGAGCGGCGCGCTGGTCAAACGGGCCTCGCGTCCCTATCAGGACGAGGCGCTCGAGGCCTGGCGCGCGGCCCGAGGGCGCGGCGTGGTGGTGCTCCCGACGGGCGCCGGCAAGACCCACGTCGCCTGTCTGGCCATCGACGATCGCCGGCGCAGCACCCTGGTCCTGGCGCCGACGCTGGATCTGGTGCGGCAGTGGTACGACGTGCTGCGGGCGACGTTCGGCGTCCCGGTCGGCGTCATCGGCGGCGGCGACTACGGCGTCGAGGCGCTGACCGTCTCGACCTACGATTCGGCCTACCTCCACATGGAGCACCTGGGGGACAAGTTCGGCCTGCTGGTCTTCGACGAGTGCCACCACCTGCCGGGGCCGGCCTATGCGCTGGCGGCGCGGGCGGCGGTGGCGCCGTTCCGGCTGGGGCTGACCGCGACGCCCGAGCGCGCCGACGGGCGCCACGCCGACTTCGACGAGCTGTGCGGCCCGATCGTCTACCGGAAAGACATCGTCGATCTGTCGGGCGGTTCCGCTGGTTACTTGGCGCCTTATGAGACGGTGCGGCTCGCCGTCGAGCTCGGTCCGGCGGAGCGCCGCGCCCACGACGAGGCGCGCGCCGTCTACCGCGACTTCGTCGCCAGCAACGGCATCCGGATGTCGAGCCCCTCGGGATGGTCCGACTTCATCATCCGGTCGTCGCGCTCCGACGACGGGCGGCGGGCGATGGCGGCCTACCGCAAGCAGCGCGAGATCGCCTTCGCGGCGCCGGCCAAGCTCGATTACGTCGGCCTCTTGCTCGACAGGCACCGCGAGGATCGGGTGCTGCTGTTCACCCAGGACAACGCGACGGCCTATGCGCTGGCGCGGCGGTTTCTCATCCCGATCATCACCCACGAGACGCGGGTGCGCGAGCGGAGCGAGATCCTGGCCGG
>DATAVR010000111.1:0-58358 GCA_036267635.1 Polyangia bacterium | reverse complement strand
GTGAACGCTCCCCTCCCCGTCCGCCCGCATCCACTGTACGGACAAGCCGGCATTGCTCGAGATAAAGAAAGCGACGCGATTGCCGTCGGGGGACAACGAGAAGGCACCGACCAAGCCATGGAATATCTCTCGACAGTGTTGCTCTTCGCAGCGTTGAAGACCTGGCTCGCTCCTCATGTCGATGTAGTAGAGAACTCGTCCGTCAGGCGAGCAACTAGGCGATGATGCCCTACCGGGGGCGACAATGGGGCCGTCCACCTTGCCAGCGAGGCTGAGTTTGACGATCGTGCCCTCCCCCCCTGCTATCCGGGTCGCAACCATGCTTGCCCCACAACGAGATGCGGTCGTGATGTCGGGCCCGACGGGAATCCTCGCGACACGTCCATCCGCGGTGGGCCAGGAGATATCTGCTGTGTGCTTCAAGGTCAAAAACGCCATGCCGTCGTCCACAATCCTCGGATACCGGGCGTGTTGGCCACGGACCATCCCACTCAGCCGCGCCCGCTTCTCGGTTGGGTCCACTTCGATCAGCGGTGTCGCCAGTCGAGTCAGCGCGGTCGAGCAGTAGTAGCGCCGGTCGTCCCCTACGATTCCCATGACCAGATAGGGCAAACGAAAGTGAACCGTTTCGTCGAGTGAAGTCGTAAAGCCACGTATGTCGCTGGTCAGATCACCCCGCACCGAGGCGGCGAACACCTGCTCGCCAACGACACTGTGGAATGCCGACGCATACTGATACGACTCGCTCGGCAGGACCAAGCTTCGCTTCGCGGCGATCGAAAATAGCGCGATGTGTCTCGCGTCCAGTTCGTAGAGAAATCGCTCCCCATCCGGCAACCAGGTTGGGTCTGACGACATCGAAGGCTCGGCGATTGGGACGACCGGGACGGCTTTGCGGCCGTCGGGGTAGGCAGAGACGAAGGCGAAGGCGCGGTCGTCGGGGGTGTGGCCGGTGTAGACCAGCTTCTTGCCGTCGCGGGTGAGATCGGGGCAGCCCTCGGCGTAGGCGTCGGGGACGAGCGGCGACGGGGTGCGCTTGCCGGTGTGGGTGTCGAGGTCTTCGGCGCGCGGCGGGTAGCCCCAGACGAAGCGGACGGTGTGGTGGTCGGGGAGCGCGACCATGCAGCGGATCCGATCGGGGACTTCCGCGAGAACCTTCGACTTGTCGGTCCAGTCGTCGGGCTCCCCGGTGGGGATGATCATGAGCGGATCGACCGGCGCTGCCGCCGCGACCGGCGGCACGGCGCGCCTTCGCGCCGCCTCGAAACGCCGGGCGCCGGCGAGGCCCGCTGCCACCAGCACTGCGCCCGCAACGATCGTCGCCGCGCGCCGCAGCCGCCGGCGGACGGCCGAGCGCGCCAATCCCGCCTCGTTCAGGCGCGCCGCGATCTCGGCGGCGCCACCCAGGCGGCGCTCGGGGTTTGGCGTGAGGCAGGCGCGGCAGATCTCGAGCAAGCTCGCCTCCAGGCGCCCGGGCTTTCGGCCGGAGACCGCGCTGCGCAGCTCGCCGGCGGCGGCGTCCCACCGCAGCCTCTCGCCGAAGACCGTCTCGTGGATGACGAGGCCGAGCGCCCAAATATCGGAGGCGAAGCTGGCGCGGCCGCCCCCCACGACCTCGGGAGCCATGTACGCGATGGTGCCGCCGTGAATGCTGGTCATGCCGTCGAACGAATCTGTGGCCAGCCCGAAGTCCGACAGCACCAGCCGCCCGTCGCTCATCCGCAGCGCGTTCTGCGGCGCGATGTCGCGGTGGACGATGCCGGCGGCGTGGATGGCGGCGAGGCCGGCCGCGATGGCGCGCGCGTCGGCGATGCGCTCCGACAGCGGCCGCGCCGCCGTCCGGCCGGCAACGATCTCGTCGCGCAACGTGCCGCCTCCCGCCAGCTCCATGATGAGAAACGCGCGTCCCTCCGAGTGCGCGTAGTCGAACACCCGGCAGACGTTCGGGTGGTGAATCTGCCGCGCCAACTTCACCTCACGCGCCAGCCGCTCGCTCCACCCGCGCTCTCCCGCGTACTCCGCGCGCAGGATCTTGATGGCCACCTCCACCCCCAGCATCCGGTCGAACGCCTCGATGACCAGCCCCATCCCGCCGCGGCCGATCGTCTCGCGAACCTCGTAGCGCCCGGCCAACACCGTCCCCGCCGGCAAAGCCGCCTCCGCATCGCCGCCCCCCGTTCGGACCGGCCGCTCGAGATCCGTACGGCTCCGGATCGAAGATCCGTCGTCCCCGCTGTTGCCCACGCGCGGGCATCCTACAGCAGCCGGGCGATCGCACACGCTCTCACAGCGGACTCACACTCGCGACGCCGGCCGGTCAGCGCGGCTTCTTCTTGGTGGAGCTCGCGGAGACCTTGGAGCTGGTGGCGCCTTTGCGCTTCAGCCCGTGGTGCGCCACCCAACGTCCGACGACCGTCCAGTGACGGTCGAGCTTGCGGGCGACGCTGGCCACGTTCCCCCCGTGCTTTTCGAGGAGCCGCTTCAGCGTGCCCCTGTCGGGCCCCGGCCGGACCCGGCGGCGGACACCGACCGGGGCGCCATGCTCGAGGCCGCCGCGCACCGCGCTCGGCAGATGCTCGAGCCGCAAGAGGCCCCCTTCGGAGATCGCGACGGCGCTCTTGATCGCCTTCTCCAACTCCCGCACGTTGAGCGGCCAGCCGTAGAGGCAGAGCGCCCGCAGCGCGGCCGGCTCGATCGCCGCCGCGTCGCCGGCGAAGTGCGCCGCCAGCGCCGACACCTCCTCGGGGCGCTCGCGGAGAGGCGGAAGGACTATCGGCTCGGCGCCGAGGCGCGCCACCAGATCGCCCCGCAGCGCCTCCGGGCCCCGGCCGACCCGCAGCCGCGTCGTGGCGGCGATGATGCGAACGTCGACACGCCGGGCCCGGGTCGACCCGAGCGGGGTGACCATTCGGTCCTGCAGGAAGCGGAAGATCTTGGCTTGCAGGTCGGGCGCCATTTCACCGATCTCGTCCAGCAGCAGCGTCCCCCCCTCGGCCATCTCGACCAGGCCGGATTTGGCCACCCGGGCGGTCGAGTGCGCCCCCGCCCAATAGCCGAACAGCTCGCTTTCGATCAGCGCCGCCGGCACCGACGCGCAGTTGATGGCCCGGAACGGCCCGGTCCGCCCCGACGCGCGGTGGATGGCGCGCGCGCAGATCTCCTTGCCCACGCCCGTCTCGCCGACCAGCAGCAGCTCGGTGCCCGTACGGGCGAGCTTCCGCAGCCGCGCCAGCTGCAGCGCCAGCGCCGGCGACGCCGCCGGGACCGGGCCGAACGGCGCCACGCCCTCCTGTAGGAGAGCCTCGAGCGCGTCCGGCCGGACCTCGAGTGAACCCGACGCGGGCAGCGGCACCGGCTCCACGGGCACGCGCCACGACGACAGCAACAGCACCGCCCGCTCGCGGCCGCCGCGACGCGACGGCCGCGCCTCGGGTTGCGTCTCGCCGTCCGTCTCTTCCGCCTGCGCGCTGGTCATCCGGACTCGTTCACCGACGGAGAGACGACGGCGCTCAACGTGAGCGCCGAGGTGGCGTTCCAGGGTCCGGGCGTGACCACGCTCGTCCCCTTGGGCACGGCCGACATCGCCCCCGGCGCGACGGCCGTCCTCTCGGGGACCGCACCGGCGCCGCTCCTTCCAACCCGCGATCCGAATCAGACCGACGCGCAATATCTGGGCGGTCTGGGGGGCGCTTCGTATAACCCTGTGCAGATCCTCGGCGGCTTCACCGGGGTCGGAAGTATCTCGTTCCCGGTCCTGGCGCCGGCGCTGACCGCGCAGAAGTCCGGTCCCCCCCAGGGGAACGCGGGCCTCCCACTTCCGTACACGGTCCAGATGCAGAACGTCGGCGCGGCGAGCGCGGGGCCGATACAGATCGTCGACACGGTCGGCGGCCAAGACGTCGGCGCACAGGTCACGGCGCCTCCGACAATTGCGCCGGGCATGAGCGCCTCCGCAAGCCTCAAGGCCTCGAGCCCACTCGATCAGACGCCCGGGCCATACACCGATCAGGCGGCCGTCACCTGGAAGGACCGCAACGGCAACCTCTATGGTCCGATTTCGAGCGCTTTCACCACGAACCTCGCGCCGCCGCAGGCAGGGTACCTGACGATCACCGGGGCGCCGCCCCCCGGGATCCCGCAGGTCCTCGGCTCTCCGCTGACGCTCACCGTGAGCGCCATCGACCAGACGGGGAACCCGGCAGCCAACTTGCCGGTCCAGTTCGTCGTCACGGGCGCGAATCCGCAGACCGTTCAGATCACGACCGACGCTGACGGAACGGCGTCGTTCTCGTATGACGGGCCGAAGCTCGGCTCGGACACCGTGACCGCCACGGCGACGATCAACGGACCCCCGGTTCAGGCGAACGCATCGAGCTTCACCTGGGTGTCGACCGTCCCACCGAACGGAGGAGCGACCGCCAACCCCTGCACCGATCGAAGCACGCCGCTCGACGTCATGCTGCTCGTCGACGACTCGCCGTCGATGTTCAGCGAAGGCAACGTCGCCGCCGTCAAAGCCGCGACGGCCGCGTTCATCGGCGACCTCGATCCCGCCGTCGACCAGGTCGGCGCCACCGTCTTCATGGGATTCGCAACCCTCGACCAGCAGCTGACGAGCAACTTCGGGCAGGCGAGCGCCGTCATCACCACCGCGATCCAACAGGGGGTCGACGATTGCACCGGATTCTGTGGCGGTGGCACCGGCTATCTGTTCGCCTTCCAAGTGGCTCAAGCCGAGCTTCAGGGGTCGCGGCACCGGCCGGGCGCGACCCCGGTCGCCGTCCTGCTTTCCGACGGCGGCAACACCGGCCCCGACTACGCGGCCGAGCTGGCCGCGGTCAAGGCGGCGGGGATCCGGGTCATCACGCTCGGGTTCGGCGCGAATGTCGACGTGGCGGCGATGCGCTCGATCGCCAGCTCGTCGAACGACTACTTCTACGCGCCGTCAGGGGGCGAGCTCGCTTGGACCTACGGCAACATCGTGCAGGACACCTGCCGGACCGTCCCGCCGCTGGTGAGCGCGGGCGGCGACCAGGGGCTCTACGAGGTGCGGCTGCCGGCCGTGCTGACGTTGCAGGGCGAGGCGCACGGCGCCGGCACGCGCGGCGATCTCGACCTCACGTCGACCTGGAGCGAGCTGAGCGGCCCCGCGCCAGTGGCGTTTGCGGACGCCAGCTCCCCGGTCACCGATGTCGTGTTCACCGAGCCGGGGACCTACGTCCTGCAGCTCGAGGCGAGTGACGGCTTCCTGATCACCGCCAGCCAAGCGACGGTCACCGTCGATCCCGCGGCGTCACTGGTGGGCGCGAGCCTGGCGGTGGCGTTGTCGTCACCGGGCCCGCTGGCCGTCGGAACGCCGGAGACGCTGACGGCGACGTTGACCGACGCCCAGAGCCACCCGATCGGCGACTTCGCCGTCCAGGTCGTCGTGACCGGGGCAAACCCCGTCGCCACCACGCTGACCACCAACGCCGCTGGCGTCGCGACCTTCTCGTACGCGGGCGCCGCGCCCGGGACCGACGCTCTGCAAGCGATCGCCATCGGCGGCACGTCACAGCTCGCCTCGCCGACGCTGACCGTCAACTGGACGGCGACGCCGGCCGGAAGCGGAAGCATCGTCGCGCAGGGCTGGCTCGGCTCGCCCGGGCAGCAGGCGACTGTCAAAGGTCTGGTTCCCATCACCGTCGCGGCCGGCGTGACCGTCGCCTCGGGCACCCTCACCTACTGGCCGGCGACGGCGCCTACCGACACCCACGTCCTGAACGCCAGCGCGAGCGGCGGCCCGGGCGCGACGCTCGCGACGCTCGACACCACGGCGCTCCGCAACGGCACCTACATCATCGACCTCACCGGCACCGACAGCCAGGGGAACCAGCAGGACAACGAGCTCCTGGTGACGGTCGCCGGCGATTTCAAGCCCGGCCGCGAGGTGGTCGACCAGGTGGAGTTCACGGTCCCGCTCGCCGGTCTCCCGATCACCATCGGCCGCCGCTACGACAGCCTCGACAAGGACCAGGTGGGCGACTTCGGCAACGGCTGGTCGCTGGAGATCGGCCACCCCGACCTGGAGGTCGATCCGTTTCACGACGTGACGCTGACGATGCCTGGCGGGCGCCGGGTGACGTTCGACTTCGGCCTGCAGCCGGTCGCGGCGGGAGCGATCGTCTTCGGGTTTCTGGCCAACCCGGTCTACGTCCCCGAGCCAGGTGTCTTCGGGACGCTCACCTCGGACGGGTGCAACATCCTGACGTTCAACCCGAACGCCGATTCGCCGGATCCGATCTGTTTCGCGAGCCTCTTCGATCCGACGGCGCTTCAGTACGCGCCGACGACGTACAAGTACACCGACCCCGATGGCGTCGTGTACACGATGGGCGCCGACGGTACGCTCAAGACGATTCAGGACCGCAACAACAACGTCTTGACCTTCACCGCCAACGGGATCACCAGCAACCTCGACAGCACGAAGTCCGTGACGTTCACCCGCGACGGCCAGGGGCGAATCACGAAGATCCTGACGCCGGTCCTCGGCGACTTCTTCGGCGTTCCGCTCGAGTACGACTACACCTACGACACCAACGGCAACCTGATTCGCGTCGACGACCCGCCGACCAGCGTCTTCGCGATCGTCTACAAGTACGGCTACGACGGCGCCCATCGCCTGACGAGCAGCATCGACCCGGATGGGCATCCGGCGAAGACCTCGACCTACGACGACGCGGGAAGACTGGCGAGCGACACCGACGCGCTCGGCAACGTTACCAAGTACGCCTACGACGTCTCGGGGCACACGACGACCACGACGTATCCCGACACGGGCGTCCTCAAGCAGACGTTCGACGACAACGGGATGCTGCTGTCGCAGACCGACCAGATGGGGCGCACGACGACGCACGCCTACGACGCCAACCGCAACGAGCTAAAGCGGACCAACGCGCTCGGCGAGGCGACGACGTACACCTACGACGCCAACGGGAACCAGACCTCCAGCAAGAACGCCGTCGGCGACACCACGACGACGACCTACAACGCCTTCTCGGAGCCGGTCACCACCACGAGCCCGATCGGCAACACGACCACGATCGCCTACGACGACCAGGGGGTGCCGACCAGCTACGCCGACAGCATGGGGCCGCTGGCCTCGTTCACGTCGTCGGAGCACGGGCTGCCGACCTCCGTGACCGACGCCGCCGGAAATTCCGTCTTCCTCAACTACGACGACGCCGGCGATCTGACGGCGCGCACGGACCGCCTCGGCCGAACCACCCAGTACACCTACACGGGGCTCGGACAGAAGCGGACGATGACCGACCCGCTCGGTGGGCTCACCACCTACGGCTTCGACTTTGACGGCCGTTTCACCGGGACGTTCGGTCCGCTGTCGACCGGAATGAAAACCGACCTCGACCCGCTCGGTCTCGCCATCACACACAACTTTGCCAGCGGCTTCCGCGGGGACTTCTTCACCTACGACGCGGACAACCACCTGACGAACACCAATCACATCAGCGACGACGGGACGTCCATCAAGCACGCCCCTGACTTCCGCGGCAACGAGCTGTCGACGACCGACGAGATCGGCAACACCACCAGCCGTTCGTTCGACCTCGCCGGCCAGCTCGTCCAGACGACGAACCCGGACGGGACGTTCACCGTGCAGGCCTACGACGCGCTGGGAAGGTTGCAGTCCAAGACCGACGAGCGAGGGAACACCACGACCTACGCCTATGAGCCAGGCTGCGACTGCACCGACCGGATGATCAGCGTGACCGATCCGCTCGGCCGAACGACGTCGATGACCTACGACGGCATGAGCCGCAAGACGTCGACGACGGACGCCAACGGACACCAGACGTTCTACGCCTACGACCTGCGCGGGCACCTGATCGAGACTGACTATGCGGACAGCACCGCGACCCACGACACGTACGACGCGCTCGGGCGCAGGACCGCCAGCACCGACCAGACGGGGGCGACCACGTTCTACGGGTACGACGCCGAGGGGCAGCTCATCTCCGTGACCGATCCGCTCCACAGCCTCACGCAGTACGCTTACGACGCGAACGGCAACCTCACCTCCGTCACCGACGCCAACAACCACACGACGACCTACGCCTACGACGCGGCGAACCGGAAGATCAGTCGGACGTTGCCCCTCGGGATGACCGAGACGTTCGCCTACGACGTCACGAATAACGTCACCAGCCACGTCGACTTCAGGGGCAAGACGGCGACGTACAACTTCGATCGGCGGTACCCGGCAGGACGAATGACCTCGAAGGCCCCTGACGCCAGCCTCGCCGAGCCGACGGTGAGCTACGCCTACAACGCGACCAGCACGCGTTCGAGCATGACGGACGCCAGCGGCAATACGACGTACGGGTACGACCCTCGGAACCGCCTGCTCACAAAGGCGACACCCGAGGGCACTCTGACGTACACTTACGACGCGAGCGGCAACGTGGCGAGCATCGACTCCTCGAACACGAACGGCACGTCGGTAGGGTACGCGTGGGACGCCGCGAACCAGCTTGTGTCGGTCACCGATAACCGTCTCGGCGGCATGACGACGGCGGCGTACACCGCGACCGGGCGGCCCGCGAGCCTGGCACAGCCGAACGGGGTCAGTGCGACGTATGAGTATGACTCGCTCGACCGGGTGACGTCGATGGCATGGAAGAAGGCGGCGGCGCCCGCGTTCGCCAGCTGGGTATACACCTACAGCCAGCGCGGGCAGCGGTTGACGTCGACGGACGTCACTGGTCGCGAGGCGGCGTACGGTTACGACGCGGCGTCGCGACTCACGAGCGAGACCGTGACGGGCGACGGGAGCGGCGCCAGCGAAAACGGTGCGGTGACCTATTCTACCGACCCCGTGGGCAACCGTCTCTCGCGTGCCTCGACGCTGGCCGCTCTCAGCGCGCAATCGTTCGATTATGACTCCAACGATGAAGTGACAACCGACACCTATGACTTGAACGGCAACACGACGAGTTCCGGCGGCCACACCTACACCTACGATTTCGAGAAGCGACTTACTTCAAAGGATGGCGGCGCAGTAGCCATTGTCTACGACGGCGATGCCAACCGCGTCGCGAAGTCTGTCGGCGGCATAACTATGCGATACCTCGTCGACGACCTGAACCCGACGAAATGCTCGCAAGTATTGGAAGAGATATTTGGAACAGCGGTTCAGGTTCGTTACGCGTACGGCAACGTGCTCATGAGCCAAACGCGGAGTGCGAGCGGATCGCCGGCCACGAGCTTTTATGGCTACGATGCCCACCGGAATATCACTGTCCTGACCGATGTCACGGGATCTCTCGCGGATACGTACGACTACGATGCGTGGGGCAATCTGGTCGGCGCCACCGGGAGCACGCCCAACAGGCGACTGTACGAAGGGCAGGAATTCGACCCTGATCTCGGGCTGACCAATCTGCGAGCGCGCCAGTACAGCCCCAATACGGGACGCTTTTTTACACTGGACCGTTGATGGGCCGATTGCTCAAGCCCACGTCGTTGAACAGGTACTTGTCTGCTGATGCCGATCCCGTGAACCTCTGGGATCCGCGGGGATCGCAGGAGACACTTGAATACGCGGGCAGCCTCCAAGAAGGGCTGAGAGTACTTGACTATGGTTCGCTTTCGCTGGTTGTCGCAGTGCAATACGCGGCCGAAACTCAGGCCGCGTACTTTGGGGCCGACGAGCGAGCCGACATTCTTGCGCAAACGGCATCCTTCTATAAGGATGCGGCACTTGCGGCACTTGCAGGAACAGGTGGCACGGCGATAGGTGCTGGGGTATTTGCTTTGGGTTTGACGGATACCTGCGCATTTGCGCTGGGCAGTGGCGGTTACAGCCCGACCTGCGTAACGCACAATCCGATACCGCCGTTGTTCTGATGTGGAACGACGTAACTAAGGAACGGATACTCCGCGTAATCGCGTCGGTCCTTTGTCTCGTCGCTTGTGCGTGGATGGTCGTACTTACCATCCGCGTCATCCGCGGCCTAGAAACCGGCAGTGGCGGCGAAACGATCATGATGTTTCACGTGTTTGTGTCTTCGCTCCTGGCGGTGTTAATGTTTCTTAGAATGCGTGGCCGATCCGTTATCTATCCGGCCCATTTGAAGAATAGCTCGTTTATCTGGATCATGAATATCTTCCTCAATTTTGGATGGGCGGGGGAAGCGCAAAAGGCTCCCGGACACGTCGTCCGGGGAGTATTTATCTTGTTGGCAGTGATGTCGATGTTGCTGGGAGCGGTGGGTCTCTGTTTAGACAGGGATCCCTAATGGGTGGTGCACTGCGAAGCCCGACGTCCGGATCGGTCAACGGACTTTGACACCATGACATCGGGAACGACTACATGTAATACTCACGTCGACACCTACACAGCAGGTTGGGTCTTGATCCGCAATTCGCAGAGCGCCTACGCGGGCGTCCGCCCTTTGAGGGCCAAATGAGGCCGCCGGTGGTCGTATTGCCAGGCCCGGATCGCGAGCGGCACCTTTGTTCCGTCATTGTACGGGTATGACGCCCATCGCAACATCGCTTTCCTGACCGACGCGACCGGCGCCATCACCGACACATACACGTATGACGGATGGGGGAACCTGGTCCCGAGCACGGGGTCGACGGTGAACACGCATCTGTACGCAGGCCAGGAGTTCGATTCGGATCTCGGTCTGATTGACCTCCGGGCGCGGCAGTACAGACCGAGCACCGGACGTTTCCTGAACCTGGACCCATTGGCGGGTGAACTGCTGAAGCCGACCTCTCTCAATAGATATCTCTATGCCGACGCCGACCCAATCAACCTCTGGGATCCAAAGGGAATGCAGGAGTTTGAGGAGGAGATCGCTACTGACAAGCTCACGGCGGCAGTCATCGTCGCGTCGCTGGCGCTCGTTTCACAACAGGCGGGACAACACCAGGGGCGGATTGCTTCCATCGTCAGCAATACCGCGGGAGCCGATGCAATCGGGGCTGGGCTAGCTGCTGCGGTTGCGCCCGGATCAGCCGGGCTGTTCCTGGGGTACTTCGGTGGGTGCGCGGCATCGATCGGGTTTTATGAGCTTCAACACGAGAACCCTGAGGTTGCCTACCAACCGGTTGCTTGGCCGTGTATCGATAGTACCCGTCCGTAACCTTCCGTGGGTCCAGTGTCCGCTGACCTTCCGTGGGTCCAGTGTCCGCTGACCTTGGGCACTGCAGATGACGAACCGTCAGCTCGTAAGCAGGTGCGGCGTCCGATTCAGAGCCAGCCGAGAACCAGCGAAGGTCAGCTTGAAGGTTGAGGGTCTTTGAGCGACAATACAGGTTCTGGCTGGTCAGGTAGGATGAACAAGCAAAGGTTGATCCGAGCGATCGCCGCCGGGGCAGCGATCGCTACCTCGGCGTGGCTGTTCGTGGGGTTCTCCACCCACGTCCGCCCTCTCGCCCTGTGGGGGGCTCCCGGAGGGCTCGCGCTCGGATGTCTCATTCGGTCCACGTTTTCGCTGAAGAGATCGCGTTGGGATTGGGACGGACCCTTGATGTTCAGCGCTGTGGCTGTGTTTCTAGCGTATGAAGCTCGCGCCCACGTCGCAGGTCGGTTGCTTCTCGTACTTGGGGGCATGACGTTCGTCCTCGTCCTGATCGGTCGCCGATTCGATCGTCGAGAGATCTCACCCGTGACGAACTGAGCGCGCGTCAGAAGCCAGGTACCCAGCTGAGCAGCCTGTCGAAGTAGGACACACGATCCGGTAGTGGGTTACCATCAGGTCAATCCCGACTGCAGCGCATGCTTCCGGGAGTGCGAAAAATCGAACTACGTGTGGCCCACGTACAAGTGCCCACAATGACGACTGCTGAAGACCGGGACGCGGCACGATGGTACGACCTGCAGAAGCAGGCCGTGAAGCTGATGATCACGGGAAAAACCCATGAAGCCATAATGCTGATAGACGCTTTCGTGTCTGGCTCGCTAGTGCCAAGCATTCGAGCGGCGGCGCTCGGATTTCGAGCTGACCTGAAGGCCGAAGCAGGCGAGCTGCCAGGGGCTCTGACGGACTACGAAGCTGCGGTCTCGATGACTCCCGCGCCTGGGTATGCGCGTTATTCTCTGGAGGTCGCGATCGGCGGAGTGCATCGAAGGCTCGGTGAGTCACCTCGATCACTAGGATGGTATCGGCGGGCACTAGAGACGGCCGTTCACGAAACGGACCGAACAGGCGCGACGGCGTTACTTGGGATCGCCGCACTCGATGAGGACTTGGAGGCTGCGGATCAAACGCTCTGTGAGCGCGTGGCGCGGAAAGCATGGGCAGGTGCCGGGCTCGCCGGCGAACCGGATCTCACCAGCCTCGCGGACGTTGCGAACGCTATCATCAACGCAAAGTAGCGGTGATGCCGCGAGATCAGCTCGCCCGTCTCTCCTGCTGGGCGGCGAAGGCCTCGACGATCTCGATGATCTTGTCCTGCTGACGGCGTGGCAGCTGAGCCTCGGATGATTGACGTCGCGCGACTCACGAAAACCTACGGCGAACTGCGCGCCGTCACCGACCTGCCGTTCGGGGTCGCGGCGGGGGAGATCGTCGGTCTCATCGGCGCGAACGGCGCGGGCAAGACCTCGACGCTCCGCTGTATCGTCGGGCTGCAGGCGCCCAGCGCCGGGACGATCGCCGTCGCCGGACACGACATCGTTCGCGAGCCGGTCGAGGCGAAGCGGCAGCTGGCGTTCATGGCGGACGAGCCCCAGCTGTTCGAGTACCTCACGGTGATGGAGCACCTGCAGCTCATCGCCCGGCTCTACGGGGTGACTGATTTCGACCGGCGGGCGGCGGCGCTCCTCGAGGAGCTGGAGCTCGGCGACAAGCGGGCCGCCCTGCCCGGCCAGCTGTCGCGCGGGATGAAGCAGAAGGTCGCCATCGCTTGCGGGCTCATCCATGAGCCGAAGGTGCTGCTGTTCGACGAGCCGCTCACCGGCCTCGACCCGCTCGGGATCCGACACATGAAGGAGACGATCGTCGCGCGCGGTCGGGCCGGCGCCGCGGTGATCGTCTCGTCGCACCTCCTGCACCTGGTCGAGGAGATCTGCACCCGCATCGTGATCATCGATCGGGGGATCAAGGTCGCGGACGGCACGCTCGCCGAGCTTTCGGCGAGCACTGCCCGCGCTGGAGCCGGCTCCAGCCTCGAACAGATCTTCCTCAAGGTCACGGAGCGCGACGGCTGATGCCGGGCGCTCTGGTCAGCCTCACGCTCTGGTCGGTTCGAAATCGGTTCCGCGTTCGCCTCCGCCGCCTGCGCGAGCCCCGCTATCTCGTGGGAGCGATCGTCGGCGCGCTCTGGTTCTACGCGTTCGTGCTGCGCAGCCCGTACCGGGGGCCGCGCCCCGGACGGGTGCACGTCGTGTCGCCGTTCGAGGCTCTGACCGGCCATGGCGAGATGGTCTCGTTCGCGGTCGCGCTCGCCCTCTTCGCCGCGGGTCTGCTGGTCGCGCTCGTGCCCGGCCAGCGCAAGCCGCTCGAGTTCTCCCCCGCAGAGGTCCAGTTTCTATTCCCCGCACCCCTCACGCGGCGCCGGCTGCTCAATTACAAGCTCGTGCGGTCGCAGGGGGGCCTGCTGTTCGGCACCGCGATCGCCACGCTGTTTTTGCGTCCCGCCACGCTCCGCCACGGGTGGGTGTTCCTAGTCGGTTTCTGGACCGCGCTCACCGCCTGTCGCCTCTACTCGATCGGCGTGGGGCTCGATCGCGAGCGCCCCACCCGGCGGCCCACGGGCCCGCTCGGCGCACAGCGCGAGCTGGCCGCGCTCTGGATCGCCGCGTTGGTCGTGCTCGGCGCGGCGGCGGTCGCGGACGGGCGCCGGCTGGCGGCGCTGGCGACGGCGACGGACGTCTTCGAGGAGCTGCGGCGGATCTGGGGCGCGGGCGTGCCTCGAATCGTCCTTTGGCCATTCGTGACGCTGGCGCGCCTGCCGCTTTCGCCCTCGAGCGCCGCCTTCGCCTCGGGGCTGCCGAGCGCGCTCCTGATCGTGTTCCTCACCTACGCCTGGGTGATGCGCGCGGGCACGGCGTTCGACGACGCCGCCCATCCCTCGGCCGAGGGAACCGCGGCGTCGGCGAGCGCGGGCCGGCGGGGGAAACCGACCGGGACGCGGCAGCCGTTCAAGCTCGCGCTCGCGGGGAGACCGGAGATCGCGATCCTCTGGAAGAACCTGATCCTGGTCGGGCGTTACGCCTCCCTGTCGACGCTGGGGCGGCTCCTCCCCTTCTTCGTCTTCCTGGCGATCGCGGCCAGGGGTGGCCGCGGCGGCTCCCTCGCCCTCAGCATCTGTTTGACAGGCGCCTTCATCTTGCTCGTCTTCGGACCAATCATTACTCGCAACGATCTTCGTCAGGATCTCACCAGGCTGGCCCTGCTCAAGAGCTGGCCCATATCCGGCGCCTCGATCGTTCGCGGCGAGCTGCTGGCGCCGGCGCTCCTGCTTTCGGTGTTGGCGTGGCTGCTCATTGCCGCAGGCGCAATCCTCGTTCGGGCCGTCCCCGTCCGGGCAGGTACCAAGGTGGCCGTGTTGCTGGCGCACCTCGGCTCGCATGTGGCGAGCGCGATGTTGCTGGTCCCGGCGCTCATCCTCGCGCAGCTGGTCGTGCAAAACGGGATCGCCGTATTGTTCCCGGCCTGGATGATCCTCGGCAAGTCTCGGGTCCGCGGCGTCGAGGGGATGGGCCAGCAGATGCTCATGGTCTGGGGTGGTTTGCTGCTGGCCGGGCTGCTTCTGGCGGCGCCGACAGCAGCCGCCGCCCTCGTGATGTTCGCCCTCCGTGCAGCGACGCACACGACCATGATTCTCGCCCCCGCCGCGATGTTGCTGGCGCTCCTCGTGGCCGAGTCCCTGCTCGTGACCAATTGGCTCGGGCGTGTTCTCGATCGAACCGATCTCGCCGCCGTCGACCCGGTCGAATAGCCCGCTTCGACGAAGTGACAGGAAAGACGCGCGACATGCCTCGATCCAGGGACATCATCGCTGCGCTGAGAAATGCGGCACGTAGAGGCAGCCTTTCAGCCTGCTTTATGCTGGGGCGACTTTACGATGAGGGCTGGGGCGTGGCACGCAATCCTCGAGTCGCTACGTCCTGGTATCTACGAGCGGGCGAAGGAGGCCTACCAGAGGCGCTGTATTTTGTTGCGTCCGCCTACTACGCCGGCGATGGCGTAGCTCGCGATCTAAAGCGAGCAATCGCCTGGTATAGAAAAGCGGCAGCGGCCGGTGACCGAGCTGCAGACTTCGCTCTCGCAGTCGCAGCGCTGGAGGGCGACGGAGTTCGCAAAGACGAAGCCGCGGGACTACGTTCGTTGAGAGCGATATCCCGCTACGACGCGGAAGCGATGGACTATCTAGCGTGTCACTACATGAAGCGCGGGCAGTTCTTGCTGGCTAAGAAGTGGGCCACTCGCGCTGTCAAATACGGGGAGAGCGATGCAGCTGCGAGACTCGCCGAAATCGAGAATGCGCACCGGCTCGCTCTGACTCGTCGCGGGGGCAGACGGGCGTAGTGCCATGCAAGGACCGAAGGTCAGGATCGGCCGGCAGCGGAAACACTCCCTGGTTTCACCGCATTCCTATCCGCGACGTACTTCTTGACGGCGGCGCGAATTGGACCGTTCACCTCCAAGAGATAACAGCCGCGTATCAGCGCGTTAACCACGGCGAGCGGGGCCCACTTTCGCCAGTCTGACACCGGTGCGGGGGAGAGCCAGGTTCCGAGCCCGCTGGCCGCTACGGTGACAAAAGCGCCGAGATCGCGATGGTCAGGGCGGCGAACCGCACTCGGCACCCACCGCCATATCTCTTCATCGCCGCGAGAAGAATGGCTTGTCGCTCGGAACGCGACAGGTCCACCAAGCTCCGGTACTGGCCAGGACTCCAATACATCTCCACCTCCGCCGCCCTCGATGTTGACACGACTGTCGACCACGTACCGTCCGGACAGTTACCCAGACACCTAAGCGCCTCTACTCCCCCTTCCGGAACTTCTCCGGCTTCAGCTTGTGCTTCACCAGCCAGCGCCACACCACGTTCCACTTGCGGTCGAGGGTCCGGGCGACGCTGGCGACGTTGCCCTCGTGTTGCCGCAGGAGCTGCTCCAGGGCGATGCGGTCGGGGGCGACGCGGGGCTCGCGGCGGCGGGCCTCGATGGGGGCGCCGCGTTCGAGGGCGCCGCGGATGGCGCTTGGGAGGTGGTCGAGGCGCAGGTGGCCGCCCATGGTCATGGCGACGGCGTTGGCGATGGTCTTCTCCAGCTCGCGGATGTTGAGCGGCCAGCCGTAGAGGCACATCGCGCGCAGCGCCGCCGGCTCGACCTCGCGCACGGTCCCCTCGCCGAAGTGGGCCATCAGCGAGGGGATCTCCTCGGGCCGCCGCCGCAAGGCCGGGATGGCGATCGGCTCGGCGCCCAGGCGCGCCACCAGATCGCCGCGCAGGGCGCCGGGGCCGCCGCCGGTGGCCAGGCGCGCGGTCGCGGCGATCACCCGGACGTCGAGGCGGCGGATCTTGGTCGACCCGAGGGGGCTGTAGGTGCGGTCCTGCAGGAAGCGGAAGATCTTCACCTGCAGCTCGGAGGGCATGTCGCCGAGCTCGTCGAGCAGCAGCGTCCCCCCCTGGGCCGACTCGACCAGCCCGGCCTTCGACCCGGTGGCGGTCGAGTGGGCGCCCGCCACGTAGCCGAAGAGCTCGCTTTCGACCAGGGGCGCCGGCAGCGACGCGCAGTTGATCGCCACGAACGGGCCGCTGCGTCCCGACGCGCGGTGGATGGCGCGCGCGCAGACCTCTTTTCCGACGCCCGTCTCGCCGACCAGCAGCAGCTCGCTCTCGGTGCGCGCGAGCTTGCGCAGCCGCGCGAAGGTCAGCGCCAGCGCCGGCGAGAAGGTCGGCACCGGGCCGAACGGCGCCTCGGCCTCCCGGGCCAGCGCCTCCAGCTCGGCGTCGAAGACCAGGCGGAAGACGGCCACGTGACCGCCGAAGAGGATGATGCACCCCTCGGACAGCCGGGTCGGCTTGTCCAGCCGCCGCCCGTCGAGGAACGTTCCGTTGCGGCTCCCCAGATCCTCGATCTCGTAGCCGCGGGGGGTGCGCGCGATGCGCAGATGTTTGCGCGACAGCAGGCCGTCCGGCAGCGAGACCGCCACGGTTTCGTCGGGAGCGGAGGCAGGCACCAACTGGGTCCCGCGGCCGCGGCCGATGGTCAGCGCCCCGCGCTCGGGCAGGGGCGCCGTCAGCCGCTCGCCGAAGGACGAGATCAGCAACAGCGCCCGCTTTTGTGGGCCGTCGGCTCCCGGACCCACCTCGGGGTCGGTGTCCGCGCCCGTGTCTTTTCCCTTCATTCGGTCCTAGTTGGATACAACAGTCGGGCAACTCGACACAACGTCGGGAAAAACATGCGATCAACGAGATCGCCGCCAAGAAATTCCCGCCGCCGCCCGGCTCTGCTACCGTGTCGCGACCTTGCGTCCCCTGCTGGTGGTCCCGGGGCTCTTTTGCACCGAGCTCTATGATGAGGAGCTCGGGTTCCTCTGGGGCAAGTTCCGGCAGCTCTACGGTGGGCCGCCGCTGGCGACGCTGGACGGGATGCGCGGCGGGCCGAAGAAGGTCCTTCGCGCCCTCCCCCTGCTGTTCGGGTTCACGTACGATCTCGTCGGCGCGCTCGAGCGGGCGCTCTGCGGCGCGGGCTACCGACTCGGCGAGACGCTGCACTACTTCGCCTACGACTGGCGGCTGTCGGTGGTCGAGCTCGGCGTCGAGCTGGCGGCGGAGACGCGGCGGCTGGCGGCCGTCGCCGGTGATTCGATCGACATCCTCGGGCTCTCGAACGGCGGGCCGATCGTCCACGCCGCCTACGCGGCCGATCGTGACCTCCCCGTCGAGCGGGTGGTCACCTCGGGCGGGGCGCACGCCGGAACGATGGAGACGCTCGCCTGTTTCGACGCCGGGTTTCGGTTCGCGCCGCTCGGGCGGCGGATCACGCCCGAGGAGTTCATGTCCTGCCCGGGCGGGCTCGATTCGATCCCCGCCCCGGCCGGCGCGAAGTTCCTGCCCGAGGACGCCGGCTACGACCTCTATGACGTCGAGACCTGGCGCCGGCTCCGCCTGTCGGTCTTCCGGCGACACCCGGACGACCCGACCTGGACGGAGGTGGTGCGCAAGCGGCTGGCGGGCGTGCGCGAGCTCTACCGCGTGCTCGACGGGGCCGCGGCGCCGCGCCGGCTGGTCTGCATCTGCGGCACCGGCCTGCCGACGCAGGTTCGGGTGGTGGTCGAAAACGGACTGGCGCGCCTGCCGGGCGAGGGGCGGCTGGCGGGGCTGTCGCAGGCCGCGCTGACCGACGGCGACGGCACCATCACCGTCGAGGCGGCGCACGCCTGGGCCGGCGCCGAGCCGGAGGTGGTCAAGATTCCGGTCACCCGCCACCGCGACATGATCCGGACGCGGCTCGCCTTCGACGCCATCTTGAGTGCGCTGCGCTGAGCGGAATGCGCTGCGCTGAGCGGAACGCGCTGCGCTGAGCGGAATGCGCTGCGCTGAGCCGGCGCACGCGGGGCTTGCCGGGAGGCCCACTGAGGGTTTCTACTGATCCGAGGGATGCGGCGGACCTTCAAGCAGCTCCGGGTCTTCCTGGAGACGAACCCTTACACCGCCGCGGCGACCATGCGCCTCTCGCGGCGGGCGCGCGCGGCGATCTTCGTCTACCGGCTGTCGGTCCGCATCCTGGCGCAGTGGGCGCGCGACAAATGCCCGCAGCAGGCGGCGGCGCTGGCGTTCCAGACCGCGCTCTCGCTGGTGCCGGTCACCGCGATCGCGTTTTCGATCTTGCGCGGGGTCGGCTCGCTCGACGCCGAGTCGCGCCTCTTGCAGTTCTTCTCCGAGCACGTCTTCCCGCGCATGTCCGACGTCACCGAGCGGATCCAGTCGTTCGCCGGCAAGGTCAGCATCGGCGCGCTCGGCGGCGGCGGCCTCATCTTCACCATCGTCACCTGCTACTCGCTCTACAGCTACGTCGAGCGGATCTTCAACGACATCTGGCGGGTGGGGCAGCGGCGCACGCTGATCGGCAAGTTCCTGACCTTTTATGCGATGGTCACGCTGTTGCCGACGCTGGCGGGCTTCTCGCTCTACTGGTCGGGGCGGCTCGTCTCGGCCGACGGCATGACCCGATTTTTCGCGCCGTTCATGATCGAGCTCCTGGGCCTGGTCCTCATGAACAAGCTCCTGCCGCGCACCAACGTCGACTGGTCGGCCGCCGCGGCGGGGGCGCTGGCCACCGCCTGGCTGCTGGAGGCGACCAAGTACCTCTTCGTCCACTTCGCCGAGCGGATCATGCTCAAGAGCTACAACAGCGTGTACGGGCCGCTCGGCCTGGTGCCGCTGGTGCTGGTCTGGATCTACGCCGCCTGGGTGCTGATCCTGCTCGGCGCCGAGATCACGCACGCGCTGCAAAATCTGAGACTGCTGGAGGCGGAGGACCGCCGGCAGCGCGACGACGAGCCGATCAACGGCCTGGTGGCGGCGCAGATCCTGGCGGCGGTCGCGGCGACCCACGAGGCGGGGGGCGCCGGCCACCCCAAGGAGCGCCTGGTGACGGAGTTCGGGCTGACCCCGCACAACATCGAGCGGCTGGTGGCGCGACTCAAGGCGCGCGGGCTCATCGCCGAGGTGCGCGGCGATCTGAACGGCTACGTCCCGGGGCGCGCGGCGGCGACGATCCAGCTCGACGAGGTGCTGTCGGCCTTCCGGTCGACCGACGTCGAGATCGCGCACGGGGCGACCTCACCACGCCTGCAGCTGCTGGTGGCGGAGCTCGACGAGGGTCGCAAGCGGCGAATCGCCGGGCTGACCATCGCCGACCTCATGCCCGCGCTACCGGCCGCCGGCGCCGTGGCCGCGATCGAGGCCCGGGAGCCGCGCGACGCGAGCGCCGCGCTGGCGATCGTCAAAGACACCACCCGCGACTAACGGCGACCCACCGGACCGCCGCTCTTAGTCGACCGTCCGTCCACGAAACCGGCGCGCGGTCGGCGCCGCGGCGCCGGGCGCGCTCGGGGCCACCGCCGGCGGCAGCGGCAGCGGCGCCGGACGTTGCGGCGGAGCCTCGAACGTCGGCGGGGGCAGCTCCGCCTGCGCCCGGCCCACCGCGGGGGCGATCCGCCGGCCGACCAGGTTGGCCGCCATCCGGAGCGCCGGCATGTTGACCTCGCCGGCGACCACGATGCAGAGCATCCCTCCGGCGATCGCCTTCAGGTAGAGGCGATTTTCGCCGTAGCGGACGACCGCGAACTCCAGCGCGTCGCCGCTGGCGGCGAAGGTCTCGCCGATCCGCAACAGGCGGCTCCCGGCTTCGGCGAGGACGGCGTCCTCGAACAGCGCCGGGATCTCCCGGGCGATCAGTCGGCCGCTGGTCGTGCAGACGAAGCTGCCGGCGATGCCGCTCAGGTCCTTGAGCGTGGCCAGGCTGGTCCGCACTCCTTCGCCGAGGGCGACGGCCTCCTGCCCGGTCAAAGCCCCAGCCTGTCGCGCAGCGCCTGCATGTTGACCTCCGGGCGCGGCCGCAGCGTGACGACCTCGTCGCCGTCGGAAAAGACGATGCAGCGTCCGTCGACAAAGCCGCATTCCACGGCCGAGAACTTCTCGAACCCCAGGAGCTCCCCCGTCAATTGCAAGAGGCGGTGCGAATAGGCGACCGTCTCGGCCAGCTCTTCGTTGCCGCCCCGGTTGCTGACCACCGCGCCGTTGGGCCCGAGCCGCATCATGACCGCGAAGTCGCCGACCGGGCCCAGCTCGGCGCGCCCGGCATTCGCGCCGTTGGCGCTATTCGCACCGTTCGTGCCATTCGCGCCGGGCTTGGGCGTCCTCGCCGATTCGTCGCTCACAGGGCTTCTCATTTCGATTGCTCCTTCCGCTGCCTCCGCTTCCGCCGCCGCCTCGGTCTCCACCTCTGTTTCGTCGAGCTCGGTGAGCTCCAGCTCTTCGTACCGGTCGAGCTCGTCACCGGCCACGCCGCGCGCCGGGAAGGCCACCAGGTTCGAGCCGGCGCTGCGCTCGTCGCGGAGCTGGGCCGCCTGCAGGATGAGGCCCTCGTGCGAGGTGCGGATGGTCGCCTGCGTGGGCCACGGGCGCTCGCAGCTCTGGAACGATCCGTTGGTCCAGTCCAAGATCTCCAGCGCCGCCGCCTCGCCGCTCCGCTGCGCCGTCGTCGCGTGCACGATCTGTCCGCGATCGAAGTAGAGGTATCCGACGCCCCCCTCACCGACCACCTGGACCGAACGGTGCGAGCGCGCCAGGCACTCCATCTGCACCAGGTCCCAGAGGCTGGCGCCGCGAAGCTGGGCCGAAAATCCCCGCACGGACGCCCCGGCGGCGGCGCTGCCCGTCACCTCGCCCCGACCTTCGTTTTTCCCGCGCGCTTGCACGCTGTCTGCTTGGCTCCTGGATCGAGCGTCGCAGAAATTTGGTCAACGCGTCGTTTCCGGCCCGCGAAAACTCGGTAGCGTCGAAACGACGTTTCTGTGACGACCTCCGTTCCGCCGCCCTTGGAGCGACGAAGGAACGACGAAGCCGCGTCACGCGGCGCGCTATGGCGTCAGCGTCTCGCGGCGGGCTTCGCGGAAGAAGCTGGTCGCCTCGTCGTGCACGCGGCTCACCCAGGTGATCTCCCCGCCGTCGCCGAACTCGTAGACGCTGTAGCGGGCTCGGCGGTCGGCACCGCCGGTGTACGACGCCGATCCGGCGCCGATGACCGGGATCTTCCTGCCGTCGGGCCCGGCCAGCTCGGCGCGCTGATCCTCGTGATCGTGGCCGTGGAGCACCAGGGCGGCGCCCGCGCGCGCCAGCACCTCGGCGAACGCCGCACGATCGCGCAGGTTGCGGTGCTCGCCATCTTTGTGGACGACCGGCGGGTGGTGCACCAGCACCACGCGCGTCAACGCGGCCAGCTCGGGCGCCTTCAAGATCGCCTCCAGCCGCCCCAGCTGCGCCTCGCCGATTCGCCCCCAGGCGCCGAGATCGCCGGTGGCGACGGCGCTGGAGACGCCGATCAGGGCCAGCGGCTCCCGGATCTGCACGAAGGGGTAGTAGGCCGCCTCGCCGTCGCGATCGAGATCGCTCGTCTGGTAGGGGGCGAACAGACGCTCGAACTCGCGCGTGGCCACCACCTCGGGCACGTAGGCGTCGTGGTTGCCGGGGATGACCGAGATGGCGTCGGGCGCCACACCGCTCATGTCCAGCCAGGCCAGCGCCGACCGCCACTCCGAGGTGAGCGCGATGTTCGACAGGTCGCCGGTCAACGCCAGGTGATCGGGCGCCTCGGCGCGCAGGTCGACGCGCATGTCTTCCAAGAGCTCCATCTTGTGCTTGCGCACGCGGTTGATCACCAGGTTCGCGTAGCCGACCGCGCGCTTGCCCCACAGCTCGCCGGCGCGCACCCCCTGGAAGCCGCGCGGGGGGCGAAAGTGCGGGTCGGTGACGTGGGCCAGGCGGAACATCGCTAGGACTCTGCCAGAACCTGGACCTCGGCGGTGACGCCGAAGTGGTCGGAGGCGAAGATCCGCTCGCCGTCGGGGCGCACCTCGGGCGCGTCGAACACGACCGCGGCGGCGTGGACGGTCGCGCGCCGATCGCGCCGCACCGGCGTCACGAAGATGTAGTCGAGGCGGCGATCGCGCCGCAACCAGTGCATCTTTTCCGTGTAGTCGTTGGCGCGCGTCCAGGTGTATCCGGGCTGGTCCTGGTGAACGGCGGCCCAGGCGTCCTGGTAGGCGACGCGCCGGCCGCCGAGGGTGTGCTGCCCGCACAGCCAGCGCAGCTCGTCGCTCTCGGGGACGGTGTTGAAGTCGCCCATGACGACGCGCGGGTTGCCGTTGTCGTGCTTGGCCACGATCTCGTCGACGAACTGCACCTGCGCCTCGCGCATCAGCCCCTCGTGCTCGCGGTACGAGAGGTGCGTGGTGTGGACCCAGAGGCCGCCCGCCTCGCCGTCGAGCCGCGCCGAGAGGATCCCCCGCCCTTCCGTCTCGGTGCTCCCCGGGAGCGGGCGAAACTCCTGAGCGCCGATCGGGAAGCGCGACACGATCGCCAGCCCTTCGTGGCCGCCGCCCCAATCGGAGGTCGGCGCGAAGGCGTGGTGCCATCCCGCCGGCGCCAGCAGCGCGGCCTGGTTCGGCACCCGCCCCGTCACCTCGCGCACCTCCTGCAGCCCGATCACGTCGGGCCCGAGCGCGGCCAGACGTCCGGCGATGAGCGCCATCCGCGCCTCCCAGGGACCATTTTCGCCCCAGAGGTTCAGGCTCAAAAATCGCGCGCGTCCCCCAGTCATCGGGTCACCCGCCGCGGTAGGTGCACTTGCTGTCGTAGGTCTCCCAGACCGTCACCGCCGAGAGCGCCGCGATGTGCGGCCGGAGCTCGCGCCACACGTAGACGGCGATGTTCTCGCAGGTCGAGTTCTCCAGCCCCGGCACGTCGTTCAGGTTGTGGTGATCGAAACGGATGAACAGCGCCGCCCAGGCGTCGTCGATGACGCCGAAGTCGATCAGCCAGCCGGTCTCGGGATCGACCGGCCCCTCGACCGCCACTTCGACCTTGTAGCTGTGCCCATGCACGCGCGCGCACTTGTGCGCCTGGGGCACGCGCGGCAACCGATGCGCCGCCTCGAAACGATACTCCTTGACCAGCTCGACGTTCACCGCGGGGATTATACCCGACGGGATCGCGGGACTTACTTACTGAAGTCGATCGCGGCCCAGGGCTTCTCCGGGCGGGCGAAGAGGTAGCCCTGGCACAGATCGCCGCCGACGCGGACCAGGGCGTCGCGCTCGGCCGGGGTCTCCACCCCTTCGGCGATGATCTCGATGCCGAGATCGCGGCAAAGCTCGACGATCGATCCGAGGAGCTTCTGTTTCATCGGGGAGAGATCGATCCCCCGAATGAGCGACATGTCGACCTTGACCACGTCGGGCTCGAGGTGGGCGAAGCTGGTGAGCCCGGCGTAGCCGGCGCCCAGATCGTCGACGGCGATCCGGTAGCCGAGCGCGCGCAGCTGGGCGACCCGGCTGGCGGCGTCGCGAATTTGCTCCAGCGGCGCCCGTTCCGTGACCTCCAGGACGACGCGTCCGGCGTGGCGGGAGAGCGGCGCGTTGGCATCGATCAGCCGGTCGTCGGCCAGCTCCATGGCGTGCAGGTTGACGAACAGCAGGCCGTCGATGGGGTTCGCGTCCAGCGTCTGCGCCACGCGATCGCGCACCGTGCGCCCGAGCTCCTCGAGGCGCCCGAGCCGCTCGGCCGCCTCGAACAGATCGGGGGGCGAGCGGAGCGTCGGCTCCTCGTTGCGCACCAGCGCCTCGTGGGCGAACGTGGTGCGCTTCGACCACGAGACGATGGGCTGATAGGCGATCCAGAGCGAGCTCAGGGCCGAGGCGAAGCGCACCTCCAGCCCCGCGCGATCGCCGAGGTGCTTGCCGTCGAGGCGAAACATCTCCAGCGCCTCACGCTTGATGCGCGCCATCTGGTGCAGCCGCACCGCGCGCGCCACCACCTCCTCCAGCTCCGACGCCCCGATCGGTTTGATGAGATAGCGCAGGGCGCCGTACTCCACCGCGCGGACGGCGCTGTCGACCGCCGGCCCGCCGGTCATCAGGACGAAGGGCACGTCGAGATCGTGCTCGCGCACCGCGCGCAAGAGCTCGAGGCCATTCATTTCGGGCATCGCGATGTCGCTGACGATCACGTCGAAGTTGCGCTCGCGCGCCGCCGCCGCTGCCGCCTTGCCGTCGAAGGCGATCTCCACCGCGAAGCCGGCAGCCCCCAGCGTCCGCGCGTAGGCGCGCGCGATCGACTGCTCGTCGTCGACCAGCAGGACGAGACCGCGCCCCGCCGCATCGGATTCGGGTCCCTGTTTAGCCTCTGCCCCGGATGCACCAAGCGAGCCCATTTAGCTCCCGGACTATCGGCAGAAGCAGCTCGGGGTTGAGGGCGGCGGGGCGCCCGCGCGGGATACGTCACGGCCAGCGAAATCTTCCCGAGCGGCGCCGCTCTTGGTATATCTTCGCGGTTCCCGTAGTGATTTCCGTGCCGCCCTACGCAAGCGAGGAGAACCTTTGGAGATGAGCGCCACCGAACGCGAGGCCGAAGCGCCCCGCGATACGTCCCGCATGCCCGACAAGGCCCAACTGGCCCACTACTACCACCAGATGCTGGCCATCCGGCGCATGGAAGAGGCGCTGGCCAAGGCCTACGCGCTGCGCAAATTTGGCGGGTTCCTGCATCTTTATATCGGGCAGGAGGCGCTGGCGGTCGGTGCTCTCGCGGCGCTCAAGCCCGAGGACTACGTGATCGCCACCTACCGCGAGCACGCCCACGCCTACGCGAAGGGGATGAGCGCCAAGTCGATCATCGCCGAGCTCTATGGCAAGGAGACCGGCGCCTCGAAGGGTCTCGGCGGCTCGATGCACCTCTTCGACGCCGAGAAGAACTTCCTGGGCGGCTACGGGATCGTCGGCGGGCACATCCCGCTGGCGGCCGGCACCGCCTTCGCCTCGAAGTATCGCGCCGACGGTCGCGTCACGATGTGCTTCTTCGGCGATGGCTCCGTCCCGCAGGGCGCCTTCCACGAAGGGGTGGCGCTGGCGGCCCTCTGGCGGCTGCCCGTCGTCTTCATCTGCGAGAACAACCTCTACTCGATGGGGACGCCGCTCTACCGCTCGCTCTCGGTGGCCGACGTGTCGCAGAAGGCGCTCGCCTACGGCATCGCGCGCGACAGGTTCGACGGCGAGGACGTCATCCGCGTGCGCGATCGCGTCGCCGAGGCGGTCCGCCGCGCGCGCAACGAGTCGCTGCCGACGCTGATCGAGATCCGGACCTATCGCTTTCGCGGCCACTCGATGTCGGACGCCGGCCTCTATCGAACCAAGGAGGAGGTCGAGGAGTCGAAGAAGCGCGATCCGATCACCTACGGGCGCGAGCTTCTGGTGCGCGCGAAGATGGACGAGAAGGACATCGTGGCCATCGAGGATCGGGTGACGGCCGAGATCGAAGAGGCGGTGAAGTTCGCCGACGAGAGCCCCGAGCTGGCCTACGAGAAGCTGGCCGAGTTCACTTACAAGGAGTAACGGAGAGACTATGCGGACGGTTGCTTTTCGCGAGGCCCTCAATGAAGCGATGGCCGAAGAGATGGAGAAGGACGATCGCATCTTCCTGATGGGGGAAGAGGTCGGCCACTACGACGGCGCCTACAAGGTGTCGAAGGGCCTGCTGAAGAAGTTCGGCGAGCGACGGGTCATCGACACCCCCATCGCCGAAGGCGGCTTCGTCGGCGTCGGCATCGGCGCGGCGATGGTTGGCCTGCGCCCCATCATCGAGCTCATGACCTGGAACTTCTCCTTCGTGGCGGCCGATCAGCTGATCAACAACGCCGCCAAGATCCGGCAGATGTCGGGCGGGCAGTTCACGCTGCCGATCGTCTTTCGCGGGCCGGGCGGCTCGGCGCACATGCTGGCCGCGCAGCACAGCCAGTCGACCGAGGCGCTCTGGGCGCACATCCCGGGCCTCAAGGTCGTCATGCCGGCGAACCCCAAGGACGCGAAGGGGTTGCTCAAGAGCTCCATCCGCGACAACAACCCGATCATCTTCATCGAGGGCGAGGTGCTCTACGCCGATCAGGGGGAGATCCCCGACGGCGAGTACACCATCCCGCTCGGCGTCGCCGAGGTGAAGCGTCCGGGCAAGGACATCACCCTCATCGGATGGTCGAAGATGGTGAAGATCGCGCTGGCCACGGCCGACGCGCTGGCCGCCGACGGCATCGAGGCCGAGGTGGTCGACCCGCGGACCATCCGACCGTTAGATGAAGAGCTGCTGGTCGAATCGGTCAAGAAGACCGGGCGCTGCCTGATCATCGAAGAGGGCTGGCCGTTCAACGGCGTGGGCGCCGAGATCGCCTACCGCATCGGCCGCCGCTGCTTCGACGACCTCGACGCGCCCGTCGAGCGGCTGACTGGCGCCGACATGCCGATGCCCTATAACCACCACCTCGAGCAGCAGTGCATCCCCGACGTGCCGCGCGCGGTGGCTGCCGCCAAGAAGCTTCTCTACCTGGAGTAGGAACCCGACCCCATGGCCCAGATCCTCGACATGCCGCAGCTCTCCGACACGATGAAGGTCGGCGTGCTGCAGAAGTGGCGCAAGAACGAAGGTGACACCGTGGCTCCCGGCGAGATCATCGCCGAGGTGGAGACCGACAAGGCGGTGATGGACTTCGAGGCGTTCGATCAGGGCGTGCTCTTGAAGCGCCTCATCACCGACGGCACGAGCGTTCCCGTCGGCACGCCGATCGCCATCATCGGCAAGGCCGGCGACGACATCGCCAAGCTGGTCGAAGAGGCCAAGGCGCGCGCCTCGGCCGGCGCCGCGAAACCGGCCGCCAAGCCCGAAGCGCCCAAGCCCGCCCCGGCCAAGCCGGCGGCTGCGCCCGCGCCCGCCGCCAAACCGGCAACGCCCGCCGCCAACGGGCAGGCGGCGCGTCCCGCCGCGCCGGCCTCTGCCCCGCGCCCCTCGACCGCGCCGGCGACGAAGGTGCTCGCCTCGCCGCTGGCCCGCAAGCTGGCGACCGATCTGGGCGTCGACCTCCGCACCGTGCAGGGCAGCGGTCCCGGCGGACGGATCGTCGAGCGCGACGTGAAGGCGGTCGCCGGCGGTGGCGCGCCGGCGCAAGATACCAACGACACCAACGTCGACTGGCATGCCGCCGAGGAGGCTCCGGCGACGGCGCCCGCCACCGCGACGGCGCCGCGCGCCTCGGCCGCCGCTCCTTTGCCCGCGCAGCTGATCCCCGAGCGCCGCACCGAGGCCCGCCCGGCCGCCGCGCCACCGTCGGACGACGTGGTGAAGCCGCTCTCGATGATGCGGCGGACGATCGCTGCCCGCCTGCTCGAGGCGAAGACGACCGTCCCCCACTTCTACCTGACCGCGGACGTCGACATGGACGCCGCCATGGAGTTCCGCGAGCAGGTGGCGCAGGTGCACGGCGCCAAGCTGTCGGTCAACGATCTGGTGCTCAAGGCCTGCGCGCTGGCCATGCGGCGCATCCCCGAAGCGAACGCCTCGTTCACCGAAGAGGCGATCATCCAGCACGCCCGCGTCGACATCGGCATGGCGGTGGCGATCGAGGACGGCCTCATCACGCCGGTCATCCGCGACGCCGACAAGAAGACCATCGGTCAGATCGCCAGCGAAGCCCGCGAGATGGCCGGCCGCGCCCGCGAGCGCAAGCTGCGCCCCGACGAGTACACCGGCGCGACGTTCTCGGTCTCCAACTTGGGCATGTTCGGGATCCGCGACTTCGCGGCGATCATCAACCCGCCCGAGGGGGCCATCCTCGCCGTCGGCACCGTCCGCAAGGAGCCGGTGGTGAAGGACAACAAGATCGGGATCGGCCAGCGCATGTCGATCACGCTGTCGTGCGACCACCGGGTCATCGACGGCGCGCTCGGCGCCAAGGTCCTCCAGGCGATCGTCGGCATCCTCGAGAAGCCAATCTCGCTGGCGTTTTGAGCCCGAAGCGCAGGCTGCCGCAACGCATGGTAGCCTTTCAGGGTGTCCGCCGCGAGCCGGCTCGTCGAACGCCGCTTTGAAGACGCGCTCCAGAACGCCGAGAGCTTCTTCATGAAGACAGGCAAGGTGCACCAGGCCGCCACGGCGCTGGCGCAGCGCCTGGCCGCCGCCCAGATCCCTTACGCGATCGCCGGCGCGATGGCGCTCGGTGCCCACGGCTACGAACGGGTCACCTCGGACGTCGACCTGCTCGTGACCCGGGACGGGCTCGCCAAGTTCAAGGCCCTTCATCTCGGCCGCGGGTACCTCGAGAAGTTCACCGGGAGCAAGGGGCTGCGAGACACCGAGAACGGCGTCAACATCGACGTTCTCATTGCTGGAGACTTCCCTGGCGACGGCCTGCCGAAACCGGTGAGCTTCCCCGAGCCGGCGGGTGCAGCGATCGACGGCGAGCGGTTTCGGATTCTTTCGCTGCCGATTCTCGTTCAGCTCAAGCTGGCATCGGGCATGACCGCCCCGCATCGGCTCAAAGATCTGGCGGATGTTCTCGAGCTCATCAAGGCAGCCAACCTACCGGCAGCTTTCAGCGACCAGCTGGATCCCTACGTGCGAGAGAAGTACGCCGAGCTCTGGCGGGCAGCACAGACCCGCGATCCCGAGTAATCGTCGCGAAGCGCTCCTACACCGTCGGCGCGCCAGGCCCGTCACATACAGGGCTGCAGGATGGTGATCGACCAGGGCGCCGGGTTGTTGCAGTTGCCACAGAAGAGCGCGGCCATCCAGACGCCGGTTCCGTCGATGCCGGGGAAGGCGGCGGCGTCGGCGTCGACCAGACCGCTGAGGTCGATGCTGGCGCCGGCCACCACCGGGCCGGACCACCAACCGTCCGCGATGTCCTCGAGGTTCAGGAAGTCCTGCTGGAGCTGGGGGAGCGTCTCGGTCTTGTAGTGGGCCACCGCGGCCAGGGTGATCTCGCTGTAGTCGTAGAGGTTCCCGAGCGCGTTCTTGGTCATCTGGCTCCAGTCGACGGTCAGGGCCGGGACGCCCGCGGGGACCTCCATCGGCTGCGCCTTCAGCAGGTCGACCGTGTAGGAGAGCTTCGTCGAGTCGTTGGTGAAATCGAGCTCGGTCTGGGTCGCGTTCGGATCGATGTTGAAGAGCGCGATCATGCGCGGGTTCTTCCCGATGTCGCCCCCGGTCTGGGCCATCGCCAGGAAGGTGTACTGGTCCTGCGGGTACTGGTAGTTCGGGGTGGCGGTATCGAAGCGCGACCAGAGCTGATCGGTCGGCAGCGGGTTCCCCAGCTCGTTGAAGTTCAGCAGGTCCTTTTGGGTATAGGTCCCGTCCGGGAAGATCGTGATGACCCCCGAGTTGTTGGCCAGCGGAAGGTTGTCGACCTTGAGCGCATCCTCGATCCCTTGCGGCGTCAGGTTCCAGAGCGAGATCAAGACCGTGTTGATGTCGGTCAGCGGGTTGACCGGCTTGCCGAAGAAATCGACGGTCACCCGGCTCCAGTCGAACACCAGATCGGTGTTGTCCTTGAGCTTCGCCACCTGCATGGTGAACGAGTCCGCCAGGGCGTAGTTGGTCGGATCGGTGATGACCACGCTGGCGGTGGGATCGCCGCAGGCTGCCGAAACGATCGGCGTGGGAGGCGGCGCCGGCGGCGGCGCATCCTTGCCACAGCCGAGCGCGAATGAAACCACCAGGACCGCGGCCCCGACGAACCTTGGCCTGGCAGCGCGTACGGGGACCGACGTCATCCAGAACCTCTTACGTGGTCGAAGCGACGAGAATAGGCGCATTGGATCGATCATGGCAAGACCGGCCTCGAACCTTCACCGGAAGGGACGAGCAGCGACGATTTGTGCTATCCAAACGCTCATGGCTGACAAGTACGATCTGATCGTCGTCGGGGCGGGACCCGGCGGCTATGTCGCGGCGATTCGGGGCGCGCAGCTGGGGCTCAAGACCGCCTGCGTCGAGCGCGAGCGGGCCGGCGGGATCTGCCTCAACTGGGGCTGCATTCCGACCAAGGCGCTGCTCAAGTCGGCCGAGACGATGCGCGCCGTCCAGCACGCGGCCGAGATGGGCGTCGTCGTTCAGGGGCCGATCAGCTTCGACTGGAGCAAGATCATCGGACGCAGCCGGGCCGTCTCGGAGAAGCTGGCCGGCGGCGTCGAGTTCCTGTTCAAGAAGTACGGCGTCACCCAGATCAAAGGGAGCGCCCAGCTGACCGGCCGCAACAAGCTGGAGGTGGAGACGACCTCGGCGGGCAAGCCGACCGGCAAGCTGTCGCTGGAGGCGCCGCGCACCATCATCGCCACCGGCGCGCGGGCCAAGTTCCTGCCCGGCATCGAGCCCGACGGGGATCGGATCATCACCTACCGGGAAGCGATGGTGCTCCCCGAGGTGCCGAAGTCGGTGGTGGTCATCGGCGCCGGCGCCATCGGCATCGAGTTCGCCGACTTCTGGAACGCCTTCGGCGTCGAGGTGACGGTCATCGAGTTCATGCCGCGCATCCTGCCGGTCGAGGACGAAGAGATCTCGGCGTCGCTGACGCGCGTGCTGAAGAAGAAGGGGATGATCCTCCACACCGGCGCCAAGACCACCGGCATCAAGGTGAGCGGCAAGACGGCCATCACCTCGTTCACCACCGCCGACGGCAAGGAACAGACCGTGACCTCGGAGCGCGTGCTGATGGCGGTCGGCGTGCGCGCCAACATCGAGAACATCGGGCTCGAAGGGATGGGGGTCGCGCTCGACCGCGGCTTCATCCAGGTCGACGACCAGTACCGGACCACCAGCCCGGGCATCTGGTCGATCGGCGACTGCGCCGGCCCTCCGCTGCTGGCCCACGTGGCGATGGCCGAAGGGGTCCGCACCGTCGAGGCCATGGCCGGCAAGCACGTCGTGCCGGTCAACTACGACGCCATCCCCGGCTGCACCTATTGCGACCCGGAGGTGGCGTCGATCGGCAAGACCGAGGCGCAGGCGCGCGAAGCCGGGCGCGAAGCGGGGTTTGAAATCTCCGTCGGCAAGTTCCCCTTCAACGTCAACGGCAAGGCGCTCGGCGCCAATCACCTCGACGGGTTCATCAAGGTGATCACCAACAAGGCGCGGGGCGAGATCGTCGGCGTGCACGGCATCGGCTACGGCGTCACCGACCTCATCGCCGAGATGTCGCTGGCCATGACCTCGGAGGCGACGGCCCACGACGTCTTGGCCGCGGTGCACCCGCACCCGACGCTGTCGGAGGTGATGTACGAGGCGACCGCCGCCGCGCTGGGCGAGGTCGTCCACATCTGAGCCCGGGCGGCGACGCTAGGGACAGCAGAGCGTCCTGGGGCCGGTCGGCGCCGCCGTGCCGCCGACAGCGCTCATCGGCGAGCAGGCGGCCGGCGTCGGGGTGCCCGAGAACTCGACGGCCGGCCTGGAGAGGCCCGGGCCGACGCAGGTGCGGCCATTGCTTTGGACGTCGATGCCTCCCGAACAGGTCTGCAGTGACACGGGTTCGCAGCTGGCGCCGACCGGTGGTCCGCAGGTGCAGGCGCCGCAGGTGACCGTACCTGAGACACCCGTGTAGTAGGGTTGTGCCGGGGCGCCTCCGGGGCAGGTCGTTTTCGCGCCGTTGAACAGCTGGCAGAGCCCCCCCGCCCCGGTGGCCGGGACGCAGACCTGACCCGCGCTGCAACCGCCGCCCACCTGTTGCGTCGCGCAGAAGGTGGCCTTGGTTCCGAAGGCGTACGTCGGCACGTTGGGCGTACCGGACGGCGTGCAGTCGGCGGGCGTGGCGACGAACGTCGTGGCCCCGATCCCGAAGATGTCGCCGTTGACGTCCAACGTCCAGGGAGGGACGCCGGCGGCCGTGCAGTTCTGGTCCTGACCGGTGACGAAGGTGCCGGCCGACTCTCCGCTCGACGTGTCGCCGGTGCACTCCGCCAAGGTCTTGAACCCGGCGAGGGTCGTGGAGCAGCTCACCGGACCCGCCGCGCAATTGCACCCCTTGCCGGCAATCACCGTCGTACAGCTCAGCTGGGTGGGATTGGCAAAGATGGCGGTCGTCTGATCGTAGCCTGCGGTGGCACAGGCGCCGGCCCCGACCCCGGACAACAATCCGATCGGCGCCGACGTCGGATCGAGCGCGACACACTGAGCGACCGTCGCCCCGCAGGCCGGATCGGCACAGTCGATCTTGCCGTTGCAGTCGTTGTCGATGTTGTCGAAGCAGTTCTCCGGGCCCGTCGCCGTGCACGCTGCGCCGCCCGCCCCGCCAGCAGCGCCGCCGCCGGCGCCTCCCTTGCCGCCGCCGGCCCCGCCCTTTCCGGTCGCCGCACCGCCCGCCCCACCGGCGGCAGCACCGCCAGCCCCACCGGTCGCGACACCGCCGCCTGCCCCGCCGGTGCCCGCGCCGCCGCCGGTGCCGGCCGAGCCCGCGGCGCCTGCCGACCCGTCGCCGCTGCCGGCATCGCCGACGCCAAAGTCCACTGTCATCACCACACCGCAGCCCGGAGGGAGCACCGGAGTCACCAGCCGCCCGGCGAGCGACGACCCGCCCGAGAACAGCGTCAGCGTGATCATCGCGGTCCGACCTGCCTCATAGCCGTCCGGGAACTGAACCTCCACCCCGCCGGAGCGAGAGCCCGGCTTCAGCGTCAGCTCCGTGTGTTTGGGCGCGGAAGCGGCGGCGTCTCCGGCCGCCTCCAGCGTGACGTCGACGTCCAGTCGATCGGCGGTGGCGTAATAAGGGCCGAGCTCGACGGTGAGGAACAGCGTGCCGGGCCGACAGCTCTCGACCTTGCTGCAGGCCGTGGCCAGCGCGCCCGTGGCCAGCAACAGCATCGCGCATCGAATCGACGGCGCGCGCATCGTCAGTTGCCCGCCGCGGAGCCAAAGGTGGCGTCGGGGAACTTGTCGCTGCGGGTGGCGAGCAGCAGCGCCACGGCGCCGCCCGCCACCACCGCGGCTCCGACCGCGACCCAGATCCAGGTCCGCGAGCCTCCTTCCGCGGACCGCGGCTCCGCCGCCGGCGGCGACTCACCGATCAGCGCCGCCGGCGCGGGCGAAGGCGGCTGCGCGGGCGAAGGCACGGGCGGCGGCGGCGGCGTGACGGGAGCGAGTGGCACGACTGGCGGCGGGGGCGCGGTCGCCGGAACGGGGGCCACCGGCGCGCCGACCTTCTCCTCTTCGATCGCCTTGCTGAGCGTCGCGACCTGGTTCCGCGCCTCGTCGGCGTTCTGTCGCTCGGGATAGAGGCGCAGGTAGTTGCGATAGAGCTCGAGCGCGCGCGGGCGGTTGCCGCCGAGGCGGTAGGCCTGCGCGGCGTCGTACAGCAGCGCGGGATCGGGGCGCAGGCTGAACGCCGTCTCGTACTTCTCGGCGGCCTCCGCGTAGTGGCCCAGCCCAAAAGCGGCGGTCGCCTCGTCGTACGCCTTGCGCGCCGCGCTCGGCTCTGCCGCGAGCGCCGGTCCTCCGCTCACCGCGAGCGCCAGCAGCGTCACGGCAAGACAGCGCCAGGTTCTTGGCATCGCTGCCAAGACAATATCATCGAACCGAGCGCCGCCGAAGAACCCAGCGACGAGCTTCGAGGCTCAGTAGGCGATCGCCACGACGTCGTAGGCGACGAGCGACGGAAGGGTGACGGTCACCGCGCCGTTGGCGTAGCTCGGCGTCAACGGCGTGTCACCCGCCGTGTCGGGCGAGGCGAGCGTCACCGACGCCGGCGCGCTCGGCAGGGGGATCGTGACCGTCACGCCGTCGTGCTCGACGAGCGCGCCGCTGTAGTCGTGATTGACCAGGTGAACGAGGCGGCGCCGCGGCTGCGCCTGATCGCTGACCGCGATCATGACCGGGGTGGTGAGCGAGGTCGTCACCGCCGAGATCACCGAGGCGGCCGACGCCGTCACGCCGTGGTAGAGGCCGGCGTGCGCCCGGTAGAAGGCGGTCAGGCTCTGGAAGAACGGCATGAGCCCCAGCTCGGTCGCGCTCGGATCGCCGACGGTGTCGAGCAAGAAGAAGGCGAAGTAGAGCCCGTTGGCGTAGGCCTCGGCGGCGTAGATGCGCCAGTAGTCCTGCTGCTCGCTCGCCGGCAGGTGCAGGTAATAGGACATGAAGTTGGTCGGCCAGTCGATGAACAGGACCACCGGGGCGCCCGGCGCCAGCGCCGCCGAGCGCGCCTTCAGGTTCAAGAAGGGCCGCTGAAGGCTGACCGTCCCGTCGAGGTTTGCCGCCGTCGTCGTCGATCCCGGCGTCACCGGCACGTACTCCGCCTCGGCGCCGCCGTCGCCGTCCTGGTTGAACTCGTAGAGGCCGACCCCCTGGAAGTCGACCAGCGGCCAGACGCCGTTCGAGGTGAGATAGATCGACCGCCCGTACTCCTGCTGGGCGTAGGCCCGCAGCGTCGCGGCGATCTGGCCCCAGTAGCGGTAGGGCTCGGCGCTGTCGACGAAGTCGCTGGCGCCGGGCGCGGGACGGTTCGCCACCGTCTGTCCCCAGATCGACGCCAGCGGATTGCCGGACGCGAAGGGGCTCGTCCCCCACCCCTTGCTCGCCAGGTACTTTTGGTAGTTGAAGTTGTTGGTCAGGTCGCCGGGAGCGACGCTCGCCTTCAGCGTGTTGTCGGCGGTCATCCCGAACATGGCGCTGTAGTCGGCGCCCGGGAAGCGCCAGAGCAGGTAGGCGTTGAAGTCGGCCAGGTGGTAGGTGTCGAACCCCTCGTTGCCGTCGTAGGTCGCCCCCTGGTAGTCCTGATTGAGCTCGTCGAAGAAGAGACCGTCGACGCCGCCGTCGATCTGCAGCTCGCCGATGCCGATCAGGTAGTCGCGGTAGATCGGGTTGGCCAGCGAGCCGCGATGATAGTTCTTCGGGCTCGACGGGTGGATCACCACCGCACCGGTCGCGTCCCGGGCGGCGAGGTCCGGGTAGCTCGTCGCGGGAAACTGCGCGTTCGGGAACTCGTCCTCGAAGAGAACGGTCGACGTCGTGCCGCCGATGAGCTTGACCCCCACCGCGTGCGCGCTCGTCACGTAGCTGAAGTCGTAGTCGCCGGCCCGGGTGCCGTAGGTGTCCCAGCGGGAGAACGTCCGGATGCTCATGTCGGGCGCCAGGGTGATGATCTGCGGGTCGGTCTGATTGTCTCCTGTTTGGCTGAAGGCGTAGACCGTCACGTCGTCGAGCGGCGCTGGCGCCGCGGCGTCGGGCCGGGCCGTCCAGGGGCCGACGCCGACGTCCAACACGTCGCCGTCGGCGGCCAGCGGCGCGTCGGGCGTACCGGCGTCGATCTCGCGGCTCCCGGCGGCGGGCGCCGAACCACAGCCCGCCGCGCCACCGGCGACGACGGCCGCGCCCACGAACGCGAGCCAACCGAATCGGGCGTGCGTCATGCGCCACTAGAATACCAGCGGCCCGGCGCGGACAGCCCACCGATGATCGGGTAGATTCAACGCGCAATGCCCGAGAGGATCGTCGAGACCCGGTCGCGCAAGCTGCGCGTCCTGCAGGCCGAGCTCGAGGCCAAATCCGGCGAATCCGGATCGATCGACGGCGCCCCGCCCCGCCCCCAGTTCCAGCCCAAGCCCGACTGGATCCGGATGAAGATGCCGCGCGGCGAGGTCTTCTTCGACCTCAAGCAGCGCGTCGCCGAGCTGGGGCTGCACACCGTCTGCGAGAGCGCCTCCTGCCCCAACATCGGCGAGTGCTGGAACCGGCAGTCGCTCACCATCATGATCCTGGGGGGGATCTGCACGCGGTCCTGTCAGTTCTGCGACGTTCCAACCGGCCGCCCGCTGCCGGTCGATCCAGCGGAGCCGGAGCACGTCGCGACGATGTTGGGCGAGCTCGGGCTGCGGCACACGGTGATCACCTGCGTCGACCGCGACGATCTGCCCGACGGCGGCGCGGCGCACTGGGCGGCCACCATCCGCGCGGTGAAGCGGCGCAGCCCCGAGCTGGTGCTGGAGGTCTTGACCGGCGACTTCAAGGGGGACACTGCCGCCGTCGACACCGTCCTCGACGCTGGGCCCGACGTGTTCGCGCACAATCTCGAGACCGTGCCGCGCCTGTCGCGCGAGGTGCGCGTCCAGGCCAGCTACGCCCGCTCATACGCCATCCTTCGCCACGCCAAGGCGCGCGGAGCGATCACCAAGACGGGGTTGATGCTCGGGCTCGGCGAGGCACTCGACGAGGTCCGCGCCGTCCTCACCGAGCTGCGCGAGATCGGCGTCGACATCCTGACGCTCGGCCAATACCTCCGCCCGTCCCCGAAGCACCTGGCGGTCGCGCGCTTCGTGCCGCCGTCGGAATTCGACCTGCTCAAGGCCGAGGCGCTGGCGCTGGGATTCCCCCACGTCGAGGCCGGCCCGATGGTTCGCTCCAGCTACCACGCCGACGGCCAGCGGGACATCGTCCTGGCGCTGCGCGCGTCCCAACGATGATTCCCTACTTCAGCGGGCACCTGTTCGACATCGGGTCGATCTCGATTCACATGTTCGGCGTGCTGGTGGCGATCGGCGTGATCGTCGGCGATCGGATCGTCGTCGCCGAAGGGAAAAAGAGGGGGTTGGAAGAGCAGGACGTCCGCTTCTTGAACGCGCGGATCGTGATCGGTGGCTTCATCATGGCCCACCTCGTTTCGGTCATCTTCTACTTCCCCGAGCGGATCAAAGAGAACCCGCTCGTTCTTCTCAACGTCTGGTCGGGCCTGTCGTCGTTCGGCGGATTCCTGGGCGCCTTTTTGGCGTTCCTCTACTTCACCAAGAAGGAGAAGATCCCCCGCCTCCCCTACGCCGACGCGGTGGCGCTCGGCCTCTCGGTCGGCTGGATCTTCGGACGGACCGGCTGCTTCACCGCGCACGACCACCCCGGCCGCCACACCTCGTTCTTCCTCTCGGTGAATTACCCGGGCGGCCCCCGCCACGATCTCGGCCTCGACGAGCTGCTCTGCACCATCGTCATGACGGCGGTGCTGTTCAGGTACTCCCGGAAGCCGCGCCCGCCTGGCCACATCATCGGCCTGGCGGCGCTGATGTACGCGCCGGTCCGCTTCGGCCTCGACTTCCTGCGGGCGACCGACGTCGCGCTCCCCGATCAGCGCTACGGGGGGCTGACGCCGGCGCAGTGGGCCTGCCTGGCGACGCTGGCGCTCGGGGCGAAGCTCATGACATCTCGCCCTCAGCCCGCGTCATGAGATCCTCGTAGCGCCGCCGCTCGGCGTCGAGATCGCACTCCCCCAAAAACGCGGAGTAGCTCATGAAGGCGGTCAGGTACGACAGATCGCGCGCCCACTCGGGCAGGTACTGCGGCGCCCGCACCAGCCCCTCGCGCTGCAACCGCCCGAACAGCGGAACGTCCTCGACGGCGATCTTCCCGGCGAAGAAGAGCGGCACGTCGCCGAGGTGCCCCTTGACCAGCGCGACCCGCAGGAAGTTCGTCACCCGCAAGAGGCCGTCCAGATAGCAGACGTCCTTGGTGAACGGCGCGCCGCCGCCGCAGAGGCCGCCGCGGCAGACCCGGCGCGCGCCGTCGAAGGCGCTCATCTGGTCGTTGCCGCGCTCGAGGAAGAAGCGATAGAGCTGGCAGAAGTCGGCCCCCTCCTCCGCCATCTTGATCGCCAGCGTCCGGTCGGCCAGACGCCGCAGCCGATCGATGCTGGTCGACTGGGTCAGAAACTCGGTCAGCACCGCCAGCCCTTCCTGCGTGCCGGTGGTGCGCGGCGAGGGGTAGCCGATGAACGGCGTCACCGGCTGGGCGCGCCCGTTGAGCGCCGTCGCCACGTGGACCTGCCCCTCGTGAAACTCGAGCTGCGCCAGATCGCGCGCCGAGAACCGCATTCCGCGCTTGATCTTGACGCCGTCGACGCCCGCCACCGCCTTGGCGGCGATCCCCTCCACCAGCTCGACGCCGATCGCCTGCCCGGGAAAAAACGCCGCGAAGCGCGCCGACAGCCGCGGCACCACCTCCTCGGCGCTGTAGACGAGCTCGTCCTGGGGGCTGGGGATCGGCGCGCGCCCCGCTACGCCGTCGACGACCATGCGAAAGTGCTGGGCGAGCCCGAGGTTGGTCGTGCGCCGGTCGGCGGTCAGGCTGGCGGGTCGGCCGTAGAGCTCGACGGCGTGGTGATAAAACTCGCGCGTGCCGGCGGCAGCCAACATGCGCGCCGCGGTGGCGAACGCGTCGCAGGTGTCGCGCAGGAAGATCTCGATCGCGCCACCGCCGGGGCAGAGCGCCTTCAACGCCCGGAAGCGCGCCCCCGCCTCGGCGACCTCGGGCGGGATGCGGTACTCCGGCCGCGGCAGCTCGCGCCCGCCGGCGGCGAAGAAGTCGCGCTCCACCTCCTCGCCCCAGGCGAGCAACCGCAGCACCCGGATCGGTCGCTGCGCCTCCAGGATCTGCGCCGAGATCTCCCGCAGCAGCTCGGAAAGGCGCGAGGGGAGCGTCGCTAGGTCCCCACGCCGACGCGGATGCCGGGCGGCACCGAGTAGGTGATCCAGGCGTTGCCACCGACGGTCGCCCCGCGCCCGATCACCGTGCTGCCGCCGAGGATCGTCGCGTTGGCGTAGATCGTGACCTCGTCCTCGATGGTCGGGTGGCGCTGCTTGCCGGGCGTCGGGCTGTCGCTCTTGCCGCGGTCGCGGACCGACAGCGCGCCCAGGGTCACCCCCTGGTAGATGCGCACGCGGTCGCCGATCCGGCAGGTCTCGCCGACCACGATCCCCGTCCCGTGGTCGATGAAGAACGACTCGCCGATGGTAGCGCCGGGGTGGATGTCGATGCCGGTGCGCGAGTGGGCGTGCTCGGTCAGCATGCGCGGCACGACCTGCGCGCCGTAGCCGAGCAGCAGGTGCGCCACCCGGTAGATGGCGATGGCGAAGAGGCCCGGGTAGCAGGCGACGATCTCGTCGACGCCGCTGGCGGCTGGATCGCACTCGTAGGCGACGAGGACGTCCTTGGCCAGCGCCGCCCGCACCTCGGGCAGGGCGTCGAGGAGCCGGGCGGTCATCGCGCGCGCCCGCCGCGCGCACTTTCCGCCGCCGCGATCCTTGCCGGCGCAGAGCCGGTGCAGGCCCAGGAAGATCGCGGTCTCGAGGTGCGCCTCGAGGGTGCCGATCGTGGCGGCGACGTGCTCGCGCAAGCTGCCGCCGTTGGTCCCCAGGCGGTGCGACTCGGGGAACAACACCTCCAGCATCTCCTCGACCAGCACGCGGATGTCGTGGCGCGACGGCAGCGGCCCCTCCGACGCCAGCCCCGCGCGCAGCCCGCCCGCCGCCGACAGCACCCGCCCGGCCAGCGCCAGATGCGTGCGTGAGGGGCTCGGTTGTCTGCGCGCGGCCATGCCTGAGCTTACACCACGCCGCCCGGCGGGCGCCGCGCGGCCACCGCCGCCGCGAGCTTCGACATCACCTCGGCGCGACGCGCCTCGGGCACCGTCACGCGCGTCGGCATCCCGCCGCCGAGCTCGAACATCTTCACGAAGTCGAGCCCCGACTCGAAGTCGGCGGCGATGGTCAGCGCACCCGAGTCGCGCACCACCGCCACCGGCGAGCGCTCTTGCCCGATGAGCAAGAGCTCGGTCTTGTCGTACGGCCGCCCGGCCGACTCGACGAAGGCGACGCCGTCGATCATCTGAAACCCATCGGCCAGGCGCTTGCTCTCGTCGAGCAACGGGTCTATCTCGCGCGCGGCGTCCTCGATCTCGCCCCACAGGACCGGCGCCTTGGTGCGCGCCAGCAGGTACTGGATGACCCGGTGCTTGAGCGTCTCGTCGCGAAAGCGCGCCCGCAGCGCGCGATCGATGCGGTTGGCGATCGGCCCGGGCTCGCCGCGGCGGGTGTCGACCGCGCGCGCGTCGTCGTCCGCGCCGTCGTAGGGCTCGACGCCCCCCAGGACCCACTTGGCCCCCGAGTAGAGCCCGTCGAGGTCGAGGTGCATCGCCACCGTGTCGACCGGTCCAGCCGCGCGCACCACTTCGGGTGTCACCAGCTCCGGACAGGCGCCGTGCTCCGCCTTGGTCGACAGCACGAAGCGCGGATCGCCGACGTAGTCAGCGTGCCGATAATGATCGTGGTGATCGACCCAGGCCGCCAGGCGGCCGCCCAGGCCGCGAATGAACGGCAGCGTCGTCTTCTCGAACGACGCCCCGCCCCCCTCGCTGGCGAACGCCACGTCCAGCACCGCCACCCGTCCCTCAATCTTCGACGCCGGCGGCAATATCCGCGGCGTCAGGAACGCGAACCGCGGCAGCGTGGCAGAAGTAGAGGCGGGCATCGACATGAGCGCCCAAGACTACTCGACTTTCACCGCCCTCGCCCCGACGGGCGCGCCTGCTTCCGCCAAGACGCGCTGACCTTGATCCGTGAGCAGCACGCTACGGCCCGACGAGCGAGCCGATCGCGCGGCGGAGGCGCAACCGGGCTACGACGCGGCCGGTCCGCCAATGGGCACCGGCCCGGCGCGTCTCTCGGCCGACGAGATCAGCCAGATCTCCGCGCGGCTGCGCCTCACCCCCTCCGAACGGCTTCGCTACCTGGAAGACATGATCGCGTTCGAGGGGCTTGCCGGTCGAGCCCGCCGCGTGACCTGAGGTCGCTGACGCCGAATGAATGCTTCGGGCGCAGGACGCGCTACCGTAATTCGCTACATGCAGTAGCCGTAGGTGGCGCTCGGCTGGACGTTACAAGAGCCCTTGGCGCAGCCGCTGGTCTGGGAGCAGTTCACAAAGCACGAGGAACTTCCATTGCTGAAGCTGACGCACTGGTCGTCGGCGATACAGTCATAGACGAAGAACTGGCACGATGCCCCGGTGTCATTGACGCCGGGGCAATCACACTCGGTCTGGGTCCCCCCGTTCGGATAGCAAGCAAAGCCCTGCGGACAGCCAGTCTGTCCGATCGGATCGCACGACTGAACGAGGCTGCAGAGCGTGAACGGCAACTGCGCATTTGTGTTACTCCGCGCGACCGTGCCGCACACCGACCCCGTTCCGCAGGCGGAAGTGCTGTCGCAGAGCCTGTAGCAGCGGCCGGTGGTGTTTTGGCACTCCGGTTGGCAATAGAGCCCCGCTTTGCAGTCGGACTCCATCGTTGGATCGCAGACGGCTCCGATGTCCTTACCGCCTTCGGGTCCGGTCATGCACTTGCTCGCGCCGTTGGTGCCTACGCCACACCAGCCGCAACCGTCACATCCCGTCTGACAGGCTGGATTGCACGTTTGGGGGGAGACGGGATCATCGTTGCATATCTGCGCGGCCGAGGTCACCGCGTGACAGGCCGGTTTGTCGGGAGATGCGTCGACCACGTTGCTGTTGGTACAGAGGGCGTTCACACAGTGTTGGCCCTGCGGGCAGGCCCCCCCCTCACCGCAGCTGAAGCCTCCCGGGGCAATGTTCGGCGTGTAGCAACCCGCGACGAACAACGACGTCAAGATCAACCGGAGGGCATTCCGACGGAAGTCCATCAGCGCCTCGCAACTACGGTCCGTTACAGAAGCCGTAAACGGTACTCACAGTCGAACCATTCGCTATAGGCAAACAACTGCCGTTACAGGGGGCTTCGCCGGGAAGCGAAGCTGTTCCCCCATCGGTAGGCAGGCGGCAGACCGGAAGACACGTCGGCGAGTTCCTGCCGGTCGGATCGTAGCAGACCAATCCGGCTATGCAGTCCCTCGAGTGCGTGCAGGAGGAACCCTTCACACCGCCCCCAAAGGCACAGTCACACAGGGTGTGCAATCCGTCCGTGGAAAGGTAACAGCCCATGATCGCCGAGGTACATCCCGAGTACTGGGTGTGAGTGGCCGCGTTCTGGACCGGATCGCAGTCCTGTTGAGGAACGTCGCAGAACTTGTTTCCGCCGCCGGCATCTCGTGAACAGCTCGCCATAGTGGGACAGTCGGCGTTCGTCCGACAAAACTGGTAACAAATCGCCCCGCATTCAAGGTTGAGGCAGCCCTGGCCTGGCGCACAATCATCTGACTGATTGGCCGCACCCACGGCAAATTGATCGCACGCTTGGCCAAGCGTCGGATGAGCGTTCGACGGCGGAACATAAAGCGGGTTGCACGTCAGGTCTCCGCTCATGTTTACCGAACATTTGTCGAAGCAGCCGCCGCAACCTTTGTTGCAGACGGGATCGCACATTCCGGTGACGCCTGCGTCGCTGGGGCAGTTGGCGTTGGCGACCGGAGCGAGGCAGGGCATGTCGGGGCCGGCGTCTCTCGTGCCGCCCGTGCCCAAGCCGCCTGTACCACCCTTACCGCCAGTGCCTGAGCCGCCCGTTCCGCCCGTTACGGTCAGACCGCCGTCGAGCGACGAGACGCAGAGATGCGCTCCGTTGCAGACGAAGTTGTCGGGGCAGGCACCCCCATCGCCGCAAGAGTAGGCGCCGGAGAGGATCTTGGGGCGGAAGCAGCCGGCGCTAAGCAGAACGGCGCCGAGCAGCGCCGCACGGACGACCAGGAGCTGCGCCGATCTCAAGGCTCAGAACCTCAGCCCCATGCCGCCACCGACCAGTCCGGGTGCGAACCAGGGAGCGAAGCTGACGGTGGTCGTCGGGGCGGGCGCGGGCGTGGCGCCGCTCTCGCTGGCCGGCGCGGACGAGCCGTTGGTGATGAGGATGACCGCGCCCGCCACGGCCACCGCCGCCCCGGCGATACCGCAGGTGATGGCGACGATGTTGGCGGTCTGGCCGGCCGACTGAATGGACTGCGGCCCGCTGTCGAAAGGTGGTCGTATCCCGCTCGGCGGCGTGGGCACCATCGACATCTGCGTCAGCTCGTCGCCCTTGTTCTTCGCGCGCACACCCTCGATGACGGCGACCACGCCGCTCGCGACGCCCGCGCCGATCATCGACCAGCCGATCACCCGACGCGTCGTCGACGGCGGCGTGGGCGGGCGCGGTGGTGGCGGCGCGACCACGACCGGCGGTGTCACAACCGGTGGCGGCTCGGGGTTCGTCTCGACCGGCGGCGGAGGAACGACCGCCTTGGGCGGAGGCGGCGTGACCGCGGCGGCCGCCTTCCGGCGCTCCTCGATCAGCTTCTCCATCGCCGTGATCTTTCGCTCGACGTCTTCCTTGTTGCGAGCCTCGGGCGATCGCTGCAGATAGCGGCGATAGAAGTGGATCGATTCCTGAGGCTGATCGTTCAGCCGGTAGGCCTGGGCGATGTTGTAGAGCATGACCGGATCGCCGTCGATCTCGTAGACCTTTTGGTACTCGTCGACGGCTTCCTGGTACTTGCCCAGATCGTACGCGCGCGTGGCCTGCTGGTAGTGGACGTGGATGTCCTGCTTCTGCTGTGGCGTGAGCTGCGCGCGCGCTTCTTTTGTGCCGAGAGCCAGCACCATCATCGAAAAAAGTAGCGCGAAGGACCGAGGTCGCCGCGTCATGACAATCGATGCCATTTTATGGATTAACGGAGCCAGGCTGGATCAGCTCCGACAACGCACAATACCCTACCTCGACGCTGATGGAAAGAAAGACACCCCACGGCGGCGGGTTGAGGTACTTTGCGCCTCACCCGTCGTTCTCACCGTCGCTCTCACCTCTTCTTGGAGGGATCCGGATGATGCGCTCTCACAAGCTGCCGCGTAGCGTTGTGGTTTCAGCAGGCGCGGCCCTCGCCGCCCTGCTCTCCCTCACGTCCTGCCAGACCGAAAAGCCCGCCGCCCCCACCACCTGCTGCGACCAGCCCAAGATCCCGGCCGGCGTCCCCGCGTTCACCGTCGTTCGCGACGAGGTGAGCGGCCCGACCGACGGCCAGGACGTGAAGATCCACGTCGCGCTGAAGCAGAAGACCAAGCGCGACGACATCTACCCGGCGCTGCAGTTTCTCTACCGCTACGCGATGACCCGCAACACCTTCGAGCCGACCACCTTCCTGGGCGCCATCTACGCCACCGAGGGCGAGGCCCAGACCGGCGGCAACCCGCTGGCGAAGATCTGGCGCGACCACGGCGACAAGGGTCCCAAGTGCGAGAACGCCATCCGCCTCGAGTTCGCTGAGGAGGTGCAGAAGTCGTTCGCCTACAGCTTGAACCGCGCCCAGCCGGAAGACCTGGAAGATACCTGCCGGCTCAACGACAAGAAAAAGATCGTGCACGTCGACGACAACTTCAAGCACCAGCCGACCATGACCGTCGACGAGCCGCACAAGGCCGTCGAGGTGACCTACCCGTACCTCGAGAGCGGCAAGGACGAGTACGTGAAGACGCTGACGTTCAACAGCGCCATGACCTACTGGGCCGAGTTCCTGACCGCGATGTTCCTCAAGGCGCCCGAGCTGCAGCAGGTGACCTACACCGGCATCCTCGACGATCAGCCAGTCCTGAAGATCACCGTCACCCGCCAGGAGTTCGACCAGCACCTGTCGAACGTGCAGGAGACCATCGCCTCCTATGCGGCGATCACCTTCGCCAAGCTCGGCCTGCACAAGACCGACGACAAGGGCGCGATGAAGGACCAGGAGCAGCAGAAGACCAAGACGTACACCGCGGCCTTGTCGTTCCTGCCCAAGGACCGGGTGATGGTCTCGCCGAAGCTGACCAAGGCCACCGGCGGCGGCAAAGGCAAGAAGGGCTAACCGCCCGGCCCTGCTCCGCGCGGGGCTAGTGAAACCTCGGCATCGGGACGATACCGAGGCCGATCAGGAGGCCGGCGACGCCGACGGCGATCGAGAGCAGCGCCGTGATGGTGGCGCGGTTGACCAGCTTCTCGGGCAGCGACTCCTTGGGGCGGCGCGGGCGGACGAAGTACTGGGCCACCCCGGTGAGAATCAGGATGACGCTGCAGAGCACGAAGAACTTCGGCAGCAGCATGGCGGCGCCGTTCAAGTCATCACCTACCCTTTAGTCTACGCCGCGCCGGGCGAGCAGGTCATAAAGCGCGATCAACTTTCGGGTGACCGGACCGGGCGTGCCGCCGGCGACCGGCTTTTCATCGACGGTGGTGACCGGCAGGACGCCGCGGGTGGCGCTGGTGATGAACGCCTCGTCGGCGCCGCGCAGCTCGTCGGGGGTGATGCGCCGCTCCGCGAACGGGATGCCGTTTTCGCGACAAAGGGCGATCACCTTGGCGCGCGTGATCCCGTCCAGAATTCCCACCGCGGGCGGCGGCGTCCGCACCTCGCCGCCGATGACCGCGAAGACGTTGCTGGTCGATCCCTCGGCGACGCTGCCGTCGCCGCCGCAGAGGATCGCCTCGTAGGCCTTGCTGCGACGGCGCGCCTCGCCGAGTGCCAGCACGTTGTTGAGGTAGTTCCCGGATTTGACCTCTGGATCGAGCGCCAGCGGGCTGTTGCGCGTGATCGAGACGATCGCCACCGCCACCCCTTTTTCGTACATCTCGGGGGTCGGCGCGCCGAGCGGGAAGACGATCACGATGAGCTGCGTGTCGTCGACCGACGCCGGATCGAGATCCAGCTTGCCCACACCACGGGTCAGCATGACGCGCACCCGCGACTCCGGGAACCCGGCGGCGGCCATCGTTTCGGCGATCGCCCGCTCGATGGTTGCCGTCGGCGGCGCGCGCAACCCGATCCGTTCGGCCGAGCGCTGCAGGCGAACCAGATGATCCCGAGCGGCGAACAGCTTGCCATGGGCCGTCCCGATGGTTTCGTAGACGCTGTCCCCGTAGAGAAACCCTCGGTCAAACACTGATACTTTGGCCTCTTCGGGAGGGCAAACGGTGCCACCAATGTGGACGCGGATGGGCATGGGCGGCAGAAACCTAGTACATCCGCGGCGCCTCGGCTATTTTGGTCTTCCTGGAGCCCCCCCAAACGTGAACATCCTTCGCGTCCGTTGCCGGAACCTCGAGGAGTTCGAGGAACACTATCGGCTCGATCTGCCGACGGGCGGTGTGTTCTGCCCGACGACGACCGAGCTGGCCCCGGGCACGCCCGTGGTGGTCGAGATGGCCTGTGACGGCCTGCCGAACAAGGTGCTGATCCGCGGCACGGTGACCGCCTGGCGGCCTGCCCTGCCGCGCATGCGGGTCCGCGCCGGCGCCACGGTGGCCTTCGACGCCGACGAGAGCGCCAAGCGCGACTTCATGGTCGAGACGTTGCGGGGCGAGCGCCCGGCCACCCGCCGTCGCAAGCACACCCGCATTCCGATCGGCATCCCCTGCCGCATCCGGGTGTCGGCGGGGCTCGATCTGATCGACGCAGAGCTGCGGGAGATCAGCGTCAGCGGGGGCCTGGTGCTCGGGCCCGTACAGCCGCCCATCGACGCCGACGTCGTCCTGGAGATCACCCCGCCCGGCAGCGAGGCGTCGTTCGATCTTTCGGGCCGGGTCGTCTACCATGCGGGCGCGAATCAGACCGGCGTGCGGTTCATCTACCGGGAAGGCGGCGGCTCGCGGCGGCTGCGCGAGCTGGTTCGCCGCTTCAAGACGCTCTGAAATTCGCGTGGGGGAGGGCCGGCCTTGCCGGACCGAGCCCGGCGCGGGAAGTTCGGAACCTTTCCAGGGTTCTGAGTCAAACTAGAATCCGGAGGCTGTCATGAGAAAGATGCTCCCCTTCCTGCTGTCGCTCGGGGTCATGATCTGGGCCGGCGCGGCGCGCGCCAGTCACTACGCGGTGGCCGACGTCCCGCGCCTCATCACATCGGCGCAGGTCGAGAAGCTCCACAAAGGAAAGATCGACACCACCGAGCAGCTCCTCGACAAGGGGGCCACCGGTAAGGATCGCAAGGCGCTGGCCAAGGCGACCGGGCTCAAGGCTCCCGAGCTCCTCGATCTGGTCCACCGCTGCGATCTCCTGCGCATCAAAGGTGTCGGCTCGGAGATGGTCCTGCTCTTCGAGGCGGCCGGCGTGAAGAGCACCGCCGACCTCGTCACCAAGGAGCCGGCCGCGCTGACCGCCGCCATGGACAGCGCCAACAAGACCGCCAAGATCTCGGAAAAGCCGCCCACCGAGCCGCAGCTGGCCGACTGGATCGCCCAGGCCAAGAAGCTGCCGCAAGTGGTCCAGAACAAATAATCTGCGCCGCCGCCCGCCCAGACTTCGGTTTGTGCCCAATTTTTGTTAAAGTCGGCGACTCGCATGGCCCCCGGACGTGATTCCCTTGCCGTGTCGGCCCCTCCCGGGCAGTTCCAACCCGGTGCTGTCGTGGGCGGTCGATTTCGCCTCGACGGACTTCTGACCCAGGACGCGGTCAGTCAGACCTACCGTGCCACCGACGCCAATCGGAGCGGGCCGGCGGCGGTCCGGATCATCGCGATGCGCGCGCTCGGGCCGTCGGCCGCGCAGCTGGTGACCGACCTCGAGAACGCCAGCGCGCTGGTGCACAAGAACCTGATCGAGGTCCTGACCGCCGGGCGCGAAGCCGACTACTTCTTCATCGCCACCGAGCTGCTCGACGGGCAGACGCTGCGCGAGTTCATCGATCACAAGCGGCGCGAGGGGCGCAACGTCTCCTTCAAGGGGGCGTGCAACCTCATCACGCACGTGGCCAACGGTCTCGAGCGCGCCGCCGGCATCATGCCGCACGGTGGGCTCAACCCGGCGGCGATCTGGGTCAACAAGGCCGGACGGGTGAAGGTGGCCGACCTGGGCCTCGCGCGCACCATCCCCAGCCTGGCCCGGCGCGGGGCCCCGAGCGGCGCTCCGGACCACATCTACTGCGCTCCCGAAGTGTTGGCCGGCGCGGCCCCCAGCTCGGCTTCCGACGTCTACTCGCTCGGGATCCTGCTTTACGAGGTGGTCACGGGCCGACTCCCGTCGTCGCCCTGGAAGCCGATCACGCAGGCCGCGGCCGACGTGCCGCCGGTGGTCGACGCCATCCTGGCCAAGGCCTTCGCCCAGCAGCCGGAGGCGCGGTTCGCTTCGCCGACGGAGCTGCGCGACGCGCTCGCCACGGCGCTGGCGGGCGGCACACCACCTAACCTCGGGGTCGCCAGTCCCGCGCCGGCCGGCGCGCCCCGCCAGGCGGCGGTGCAGCAGGCGGTCGAGCCCCCCTCGGCGCCGCCGCCGCGCAGCTCGCTCGGCAAGTCGTTCAACGTCGCCGAGGCGGCGGGCGGCTCGATCGACGAGGCGCAGGAGCGCTGGCTGATCCAGAAGGACCGGCTCGACTTCGGTCCGTTCTCGCTGGCGCAGGTGCGCGCCCAGATCCAGCGCGGCGAGATCCTCGGCGAGCACATGATCGTCGACAGCGACACCGGCGCCCGCAAGAAGGTGAAGGACTTCCCGGCGCTGCGCGAGTTCACCAAGACCTCCGAGCGCCACCGCGAGCAGAACCGCCGCGCGGCCGCCGACCAGCGGCAGGAGAGCGTCGACAAGAAGAAGTCGGTGGTCACCCTCTTCTTCACCCTGATCTTCCTGGCGGCGGCCGTCGGCGGCGTCGTCTTCTTCGTCTGGACGCGCAAGGCCGACCAGGGGACCAAGCTGGCGTCACGCAGCGAGGACGCCGAGGTCGACGCCTTTCTCAAGGACGTCAAGCTCAGCTTCCAGGGTGCCCACGTCGCCAAGCGCGGCAGCGGCGGACACCACGCCGGCGGCGGCAGCCCCCACGCCGACGACGGCGAGTTCAACAACGACTCGAACTTCGGCGACGCCTCCAAGTACGCCAGCGCCGGCGACGAGACGCTCGACGACGGCGTGATCGAAGAGACGATGATGCACCACTACCGTGGCCTCGTCCCCTGCCTGATGTCCGAGCGCAAGCACAACCCCGGTCTCTCCGAGATGAGCCTCGACTTCGTGGTCCGCGGCTCCGGCAAGGTCTCCGCGGTGAAGGTGAACGGTCAGAAGGGCGCGTTCGCCGGCTGCGTGCTCTCTCGCATGCCGACCTTCCCCAAGTTCAACGGCAGCAAGACGATCGCCAGCTGGTCGATGTCGATGCGCTGACCTCGCAAGGGGCCGCCGGCGCTCAGCGGCCGAAGCCGGCGGAGCGATCCTTGGACTGCGCGGCGACGGCCAGCTTGAAGCCGAGCACGTCTCCGTAGGCGAACACGAACCGCTCGTCCTTCGCCGTCGAGAGCGTGAGGTACTGGTCCTTGAGCTCGATCCGCACGACGCGGGCGATCGCCAGAAGCTCGCCGGGGTTCGAGATGAAGCAGGTCGCCTCGCGCGCCTCGGGGATCTTGAAGGCCCCCGCTTTTCCTTCCGCCCCTTCGCCTTCCAGGATGCTGACGATGATCTCTCGCGTCATGCCCGGAGTCTAAACGATCCACCCGCCATCGCACCGCTATACTGCGTGAATGATCGCGGCCTGGGCGGCCCCCGTGCTGGTTCTCGTCGCCGGTGGGTTTGGCGGGTCTGGCGGCGGGTTCAGCTGGCCCGGCGCGCTGGAGATCGACGGACGCGCCCTCGGCACGCTCCCCGAGCAGGATCGCCCGCCCGCGATCGAGCGCCTCGTCGAACGCCACGGCCTGCCGGCGACCCTCCCCTACCTGGCGCCGCTGCTCTCCGATCCTGAGCCCGAGGTGCGGGTCTACGTCGGACGCCTGCTGGCGCGCGCAGGCGACCCTCGCGCATTCGCCGCGGCCATCGACTGGCTGACGGCGCCCGGGCGGCCCCCGGTCGACCGCGCCTTCGGGCTCGATCTGCTCGCGCACGCCGCGACGCTGCCGCCGCCGGCCCGCGCCGCGATCGAGCAGGCGATCCGCGACCGCGACGCCGGCATCCGCATGCGCGCGCTCGAGGCGCTCGGGCGGCACGAGATCGGCCCGTCGCTCCCGGCGGTGCTCGGCGCGCTCGACGACGACAGCCGCGAGGTGCGCCAGCAGGCGGTCCTGGTGGTGGTGACGGCGGTGGGCCAAGACCGGGCCGGCGCGAAGCTCGCCACGCTGCCGCTCGTCGAGCGGCTGGACGACGCCGACCGCCTGATCCGGCTGGCCGCAATCCGCGCGCTCGGCGGGCTCCGCGATCCGCGCGCGGTCCCGGCGCTCGTGCGCGTCGCTTCGGAACAGACGATCGATCTGCGCGCGGCCGCCGCCGACGCGCTGGGATCGCCCGCGATGGCGGCGGCGACACCGACGCTGACCCGGTTCGCGCGGCAGCAGCCGCCCGACGACCTCGCCCGCCACGCCGCGCTGGCGCTCGGCGAGATCGCCACGCCCGCGGCCGTCGCCGTGTTGATCGCCATCCTGCGCGCCCCGCCGGTGCCCGACGAAGCCAAGCTCGGTCTCAGGCACGCGGGCGGAGCGGCGGTCGAGCCCCTGATCGCCGAGCTCACGCGCGGCTCGCCGGCGAGCGCCGCGCTCGCCGCCGCGTTGCTCGGCGAGCTCGGCGATCGGCGCGCCACGACGGCGCTGGCCGCGGCGGCCGATCCGGGGACCGGGGGCGCCGCCGTCTCGCTCGTGGCGATCGACGCCCTGGCGCGTCTGGGAGATCCGGCGGCAGTCCCCGCGCTCGCCCGCGCCACGGTCTCCGCACAGCCGGACATCCGCCTGCGGGCCTTCACGGCGCTGCGGGCGCTCGCCGATCCGCGGAGCGTGGCGGTGCTCGAAAGCGGCCTCGCCGATGCCGATCCGCGGGTCCGGGCCGGCGCGGCGGAGCTCGGAAATGCGCTGGGAAATACGTTCGAGGCGCGCGCCTCAGCGGCGGCCCTGGTCGACCGCCTGGCGGACACCGCCCCTGCCGTCCGCGGCGCGGCGGCCCGCGCGCTGGCGCGAATCGGAGCCACTCCCGGGGTCAACCCCGGCGCCCTGGCACGTATGCTCGCCGCGCTCGGCGAAGGAAAGCCGACGCCCCGCGATCCCGACGAGCTGGAGGCGCTCGGCGATGCGCTGGAGGCGAACGCCGAGGCCGGCGACGCCGAGCGGGTCGACCAGGCCTTTTTGGCTGCCGATCTCCCCCTGGAGGTCCCCCTCGCGCGCGCCCTCGCCGCGGCTCACGCTGAAAGGCCGCTCGTCAACCGCGCGGCGATCGACCGCGCGATCGTGCTCTTGGCGGCCGGCGGCACGGGTGCTCTCGCGGCGGCCGACGCGCTGGCCACGGCGCGGTTCTCCGACGGCCAGGCCGCTGCCCTGGCGCGCGCCTTCTCCGACGCCGAGAGCGCCGTGCGCGAGCGTCTCTGCGCCGCGATCGCCCGCGCGCCACACGGTGGAGCCTGGCTGGCGTCGCTGATCGCGGCGTCCACGGAGCCCCTGCCGATCCGTGCCGCCGCGGCCTGGAGCGCGCGCGATCTCCCCGAGGCGCGGGCCGCCCTGGAGGCGGCGGCACGCGCGACCGACGAACCGCTGGCCGCCAACGCGCGGGCCGCGCTGGCGGGCGGAGGGCGAGGGGGCGCCGGTTGGACGGCCATTCGCCTTCAGGCCACCGACGGTACGCCGATCGTCGGCCGATGGGTCACGCTGGCCGGCAGCGGCGTCGCCGTCCAGGCGATGACCGACGAGACCGGCGTGGCGCGGGTTGCCGGTCTGGCGGGCGCGGGCGCAGGCGCCTGGACCGCCCCCGGAATCAGCCTGCGAGCCGGGCCATGACACCGGCGATCGCCAGCGGGAGATCGCCGGCCAGGACACCATCGCCGAGCCGGGGCGCCAGCTCCTCGCCGGCGGCGCCGTGCACGAAGACGCCGACCTGCGCCGCGCGGAGCGGATCGACCCGCCGGGCGAGCAGCGCGCCGATGAGGCCGCAGAGGACGTCGCCGCTCCCCGCCGTGGCGAGCGCGCTGCACGCGGTCGGGTTGATGAACACCTGACCGTCGGGCGCGGCGACGATGGTCCGCGCCCCCTTGAGCACGACGATGGCCCGCGTGGAGGCCGCCAATCCGCGCGCGTGAGCGAGCCGATCGGCCTGTACCTCGGCGATGGAAAGTCCCAGGAGCCGCCCCATCTCCCCGGGGTGCGGGGTGAGCAGGCGCGGCGCGGGCGCGGCGGCGAGAATCCGCGGCGCGTCGGTGCCGAGCGCGTTCAGCGCGTCGGCGTCGAGCACCATCGGCAGCGGAAGCTCGGCCGCGAGCTCGTGAACCACCGCGCGCATCTCGGCGCCGGTCGGGATCCCCGGGCCGAGGGCCATCGCCTGCGCCCGCGCGGCGAGCGCCCGCAGCGCGCCCGCCACCGCGGTCGGGACCAGATCGTCACCGTCGGTGTAGCGGGCGGTCATCAGCTCGATCGCCTTCGCGTCGAGCGCAGTCTGGCCCGCGGCCGTCGAGGCGACAGTGACCAGCCCCGCCCCGCCGCGGAGGGCGGCCGTCCCGACCAGGAACGCCGCGCCCGTCTTCCCGGCCGAGCCGGCCACCACCAGGAGATGCCCCGAGCTCCCCTTGTGCGCGTCGGCGCTCCGGCGCGGCACGCGGGCGGCGATCCCGGCGGCGTCGAGCAGGCGACAGCGGGATTCCGGCGCGAGGCTGGCGTCGACCGGCACCCCGAGGTCGACGATCTCGATCCGCCCCACCGGCGCCGAAGCGTCGACGCAGAGCCCGAGCTTTCGCGCGCCCATCGTTGCCGTGACGTCGGCCCGAAACACGACGCCCGACGCGCGGCCGCTGTCGGCGTCGAGGCCCGAAGGAATATCGACCGCAACTTTGAGCGCGTCGGTGGCGTTCATCGCCGCGATGGCCGCCGCCGCCACCTCGCGCACCGGGCCCCGGAACCCGGTGCCGAAGACAGCGTCCACGACCGTGCCGGAGCCGGCGAGCCGCGCGCGCCAGGCCGCCTCGTCGTTCCACCCGCTGCCGTCCTCCAGGCCGACGCTGCCCAGCTGGTCGAGCGCCTCCCAGGCCGCCGCGGCGTCGCCTCGAAGCTTGGCCGCCGGCGCCACCAGCAGCACGCGCACCGAGAGGCCCGCCAGCGCCAGCTGGCGCGCGGCCACGAACCCATCGCCGCCGTTCGAGCCGGCGCCGCAGACGATCGTCACCCGCCCGGCCGCGCCGCCGAGCTCGCGCTCGACGATCGCCGCGACCCCGCGCCCCGCCGTCTCCATCAGCCGCAGCGTCGGCACCCCCCGGGCGCGCGCCACCGCGGCGTCGGCCGCGCGCATCTCCGCCGCCGTGAGGACCAGCGGGAAATCCACGCTAAAGCCCGGCGCCGCCCGCGATCAGGGCGCGCAGCTCCTCGACGGCGGCGCGCATCCCCATCAGCACCGCTCGGGCGACGAGGCCGTGCCCGATGTTGAGCTCTTCGAGCCCCGGCAGCGCCACCACCGGCCCGAGGTTCGTGTAGTCGAGCCCGTGCCCCGCGCCGAGCCGCAGCCCGGCGTCGGCCGCCGCCCGCGCCGCCAGATCCAGCCGCTGCAGCTGCTTGGCGGCCTCCGATCCGCGCGGCGGCGCCAGGCAGTAGTCGCCCGTGTGCAGCTCGACGGTGCCAACCCCGAGCCGCGCCGACGCCTCGACCACCCGAGGCTCTGGATCGATGAACAGACTGACCCCGATACCGGCCTCGGCGAGCGCCCGCGCCACCTTCTCCACCTGACCGCCCGGCCCGACCGAGAGCCCCCCTTCGGTCGTCCGCTCCTCGCGCTTCTCGGGGACCAGCGTGCAGAAGTCGGGCTTCACCTCACGTGCCATCTGCAGCATCTCGTCGGTGGCGGCCATCTCCAGGTTCAGGACGCCGCGCACCGTCTCCCTCAGCACCCGCACGTCGCGGTCCTGGATGTGGCGGCGATCCTCACGCAGGTGGACGGTGATGCCGTCGGCCCCTCCGAGCTCACACAGCGTCGCCGCCGCGACCGGATCGGGGTAGCGGGTGCCGCGCTGCTGGCGCAGCGTCGCCACGTGGTCGACGTTGACGTAGAGCCGAATCATCAGCCGGCGAGCTCGCGCTGCAAGACGCTGGCGATCTCCTCGGCCTGCGCCCGGATGCCTGCCTCGTCCGTCCCCTCGATCATGACGCGCGCCTTCGACTCGGTCCCCGAGTAGCGCACCACCACCCGCCCGTCGGCGCCGAGCTTGCGCTCGACCGCGGCGATCACCTTCTCGACCGCCGGCATCTCCTCAAACGGCCGCTTCTTGCCGACCGTGAAGTTGAGCAACACTTGCGGGTAACGGGTCATCGCGCGCGCCAGCTCCGACAGCGGCTTGCCCTCGGAGACCATCACGTCGAGCACGCGCAGCGCCGCCACCATCCCGTCGCCGGTGGTGGCGTGGTCGAGGAAGATGATGTGCCCCGACTGCTCGCCCCCCAGCGAGAGGCCCCGCTCGCGCATCGCCTCGACGACGTAGCGGTCCCCAACCGCGGTCCGCAACAGCTTCCCGCCTTTGGCGGTGAGCGCCCGTTCGAGCCCCAGGTTCGACATCACCGTCGCCACCACGGTCTGCTCCGGCAGCTGCCGCTGCTCGAGCATGCGCGTCCCCAGGATCGCCATCACCTGGTCGCCGTCGATGATGTTCCCCTTCTCGTCGGCGAGGATCAGCCGGTCGGCGTCGCCGTCCAGCGCCACGCCCAGCGCGGCGCCCGACTGCCGCACCTCTTCGGCCATCGCCTCGGGGTGAAGCGCCCCGCAGCCGTAGTTGATGTTGCGCCCGTCGGGCCAGACATTCAGCTCGATCACCTCGGCCCCCAGCTCCTGGAAGACCTGCGGCGCCACCTGGTATGCCGCGCCGTTCGAACAGTCGACGACCACCTTGATCCCGTCGAGGGTGCGCTCCTTGGGGAAGGTCTGCTTCAGGAACTGCACGTAGCGGCCGACGGCGTCGTCGATGCGGACCGCCTTGCCGATGGCGTCGGGCGCCGCGCGCGCGCTGTCGTTGCCGGCGCCGATGATCTCCATCCGCCGCTCGATGTCCGCCTCGATCTCGTCGGGCAGCTTGAACCCGTCGGCGGCGAAGATCTTGATGCCGTTGTCCTGATACGGATTGTGCGACGCGCTGATCACCACCCCCGCGTCGGCGCGCATCGACCAGGTGATGAAGGCGATGCCGGGCGTCGGCAGCGGTCCGACCAGCATGACGTCGGCGCCGGCCGAGACGATCCCCGCCTGCATCGCGCTCTCCAGCATGTAGCCCGACAGGCGCGTGTCCTTGCCGATGACGATGCGCCCCGGGCGATCCTCGTGCCGAAAGCGCTGCGCCACCGCCTGCCCCAAACGGAGCGCCATCTCCGCCGTCATCGGATCGCGGTTGGCGACGCCGCGGATGCCGTCGGTGCCGAACAGGTGTCTGGTCTCGTTGGCCATGGGTCTGGGAAGTTTAATCACGGACGAGGGGCTCCGCGACAGCGAGTACGTCGCGGGCCTGGCCGACATCGTGGACGCGCACCGCCGACGCGCCGCTCAAGATCGCCGCCGTCACCGCCGCCGCCGTCCCGAACTGCCGCTCGCCGGGCGGTTTTCCGGTGAGCTGACCGATGAACGCCTTGCGCGAAACCCCCACCATGAGCGGAACGCCGACCCGCGCGCGCAGCGCCGGCAGGGCGCGCAGCAGCGCCACGTTGTGCTCGCTCCGCTTGCCGAACCCGATCCCCGGGTCTGCCCAGATCTCCCGGCACCCCGCCGCCCGCGCCGCCGCCACCCGCTCCGCGAGCTCGGCCCCGACCTCGGCCACCACGTCGGCAAACGCGATCCCCTCCATCATCGACGCCGGCGCGCCCCGCAGATGCCCGAGCACGATCGCCGCCCCGGTCTCTGCCGCCACGGCCACGATCGCCGGATCGAGCCGCCCCCCCGAGACGTCGTTCACCACCGTCGCCCCCGCCTCCACGGCCGCCCGCGCCGTCCCCGCCTTGTAGGTGTCGATCGAGAGCCGCACCGCCGCCGGCAACCGCGCCTTCAGTCCGGCGATCACCGGCAAGACGCGCGCCCGCTCCTCTTCCTCAGAGACCGCCGTTGAGCCCGGCCGCGTCGACTCCCCGCCGACGTCGATCCAGTCCGCCCCCTCCTCCGCCATCCGCGTTGCCGTCTCGATCGCTGCCTCCGCCGACGCAAACCTCCCCCCATCCGAGAACGAATCCGGCGTGACGTTCAGGATCCCCACGATCAAACAGCGCACGAAGCCATCTTCTCCGATCTCTCCCCTCGAGCGAAGGCGCTCGGAGACGCTCGAAGGCCGGCGAAAGCGAGCGCCGGTGAGGCTCTAGGCTTTGTCGGGCGCGGGGCGCGGGGGCGCGAAGATGCTCGGGCGCGGCGCCTTCTCGGCCGCCGCCGCCGCCCTGGCCGCCACCGCCGACTGCCCGGCCGTCGCGCGGGTGACGTCGACCGTGCGGTTGAGATGCCCGCCCGCGAAGAGGACGTCGATCTCGGCGCCGTCGATGGTCTCGTACTCGAGCAGCGCCTCGGCCAACACCTTCAGCTTGTCGAGGTTCTCCATGACCGCCTTGCGCGCGCGATCGTAGTTGGCGGTCACGATGGTGCGGATCTCGCTGTCGATCTCCACCGCGGTCTGCTCGCTGTATTCCTTGCCCGCGTCGCCGAAGTCGCGGCCCAGGAAGACCTCCGCCTCGCGCTTGCCGAAGTGGAGCGGGCCGAGCTTCTCGGACATCCCCCAGTCGCAGACCATCTTCTTCGCCAGATCGGTCGCCACCTGGATGTCGTTCGAGGCGCCGGTGGTCAGCTGGTGAAAGATCAGCTCCTCGGCCACCCGACCGCCCATCGCCACCGCGATCTGGTCGTTGGCCTGCTCCCTGGAGAGGTTGAGGCGATCCTCCGCCGGCAACTGTTGCGTCAGCCCCAGCGCGCGCCCGCGCGGGATGATGGTGACCTTGTGGATGGGGTCCGACCCCTTCATCATCTTGCCGACCAGCGCGTGCCCCGACTCGTGGTAGGCGGTGACCCGCTTGTCGCTGTCGCTGATGATCATCGAGCGACGCTCCGGGCCCATGAGGACCTTGTCCTTGGCCATCTCGAAGTCGTGCATGTCGAGCTGCGACTTGTCGGCGCGCGCCGCCAGCAGCGCCGCCTCGTTGACCAGGTTCTCGAGGTCGGCGCCCGAGAAGCCGGGCGTGCCGCGGGCGATCACGTCCAGATCGACGCCCGTGCCGAGCGGCGTCTTCTTGGTGTGCACGTTGAGGATCCCCGTGCGCCCCTTGACGTCGGGGCGCGGGACGACGATGCGGCGGTCGAAGCGGCCCGGGCGCAGCAACGCCGGATCGAGCACGTCGGGGCGGTTGGTGGCGGCGATCAGGATGACGCCGTCGTTCGACTCGAAGCCGTCCATCTCGACCAGCAGCTGGTTGAGCGTCTGCTCGCGCTCGTCGTGTCCGCCGCCGAGACCGGCGCCGCGATGGCGGCCGACGGCGTCGATCTCGTCGATGAAGATGATGCAGGGGGCGTTCTTCTTCCCCTGCTCGAACAGATCGCGCACGCGGCTGGCGCCGACGCCCACGAACATCTCGACGAAGTCCGACCCCGAGATGGAGAAGAACGGCACCCCCGCCTCGCCCGCGATGGCGCGCGCGAGCAGCGTCTTGCCGGTGCCCGGAGGGCCCATCATCAAGACGCCCTTGGGGATGCGCCCGCCGAGGCGGGTGAACTTCTTGGGGTCTTTGAGAAAGGCGATGATCTCCTCGACCTCGTCCTTGGCCTCCTCGATCCCGGCCACGTCGGCGAAGGTCATCTTGCGCTGGTTCTCCGAGAGCAGCTTGGCCTTCGACTTGCCGAAGCTCATCGCCTTGCCGCCGCCCACCTGCAGCTGCCGCATGAAGACCAGAAACAGCACCACCAGCACCAACATCGGCAACCAGGTCACGAACACCTGCTGCCAGAAGCCGTTCTCGTTCTCCTTGACCACGTCGTAGGAGAGCTTCGCCTTGTCCAGCTTGTCGAGCAGCTTGTCGCCGGCGATCCCGGTGGTGATGAAGTTCTCGTTGTTGACGTAGGTGCCGCGAATCTCGGCGCTCTCGGCGTTCTTGCGGATCTGAATGGCCGCGCCGGGCTTGAACTTCTCCGGGTGCAGATCGACTTCCTGGACGAAC
>DATAVR010000110.1:0-20809 GCA_036267635.1 Polyangia bacterium | reverse complement strand
GGCGGCCTACGAGGCCGACGTCGGGTCGACCACCCAGCCCGCGAAGAGGATCGCGCCTGTCGGCTGATGGACGATGAAGGTGAGGAACGGCCGATCGACCGTCAGTTGCTGGGGCGGAAGAAAGGCGCTGGCGGTCCCAATCCCGACGCCGGTCGCCGCAGCCGCGGTGGTCCCCTTCTCGTCGACCGCGATGTCGGCCTGGTGAATCACGGCGTCGACGGAAAGATCGGTCGCGCCGTCGATGCCGGAGAGGTCCGCGGCGCCGGGCGTGAAGGCATCGGTCATCCCCAGCGCCTGCAGCAGCGGGATCAGCGACTCGCCCACCGAGAATTTGAAGCGCGGCATGGTCACCGCTCCCGCTGACGCGCCGGCGCGGGCCAAGATCGTCGCGAGCTGGTCGGCAGTCAGCCCCTGCTGAAATGCGTCGAAGGTCCCCGCGTCGGGGACGATGAGGATCATCGCGGCTGTGCCGCCCTGGTAGCCGAGCGAGGCAGCGCTCCAGCCGCTGCCGCTCCAGAGCACCGCGTTGTTCTGGTCGTCGGGATACATCATCGGGACCGTCACGTCGCCGGCAGCGGCGTGGAACGTGGCGTTCACGCTGTTCGCGGAGAATGGCGCCTGCCAGTCGCCGTGGAAGTAGACCGCGTCCGCGAGGACGAGGCGGGTGGCCGAGGTGATGGTTCCCTTTCCGAAGAGGGCCGGGATTTCTCCTTGGGTCTCCTCGGAGACCCAGCTGTTGATAGCGCCGCGGGCGGTCTCTGGCGCGCCCATGAAGTCGACTTGGTCGACGTCCGAGCCAAAGCTGACCGCCAGGTTGTCGAGGTAGGTCGGCAGGATCGAGAAGCCCTTCTGCGTCCATGTCGAGTTGGCGACCGAGAGCTGGAAGGCGCCAGTTCCGGCGTCAGCGGGCGGGGTCGTGAGGGCTAGGTCGAGGGCGTCGACGGCGGCGTCCAGCCGATCGAGCGGGAGCGTGAAGTGGAGCGCGGTCGCCATCTGCGTCGCCGTCGCGTTGGCTGCGCCGTTGTACAGCATGGCGAGCGCAATCGAAACGCTGGCTGGCGAGAAGATCAGATTGCTGCCGTCGCCCGCGCTGGCCCGCAGCTCCTGATAGAGATCGACTGCGAACGCCTGGTTGTCGCTGGCCAGCTGGGTCGCGTCGGCCGCCGGGACCGATGGCGAGAGGTCGCGCGCCTGCGTCGACTGAGCCATCTGGACTGGCCCCGACGTGCTGCCGCCCCCACAGGCGACGAGCGGCCCGGCCGCCAACACAGCCACCGCAAGGGCCGTCGATCTCGGCGTTCGCATCTGTACCTTCATCATGGCCGTCGAGCGAAGCAAACGCGAGACCAGTGTCGGTCCCGTCCTGGAGCCCGACGGCGATGGCCGTGGCCGGCGGGGCGCCTCGAAATTCTGAGACCCGAACGGCGCGGTCGTCACTCTTCCGTCATGTCTTTCACGGCATTTTGCGGCGACGGGACTCGATGGTCCTCCGCCCACCTTCGTCAGCCAGTAACCGATCGGGATTGCGGATATCGACAGTCAGATCGCTGTAGCTGAGCACCTGAGCTGTCGGAATCAAGATGTTTGGGCGACCGGTAGGGGGCCGACAACACGACCGACACCGCCACCCGCAGAAGTTCCGACGGCCAGAGAGGGAGCGCGAAGCTCGACTAGACTCTTCTGGAGGAGTCGCCGTGGCCGCAGGAAAAACCTACGAGGACACCGATTCTTGGACGAACAGCAAGGTCGACGATGCGAGGTTGGAGCGCTTCCGAGAGAACCTCCTTCGGGAACTCAACGGAGCGCAAGGCGCCGACGGCTCCAGTAAACCTGTGACAGCGGCCATCGCGCATATCGCGCGGCACTCGTCTGGGTTGGTCGAAGAGTCTTCATCCGAAGAGTCTTCATCCAAAGGCGGCCGGAAGAGGAAGGCGATCGAAGGGCAGTGTTTCCAGGGCGACGCGTGTCAGGCGCTTCTCCTCAGCCGGGCGATTCTGGAGACTCACGACGGGAGTCTCGCGCTGCGCAGCCGTGCCTGGGAGGGGCTTGCGCGTCCATTTCACGCTCGGCGTCGGGAGCTTCAGAGAGCGCTGGCGTCGATCGAGCCAACGCTGTCGAAACTCCTGGAGGACGGAGCACGGATCGACGCCCAGGCGGCGGAGCGGCGTCTTTTTCATGACTGCGACAGCCGCTGTGATCTCCCTCGAAATCTCACCACCGCTATCAAGAACCTTCGGCGGCTGCTTGGGTCGGCGGAGAGGGACTGGGGCGGCGGTCGCGACGTCGGTCACGTCGACGACGTTCGGGTGGCTGATGCGAGACGCGGCCTCTCCTTCGCGGAGGAACCGAGCCCGCGCGCCCGGCATCGCTGCCACCGCTGGGTGTAGCGTCTTGATCGCCACCGGCTTTGATGATCGTCGATTTCATCGTTAACGTATCAAGGGTCGAGGCAAACCACCGTAGTCGCTTGACCCGTACCATTGGCGACTGGTCCGAGAGGGTATCGTCGGCGCGCCCGCAGGCGCGGCAACTTAAAACCGGTAGCCGACGCCGACGTCGAGATCGAAGCGGTGGACCGAGCCGACGGCGTCCGACAGGCCGTTGCTGGTGGTTTTACTGAGCAGAAGCTCGGGGGTCAGGCTCGCGAAGAGGCGCGGCGTGAAGAAATAGTCGGCGTGCAGTGACAGGGCGAGGCTGGGCATCGGGATGGCGCCCGAGGCGGAGACGCCCTGCACCGTGAAAGGGTTGCCCTCCTGGAGGCCGGCCCACCAGATGACACCGAGGCCGAGGCCGCCGCCGACCGCGAGCGGCTCGAGCACGCGGTAAGCATAATCGACGGTCAGGAGGGCACCCCAGAACGACGACGATTGCTGGACGTTGGTGAGATTGACGTTGGTGTACGGCAGCGAGGCGTAGTCGACCTGGACGCCCGCCCGCAGCTCGGACGGTCCGTGCAGGAAGTCATACGAGCCGCCCAGCTGGAAACCGAACAGGACCGGGGCCGAGATATCGCGGCCGGAGAATCCGACGAAGGTTGGGCCGAGCGCTACGTTCACGCGCACGGGAGACACTTCGGGGGGCGACGTCGGTCCGGCGACGACGACCGGTGCGGAGGTCGCCGGCGGGGACGTGGGCGCGCCCGTCGCTCCGGGCGTTGCCACCGCGGAAGGTGCCGGCGGGGTGACCTCGGTCGGCGGCTTCTGCTTCTGCTCAGTCTCTTGCTGGAGCGCCTGGGCGAGCTCCTTCATGCGCTGTTCGACGTCCCCGCGCTTGCTGGTGTTCGGCTCTTGCTCCAGGTAGCGGCGGTAGAAGAACAGCGCCCGATCCTTGTTCCCGTTCTGGCGGTGTGACTGTGCGATGTTGAACAGCAGGATCGGCTGGGGATCGAAGTCGTAGGCCTTCTCGAACTCCGGGATCGCCTCCTGGAAGTGGCCCAGGTTGTAGAGCTTCACGCCCCGTTTGAAGTGCTCCTGGGCGTCGGACTCTGGATCGGCGTTAGCCGCGTTCGAGGCGAGCGCGACGAAGGCGACGGCAATGGCGACGAGGGCGCGCTTCACGACGATGGGCACGATATCCGGTCCGCGGCAGAGGCGCCAGATCGCCGTGGCTCAGTCCCCGACGCCGAAGAAGCCGTTCGCTGGTTTCTTCGGCGTCGTCACCGGCTTGGCCGTGGGCGTGCTTTCATGTCTCGTATCATGGCTCGCATCATGGCTCGCATCATGGCTCGCGCGGTGGCTCAAGGCGTGGTGATGAGGCGCCGCCGTGATCTTCTCGAGGTCGACCTCCAAGGGGCCATTGCGGGCGGGATTGATCGCCACCCTTGCGTCGGCGTAGCCGTCCGCCTTGAGGAGACCGTACACGCCGGTCGCGTCCCGGCGCAGGACCAGGTCGAGCGGCGTTGCGCCGCGGGGAGCGGGCTCGTCGGCGAGCCACAGCTCGGCGCCCGCCGGCCGCGACACGACCCGGATGGTCACCTTGGCGGGGATCGGTGGAAGCTTCGGCGCCTCCTTGCTCGGCGCCGGCACCCCGGGGCCCGGGGGCAGGCCAGGGTCAGCCTGCGTTGGCTCGACCTGTGCGGCGGGTCGATGCGAGACCGGCTTGTTCTGGGTCAAGAAGACGGCCGCGACCCCGCCCAGCACCAGGCCGCCAACCGCGATCGGCAAGAAGGGGCTCCGGCGTTTCGCCGGAGCGAGGCCGGCAAGATCGGGGATCAGCTCCGAGGCGGACCGCCTGAAGGTCGACTCGTTGGTCGGCTTACTCTCGGGGAAAGGTCCCTCGGGAAGGATCTGGGTTCCACCGACAGCGGGGACGTTGGGGCGCAACGGGGCCACCGACCGCTGATCCTGCGAACGGGCGACTGATCGCGGTGGGGTTGCCGAGGCGACGGGCGGTGCTGCCGTCTGCGAGAGCGCCGCCCGGCCGTCGGTGCGCTTACGAGGCGTGGGGATTCGGCCGAGCGCGCTCGTCGCTGGGATCCGGGTGCTGAACCCCGCGGCGCCGACCTGCAGAAACGACTCCACCGCCGATACGATTTCGTCCATCGAGGACGGACGATCGTCGGGGCCCTTGGCGAGCATCCGGGCGGCCAGATCATCCATCCAGCTCGGGACCTCGGGCCGGAAGGCCGAGATCCGCGGCGCCGTCTCGATGATGTGCGCGACCAGCAGGTCGCCCGCGGCGTCCTTGACGAAGACGTGGCGACCCGTGGCCATCTCGAACAGCACGCACCCGAGCGCGTAGATGTCGGCCCGGTGATCGATGGTGCTGAGGCCGCGGCACTGCTCGGGGGACATGTAGACTGGCGTTCCCAGGAGGCCCCCGGTGCGGGTATTCGATCCCCCGCCGTCCGGCGCGGTGAGCTTGGCGATCCCGAAGTCGAGGATCTTGACCACGAATGGCGCCCGGGCCGACTCTTCGACCGAGAGGAAGATATTCTCGGGCTTCAGGTCCCGGTGGATGATCTGCTTGCGGTGGGCCGCGGCGAGCGCGCTCGCAATCTGGCCGACGACGGCTGCGATGGCGATCGGCTCATTGGCGAGGGCGCCCGTGCGGCGCAGGGTGGACGCCAAGCTCTCGCCCTCGAGGTACTCCATGACGATGTACGCCTCTTCGTCGACGACGTCACAGTCATAGATCTCGACGATCCCGGGATGCTTGATGACCGACGCCGCGCGCGCCTCGTTGAAAAAGCGGGTCACCACGTCCGCGTCCTTGCTGAACGCCGGGAGCAGGAACTTGATCGCGGCCCGCCGGCCGATGCGCCGGTGCTCAGCGAGGTACACCTCGCCCATTCCGCCCTGTCCGAGCTTCTCGACGAGGGTGTAGGTGCCAATGGTCCGACCGATCATCTGAAGCCGCCCATTATTGCAAATCTCGCCGCGCCTGGCGATGGTGCGACCCGAACGGTGCGTCGTGACGACCTCAGCCGAAGGCGGCCGCCAGATCGCCGAACGAGGCGCTGGGATCCTCGACCGCGGCTCGCTGGGGTCCGGTAAGCGTAGCCCAGGCTTGGTCCACGGCGCTGGCCACCGTCGTGCGCAGGGGCCAAAGCTGCGAGCTTCGATGCTGCGGGTTGGCGAGAAAGGCGAGCGCCAAGGGGGAAGGAGGTCCGAGCGTGATGAGCAATCGAGCTTGCGAACCGGCCGTCCAGAGCAGGGAAGGGACCGTGTCGCGCCAGCCGAGCCGGCTGCGGACGATCTCCAGCCAAAGGGCGCCCGTCGCCGGTCCCGTCACTGGCGCGTCGACGGTGAGCGTGTTCGCCGAGGTGGGCGCGCCGGCGAGGGCCCGGTCGCACGCCCCGATCAAGGTGCACAGCGCGTAGGCGACCGCCTGCCGGGATGCCCCGAGCGCCGCCTCCAGGGCCGAAACCGGTTCGTTCATCCATGCGTGTGGCGCCGGCAAGGCGAGGGCCTCGACCGTGAGCGACCGAGCTTCCCGCGCAATCGTCTCGCCGTCGAAGCTGGGACCGGCGGAGAGCAGCCGCGTGGCGTCCTCGATGAATCCCGCGTGAGCGACGGGAAGCGACGGCAGTCCTTCGCAAGCGCCAGCGCTCGGGATCTCACGGAACAGCGCGAGCGGAAACGAGCGGCCGGCGGCATCCACGCTTGCGGCCAGCATCCCCACGAAGGCCGTCGATCCGGGTGACGCGAGCAGAAAGGCGGTCGGCGTGGTCGGCAGCTGGGTCCGCTCAGCGCGTAGCGCCTCGGCGCCATCCTGCAACCAGCGATCGAGCCCGGCCTGCGAGAACGAACCGGCACCCATGCGGAAGAAGTCGGGTTGGGTGGCCACCTTCCCGTAGAGCCCGACGTTTCCGGCTTCGCTCATCTGCACCCGGACGAGCCGGTCACGATTCCGCGCGGGATGTCGATCCCGTGAAAGGCGTGCAGGAGCGCGGCGGGCTTGAGGTCGGCGTGAACCGCCGGACCACCGGCCGGCGGGGTCCAGGTGCCAGCCAGGTATTCCTCGCCGTCCGAGGAGGGCGCCAGCTTGGCATCGTCGAGCAGATGAAACAGCGCCCACTCCCCTTCGGGGTAGCCGAGCTGCGCCTCGTTGGCGTTCTGGAACGTGCGGAAGACGGCGCCACTTCCCGGCCAGACGACGTCTTCCCACCGCTCCTTGGTGTTGAAGTAGGTGAGCTTGCGCCCCGCGCTCTCGAAGATGATCTTCGTGTACGGCGCGGAGGCACGAATTCGGACCGAGACGTTCGTTCCCAGCTTTGCCCCGTCCTTGGCGTAAAGAAGGTCGGTCAGATCCTGCGCTCGCTTCAGGAAGAGGGCCAGTCCCGGCTTGTACTTCACGCTCGGCTGGTCCTTGAGGTGAAAGATATCCGTGCCGACGGGGTGGTCGAAGTCCGTTTTGAGGGAGCCATCGAAGTACTGCCAGAGCGCGCCGGTCTTGGGTTGGAAGACCTTGTCGATGTCGGCGACAGGCGCTTCGTGCGCGTGCTTCGACGAGGAGAAGGGATATTTTCCAGCCAAGAGCTGATCGAAGACGACCACCACGTTCTCGCACCACTTGTGGTTGGCCGAGTCACCCGTGGCGCCGCCCACCGCGACCTCGGTGCCGCTGAGCGGCGGCATCAGCATCTTGCCGAGGAGGCCTCCCTCCCAGTTGTGATCGTTGTAGTTGGCGATCAAGCCTTCCAGCTTCGAACGCGCAGTCTTGAGCGCAGCCTGGAAGGCGGCCGGATCGGGGGCGGGCGCCCCCGGCTCGCCGAGCGCGGCGGCCAGATCGCCGAGGAGCTGACCGTAGGCGTCGGTGCCGGTCGGTTTCGTCAGCCCGAAGCCGAGGAACCCGGAGAACTCGCGGCCGACGTCCTCGGGTGAGGCGATCTCGTCGCCGGCCTTGGCCGCCGAAGGCTTTCCGGCGTCTGCGGCGGCCGAATCGTCGTCGCCGCCAATGAGCTTCTTCTTGGCGTCGTCGATCCGTTGCGAGAGGGAGCCCTTGGCTTTGGCCAGGATCGCCCCCGCCGGGGAGTCGTCCTTGAAGATCAACTCCTTGCTGGCGTTGCGCCAGACGGCGTCGAGCGGTCTCTGCGCGATGAGCGCTTTCATCAGACCTCGGGCGTCGTCGAGGCTGGCCGGTTCGCGGATCGACAGCGACAGCAAGAAAGCCTTCCAGGCGTCGACGTACCGGCGGAAGTATTCGCCTCGCAGCGTCGCGGCGTCGGCCCCGTGCTGACTGCGCGGGGCCGCCAGGACCCAGGCGTTCGCGTCGTGCTCGCGGTCGGTGGTCATCTTCTCGATCCGCTCTTTCACCACGTTCCACCCCTCGGGCGTGAACGCCCCGGGGACCGAGGGGCCGGCAGCGTGCCCGCCCGGCTGGGAGGCGGGCGTCTGGAAGATGGTGACCGCCCCACCGGCGACGTCGACCAGCCTCACGTCGCGCGGCAGCTCGGGGTCCCGCAGCAGATCAACCAGCGGATCGCCCTGGTGCGCGGTCAGCAGCGTGGAGCGGACGCGTGAGACGAGCTGGGTCTTGCGCGCGAGCAGATCTCCCGACGAGGTCGCCAGGACGGCGTAGAAACGCCCGAGATTCTCCACGGTGCGTCGGGCGCGCGTGCTGGTCTCGTCGCCGGCGAGGTCGCTCCACTGCTGACCCACCTGCGTGGCGATGACATCGACCCATTTGTCGCGCCAGTGCTCCCCCTCCGGGGCCGGCTCGTCGGCCGCCTTCGGTTGAGTCAGGAGCAGGTGGAGCAGCAGGCCGTTCTGGGCGCTCGATTCGGAGGTGGCGCCCCGGCCGTGCGAGAAGTCGAGCAGGCGCGCACCCCCGGTCTCCAGCAGCGGAACGATGACCGCCCGCTCGACGGCGAGCCGCACGGGATCGAGCAGCTGGTCGCCGGGGTAGAGGCCGAACTGGCGAGAGACCTCGGGGCCCGTGGTCGCCAGCGTCGTCAGGTGCGCCGCGCTCGGATCGACGCTCTCCAGCGTCGCGGCGGCCAGCGCGTGCGCTGGATCCTTCTCGTTTCCGGCGAGCTTCTCGACGAAGAGCCGCGCCTCGTCGACGAGCGCGCTGTTCTTGAGGTACGAGGAGATCGGGAAGAAGAGAAACGCCGCCGACAGCGCCAGCGCCGCGGCCGCGACGCCCCAGCGGACGAGCCGTTCGCGCCGGAGCACGCGGCTGCTCCGGACCGCGACGTCGGCGTCCGGGAAGACGACCTGCCTGAACATGTCTCGGACGAAGTAGCTCTTGGGCTTGGTCACTGGCGCGGCGAGGACCTGAGGGCGCACCCCGAACGCCTCGGCCATGCTCGACATGATCCGATCGATCGGTCGCCCCTCCTGGGTGCCGCTGGTGAAATAGACCCCGCGCATGATGGGCGCATCTTGGTAGACGCTCCGATCGAACAGGCTGGCGATCAGATCGACCAAACCCTGGCGCAGCGAATCGAACTGCCGTGGAAAAGAGTAGATCCGGTCGCGGGCCTCGAGGCGCCGCTCCTCGCCCATCCGCACGACCGCGTAGCGCTCGAGGGTGTCGGCCAGATCGTCGAAGTGCTGCGCGAACGCATCGACGAGGTCGTCGTGTTCGGCGGCCACCGGCAGCGTGAATCCCCAGATCTGCCCCCGTTCCCGATCCTTCAGATCGCCGAAGGTCTCGACGAATCCCGAGACGAGATCGCACTTCGTCACCATCAGGTAGACCGGGACGACCATGTCGAGCCGGCCCGTCACCTCGTCGATCCGTTCGCGGAGCGTCCGCGCCAGATCGCCGATCTCCTCGACGTCACCGGTCAGATCCGTCGCCGCGATCGCCACCAGGATGCCGTTGATCGGCTTCTTCGGTCGGGTGCGCTTGAGGATGTCCAGGAAGGACAGCCACTCCTGGCGATCGTCCTCCTCGGTGCTCCAGCGTCCGGCGGTGTCGAGCAGGATGGCCTCGTTGGTCATCCACCAGTCGCAGTTCCGCGTCCCGCCGACGCCCCGCACCTTGCCCGCCTTGGCAGCCGGCATCTTGATGCCCGAGCTCCGGATGGCGGTGGTCTTCCCAGAGGCCGAGGGGCCGATCATCATGTACCAGGGGAGGAGGCCCAGCGCGTCGCGGCCGGAACGTCCCAGCTTCGAGCTCTTGAGCGACTGGACCGCGCGCGCGAACTCCGCCTCCATCGCCGCGATCTCGGCCCGCTGATCGGGGCGGATCCCCCCTGCCAGGGCCGAGGCCTGATCGCTGAGGCCCTTTTCAATGGCCGCCGCGGCGCGCTTGGCGAGCAGCGCCCGCACCAGAAGGTAAAGCAGCAGCCCGCTGCCGATTGTGGCAGTAGCCACGATCGCCGGCCACATCGGCACCACGTCGTGGAACACCAGCACGACGGCCCAGGCGAGCAGGATGAAGATGGCGGCGAAGATGTACTTCAGCATCGCGCCCTCAATGACCGATCTGGTCGACCCGCGCCGAGAGCTCGGCGATCTGGTGCGACAGCGAGACGCGGAGTCCGACGAAGACGGCGATCGCCACGGCGAACACGCCGAGCGCGATCCAGAGGAACGTGTTCTTGCCCGAGGCGCGCAGCAATGGCTCGTCCGGCGGTTCGCCCGCCGGCGACAGGACGTCGGACGCCTCGACGTGCCGTTCGATTTCAGGTTTGAGCGAGTCGCAGAGACGCATCAGCTCGAGGTCGCCGCCCCGGATCGCGTACTTTCCCTGGAAGCCGAGGAGCAGGCACTGGTAGTAGACGCGCAGCACGTCGGCGCGCCGTGGATCGCGGCGGAGCTCGGTGAGGCGGGTGAAGAAGCCCTCGCCGGCCAGCGCGTCGTTGAAGAGCGTGAGTTGCAAGGGCCGCCCCAGCCAGTAGCCGCGGAGGGGATCGGGCTTGCCCATCGCCACCTCGTCGGCGAGCGCCACCAGCGCGTAGGCGATGTCGTCGGCGTCTCGCCCGGCCATCCCCTGCTCGCGCGCGCGGGCGCGCATGCTCTCCACGAATCCCTGCAGCCGGTCGTGAATCAGGTCAGGAGAGATCGAGGGGCTGTCGAGCTCGCGAAGCTGGCTGACGGCGACGAAGCACTCGGAGGTGATCTCGTTGATCTTGTCCATCGTTGACGTCCGTGTCGCCCGTTAGACCGACCTCGGAACCGCGAGGAGCTCGATCTTCACCCGCGCCGGATCGAAGGGTGGGGCGAGGTAGATGGCGAGTGTCTTTTCTTGCACGATGGTTCGCCAGTACTCGCTCTGCAGGTTGAGCTGGAAGTAGGTGATGCCGGCGCGGACCGCGATCTCTGAGGGCGGCCGGTGGGTGACCTGGACCGGAACGCCCGGTGTCGCCGCCGAACGGAGCACCTGCGGCAGCTGTGCCTGCGAGGCGATCTTGCAGAGGCCGGGCAGCTTCTGGGCGATCTGGTCCTCTGGCATCTCCGAGCGGACCGCGAGGAGCAGGTGCGTGGCCGTCGCCATGCGCTCGTCGTCGATCTTGCCGACGTAGACGGATTGATTGAGCTCGAGCGGCACGTTCATGAAGCCCTCCCGCACCGTCGTACGCAGGAGCCCGGTCGCGCGGGCGAACAGCTCTTCGAACGTGCCGCGCAGGTCGGTGTGCGCGAACGCGGGAAGGCCCCAGGGCTCCACGTCAGGCGAAAAGGTCGCCAGCTGACCGACGACCTGGATGACGGCCAGATAGAGCTGGGTGGGGCTGATCTCGCCGTTTTCCGCCGCGTAGGCGAGGATCGGAATTCCGCCGTTGACCGTGCTGAGCTGCAGGAACCGGGTGACGTCGCCAGCGTTGAACTCGATCGACGCGCCTCCGCGCTGGTTCCGGTTGCCGGCCAGCTGGCGCTGCTTCGCCACCATGAGCGCCAGGAGGCGTCGGATCCCGGCCATGAGAAACGGCGAGGCATCGACCCGCAGCACCGGCGGGATGTAAGCCTCGCCGTTGAGGAAGGCGCCGGTGCCGTCGCGGACCAGCTCGGCAATCTTGATGACGTCGTAGTCATCGCGCGCCTCGTCGCCGAAGAGGACGACCACGTTCCGGCGCGCGAAGGACATGGCGAGCTCGGCCGCGTTGCCGGTCAGATCGGCCACCGGCCGGGTGGTGGCGCGGAACCGCGCGCGAGCCGCCTTGGTCGACGCCGCCGGACTGCCGGCCGCTCCCTCGTCGATCGACATGCTCGGCACCCCCTCGCGCTCCTTCTGGACGCCGAGGAATACCTCGCAGGTTGCCTGCGCCGGGGGGAAGTGGTCGGCGAGCGGCCGGGTCGGCGGCGACTCGGGCTCCTTCCCCTCGAACGAGAGATAGAGCCCGTCGGGCAGCACGCCGACGAACTTGGTGACGCGCAGCTGGCCCGACCCGAGCGCGCCGGCGTCGATCTCGACGGAGACGACGCCCCAGCGGTAGGGCGAGAGGGCGGCGATGCGCTCGTCGAGCAGCCTCTCGTGATAGAGGTCCTGCTGCTGCATGTGCTGAGGGGAGACGAGCATTCCCTCGGACCAGACGACGCGCTGAATGGGTTTCATGAGCTGGTGGTGGCGATGCGGCTTTCGTCCAGTTGAACGTGCAAGGTCGAATCCTTGGGCGGCGCCCCTTTTTTGTCGGGCGGCGCGGGATGACAGTACTGCGGGTCGGGCGGCGGGAGCTTCTCAATCGTCCGCCAGGTGGTGCTGGCCGGCTTGCGGAACAGCGCCACGATCACGACGTGGGTCGCCTCGGGGCTGCGCACGAGCGGCGGGTCGAGCGTGGCGCCCGGGTTGACGGTCAGCTCCTGCATCGCCACGAAGTCCTCGCCGAGCGCGTCCTTGTCGTGGTCGAGCAGATCGTCGAACGAGGCGACCGAGATCTTGCCCGTCCCCTTGAGCTGGTAGACGCGCACCACGGTGGCCAGTGGCTCGCCCCGGTCGCTCGGATTGAGGTGGGCGGTGGCGCGGAGGTGAATCCGCAACGGCTCGGGCGAGGGGCAGGCCCCGGGACCGGGTTGTTGGGCAGCGGGGGGCGATGAGTGCGAGCAGGCGCACAGCAGGCCCGCCAGGGCCACCGCCCCGACCGTCGAAAATCCCCCGGAATTCAAGCGCTTCATACCCATGCGAGGCCCACGCGCCCGCGCAGCTTGCCAGGAGACTACGGGTCCACGCAACAGCGAAGGGGGAGTGGCCGCGCGCCCGATAGTTTGGCCGCCAAGGTCGCCGAAGACGATCCCGCCGATCAGCGGGCAGGTCCGGCTCCCGAACGAACAGCTGGGCCGTGTCCAGCGTGATCGATATCCTGCTTGTGCTTCACGACCGCAGGTGCCGCCGGTCGTGAAGCGCCGTCCAGCAGACGCTCGCCCGTCGCCGTTCTTTGGTTGGGCGCAAACGACAATCCAACCAAGACCACAGTCTGCACAAGCTTCGCGCGACGTGGACCGGAACGTTGCGCGGCCGTGTTATCGTTTCCTAATAAATAAGTGGAAGGATATGGACTTTGTACACATTGACGAGAATTGGCAGCATTGTTTTGATCTTCGGCATCGTGTCGTGCGGTAGCGCGACCCTCAAGAACCCTGACGGCGGAGCGGGCGCCGGGGGTGCTCCGCGCGGCGGTGCGGCAGGGGGCGGGAACGGCGGTGCCTTGGGTGGGAACGGCGGCGGCACTCTGGGTGGGAACGGCGGCCATGGCGCCGGTGGCGGCGCCGCCGGACAGGCGGGAGCAGGAGGGTCGGGAACCGGTGGCGGTCATGCGGACGGCTCGGCGGTCGATCGCGTGACGGACGCGGGCCAGACGCCCTCGCCGGGAACGATTCTCTAGGCCAGGTCGGCATCGTCGGTTTTTCTCTACGGCGTCGCTGAGGGCTCCGTCGGGGTCACCATCACCGGCATTCTCAGCGGGCCGGCGAACCTCGGCGGCTCAGTCCTGACGCCGCTCGGCGCGTCCGACGTCGCACTCGCCGAGTACGCGATCTCCGACGGCTCGTACCTCTTCTCGACCAGCTTCGGCGCCGGCTCTCCCGCGGGGACGGGAACGGTGTACGGACATCTGGACGTGCTCGACACCGGCGGAGCGCCGATCGTCGAGGGCTCGGCGAAATGTGACCCGAGCGGCAGCCCGATTTGCAACCAGATCGATGTCGGCCTCGGGCTGCTCGCGCCCGGCGGAGGCCCCGGCGACGATGGATTCGTCGGGCGGTATTCGATCACCACGGGGCAAGCGACGTGGGTGGACCGCCTCACCGGCCCGGGTACCGATCTCCTCGTCGCCTCGACCCTGGGCCCCAACGACACGATCTTTACCGCGGGGTTCTACGACCAGAATCCGACGCTGATCAACGGGACGAGAGCTCAGACGGCTCAGTCACTGGTGGGGGGAGGCGATCGCGACGCCGTGATCATGCAAGAGAGCGATGTGGACGGGTCAATCGGTCTCGTGAAAACGTTCGCCGATTCCGCGTTCGAGCAACCGGTGGGCATCGCTTGGACCGGCAGCAACATCATTCTGTCCGGGTCGTTCAGCGGGACCATGACCGCCTTTGGGGGCTTGTTGCAGTCGCAGGATTTCGACATCTTCGTGGCCAAACTGACCGCCGCCGGGGTGCCCGTCTGGGTCCAGTCGTTCGGCGGTTCGGGACGGGACACCGCCGGCAACGTCGTCGTGGATGCCGCGGGCGGCATCTACCTGACCGGTCAAGTCTCGGGAACCGCCATGTTGGGTTCCCACCAGGTCGGCGGGTTCGGCGGAGTAGACGTGTTCGTGGCCAAGCTCAACAACGCCAACGGAAGCGTCGCCTGGGCGACCTCGTTCGGTTCGACCGGGGACGACGCGGTCTCGGCCATAACCATGAACAGCGCGGGTCAGCTCCTCGTGACTGCGAACGTCGTTGGGCCCATCACGGCCGGCGGGCCTTCCTTTGGAGGCAGCGACGCGGCCCTGATCTCTTACAGCGATACCGGAACCCCTCTTTGGAGCAAGATAATCGGCACCAGCGGCACCGACTACGGGTCCGGCGCATCTGCGAGCTCGGACGGATCCTTTTACGCCAACGTCAACCTGGGAGCGAACATCGGTCCAACGGTGGAGGGGGTGACGATCCTCGGCGCCGCGGACCCCACCGGCGTGTTGCTCAAGCTCGCTCCCTGAGGCCTCTTCCCCGCTTGACGGTCTCTGCCGTTTGCGGGAAGACGGGGCCATGGAAAGGCCGCCGCCGACGTCCAGGGTGCGCGGCCACCAACGGCTCGGCGAGGAGACGGGAGCTCTCGCCGGTTACCTCGCCGTGGCGATCGGGGTGACCTATCCGCTGGTATGGCGTCTGGGCGCGGCTTTTCCCGGCTCAGGGACCGACGTGTTCGGGTTCCTCTGGAACAACTGGTGGATCCACTACGCGATTACCCACCACCTCGCCAAGCCCTACCTGACGACGTACATCTTCGCGCCGTTCCGCCTCGACCTGCGGCTGCACACGGTCGGGTTTCTCTATGGCCTCCTGTCGGCGCCGTTCTTCGCGATCCTGGGCCAGGTCCGGGTGCTGAATCTGCAGATTCTCGCCACCATCACCCTCAACGGGTACTTCACCTACCGCTTGGTCCGCCGCCTCACGGGCGATCGTGCGGTCGCACTCCTCTGCGGACTCCTCGCCACATCGATGAACGGAATCAATTTCCACATCGGGCCCGGGCGTCCGAGCTGCAGCGCGTTCTGGACGGCGATCGCGGTCCTCACTTGCTTCCTCGATCTCGACGAAGACCCGCGTCCCGCGACCATTGCGGTCGGCGCCACCAGCCTGGTGGCGATGTTCCTTGCCGACCAGCAGGTGGCGCTCTATGGATCGATGTGGCTCGTGTTACTCGCGGCGAGCCGGTTTCTGCGTCGGGGCGGCTGGGCGCGACTGCGGCGGCTCGCGCCGGCGATGCTCGTCCTCGCGTCGGCCGGTCTCGCGGCGGCGTACGTCCTCTACCTGCGGCCGTGGAAATACGACCTCGGCTACGACGTCCCCGGGGCTGTCGAGGCGCTGCACTACAGCGATCGTCCCGAACATTACCTTCACTTCGGCCTCTTTTGGACGTTCTACGGCGTGGTCTTGCCGATCGCGATGCCGATCGTGCTGGCGCGGCTCGTCCGGGTTCGCGAGGCGATCCCCTGGGCGCTCGGGGCCGTGTTCTTCTATCTACTCACCTTTGGACCCGTGCTGTCGGGAACGCACCTTCCAATGCCGTTCGCCCTCCTCCGCCATCTGCCGGGCCTGGAGAACTTCCGGACACCTTATCGGTTCCGGATGCCGGCCGTGTTCGGCGCGATCGTCGCGCTGGGACTCGTTCTGCGGGCGACGACGGCGCGCCTCGGACCGCGCGCGCGCGCCGCCGTGATCGCTGCGCTGGGCCTGGTGACGATCGCTGACGCCGCGCGCCTCAAATGGCAACGGCCCTTCCTGTTGCGCGAGATGCCGGTCGAGCCCGTCTACGCCGAGATCGGTCGAGACCCGGTATTGTCGGTGCTTCTGGAGGTCCCGGTCGGCGTTCGCAACGGGACGGATCGGATCGGCGTCGATGGCGAGATCCTCACCTACTACCAGCCGACACACGGCAAGCGGCTGGTGAACGGATTCGTGGCCCGCAGCCCGCTCGCGGCGATCGACTACTACCGCCACTCCCCGGCCTTCATGTACCTCGCCGGTGAGATCCCGCCGTCCGGCGATCTGACTGCCGACCTGCGCCAGAAGATCGAGGAGCTGGGCGTCGGCTACATCGTCGTCCACCCGAACATGATGAAGCCGGAGCGCGTCGCGCCCACGCTCCGCCTCCTGGCGACGCTTCCTGGGCTGACGCCCATCGCTGCAAGCCCGGAGCTCGTCGCGTTTCGGCGCGAAGGAGCGACCATCGTTCGTTGAAGTGTCGCAGCCGTTGTACGCTTCTTGGGCATGCCAAGCCTTGAGCGCGTCCGTTTCGTCCGCCGGGATCGGGCGCTCGTGGCGCGGCTCAACCGGCAACAGCCGCACTTGCTCCCTGCGCAGATGGACCCTCCGCTCGACATCGGTCCCGGGCCGAACTGCTGGATCGCGCAGACCTTCATCCACTTGCGCCAGCGCGGGTTTCCGGTCCGCCTGGCGACCATGTTGTCGCCGCGCGACTTGAACGTCGTCCACTATGACGATCTCCCGAGTTGGAAGCAGCTGCCATTTTGGCCGTTCCTCGCGGTGGTCCAGGCAGATCGGCCGCCGCCGGTGCTGGCCGATGTCCGGCTGGTCCAGAACCGCCTTGGCATCGAGCACGCCGAGCGCGACCGCTTCGTCGTTCTCTGGCCGCAGCCGGGGCTTCGACCGCGCGATCCGGCGCGCGGCGCGCTGGTGTCGACGCTCGGCTACTTCGGTGTCCAAAACTATCTGGCGCCGCCTTATCGGGATGAGCGGATGCGGGCGGCGCTGAGCGCGATGGGCGTCGCGCTCGAACCGCGCTTCCGGCCCGACGAATGGGTCGACTACCGGGCGGTGGACGCGGTGCTGGCCGTGCGGCAGGTCTCCGAGCTCGTGCTGTCGATAAAGCCGGCAACCAAGATGATCAATGCCTGGCGGGCGGGGTGCATCCCGATCATGGGAGTCGAATCGGCATGCCGCCAGATCGGCCGGCCGGGCGTCGACTATCTCGAGGTCACGAGCCCCGCCGAGGTCGTCGCGGCGGTTCGACGCCTGCGCGATGATCCCGCCGCCGCCGAACGGCTGCGCGCCGAGGGAAGACGCGCAGCCGCCGCTCACGACGACGATGCGCTCGTCCAGCAGTGGGTCACCATCCTCGAGGAGACGGCCCTCCCGGCCTTCGAGCGCTGGAAGCGCGAAGGAACGCTCCACCACCTCCGAGCGTTCCCCGCGCGGATGCTGGCGCACCGGCGGGCAGTGGCATCGTTTCTGAGGCGGGTCACCTCTTGATGCATCGCAATCGAGTCGGCGCGCGTTCCCACTTACCGTGATTCGCTCGCCCGTCGGGTCGATGAACGACAGACGAATAGCTCGTCACATCGAGTGGTCGTGAATCCCCGGCCGGCGATGGCCTTCATGACCACCTCGTAAGCCGCCTGGTCGTGAATCTCAATGACCAGGTTATCGACCCTGTCGATCCACCCTTCGTAATTTTTCGAGAACACCTCAGTCTCAGAACCTTCGATGTCGACCTTCAGGATCGAAATACGCTGGGCGCCGGATCCTGAGAGCAGAGATCCGATGTCGACTGCGGTCATCGTCGCTTGCTCTCCTTTCTTCGCTGCGCGTACCCTCCGCGCCCACTCACGGCCATCCCGGAATTGCTGATCACTCGGAACGAGCTCGCTCGGGCCGGACCAGACGGCGGTGGCAAGCGCCGTGCAACGACTGCCATAGGGAGCGAGATTGTCCCGGAGAACCTGGAAATTCCCCGGATCGGGCTCGACCGCAATCAGACGGGCGGTCGGGAACCGGGAGAGGAAATAGGCTGCGGAATAGCCGACGTTGGCCCCGCAATCGATGATCAGTTGCGGATCTGCGACGTCGTCCAGGCAGCGGTACTCCCGATGCGCAAAGATCTGGCAGAAGACGTCGAAATCGCTGGTCCGCGGCCGACACTTCACGGGACGTAAGAGCGATTTGCTCGAAAGCCATATCGGCTCGAGAGGCGGCAGGTAGCGTAGTCGCAGCTGCTGGAGCTTGTAGAGCCCCGCGTCCACCGGCCCTAAATTCTGCCACAATCTCGCAGCGCGGCCCGACCGGATCAGGATCTGATTTGTCCAGCTCCGGAGAGGCAACGCGATCCTGGGGGCTAGTTGATCCGAACCGTGCCGCCCTGAATGTGGGCCACGCGCGAGCCACGTGCGGTCACGACGTTGACGTGCGGCGGGCAGCGGCAGAGGAGGGTGGCGCCCGCGCGCTTGACCAGCTTGACTCGGCCATCGGCGAAGACCGCGATGATGGGACCCTCGACGATTCGAAGATCGGCCGGGGCCAGGCGGACGGCGCTGGGCCGCGAGGCGGCCGGGGACAGCGGGCGGGCGCGTCTGGCGGTGCTCATGTCCGAGGAGGCTATCCCGGTCAGCTCGGGAGTGAAAGCGGTCGCCAGGATCCGCGCAGCGCGCCCCGGGCTCCATCCAGGTCCGAGTGCGTACCCTGAGCAGCCTTCGATCTCGGCGTCAGATGGCGTGGCATTGATGCGTCGAACTCAGAGAATGGCGCCGGCCGGACGCGCGTGGCGAAGAAATTCTCAGCTGAATGGTTTTTCGATCGGGATAGCATCAGCTGCGATGATCGCCGATCGAATGTCCGTCGAGGTCAGGCGGATGGACATCCCGAGGTTCAGGGCGTTTCAGGTGGCCGCGTTGGCGGGCGTCGCCCTCTCGCTTTTCGGCCGTCGGGTGCCTGGCCTCCCTCTCAGCGTGTTGGTGGGCGCCTTCTCGATCGTTGTCGTCATCGCTCTCGTGCTGGGGCTCCGATCCTATCGGTGGCTCGGGCGTCGCGAGATCGTGTTCGAGAAAGACCAACTGCTCGTCGGCGCAGGGGGCCCAGCCGTGAATCGGCGCGATCTTCGGATGTGGGCCCTCGGCGAAGGAGAGGTGCGACTGTATGCGGTCGGCTTCGCCTTCGTCTGGCGGTTTCTCGCGAGCGACGATCAATTGGGCGTGTTTCGGGCGAAGCTCACGCCGACGTTTGGGCGGCCGAGGATAGTGGTTCGTCGTGGCTCGCGTCGCAGGCGGGCCATTGCGCTCGGTCTGGCCTTCGCCGGAGCCGGTGCCGTCGTGGTCGGCCTAATCGCTGAGCTAAATGAGCTCGCACTTCTGGGCGTTGTGGTGGTCCCCTTAGCCTTCACGTCCTTTATGTTCTCGTCACAAAAGGTGCTGCGCCCCGAGCCGTGACCGGGCTCTCGACTCTGGCCCGTTCCCCGGGGTAAGCAGAAGCGACCATGGGTGACGGGTACGGCGGTAAGTGGTCCGCGGAGGAGCGCCTTCGCCCCTGGGAGGCGTCGTTCCCGAGTGGGACCGGTTCCGAGTTCATCACTGCCCTGGCCGCGCAGACCCCGAACGCTTGGGCGACGCCGCTGCTGGTCGGCCTGAACGCGCTGGCGTTCGTGGCAATGACGATCGGGGGCGTCGATCCTTGGAGCCCCGCGGCCGCCGATCTCATCAGTTGGGGCGGCAATTACGGGTCGCTCACGACGGGGGGCGATCCCTCGCGTCTCCTGATGAGCGCGTTTCTGAATCTCGGCGTGCTCCAGCTCGTGCTGAACATGGTCGTGCTGTGGAACGCCGGCTTTGTCATCGAGCGGTTGGTCGGCAGCTGGGGCTTTCTGATCGCCTATCTGGTCTCGGCGTTCTGTGGCTCGGTCGCGTCGATCGCCTGGAATCCGTACGTCCCGGCGCTGGGTGCTTCCGCCGCGGTGTTCGGCGTGTGCGGCGTCTTCCTCGGCTACCTCTACGTCAACCGCGGCTCGGTGGCACCCGAGGTGGTGGCGCGGTTGCAGGGCGCGGCGGTGCTACTGGCCATCGTGACCGCCATCTTGGGAGCGCTTCGAGGAGGCGTCGATCTGACGACACCCTTGGGCGGGCTTCTGAGCGGCGTCGATCTGGCGACGGCCTTGGGTGGACTTCTGGCGGGTCTTTGCGGCGGCCGCCTCTTGGCGCGCCCGTTCGGGACACCGACCGCGTCTGGCGCTCTCGGTCGCAACCTCTCGCTTTTGGGAGGTGGTCTCGCGGTCGCGGCGCTCGCTCTGGTTTTCACGCCCCGCACCATCGACCTCGGGACTGAGATGGCCGAGCTCTACGTGATGCAAGCCAAGACGTTGGACCTCTACGAATCAGCGCACTGGCGGCGGAAAACACGCCAGATCTCCGATGCCGACTTCGTCAAAATCGTGGACGAGCAGGTGCGGCCCCCCTGGCGGGACCACCTGAGGCGCCTGCAAGGTTTGCGGCGACTGAGAGGGAGAGCGAGAGAGCGCGTCGTCGCGACCGAGGCCTTCCTCGATCTGAGGGAGCGGAGCTGGGCGAAGGTCAGTGGGGCGGTGCGCTCCGGCGACCCCGCCGAGGCTGCGGCGGCCAACGCTCTCCAAGAACAGGCCGCCGCGATGGCACGGTCGTTCGGGGGTTGAACGGACCTGACTGATTCGCGGCTACTGGCGGTGATGCTTCGGACGGTGTCGTGCCGGGATCGGCTCGCCGGGCTTTCCGATGGTGGGGAGGTCTTCCAACCGGATGCCGACGTCCGGCGAAGACGGAGCTGAATTGACGGGCCCGTCGGGATCGGGCGTCGGGCTGCCAATCTCACGCGATTCGACCCAGAGGGAGGGGACGAAGGCTACCCATCGTCGGCATTCGTGACTGCCGGGATCGGCACAATCACGCTGGACCTGCATTTTCTTGTTGTCGACGGTGTCGTTGACAAGGCTGGCCGCTATCTCAAAGGAG
>DATAVR010000109.1:0-77377 GCA_036267635.1 Polyangia bacterium | reverse complement strand
CGACCACCACCACGCTCATCCGCACGTCCATGACCACCCTCACCCCCATAGTCCCGCAAACGACGATGGCGGACGAACGGTCAGGCTGGAGATGGACATTCTGGCCAAGAACGACGCGCTTGCGCGCGACAATCGCGCGGTCTTTGCGGTGCGGCGTCTGGCCGTCTTCAACCTGACGAGCGCGCCAGGGTCCGGAAAGACGTCGTTGCTCGAGTCCTTGATCGTCCGGCTCCGCGAAAGGATCCGGCTGGCCGTGATCGAAGGAGACCAGGAGACGGCGCGCGACGCCGACCGGGTACGTGCCGCCGGCGCCGCGGTCGTTCAGATCAACACTCGCACGGGGTGCCACCTCGACGCCGGGATGGTGCGGGGGGCAGTGGCCGACCTCAATCCCGCGGACGGTTCGCTGCTCCTGATTGAAAATGTAGGCAACTTGGTCTGCCCCGCCCTGTTCGATCTCGGCGAGCGCACCAAGATAGTCCTTATGTCCGTCACCGAAGGAGAGGACAAGCCGCTCAAGTATCCGCACATGTTCCGGGCGGCCGGCGTGGTGGTCCTCAGCAAGATCGACCTGCTCCCCCATCTCGATTTCGACCTGGCGCAATGTCTGGCCAACCTCGCGCGCGTCAACCCCGCGCTGCGAATCTTTCAGCTTTCCGCCAAGACGGGGACCGGGATGGCGCCGTTTTGCGACTGGCTCGTCTCCCAGGTGGCGAGCGCAAGAGCATGACGACCGACGATGCCGAGCTGCGCCGCGAGGGCGAGCGCATCGCCCAGCTCATCGACGATCTCGCTACGATTGGCGGCGAACCCGTTCGGGAACGTGCCGAGGAGCTCGTCCGTCGCTTGATTCACCTCTACGGCGCGGGACTCGCGGCTCTCATGCAGATCTTCGGCGACCGCCTGGACGACTCGGCCAAGGCACGCGTGACCGCCGATCCGTTGGTCTCCAGTCTGCTGCTCCTGCACGGCGTCCATCCCGATCCGGGCGCCGCCCGCGCCCTCGATCCGGGCCCTGAGCGCGAGCCGCCGACATCCCAGCAGCCGGTCGCTGGCCTGATTCAGATCGATCTCAGCCACGGCCGGGGTGCCAAGACGAGCGACCGGCCATGAACGCGCTCGCCTCTCTCGCACCTTTCGCCCGGACCTGGCGTCCGGTCGCGCGCGCCGGCGAGCGTTGCGAGATGTGCGCCGAGCCGATCGACGAGCACCGCCATCGTCATCTCGTCGATCTCGAAAGGCGGCTGATCCTTTGCGCCTGTTCGGGCTGCGGTCTCGGCCAGGCCGGCGCGGCAGGTCGCTATCGCACCGTCCCGACCCGGGTGCTGACCGATGCGACCTTCTCTCTCGACGACGCCCAGTGGAACGCGCTGCAGATCCCCGTGCGGCTCGCCTTCATCTTCTTCAACTCCAGCCTTGGCCGCTGGGTGGCGCTCTATCCGAGCCCGGCTGGCGCCGCCGAATCGCAGTTGCCGCTCGAGGCGTTCGCCCCGGTGGCCGCGGCGACGCCCCTGGTCGCCGCCGCAGAGCCTGACGTCGAGGCGCTCCTGGTCTACGGGCGGCTCGGTCGCCCGTTCCAGCTGTTTCTGGCGCCCATCGACGTCTGCTACCAGCTCGTCGGGAAGGTGCGCGTCCACTGGACCGGCTTTCACGGCGGGGACCGCGCCTGGCAGGAGATCGAGTCGTTCTTCGCCGATCTGCGGGCGCAAAGCGGAGCAGCAGCGTGACCTTCGACGACGCGCGGGCAGTGGCTGACGCCGTCCTCTTCGAGGGGTACGCGCTCTATCCCTACCGGGCCTCGTCGCCCAAGAACCAGCTCCGCTGGCAATTTGGCGTGCTCGCCCCGCGTGCCTGGAGTGAAGGCGGTGGCGGCGATCCCTGGTGGCAGGAGACGCAGTGCCTGATCGCGCCGAAGGGGCCTGCCGCTCGTCTCGAGGGAAAGGTCCGTTTTCTCCAGCTTCGCCGCCGGCAGACGAACGGCGACGTAGGGTTCGTTCCCTGGGATGAAGGCGAGACCGTCGAGATCGACTTCGGCTTTTCGATCGCAGCGTTGATCGACGGCGAGCAGGTCGTCCCTTTCCAGCTCGAAGGGGGAACGGATCTCACCGGCGAGCTCGCCTATCGAAAGTGGCCCGTCTTCGGGGTGGTGCGGCTCTCGGCCGCGCTGATTGCGGAGACGACCCGGCCCCTGGTGCGGCTCTCTGTCCGGGTCGAGAACGTCAGCGCCTGGGTATCGGCCGGCGCCGCCCGAGACGAAGCGCTCCCCGGCTCCCTCCTCGGCACTCACCTCCTCCTCGCGGCCTCGGACGGCGCGTTCGTCTCGCTCATCGATCCGCCCGAGTGGGCGGCCGCCGGGGCCGCGGTCTGCCGGAACATCCGAACCTATCCTGTGCTGGCCGGTCCGCCCGCACGCCACGATCTCTTGTTGTCGGCGCCGGTGATCCTCGGCGATCACCCCCAGGTGGCGCCGGAGAGCCCGCGAGATCTCTTCGACGCCACCGAGATCGACGAGATCCTCACGCTCCGGATCCTGACCCTCACGGACGACGAGAAGCGCGAGATGCGCGCCACCGACCAGCGCTTGGGGAAGTTGCTGGACAGCGTGGAGAAGCTCGGCCCGGACGAGATGGCCCGGCTTCACGGGATCTCACGAGAGCTGCGACCGACCCATGACGAGAGTCTGGGGCCGTCCCAGCTCCAGGTCGGTGGCGTGTCGGTGGGACCCGGCACGCGCGTACGGCTGCGGCCGGGCGCGCGCCGCACCGACGCCCAGGATATGTTTCTCGACGGGCTGACCGCGACCGTCGAAGCCGTCATGCGCGACGTGGAGGATCGCGACTGTCTGGCCGTCACGATCGACGACGATCCGGCCAGAGAGATCCTCCGCTGGCAGCGCCGGTTCCATTACTTCTCGCCGGACGAGATCGAAGTCCTCGATTCGTCCGAGGGAGCCGGAGCGGCATGACCGCCCGGGTGTTGGTCGCGGGAATCGGCAACGTCTTCCTCGGCGACGACGGGTTCGGGGTGGAGGTGGTGCGCCGGCTGGCCCGCGGGCCGCTCCCCGACGGCGTGACGGTGTCCGACGTCGGAATTCGCTCGCTTCATCTCGCCTACGCGCTGCTCGATCGGCCGGAGCTGCTGGTGGTGGTCGATGCCGTCAGTCGCGGCGAGGCACCGGGGACCCTCTATCTCATCGACCCGAACGAGCCGAACAAGCCGAACAAGCCGAACGACCCGAACGAAGCCGCTGTCTCGCCGAACGAGATCCCCGACGCCCACGGCATGAGCGTCGAGACGGTCTTGGCGGCGGTACGAACATTGGGCGGCGAGCCGCCGCCCACGCTGATCGTCGGGTGCGAGCCGGCCTTCATCGGCGAGCGAATGGGGCTGAGCCCGGCGGTCGAAGACGCCCTGCCGAGAGCGGGCAACATGATCCGCGCGACGATCGCGAGACAACTTGGGATCGCGGTCCCGGTGGCGGTGGAGGAGAAAGCGTGATGCACAGGATCAAGAACAGCGGGTCCCTTTCCGACTACATCGTCTTCGGCCTGGCGGCCCTGGGAGCCGGGTTGCTGCTCTTTCGAGCCATGCCCGACCTGGTCCGCTACCTGCGCATCCGTCGGATGTGAACGGCTGACGGCCCCCGACTCATCGAGCGGTCCGCTTCGACGCCGATGACGGTTTCGAGCGGACTCGAGAACGGTGGGCGGTGGGCCGAGTCTCCGAGCAGGCCAGATCGACCGCCTCCAAGAGGACGTGCATCTCGACCGGCTTGGTGAGGTGACGATCGAACCCGGCGTCGAGGCTGGCGCGAAGGTCAGCCTCGGTGCCGTAACCGCTCAAGGCGATGGCCTTCATCGGTTGCTTGGACTTGAGGCGCGGAAGCAGCTGCCGTCCGTCGAGGTCCGGCAGCCCAATGTCACTGATGACCAGATGCACGTTGTCCAGCTTCGCGGCCAGCGCCGCCGCGGCCGTGGGCGCCGTCTGCACGCGGTAGCCCTCCGACTCCAGCAACATCGACAGGGCCTCCGCGAGATCTGGCTCGTCCTCCACGATCAGGATCTCCGCGTCACGCAGCCGCGGGGCCCGGGCCGGCGGCTGGCGGTGCGCCAGCTCGGACTTCGGCCTCACCTCCGCTTGCAATGCGTCGATCTCCACCAGGAAGCGTGAGCCTCTGCCCCGACCGGCACTGTGGGCCACTATGGTCCCGCCGTGCAGATCGACAATCGCGCGCGAAATGGCCAGTCCGAGACCGAGGCCTCCGCCCTGGACACCGTCAGGAACGGGAAGCTGCTCGAAGCGCTCGAAGATCCGGTCCAGCGCGCCCGGCTCGATGCCGATGCCCGTGTCGCTGATCTCGACCACGATGGCGTGGCCATTGTTCCAAGACCGGAGCGCGACCTCGCCCGCTTCCGGCGTGAATTTCACCGCGTTCTTGAGCAGGTTGGCAAACACTTGCCGCAGACGCGACGGCTCGCCGGAGACGCAGTGATGCCGCGCATCGAGCTCGAGCCTCACGGAGAGCCGGCGCGCGGTCGCCTCCCCAGCCAGCATCTCCGCTGCCTCGCGCGCGACCAGGTGGAGGTCCGTCGTTTCCCGCTGCAGCCGCACCTTGCCGCTCCTGATCCGGCTGACGTCCAACAGATCGTCGACGAGCCGCGCCTCCCGCAGGACGTTGCGCCGGATGATCTCGTAGAGCCGAGCGACCGACGGGACGACCCGAGTCTCCTTCTCCAGGGTGGTGACCGCGGCCAAGATGGGCGCCAACGGAGTCCGGAGCTCATGGCTCAACATGGCGACAAACTGATCTTGGACAGCGCTTACTTGCCGCGCCTCATGCTCCGCCTTCGCCATCCGGACCTGATCTCGGTCCGCCCGCCGTCGATCGCTCATGTCGAGGACCGTCATGAAGCAGAGGTCGTGGCCGAGGGCGGTCCGGCGGCTCTCGAGGCTGACCTCCGTCTCGACGTCGCCGCGCTTCAAGCGCACCTCGCTGACGGCGTGACCACTCTCACGAAAGCGCGAGAAATGCGCGGCGATCTCGCGCCGGTCGTTCGTCGCCACGCTGAGCCTGAACGGCAATCCCACCGCAAGCTGCCGATCGACCCGCAGGAGCTCGGCTGCGCACCGGTTGAGATCGCGAACGACCCCCTGACCGTCGAGCGTCAGGTAGGCGACCGGGGCGCTCTGGTAGAGCTCGACGATCCCCGCCGACAAGTCGGCCGGCGCCGATTCCGCCGCTCGCTCGCCTTTCGACGTCTTGTCCACCGGCTTACCCACCTACCCCCTACCCACCTTTCCCCTCCGGAAAGCTCCGCACTATCACTAAGACCAAATCTGACCCGGCACCATCGAATTCGATTCGCCTGGCTTGAATTGCCAGCCTGGTTTTCTTCTCGTCCAAGCCGAGCTCCCCGTCCAGTCGAACTTCCATGGTGGGACTGTGGCCGGTGAGGAGGCTCTGGAGCGAGCGGCCGAGTGTGGGATTGTCCCACCATCTGCCCAGGCTGGCCAACGAACGGCCGACCACCTCCGACGGCGATAGCCGGAACATCTCGCCAAAAGCGCCGTTGGCCCGCACGACCTTCAGACGATCGTCGACGAGCAAGATCGGCTCGCCGACGCCGTCCATGACTGCCTGTCCCAGCCGGTGTCCGACCTTGGCCGCAGACAGATCGATGAGCGTGAGCACCGCGCCGTCGATCCTGTTTTCGACGCTTTTGTAGGGGCGGATGCGCAGCTCGTACACGTTCCCCTCTCGATCCGTCACCTCTCGCACGCGGACCGCGACGGTGTCGATCGCCTGGGCGATCAGCTCCTCGAGGTCGGGGCACTGGATGTTCGGCTTGATGTGACCGATCGGACGCCCCAGATCGCCGGGGATGAGGTTCAGCATCTTCTCGGCGGCCGGCGTGAAGCGATGGATGCGCAGATCGGTCGTCACCATCACGATGGCGATCTGGATGCTGGCCAGGAGGTTCGCCAGATCGCCGTGGGCCCGCGACAGCTCGTCATTGCGCGAGCGCAGCTCCTCGTTGAGGGTGTTCAGCTCCTCGTTGGTCGATTGCAGCTCCTCCCGCGCCGTGTCCAGCTCTTCGTTGGTCGATTGCAGCTCTTCATTGCTGGAGAGGATCTCCTCGTTCGCCGACTGCAGCTCCTCGTTGGATCCTTCCAGGTCTTCGATGATCGACTGCAGGTACTCGCGGTTGGCGACCAGCTCCGCCTCGAGCTGCTTGACCGTCTCGGCTGTGCGCGCAGGCTTGCCGGCCCGCTTGCCGCCCCTCGGTTCGAGAGCCGAATCGTCGGGCCGCTTGGCCGGTGACTGCTCCTCGAACAGCACCATGAAGCGGCGGTCTTCTGCAGGTCCAACGGGCGTCACGTCCAGGTTGATCACGTGCGTGTCGCCGTTCGAGCGGACGTGAATGTTCTCCTTGCGGACCTGGTGGTTCTTCGCGCGGGCCTCGCGCAAGGCGGCCCGCAGGCCCTGGAGCAGTCCCTCGCGCACCATCTGGAGGAGATCGAACTTGGGCTCACCGCTCGCCAGCTCCAGGTACCGGCCCGTTCGTCCGCGCGTGCGGACGATATGGAAGTCACCGTCGACGAGGACGCCGGGCGGGCCATAGCGATCGAGGATCATCCGGTTGACCTCGATCCCGGTCGCGTCGTCTCGCGCGGTGCTGGACGACCGCGGCGAAGGCGTGGACACGTCCGCGCGCCTGCTGGGGATCGAAGCCGAGAACTCAATCTGCCCGGTCGGGACCCCTGGATTCTTCGCGTAGATCTTCTGCTTCTTGTCGACGAGCGAGAAGAGGTCGGCATGCGCACCGGTGGTCTCGGACCGGCCGAGCATCAGAAATCCGGTCGGCTTGAGCCCATAGTGAAACACCGTCATCACCTTCCGCTGCAACGGATAGCCGAGGTAGATGAGCAGGTTCCGGCAGACGATGAGATCCAGCTTTGAAAATGGCGGATCGCGGGTCAAATCCTGACGCGAGAACACGCAATGCTCGCGGAGCGCCTTGCTGATGTGGTACTTGCCGTCCCCGGTGGTGAAGAAGCGCCGCAGCCGCCCCGCCTCGATGCCCTGCAGTCCCGTCTCCAGAAAGGCCCCGGCCCGCGCCTGGTCGATCATCCGCTGGCTCACGTCAGTTCCGAAAATCTGAAACGGAAGCGTGTCGGACCTGTCGCCAAGAAACTCGTGCAGCGCGATGGCCAGCGAGTAGACCTCTTCCCCCGAGGAGCAGCCGGGGACCCAGGCCCGAAGGGGTCCGTCACCTTTGCGGGCCGCCAGGATCTTGGGGAAGACCTCTGTTTTGAGCGTCTCGAAGGCCTCCGGCTCGCGGAAGAACCCGGTCACGTGAATCAAGAGATCTTCGTAGAGCTGGTCGGCCTCCTGCGGCTGCTGCTGGAGCATGGCCGTATAGCTCTCGAGATCGACCAGCCGGTGGACCGCCATCCGCCGCTGGATTCGGCGCATGATCGTGGGGAGCTTGTAGTGAGTGAAGTCGACGCCCGAGGCCTTGCGAAGAATCTGGAACACCTGCCGCAAATTGGCGGACGGTTGATCGTCCTCTGCCGTCTGCGAACGAACGTCGAGGAGAAATGGGTGGCGGCAGAGGCGGACCAGCTCCGCGGCGATGCGGTCGATCGTCAGGACGGCGTCCGGCGCGCCCGCCGCGATCGCCGCCCGCGGCATGCCGTCGAACTTGGCCTCCGCCGGATCCTGCACGAACGTGATCCCGCCCCCAGCCTTCACGGCACCGAGCCCGAGCGCCCCGTCGGAGGCCGTACCCGACAGGACGATCCCGATGGCACGCTCCTGGTATTGGGCTGCCAGCATCCCGAAGAAGTAATCGATCGGCGTGTACTGGCTCTTGTCGATCGGCCGCTGCCGGATCTGCAGCTTCCCGTCGGCGATCCCCATCCGCGCGTCGGGCGGATTGACGTAAACATGCCCCCGCTCGATCGCCATCCCATCGCGGGCCTGCCGGATAGACAGCGTCGTCGAGGTGCCCAGAATCTCGGGGAGATGACTTTCGTGGCTGGGGGAGAGATGCTGGACGAGAATGACGGCCAGCGGTGTCTGGGCTGGAATCTTCTTCAGAAGCTTGGAGAAAGCTTCCAGCCCACCCGCCGAGGCTCCGACACCCACGACAGGAAATCGAGCGCTCTCTGCCTCCTCGCCAGCGCCGGGACGGATTCGACGCCGTCGAGGGGTTGGCTTCGGCTTCGGAGAGGCTTTTCGGCCGCCGCCACGCCGCTTCATGTCGACTGGCGTCATATCATAAGATGAAGCGATCGCCGAACGGACGGAAGCGAAGCTCGCCTCGGCGGGAACGCACGCTCCGCGACCTCGCCCATGACGTCGCCACTCCGATCGCCGCCCTCCGGCTGTCGACGGAAGACCTGCTGTCGTCCGGTTCGCTCTCCGAGCACCAGCTGGCGGCCGTCCAGCGCGTCGAGGTGGCGACGCGTCTGCTCGCTGACGTCGTCGACGACTTCGTCTCGCCGCCTTACAGCCCTGACTACGCCGATCCGCCGGGCGTCGAGACCACCGAGCTCGTCGACCTCTATCAGATCTGCTGTCAGCTGGCCGATCGGAGACAGCAGGCTGGGGACCGCCGCCTGATCAATTGCCGAGCCTTCGGCGATCCGCGTGGCGCCTGGGACCGCGACCTGCTGCTCCCCATCGTCTCCCACCTCGTTTCACGAACCTTCGCTCATGCCGACCTGGCAGCGCCGATTACCCTGGTCGTCACCGGCATGAGCCGACACGTCCGGCTCGATGTGCACAGCCTCGGTTGGGTGGGAACGACAAAGCGCCGGCCCCTCCTGCCGGGCCCGGCGGAGAGGGCCGCGGCGCTGGGCGGCACCTTGACCGCGATCGTCTCTCCCAGCACCGGAACCGTCTTCACGTTGCGTCTGCCCAGGCGGTCCCCGACGAAACGCCGGCTGCTCGCGAAGCCCAAGAAGCCCAAGAAGCCCAAGAAGCCCAAGAAGCGCAAAAGAACAGGCCACCTCGCCCGTCCATGACCACGGGGTGGCCCGCTCCACCGCTTTGCCGCGGGCTCGGCTATCGCGTTGTGCCCGCGCTGCTCCCCGGCGAAGTCGTGGACGGCGTCCCGCCGCTCGGTTGATCGGGGGTGCTCGGCGTCGAGCCGGGCGCCGGCGCGGTCGAACCAGACGAGCCGCTCGGGGGATTCGTCATCCCTGAGCTGCCGGGCGCGCTGGTGTCAGCTCCAGAGGACCCACTCGTGCCGTTCATGCCATTCGTGCCACTCGGGGAACCATTCGTCCCCGTCGATCCATTTTCCGTTCCGCTGGTTCCCTGAGCTCCGCTGCTCGGGCTGTTGGAGGCGCCTCCGGTCGCCGGTCCCATCCCTCCACCAGAGGTTCCGGAGCCGCTCGCCCCGGTGCCCGCGCCCGATTGCGCGACCACGCGCCATCCGGCGAACGAAGACGCGCGCTGTGCGGCAGGTGCGCCTTCGCGCGCCTCGACCGCAGCTCGGTTCACGACGGCGTCCTGAGGTTCTGTCGCCATTGCAAGAATGAACACCATGTCGAGTCCTCCCAGCACTGAATGTGAGACGTCCCATCATCATGGCCAGCCCCTAGGCATTTGCGCTCGAGGTAGGCGCCATTGCGCCTGCTTGGAAAGCCGAGGCCTCCCGGTGGAGAGGGCGCGTGACTACCATGCCAACGAGCCCGCTCCGATCACTGAAAGACATGCTCAGATCACGAACAGATACGCCGCACCAAGGCCACGACCTCGTGGTGCAAGGCCACGACCTCGTGGTGATCGGTGCCTCCGAAGGGGGAATAGCCGCCGTATCCGCCTTGGTGGCGGAGCTGCCGGCCGACCTGGCCGCGGCTGTCTTCGTGGTCGTCCATCTGCGGGCGGGATTCAAAAGCTCCTTTCCGGAGATTCTCGCCAGCCGCGGCAAGTTGCCGGCACGACATGCAATTCATGGGGAGGCAATCGTTCCCGGCCGGATCTACGTGGCACCGCCAGACACCCACCTGATGCTCCGTCCCGGATACGTGCAGGTCCTCCGAGGTCCCAAAGAAAACGGCTTTCGGCCGTCGGTGGACGCTCTGTTTCGGACCGCTTCGATCGCCTACGGCTCGCGGGTGGTCGGGGTCGTCCTGACCGGCAACCTCGACTGCGGCACCGCCGGGCTGCTCTCGATCAAGGCGCGGGGGGGCGTAGCGCTCGTACAAGATCCGAAGGAAGCGGCCGTGCCTGACATGCCGCAGAGTGCAATCGCTCATGTGGCGGTCGACGAGGTCGCCAGCCTGACGGCTCTACCCGATCTGATCCGGCGGTTTGTCTCGGAACCGGCCGCGGCCATCCCGTCGGCTCTTTCGCCGGAAATTCCAAAGCTCGAGGGAGAGAAGCTTGGCCTCCCCGCCGATATCGTCTGTCCAGTCTGCCAGGGCAAGCTCACCGAGGTTACGCTGGGGGGCTTCCGGTCCTTCCGCTGCCACGTCGGGCATTCGTTTTCGCTGGAGAGCGTGGCGGCCGAGCAGGCCGAGGAGGTCGAGCGCGCTCTCTGGGCATCGGTCCGCGCCCTGGAAGAGAGCGCCACCTTGGCTGGCCAGCTCGCGAAGAGCACGATCGGGGACACGAAGCTGCGCTTCCTAGAGAAGCAGGAGACGCAGTCGGACCAAGCCGCGGTCATTCGCAGACTCTTGCTGACCGGCGAGATGCTCACGCCGCTCGATGCGGCTTCCATCGCGCCGCGCTCCGACCCACGAAGCTAGCGCCTCCCGAAGCGCCTCTCGAGACCGCTGATCCACGAAGTTGGTGAGCAGTTGCGTCACCGACACAGGCTCTCGATGTGCGTTCGTGCCCCCTACGGGCTCTTCTGAAAAGTGGAGCGATTCGTTCGAACACGGACTGTCACCGACGAAGGGCGCTCATAATTTCTGGGCGCCATGAACGAGGATCGCGACACGCGCGACCGAGACGGTGAATCGACGACCACGGTGCAGGGTGGAGGAGGGTGGTCCAGGGTTGGAGAACACGTCTGGGCTCGCGCCGCCGAGCAAGCGCTCCGGGACATGGCCCGAGCCCAAAAGCGCGCCGGAACTCACGACCAGAACACCGGAAAGACCAGCGTCCCTTAAAAGAAGTCCCCAGAGAAGTCCCTGAAAGCCTGGCGACGCTCGCGCGCGCTAGCGAAGATGCTTGGGCAACACGGGGAGCTTTCCCGGGATTTCGCGGACGACTTCCACCGGGCTCTTATCCGGGCGGATACCTTGATACGAGGCGTGACGAACGTGGCCGTGATGAGTCCATTCCATGAAGGCGACCTCGCAGACGAGCCGCGGCTCCAGCCAGATTGCGTCCCGCAGCTTGGCCCCCTTCGGCAGCGCCCCGACGAACGGAGCCGTCGCCCGCTCGACTCGCTGGAACGCCTCCAGCAGGCGACGAGCGTCGCGCTGGAATCCGGTGCCTGTCTTTCCAGCGAAGAGCAACCGGCCCTCGGCGTCGTAGTAACCGAGCCAGAGCGCGCCCAGACCTCCGAGGGTCGAGCGCTCGTAGCCACCGACGACGAACTCCTGTCGGAGGACGCACTTCACCTTCTGCCAGGTCGCATTGCGAGCGCCTGACCGATAGACGGAGCCCGCCGCCTTCGAAATGATCCCTTCGAGGCCATGGCGACACGCTTGAGCGAAGAACTTGCCGCCGTCGCCCACCAGGTGCTCGACGTAGCGGAGCGGCGCCGGCGGCCGGCGCCCGAGCAGGACTCTCAGCTGACTCTTTCGTTCCTCGATCGGGCGTGCGGTCAGGTCTTCGCCGTCGAGATGAAGCAGATCGAAGACGAAGTAGGCGATCTTCGCGCCGTCATGCATCGCCTGCAGCGACGTCCGTCCATCCGGCAGGAACGCGGCTACCTCACCGTCGAGGAGGGCCTCGCGCGCCCGCAGGCGAGCGGCCGCAGCGGCGACCGCCGGAAACTGGTTGGTCCAATTCTTTCCGCGCCGCGAGAGCAACGTCGCCCGTCCGTCTCTCACGGCGCACCCGATGCGGAAGCCGTCCAGCTTGACCTCATGGAGCCAGCCGTCACCTGGGGGCGCTTCTTTGACCAGCAAGGTCAGTTGCGGGTCATAGGCCGGCGGAGCCGACGGCGAGCGGCGCGCCTTGCTCATGGTTGACGGGCCAAGTTCTCGACCAGCCGGCGCGTGGTCTCCGCCCGCCTGACCATCGCGACCCCGGCGGCACTGATGAGCAGAATGCTGCCGATGCCGACCATCGTGAAATTATTGCTCAGGTGCTCCGCGGCCCATCCGAATATCGACATTCCCGCGGTGACCGCCGCCATGTGGTCTGGTACACGAACCAGAGCAACGCGACGCGGTTGAGGCTGTCGCCGACCTGCGAGATCGCCTCGCCGATCCACAGCAGTCGGAAGTCACCTTTCACGACGATCCCGAACGGGGCCCACTCCTTGAAACGACCTCCCGAGCCGCCCATCGCCGACGTCGTATCCGTTAAGGACGGTCTGGCGGGCTGGCAAGCGAGAATGCGCTGCCCCACTGTCGGTCCGCGAGGTCCGCTCCTCTGTCTTGGATGATGGGGCTGGCGAGCTCGCCCCAGGCGCCTTCGAGCGCGGATGCTAGACTCGGTCGCGTGCTCGAACGACGGTGGCCATCGCTCCACCTCGTGGCTTCATTGCTGTTCGTCGCCGCCCTGGCGCGCACCGCGATTGCCGAGACGCCGCACGCGTCGACCGAGATCGATCCGGGCAGCGTGGTGCTGTATCCCGACCAGGGACGACTCGAGCTCGAAGGGGATCGCCTGCTGGGATCGCGGCTGCGCTGGGAGGGCACGCATGTCAGTGGAGCGCACGTCAGTGGAGCAGACGTCTGCCTCGATCCCGCTGCCGCCGGAAAACACCAGCGCTGTACCTTCTCGATTCCCCGCACGCTGCCGCCGGACGTCCGCTTCGCCTGGGCGCCGCCGCCCGCGTCCGGGACGGGCGCCGCCGCGGCCGCCGAGCAGCTGTCGGGCTTTGCGCCGTTGCGCCCGGCGCGCGTCGTGGTGGATCGCGTCTTCCCCGCTGCGACGACCGCCGTCGATCTGAGCGGCGGCTTCGGCCGCCTCCCGCTCGCCCATCCCGAGGCCGTCGCCGCGGTCGACTGCGCGCAGGCGCGTTGCGAGATCGAGGCGGGCGTCGTCCAGATCCGCGCGATCTCCGCGGCGGTCACCGGGCTCACCGTGCACGTCCATCTCGCGCCGCACTACTTCGTTCTCGGCAGCGATGGCGCCGACAGCACGGTCACCCAAACCATCGCCGTGCTCCACTGCCCAGCCGAGATCCTCTCGGGGGCGCCGCTCCGTCGGGCCGAAGCCACCGACGTGCTCGTGAGGCTGGGCGGACGTTGCGGCGGCGACGCCGGCGAGTTGCGCTGGACGGCCAACGGGGAGCCGGCGACGGTGGTCCGGACGGCCAAGGAGAACAATTCGCTGCTCGTCCTGCTCTCGGTCGGCGACCTCGAGGACGCGACCCTCACCTTGACGGCGAGCCGGCCAGAGGCCGATGGGTCGGTCATCGCGGTCGCGCACGCCGCAACCCGTGCCGCGCCGCTGCCCCGGGCGACGCTGGAGATCCCCGGCCACGGACCGATCGATTTTCTTCCCACCAACCGAGACGCCGAGGTCCACGTGGCGCCCGTCGGAAACCAGGCGCATCTGGTCCCGCTGGCCGAGGAGGGCGCCTACCGCGTCACCACCGACGCCGGCGGCCCGCGCATCCGCGGCGAGGAGGGGGTCGGTGGCTTCGTGGCGCTTCGCTTCGGGTATCGCGTCGACGGCCTGCCCTCACCGTTCGCGGCGACGAATCTCGCCGTCGTGAGTGAATCGCTTCAGCGACCCATTCGCGAGGTCAGCATCCCGGCACCCATCGGCCCGTCGGCGCTCGGGCCGACGCCCCTGGTGGAGCTGATCTGCACGGACGAGCGGGGCAGCCCGCAACGGATCGTGCCGGGGAAACGGACCTCGATCCCCTTCGCCCGCCGCGACGGCTGTCGGGTGGTCATCCACCGCGAACGTTTCGCGCCCCAGGACGGCACGCAGGACCTGACGGTCGAGATCGACGTGACCAAGGTCGACGACAGCCCGCGCTCGGATGCCCACGTCAGCGAGCGCATGGTCCTGCGCCCCGGCCCGGAGGCCCGCATTTTCTGGATTCGCGGCGTCAAGGCGCAGTTCGATCGCGTCACGGTGCGGATCGCGCACGTGGCGGACGACGCGCGCTACGTCGGCGCGAGCGAAACGCGGACCTCGCTCCCCGCCGTGCAATGGACGCTCGTGGTGGGCGAGGGCCATCTTCGCTTTTACGCCACCGCCGCCATCCCCACCGGGCTGTTTCACATCACCGCACCGAGCGGCGTCCTGACCCTGAACTTCGGCGTGCTGTCGCGCCTGACCTGGCTCGATCCGGAGGGTCATGAGGGGTTGATCGGCCTCGAGCTCGGAGCGATGGGCGTCGGCCTGGCCTCGACGCCGAACTACAACTTTCCGCCGACCCTGGCGGTGTTGGGCGGCGTGGGGGTGAGCATCCCCATCGGCAACCGCGGCGAGCCGACCCAGGCGGCGGTCAACCTGCACGCCTGGATCGCCTACGAGCTGCGCAGCGACTACACCTACCTATCGGGAACGACCATGCTCACCGCCAGCCACTGGTCGTTTCTCTTTGGACCGAGCATCACGATCGGCAACATCGGAACGAATCTCTGACTAAGGCGCGATGAGGAGGCGTTCGTGGTTCAAGCCTCCGTCGGAGGGAGGCGGCGAGTTCGGGACCTGGCAGACGTCCTGGACCAGATCGAGCGGTGGATTGGCCTGGAAGTTCGGATTGTGGGCGCACACCAGGCCCGCCCCGCAGGTGCCGAGCCATGGATCGCTGGCGGCGTACGGAGGGCAACAGACCTGATCCTCGCCGCCGCAGATCGCGCAGGCCACGAACAGAAAGTCGAGGTTCACGCAGACGCCCGGTGGGCCGCAGGGTCCGCCGACACAATCGACGGTGGCCCAGGTCGCCGGGATGTCGCCGTTCGAGCCGGTCACCGCGGCGTCGCGACCGGGGCTGGCGTCCACCGGCGTGCCCGCGTCGGTGATCCCGCCGCCCGACACACCCCCCGATCCGAGCGTGCCGGCCGCGCCTCCGCCGGTGCCGCCCGAGGCACCGCCGCTCGCGCCTCCCGTTGTTCCGCCGCTCGCGCCTCCCGTTGTTCCGCCGCTCCCCTGAGCAGGACCGCCACCTGTACCGGCGCCGCTCACTCCGCCGCTTCCCGGCGGAGCTGTCACGGGCGGTCCGTTTGGCGAAGACGGCGGCGTGCTGGTCACGTGCGGGTTGGCGGGATTCGTGTCGGTTGCAGCCGACGGCGCTCCACCGACGCCGCCGTTCCCGCCTCCCGCACCGGGATGGCCCGCTGTTCCGCCGGCCGTCCCGCCGGAAGCGAACGCGTCGGTCGGATTCCTCTGGCTTCCGCTCGAGCATCCGACGAGCGCCACCACCGCCAGCCCGCTCCACCACGCCCCCCGCATGAACTACACCTATGGGGACGCAATCCACCAAACGCAATCAAACGTCTCGGAAGTCCCAGGCCGCTCGGTCAGCGCCCTACAATTACGGGGAGGTACTTACTTTCATGTCCTGTTTCCGAGCACATCTCACTGAGGTCGGGTCGAATCGCCTCGGAGGCTCTCCATGACAGCGCAGGAACCAGCCACGGATGAGGCGCGAAAGCTCACCCTCGCCGCCGCCATCGAACGTCACCACGCGGACATCGTCGCCGGATGGCTGGCGCGCGTAGGTGAAGACGCTGAAAAGGCCGGACACGTGGTCACCCCGTCGGAGCTGCGCGACAGCATCGGAGACTATTTGAAGCACCTGGCCGAAGCGCTGCGCAATTCTGAAAGCGCTGAGATCGGCGGCACGGCCGCCTGGCAACGCGTGGCCAAAGAGCATGCCCTGACCCGGGTCCGCCTGGGATTCGACATCGATCAATTGGTCTACGAGTTCGTGACCCTGCGGCGGGTGGCTCAGCGCATCGCCATCGATCCATCGGATGGGCTGCTCGTCGTCATGCTGGCGGATCTCATGGACGCCGCGATCGCGACCTCGGTGAAAAGCTACGTCGAGTCACGGGACTACAAGACACACCAGCAGGAGGCAGAGCATCTCGGGTTTCTCACCCACGAGCTCCGCAACCCGCTCACCACCGCCAGCTTGGCCGCCTCACAACTGCGAAAAGATCCCAAGCTCTTGGCCAGCTCCTCCCGGGTGCTCGATCTTCTCGATCGCGGCCTTGGCCGGACGAAGCGTCTCATCGAGCAGGCGCTTCTCGCCGGCAAGCTGGCGGCCGGCCAGGAGGAGCCCGTGATCCGGGAGCTGCGGGTAACCGATTTCATGGAAGATGCATTGACGGCTGCACGCGCCGAGGCGCGCCGCAAGGGACTCGTGCTCGAGTCGTCCTACGATCCCGAGATCATCGTACGGGCGGATCCAACGTTGATGATCTCCGCGATCCAAAACCTGGCGGACAACGCGGTGAAGTACACCGATCATGGGAGGGTCGAGGTCACGCTCGAGGCCGGCGAACGGCAGGCGGTCATTCACGTGCGCGACAATTGTCGCGGAATCTCAGCCGATGATCTGGAGAAGATCTTCGAGCCCTACCATCGCGGCAGCTCCGAGAAACCGGGGACGGGGCTGGGCTTGGCGATCGCCCGTCAGGCCATCAGCTTACAGGGGGGACAGATAGGCGCTGAGTCGAAGGACGGGCGAGGTTGTCATTTTTGGGTCACGGTTCCGGTTGCCGGTGGTCGCTCGGCTCCTCAGGTTCTCGAAGGAGGAGGCGAACATGGCAAAGGTACTGGTGATTAACGACGAGACTGATCTGGTCGACATCGTCGCCATCGTGCTGCGGGCTGCGGGGCACGAAGTGAAGGCCTGCACTGAAGGGCTCGCGGCGGTCGACGTGGCACGCGGCTACCAGCCGACGATAATCGTTCTGGACTGGACGCTCCGCGGTACCGACGGAGGCCACGTCCTCTCCTGCTTGCGGGCCGACGAGGCCACGCGTTCCATACCGGTGATCATGATGTCGGCATCGCAGGAGGGGCCGAGCCGCGCGCGCGAGGCCGGCGCCGACGCTTTCTTGCCCAAGCCCTTCGTTGCCGACAAGCTCATAGAGCTCGTCACCGCCGTCCTGATGGGCTCGCCCGAGATCAGCGCGAGCCCGTCGCAGACCGACAACCGAAGCTCGCTCCAAAACCGAGGTTGACACCGTCCATGGGGAGGTCAGCCGCGGTCATTCGTACCGCGAGCGCCGGGCTTGCACAGCGGATCTGGCGCTTTTCCGCCGGAAGCCGCAGGGGCATTCTCTTCGGCGCGGTGCTGGCGGGCCAGCCGAGCATTCTCCCCTTCGTCCGACGTCGTCTCGGTCGAGGGACGGGTCTTCCATTTCTCCTGGCTGATCTCGCCTTTGTCCGTATGGGGCGGATGGGTCTTCATTTGACGAAGCTGGCGAGTTGCCAGGGCTTGTCAAGCTCAGTCTGCAAACAGATCGCGACAACGGGCGTTCATCAGGGCGGCGTCGAGCTGGGCGCAGCCCCCGGAGCGAACAGATCGGACAGGTCGTTGGCGGCGGTCACGGCCGGAAGGATCGGGAGGCCCAGGATCTCTTCGATCGTCTTGAGTAATGAGCTGTGCGTGTAGGTTTGGGAGCCGGCGTAGCCCGGTTTGATCCCGGGACCAATGGCCATGAATGGCACATGGCCAGAGGCATCGCCCTCGTCCCAGACCAAAAACACCACCGCCGCGCGTGCGTTTGCGAACGCGATCAGCGGCGGCAGGTTGAGGCTGAGCCAATCGTCGCCGGCCTGGACCAGGTCGCCGCCAGGACAACCGCTGGCGCCGTGCATGTCGTGGCAGAGGTAGCCAGATGCGCCGTGGTGGCCGTGCTGTTGCTCGCGGACGGCGAAGCGTCGGTCGTGAAGGTGTGATCCGCGAAGACGTTCGTCCCCGCCTCCCATCCAGACGTAGTGCGGTTCGCTGGGGACGGACAACCCGAGCTCGTCGATGAATTCGGTGGCCCGAGCAGAGGTCGGGATGAGCGTCTGGTTGATGTAAGGAGCTTCGGCGCTGTTGCCGTAAATTTGGCCGATATTTTCGTTCTCCATCGCCACGACGAACACCTGCGCCACTGTGGTCGAGCCGGTCGAGGCGGTCGAGCCGGTCGAGCTGGTCGGCGCAGCGTCGCTGTGGCTCGTCGCCGCATTCGAAGCAGTCCCCCCGCAGGCGAGCCACCCGGCCAGGGGCACAATCCCCACGAGCTGCGCCCAACCTCCCCTCATCCCCACCGAATTTAAGTATCCGACGCCCTATTCGAGGCCAATTGGTTCTGCAAACCGCGCCTCTGCTTGCCGAAAATCATCCCGCCAGCATGTTGACAGGGAGGCTACCGTGAGTCGCGCCATGATGATGGCGGCGCTCCTGGGTATGGGTCTCGCTCTGCCAGACAGCGCCGCAACGCCCGCCACGACCGACATCTCGGCCGGAGCGGTGTCGGGAACCCCCGCGACGGGTGGCGCAGGCTCCGCGCCGCCCACGGCCGAAGGAGAAGATGAGGAGCTGATGCGGGCGGTCTTCTCAGTCGAGAGCGTCGATCGCTTCAATCATTCTATAGTCGTCCGGGCCGCGAACGGCGCGCTCACGACGATCAAGGTCGCCCCCACCGCGGAAGGATTTGAGGTCCACAAAGGAGACCAGGTCAGCCTCGATTACTACCAGGGGTTCGTCATCTCGCTTGGCTCGGCGAACGCACCGGTCGCCGACACGCTGCAGACGCCGACGCGCGCCAACGCACCGGTGCTGGGGGCGGCCGGCGCACGTCAGATCACCAGCACGGCGCGCGTGACCAGTGTCGACGGCGAAACCGGGACGCTGGAGCTGACCACCTCTGACGGTCGTCCTCACGCATTCGTCATTCAGGATCCGGCCGTCCAAGCGCGGTTGTCGTCGCTCCACCAGGGGGATCGCGTGACGGTGACCTACACCGAGTCCGTGGCGGTGGCGATATCCCGGGCGACCGGGACTTGAAGGCGCTTCACGGCGTCACCGAGAGCACGACGAATCAAAGAGGCAGCCCCTTTGCGCCGCAAGCTATCCGTGGCTCGACTCGCCGGCTCGACTCGCCGGTCAGCCCTGGACGGCGCTCTCACCGAGGAGGCCCTCGCCCTCGCCCCTCTCGACCGTCTGGGCGGCGCGGCGGTTTCGCTCGCGGGCGATCATCCTCTCGTAGATCCGCAGGTAGGAGACCGCCATCCGCGAGGCTGTGAAGCGGTCCTCGAAATAGGCGCGACAACGCTCCCGGGGGATCGCCAGCGCGCGCGGAACGGCCGCCACCGCCTCCTCGACGGTCTCGACCACGAATCCCGACAGGCCGTCCTCGATGACCTCCGGCACCGAGCCGCGCGCGAAGGCCACCACCGGCGTGCCGCAGGCGAGCGCCTCGATCATGACCAGACCGAACGGCTCCGGCCAGTCGACCGGGAAGAGCAGCGCCGCCGCGTTGCCCAGGAACTCGTCTTTCTGGACCTCGTCGATCTCACCCACGAACTCGATCAACGGATGGTCGAGGAGCGGCTTGATACGCGCGTTGAAATACTCCTCGTCCACCTTGTCGACCTTGGCCGCGATCTTGAGCGGCATCCCGACCCGCTTGGCGATCTCGATCGCCCGATCCGGCCGCTTCTCGGGCGAGATTCGGCCGAGGAAGGCCAGGTACCGTCCGGGCGCGGCATGAAAGGCCAGCCGGCCGGGCGGCAGACCGTTGTGCACCGTCCCTTGCCAGCCGACCCCCGGGAGCGGCGCGCGCTGCGCGTCGGAGATCGACACCAGCGGTTCGTCGGGAAACACCTGGTAGATGGTCTGTAGATCGGGGATGTCCAGGCGCCCGTGCACGGTCGTGACCCGCGGGATCGCCATCCGACGCATGAGCGGAAAGTGCAGGTAGCCGACATGGAAGTGGACGAGATCGAAGTCGTCGGCCCGGCGCGCCACCTCCTCGATCATGACGATGTGGGGCGCGATCGGATCGAGGCAGGCGCCCTCGAACCGAAGGCCCCGCGGCACGCACGGGACGAGCTCGGCGCGGGTCACCGAGTCGCCGCTGGCGAAAAGGGTGACGTGGTGGCCGGCCGCCACCAGCTCGTCGGTCAGAAAGGCGACCACGCGCTCCGTTCCGCCGTACAACTTGGGCGGGACACTCTCGCTGAGCGGACAAACCTGAGCGATTCTCAAAACCGGCTCCCTTTCGCGCCGTCGACTGACTTGCGACGGCGCAGGTGGAAGGTAACGATCGTCCGCTCGCTGGGAACAGACGAAGCGCGACGTCGCTGCCGGCGGCCCAGCTACCGCTTCTTGTTAGGCCAGCGCGGAGCTTTGCGCCAAGGCATGACTAGGATCTCTAGGAGGAGGGAACCATGCCGGAGAGCTTGCCCGCCAAGGCAGAGGTCACCATCAAGGGATCGGTCTTCCAGGTTTGGGACGCGCTGGTCAATCCCGACAAGATCAAGCGCTACATGTTCGGCGCCGAGGTCGTCTCCGACTGGAAGGTCGGAAGCCCCATCGTCTGGAAGGGGGAGTGGAAAGGGAAACCGTTCGAAGACAAGGGGCGCATCCTGGAGATCCAACAGGGGAAGCGGCTGCGCTACAGCCACTTCAGCCCGCTCTCCGGCCAGCCCGATCGGGCGGAGAGCTACCACACGGTGACCATCCAGGTGGAGGCGCAGGACGGGGAGGTCCACGTCGATCTCTTCCAAGACAACCCCGGCAGCGAGAAGGCCCGCGAAGAGTCGCGCCGCAACTGGAGTATGGTGCTGGAGGGTCTCAAGAAGACGGTCGAAGCGCAGAGCTGAGGGAGCCACCATGTTCACGCCATCCATTTCGAGCGCCGCCAATTTTGCGCGCAAAAATCTCATGCCGGTCGTCAACCCCGACAAGCCCGGCAACGCGCTCAAGCATCCCGCCGCCAAGGCGCCGCGCATCTTCGCGGATTCGGCGACAAAGAAAGACATCGAGCCCTTGTTCCGCGCCGGCATCATCAGCGGCCTCACCACCAACCCGACCCTGCTCAAGAAGGCCGGCGCGAAGTCCTGGGACGAGGCGAAGGGGATCATGCGCGATCTCTGCTCGTTGCTTAACCCGCATCCGGTGTCGCTGGAGCTGACCGTGCGGCAGGAAGAGGAGATGGTGAAGCAGGCGGCCGAGCTCGCCGCCCTCGGTGAGAATTCGATCATCAAGGTGCCCATCGGCGGCTATCGCGCGGTGGATCCGAGCGCTGATCCCTTCACCGGGCTCAAGGTCATTCACCGCCTCTGGGAGCGCGGGATCAAGGTCAACACCACCCTCATCTTCAACACCACCCAGGCGTTCTGGGCGGCCAACGCGGGGGCGACGTACGTGAGCCCGTTCCTGGGCCGGCTGGCCGACTACGGCTACAAGGAAGACAAGCACGAACGGACGCCCGGCAATTCGCTCTATTGGGTCGAGGACCCCAAGAACGCCAAGGGCGATCAGAACATGCACAACAGCGAGTACGTCGCCTCCGGCGGCCCGCTCAAAGACGCGGGGGCGCGTCTCATCTTCGAGATCGCGGCGGTGTTCGCGAACTACCAGATCACCACCGAGATCCTGGCCGCCAGCTTCCGCAACCCGGTGCAGCTCACCGAATGCTTGCTGGCCGGCGCGGACATCCTGACCGTACCCACCTCCGTGCTCACCACCGTCGCCGACCATCCCCTCACCGACGAGGGGATGAAGAGCTTCGTCGAGGATTCGAAGGCGTTCGGAATGTAGCGGTGCTTTGTTTATAGCTTGCCGCGCGGGGAGCGCTCGCCGGAGTCTCGTCGAGCGGCGTGCTCTTCGGAGACCGCCTCGAGGTCTTCTTCCGTGTCATCAGCTTCTCCGCGTGGTGGGATCTGCGGCTGCTCGTCGATGGATGGGTGATGCGACCGGTAGCTCTCCACGTCGGCGCGAACGGGTGCGTTGCCTTCAGCGCGTTCGGCGGCGCGTTCCGCTTCGTCGCCCGGTTTGTCTTCCACGGCGTCGCCTTCCCAACGCGACGGCTGATCCTTGCCGGGCTTCTTGCCGCTCTTGGTTACGCTCTTCGTTGCGGGCTTGGTTGCCATGTAAGGCAACCTGTCCACCCGGGCGAACGTCGTCAACGCGCGGCCACCGTCCGGGCCAGCTCTTACAGGCCAGGCGCGGAAACGCAGATTGCACGAGCCGGGCGAGCTCAATGCGATTTCAGGCCCGCGAAGCCTAGGCCAGGTACGCCGCCAGGCCGTCGAGGCAGCCGTCCCACCCGGCCCGATGGCCCTCGCGCAGGCGCGGGCTGCCGATCCGCTCGTGGGTCACCACGACTTCGGTGAGGGCGTCGTGGACGGGATCGAAGCGCACCGTCACCCGTTCGAGATTCTCACCGCCCGGGACGACCATCCAGCTGTAGACCAGCAGCCGCGGCGCCTCCACCACCTCGAAGGTTCCGCTGATCACGATCTGCGACCCGTCCGGCAGGTCGTTGACGATCTGGTAGCGACCGCCGACCCGCAGGTCGACCTCCGCCTCCGAGCAGCGGACTGACTTCGGCCCCCACCAGGCGCGAAGCTGCTCGGGGCGCGTCCAGGCCTCGAACAGCCGGCGCGGCTCGGCGGCGATCCTCCGCCGCACCACCAACACCAACCGGTCGGCAGCGGGCGGAGCCGATTCGCCGCTCATTTGCGCCGCTCCCTGGGGGTCGGCCGGCGTCGCCGGAGCGCCTCCGAAGGTCCCGGGCGTTTCGTCGCCGCGTCGGTCGCCACGTAGCGCGCCAGCTCGTCGAGCGTCTCGCCCCAGAACGACCGATATCGATCGATGAACGCCCCCGCCGCCTCGAGCGGCTGACCGCGCAACCGGCAGCGGTGATACCAGCCGTCGCGCTCTCGCCGCAGCAGGCCGGCGTCCTCGAGGATCCGAATGTGCTTGGAGACGGCGGGCAACGTCATCGAGAAGGGAGCCGCCAGCTCCCCGACGGTGGCGCCGCCATCCGACAGGCGGGTCAGTATCTGGCGACGGGTTCGATCGGAGAGCGCCGAGAAGATGGCGTCGAGCGCCGCGTCGTCCGCCGAGGCCCGGCCGAGGGCCGGTGAGCTTCTGATTGACATGAGCGGAAGAAACTATATACCGTTCGGTTAACTGATTCCACCAGGGAGAAGAACCATGTCCAACATCCATCAGGAAGAGACCTTCGAGGCCACGCCGGGCAAGATCTATCGTGCGCTGATCGACGCCGCCGAGTTCGCCAAGCTGACCGGCGCGCCCGCGACCGGCGGCGGCGAGGAGGGGAGCGGGTTCAGCCTCTTCGGCGGTCACATCACCGGTCGGCAGATCGAGCTGGTCCCCGACCGGCTCGTCGTCCAGGCCTGGCGCGCCAAGCCCTGGCCGGCGGGGGTCTACTCGATCGTTCGGTTCGCGCTGGAGCCAAACGGGACTGGGACCCGCGTTCTCTTCGACCACGACGGGTTCCCCGCCGACATGAAGGACCACCTGGCCGCCGGCTGGACCTCGAACTACTGGGAGCCGATGCGCAAGCTGCGGGGTTGAGCGGCGAAGGCCCCGGCGAAAGCCCCGGCGAAGGCCCCGGCGAAGGCCCCGGCGAAGGCTCCAGCGAAGGCTCCAGCGTCGGGCCAGCTCCGCCGGATCGGTGATCTCCTCGACCCGCTCCCAATAAATTGGGGGACGCTCTTCCCTGTTCCAGGAAAGAGCCCATCATGTCGACGCCATGCGCCCTCCCCGCACCTCACATCGTTCCGCCGTGAGCTGACGCGCCCGATGTGTTTCTCGGCCACCGGCAGTTTCGGCGTCGCCACGGTGATCGCGGGCATCGGTGCGGTCGCGGTTACGCAGGAAAAGCCGCCGACGCACAAGATGCTGGCGTTGGTTCCGCTGCTCTTCGCGTCCCAGCAGGTGGCCGAGGGCGTGGTCTGGATGACCATCGACCACCCCGACCAGGCGGGCCTGCAAAGCATAGCCGTGGCGCTCTTCCTCGGCTTCGCCCTGGTTGTCTGGCCGATGTGGGTTCCCATCTCGCTCTTGGTCGCCGAAAGGAACCCCCGCCGCAGACGAGCGCTCGCGGTCTTGTCCTCCATGGGCGTCGCGGTGGGCGTCTACGCGGCGGTTCTTCTGATTCGGGGGCGCCCAAGCGCGCACGTCGCGGGACACAGCATCGGCTACAGCTACGTGGAGCGGGGACCGGCGCTCGTGCTGGCGTTGTATTTGCCCGGCTACGTATTGCCGACGGTCGTGCCCTTTTTCATCTCCACCATCAGCAGGGCCAAGCTCATGGGAACCGTCTTGGCGTTGTCGCTGCTGGCCACCTTCATGATCGAACGCCAGGCCCTCACCTCGGTGTGGTGCTTCTTTGCGGCCATCCTGAGCCTGCTGATCGTCTTGAGCATCGGCAAAGACCATCGCTTGATCATCAACCCGGCCTAACGCCGACGGTTCAGCGCTGCTCGACGTCGCAGATGTGGACGCGGACCTCGACGATTCTCGTCCCCGAGAAAGTAAATTGTTCCGCGATGTACATCACCGTCGCGCTGCCGGCGACTCCGACCCGGGTCGTCGCAAACACCGTCTCGCCGTCGCCGTAGACGCCGAGCACCTTCCAGGTGTCGAAGTCGTAGTACCGCCGCACGTCGGGATAGAAGCGCTGGAACTCTTTCAACCCCCGGTACGTCCCGCCAAACGGCAACGTCGCCGGCTCGATCATGACGAGGTCAGGGGAGAAGCGATCTGGAAAGTCCTCCAAGCGCTTCTTTTCGCCCAGCATCTTGGTGATGAACGCCTTATTCGCGTCAGCTGCCGACATCTTGTTCACCTCACATGCCGCGGTCAGCACCGCCATCCATACGAACACTGCGCCGGCTTGGGCGGTGTGGCGCCTGCACCTGCCCATATCCATTTCGTGTGGACACCTCGTCCGTCTGTCAACCCCGCCTTGCTGGAGGAGCTACGCCTGGCGAAAGCCGGTGCGATGCCCACCTTCTGGGCGTGCTGAGGAGATCGGAGCAGCGTGTTTCCGGCGGGGCGACGAACCGCTGGTCGAAGCGGGTGATGCAGACCAGCGACGCGATGGATCTCGAAAAAGGGGTGTTCAAGAAGAAGAGCCCCCGCGCCATCGCCCGCTCAGTGAAGCGTTCCGCCGAACGGAGCACGCGCCGCAAGGCGCCGCCCTTTCGCTCGGCCATGTCGATGCTTACCTTCTATCTGAACCGCGCCGGCAAGAAGCTGCCGGCGAGCGAAAAGAAGATCCTCATGCGGGCCAAGGACGAGCTTCGGAAGCTCTACGGTCGGCGGACGCAGGCCGAGGCGTGATGAGCGTCGCGGCGATGCGCGTCGCGGCGCCGCCTCAGCCATGTTCGCCGTTCAATGGCGCTTGAAAAACTGGACGGCGCGCTCGTGCTTCTCGGCCGCCGCCCGCGTCTTGAAGGTCCCCAGGTTGCGGCGCTGGCCGGTCTTGGGATCCGTTTTGCGGGAGTAGAGACGGTACCACCCAGACGACAGCTCACGAATCATGGGTCGTTCCCTCCGCGCACAATTAGCGCTGCTTGAGCGGCGAGATCGTCACATCGTTTTCCACGCGCGTGACGCCCTCGGAGCCGCGCGCGATGCTGGCCGCCTGTTTCGATGCCTGCTCGTCGGGGACAGAGCCGGTCAGCGTGACCACGCCGTTGTTGGTCGTGACCGACACGTCGCTGAAGCGAGTCACTTCGTTCTCCATCAACTTCCCTTTGATCTTGGCCGTCATCGCGCTGTCGGAGACCGCCTGCCGAACGCCGCTGCTGCCGACGTCGAGACGGTTGTCGACGCCGACGATGCCGCTCACCAGCGCCAGCCGCGCGGCGTCCGATTTCTCGGTCTGGGTGTCGACCGTTCCCGTCAAGGTGGCGACGCCGTTGTCGACGGTGACGCCGATGGTGTTGTTCCTCAGGTCGGGGTTCTTCTGCAGCCGCATCTGGATCTGCGCCACCTGTTGTCGTGCCTGATCCGGACCCGGCTCCAGCGCCAGCGCCGAACCGGCCGTCCCCGCGCCCAGGATCCAGATGGTCATCGCCCCTAGACTCTTTGTCTTCATCTCTCCACCCCCTTCAATGATTTCGATTTACGAGGCCTCGATCTGGAACGCGAGCTTGCCGAGGTGATGCTTCCCGATCTCGCGATGGGCCTCCCCGGCCTGCTCGAGGCGGTAGACGCGCGCCAGCTCGACGTGGAACGGGCCCGGCTCGATGCGGCGGTTCAGCCGCTCGAATACCTCGCGGTCCGGGGCTCCGTCGTAGCCGCGCACTTCGATCCCGTCGGGCGCACGCGGTGCCGGCTCGACGCCATTTGGATAGGCGAGGCGCCCGCCTTTCTTCATCGTGGTGAGCGCCTCGTCGAGCGCGTCACCGCCGGCCAGCACGAGCGCGGCGTCGAGCCCGGCTGGGACGAAGGCCCGAATCGCCGCCGCGATGCCGTCGGCGCGCCCGTCGAGGGCCAGGTCGGCGCCGAGGCGTCGCACCAGCTCCACCCCGTCGGTCCCGGAGGCCACCGCCACGACGCGTGCGCGCTGGCGTTTGGCCAGCTGAACCGCGAGGTGGCCGATGCCGCCGCTGGCGCCGAAGATCATCACCGTTTCGCCGGCCCGGAGCCCGAGCTGGTCCTCGAGCCCGCGCAGGGCCGTGATCCCGTCGAAGCCCAGAGCGCCGGCCATCCGGGCGTCCAGGCCACGGGGAATGGGCGCCACGTTCTCCTGGTCGACGGCGACGTACTCGGCATAGAAACCGCCGGCTTCGGTGGACGCGTAGACGCGATCTCCGCGGCGAAACCGCGAGACCCCCGCGCCGACGGCGACCACCGTCCCCGCGCCGTCATTGCCCATGACCTCCGGGAACTGGTGCTCGCGCATCTTGAGCTCGCCGGTGCGGACGTAAGGGTCCCAGGCTCCGATCCCCGCGGCTTCGACCCGAATGAGGACTTCGTTCCGCTTGGGCTCGGGAACCGGAAGCGCCTCGAGGTGAAGCACCTCGGGTCCACCGTACCGGTCGATCACGGCGGCATTCATCGACTCGGGAATTGACGCGTCCATGGTCCCCCTCTCCCTGCCAGTTCTGCTGCTGTCAGTAATCTGATTACGCTCCTCGGATCCTCCAAGCTCGGCGGTGGCGACGGGAGTGGGCCGGCGATCAGGTCGGCGGGCGCGCGTCGAGCAGTTGTCGTTCGCCGTGCGCGGCCCGTCCCAGCTGCAGGATCTGGCGGTAGAGGACCTGCCAGTCGTCCCAGTCGACCTGCAGAGACTTGAGCTCCTGCGTGACCTGTTCCAGCTCTCCCTTCAGCTCGGCGTCGCTCTTGCCGCGCGGGGGACCGAGGTCATAGCTTTTCCACAACGGCCGCAGCCGCTGTTCCAGCACCTGCGCTTTCGGATCGGTCGTCTGCAGCCCTTCGGTGTGGACCACGGCCTCGGCGACGAGCCCGTGCGCCCAGGTCAGTCGCGCCGGCCCCCCGCGCAGGAGGAGGCCGCTCGGGTAGAGCGACAGCGCGAGATCGGGGCCCGCGTAGTGCTCCAACCGCGTCGGCACATGCGAGCGGAGGGCCTCGCCACCGAGCCAGATGAGGAGGCGGATGGGGGCCGAGACCCAAAACCCCGGCTTCGCCGCGTGCAGCGAGAAGCCCTGGCGGTTCAGGACCTCGCAGATCTTCGCCGCCACTTGGTGGTAGGCCGAGGCGTTCATGATCAACGGGATGTCGGCGCTCTTCTGTCTCCGCACGAGCGCGACGACCCGCATGACGGGGACGGAGACAAACATGATGACGAAGGCCGCGGCCAGACCGACGGTGATCGGAAAACCCCGCAGCACGCGCTTGACCGGCGATTCGCCGCGCGTCTCGGGCGGCGCCTTGACCATCACCGCGATCCCCACCCCGATCGGAATGAGCAACGCCAGCCCGACCCAGACCAACCGGACGGTCCAGGAGGGGACCCGCTCCGGCAGGGGCACCATGGCGATCATCTGCACCGCCACTTTGGGCATCAGGATTCCGACCAGCAGGATCGGCCAGGCCACGGCGACGCCGACGATCAGGGAGAGAAAGAACCCCTCCCGCCTGGTCGTCCGACCGAACAGGGCAGAGACCGCCCACCCGCGCCAGAAGCGCTTCAGGATCGCCATCGTCCGAAGCTAGCGCCGACTTTTCCGCCGTCGAGAGGCGCCTAAACCGCCTTTTGGCGCCAGACGTCCGCCACCGTCTCGAACAGCCGATCCAGCGTGACCGGTTTGGGAACCACGCGAACCCCGTGCGGCGCGCGTGACGGCGTCGAGGTCGAGACGATCACCGGGATCTGCGCCAGCTCGGCGTCTGCCTGCATCGCCTGATAGAGGTGGTAGCCATCGAGCACCGGCATCGCCAGATCGAGGACCACCGCGTCCGGGCGGGGAGACCCGTCGGTGAGGGTATTCAGGGCCTCCTGACCGTTGGAGGCCGTCACGGTCTCATAGCCGGCCTCCTCGAAGGCCTCCTTCAGAGACTGCCGGATGCTCTCATCGTCGTCGACCACCATCACCCGCCGGGAGCCGTCGGTGGTCCGTCGTTCGACCACGGCCATCCGCGGGAAGGTCAAGGTAAACGCCGTCCCCGCCTCTGGGCTCGACTCGACGGCAATGGCGCCGCCGTGGGCCGCGACGATCTGCTGCGAGATGAAGAGCCCCAGCCCGAGCCCCTGCGAACCGGACGAGGCGCGCGTGCCCCGGAACGGATCGAAGACGACCGGCAGCAGATCGCGGGGAATAGCCCCCTGATTTCGCACCACCACCACGATCCGGTCCCCGCTGCCCGTCACCTCGATCGAGACGGGCGTCCCCGGCGTGCCGTGGTGGAGGGCGTTCGAAAGGAGGTTCGAGAACACTTGCAACAACCGCGTCGGATCGCCGGCGTTGTGGCAGTCCCCCGAGGCGGCGATCGCCACGTTTCGCTCGGGGGCGATGGCGCGCAGCTCGTCGGCGGCCCGGCCGACCAGCTCGGCGAGGTCGAGGCGGCGGCGCACCCCGACGAACCCGATCCCCCCGGCCAGCCGGGCGCGGGTCAGATCGAGGAGCTGATCGATCATCTCCTTCATGCGCCCCGCCGAGGAGACCATCCGCCGCAACGTCCGCAGCTGCGCTTCGTCGTCGAGGCGGCGTTCCAGAGACGCCGCGCCGGTCAGGATGGCGCTCAACGGATTGCGCAAATCGTGCCCCAGAATTCCCACGAAGATCTCGTTCGTCCGCAGGTGGTGGGCCAGCTCGATCTTTTGCTTCTGCAGTTGAAAGAAGACGTCCGCCTTGCTCTTGAGCGCGTGCGGTTCGACCGGCTTGAACAGAAAATCGACGGCGCCGGCCTCGTATCCCTTGAACATGCGCTGCGGGTCCCGGGCGCCGGCGGTGAGAAAGATGATCGGCACGTGCTTCGTTCGTTCCGCCCCCCGCATCAGCTCGGCCAGCTCGAAGCCGTCCATGTTGGGCATCTGCACGTCGAGAATCGCCAGCGCCACGTCGTGGATCAGGAGGAGCTCCAACGCCTCGACGCCCGAGCGCGCCACCAGCAGCTGCAGCCCGTCGCGTCGCAAGAGGGCCTCCAGCGCCACCAGATTCTCCTGGGAGTCGTCGACCAGCAGGAATTTGACCGCGTCCGGGATCATGAATGTGCCTCCGCGTCGGCGCCACGAACGCCGACCAGGCGCCCGAGCAACGAAGCAATCTCGGCCAGCGGCAAGACCGCGTCCGTCCCGGTCGCGGCAATGGCGGCCCTGGGCATGACCGCCACCTGCGCCTCCTCGGGCGATTGCACGACGGCCAACCCGCCCGCCTGCTGGACCGCGGCGAGCCCGCGAGCGCCATCCTCGTTCGCGCCGGTCAAGATGATGCCCACCAGCCCCTCACCGTAAGCGTCGGCCGCCGATTCGAACAGGACGTCGATGGCCGGACGCGAGAAATGGATCGGCTCGTCGGCCGAAAGAGCGAAGGAGCGATCCCGTTCGACGAGCAGATGGTAGTTGGGCGGCGCGACGTAGACCACGCCCGGCAGAGCGCGCGCTTTGTCCGCCGCCTCCTCGACGGGAAGCACCGTTCTCCGCGCCAGCACCTCGGGCAGCTGGCTCGGTCTCGTGCCGGACATGTGCAGGACGATGACCACTGGAACGGCGCAGCCGCCCGGAAGCGCCGGGAGCAGCACCCTGAGCGCGTCCAAGGCGCCGGCGGAGCCTCCGATGACGACTGCCTCGACTCGTCGCTCGCTCATCTCGATCACACCCGTTGATAGAGACGTTCCTCGGGAACCAGCTCCCGAAAGGCTGCCGCATGCCTCGAAAATCTCAAGGACTCCTTGCTGCCGAGGCCAAGAAACCCCTTGTGGCAGAGCGATTCGCGCAGAACCCCGATGGCCTGCTCCTGCAGCTCACGGTCGAAGTAGATGAGGACGTTTCGGCAGGAGCAGAGCTGCACCTCGGCAAACGCGCTGTCGGTCGCCAGGCTGTGGTCGGAAAACAGGATCGCCTTCTTGAGCTGCCGGTCGAGCAGCGCCGACGAATAGCGTGCGGTGTAGTGGTCGGAGAGCGAGCCCTTTCCCCCCGCCGCCAGGTAGTTCCCGCTGAAGCCGACGAAGCGCTGCAGGTCGTAGACGCCGGCCTCGGCGGTCGCCAGCGCTTCGGGGTTGATGTCGGTGGCATAGATGAGCGTCCGCTCGAGCAGCCCCTCCTCGGCCAGCAGGATCGCCAGCGAGTACGCCTCCTCCCCGGTCGCGCAGCCCGCCACCCAGAGCTTCAAGAACGGGTAGGTCTGCAGATACGGAACGATCCTGGTTCTGATGGCGCGAAAGTAGCCGGGATCCCGAAAAAGGTCGCTCACCTGCACTGTCAGGTAGCGGAGCAACCCGCTGAAAGCCTTCGGATCGTCGGTCAGCCGGCGCTCGAGCGACGAGATGGATGGGCAGTTGAAGGTGGCCAGCGCGGCCTTGATCCGGCGCTTCATCGAGGCGGGAGCGTAGCGGCGGAAGTCGTAATGGTAGAGACGGAACACCGCTTCCAGGAGGCCCTGCAGCTCGCGATCGCTTTCAGTGGCGTCCATCATTTGGGCATCCAGACTCGCGCCAGAGAGAGCAGCTTGTCGACGTCGAGCGGTTTTGCGATGTAGTCGTTGGCTCCCGCGGCCAGGCACTGTTCGCGATCGTCGGCCATCGCCTTGGCGGTCAGCGCGATGATGGGGAGGGTCGCCAGCGCTGGTTGCTGCCTGATCTTCCGGGTTGCCTCGATGCCATCCATCTCCGGCATCATCACGTCCATCAGCACCAGATCGATCCCCGGCCTCTGTTCCAGGACCGCCAGCGCCTCTTTTCCGTTGCGCGCGATCTCGACCTTGGCGCCGCGCGGCTCGAGCACGCTCGAAAGCGCGAAGATGTTTCGCACGTCGTCCTCGACGATCAACACGCGTTTTCCCTCGAAGATCGCCTCGCGATGCCGGACGTCCTCGAGCATCCGCTGGCGATCGGCCGGAAGCTCGGACTCCACCTGGTGGAGAAACAGCGTCACCTCGTCGAGCAGTCGCTCCGGTGAGCGCGCCCCTTTGATGATGATCGACTGAGAGAGACTGCGGAGCTTCTGTTCGTCGTCGCGCGAGAGCGAGCGCCCCGTGTACACGATCACCGGCGGGAAGGCATAGCGTTCGCTCTTCGACATCTCCTGCAGGACGTCGAGCCCGCTGCGATCGGGCAGTGACAGGTCGAGGACCATGCAGTCGAAGGTCGCCCGACCGAGCTCCTCCAGGGCGGCGCCTCCCGAGCCGACGGCCACCGTCTCGACGTCGCGCCCCTCCAGCAGCTTGCGCGTGCTCTCCCGCGCCACCTCGTCGTCCTCGACGATCAGAATGCGGCGCAGGCGTTGGGTGAACTTGGTCTCCAGGCGCCTGAGCGCGCCGATCAGCTCGTCGCGCTTCACCGGCTTGATGGCATAGCCCGCGGCCCCCATCTCCAGCGCCGTCTGCGTGTGGTCCGAGACCGAGACCACGTGGACGGGGATGTGGCGGGTGGCCGAGCGGTGCTTGAGCGTGTCGAGCACCGAGAGACCCGAGCGATCGGGAAGGCCGATGTCGAGGATGATGGCGCTCGGCCGATAGCGCAACGCCATCGCCAACCCCTCTTCGCCGCTCGACGCGACGACCGACTGAAACTCCAGCTCGCCGGCGAGCTTCTCGATCACCTCCGCGAAGTGGGGATCGTCCTCGATGATCAAGATGACCCGCTCGCCGAGCGGCAGCTCGGGCAACCCGTCGAGCGCCGGGGCCGGCACCCGGGGAGACCGCGAGGCGGCGGCGAGCGAACTGGCCACCGGCGCCGCCGGCGCCGCCGGCATGAGCCGTTCCGGCACCGTGAGCGTGAAGGTGCTCCCCTGCCCCGGCGCGCTGTCGAGGGTCAGCTCTCCTCCCAGAAGACCGGCCAGATCGCGCGAGATCGAGAGCCCGAGGCCGGTCCCGCCGTACCTGCGGTTGATCGTTCCGTCGGCCTGACGGAACGCCTCGAAGATGATCTCGTGCTGGTCGGGCGGGATGCCGATCCCGGTGTCCTTGACCTCGAAGGCGATCCACCCCGGCCTGGCCCGACGGATGCGCAGCGACACCCCCCCGCGTTCGGTGAACTTGAGCGCGTTCGAGAGCAGGTTCCTCAGCACCTGGAGGAGCCGCGTCGTATCGCTCGACATCGTCGCGGGCAGGTCGGCCTCGACGGTCGCGCTCAGCGTGATCCCCCTGTCGCGCGCCACCGGTTGGAAGACGTCCGAGAGCTCGTCCGCCATCCGCCGGATGGCGATCTCCTCGGGGCGGACGTCCAGCTTCCCGGCCTCGATCTTCGACAGATCGAGGATGTCGTTGATGAGGAGCAAGAGGTCGTTGCCGGCCGAATAGATCGTCTCCGCGAATTTGATCTGCTCGCTGTTGAGGTTCCCCGGGCGGTTGTCCGCCAGCAGCTTGGCCAGGATCAGCGAGCTGTTGAGGGGCGTGCGCAGCTCGTGCGACATGTTGGCCAGGAACTCGGACTTGTAGGCGCTGGCCCGTTGCAGCTCGCTCTGCGCTCGGGCCAGATCGTCCCGCTGGCGCTCCAGCGCCTGGGTCTGCTCTTCGAGGTTGGCGTTGATCTGCTCCAATTCGGCCTGCTGGCTTTCCAGCCGCGCCTGCGAGTCCTGCAACGCCCGGCTCGACTGCTCGAGCTCTTCATTTTGGACCCGCAGCTCTTCCTGCTGCGTCTGCAGCTCCTCGGACTGGCGCTGAGTCTCCGTCAGCGCCTCGCGCAGATCGGCGCGATCCTTGGTCGCCCGCAACGCCAGCCCGATCGGCTCCGCCAGCCGCCGGCAGAGCTCGACGTCGTAGGGACGGATGGGTTGAAAAGCTCCGATCTCGAGGGCACCGTTCGGAACCCCGTCCACCGTGGTCGGCACGACCAGCAGGTGCCGCGCCGGGCTTCGTCCCAGCCCCGAGCTGACGGGAAAGAAGTCCTGGGGAACGTTCGCGGTCTGGACGACCTTGTTGCGTTGATAGGCTTCTTGCGTGAGCCCACCCGGCCGGGGCGGACCATCTCCCGCGGAGGCGACCGCCGGGAGCGCGTAGGCGCCCACCAGACGAAGCCCGCCGCGTGAGGGCGCGAAGTAGACGGCGCCGATCTGCGCCTCCAGATACTCGCTCACGAAGGCGCCGACCTTCTTCCCCAACGTCTCGGTCGCCTCGGCCCCCTGCATGGCGGCGGCCAGCTCGCTTTGCCCCGCGCGCAGCCACCCCTGAATCCGCTGCTCCCGAAAGTCGCGCGAGGTCATGGCGGCGGCCGCCGCGATGAGCACCAGCAGCAGCAACGATCCGCCCCAAATCACCTCGGTCACCAGCGCCGTGGCGGAGGCCAGCGCGCGGCTGCGCTCGTCGAGCAAGACCTGTTCGGCCCCTTTCATGTCCTTGATCGCAGCTCGGATCTCGTCCATCGCCGTCTTGCCCCGGTCGGTCTTGATGAACGCGAGCGCCTGGTCGGGATGCCCCGCCTGCGTGAGATCGACGGTCTTCTTGAGCTCGGCCATCTTGGTCCGGCCGAACCTCTGGAGGACGTCGAACCGCTCCAACTGCCTGGGACTGTCGGCGACCAGCCCACGCAGCCCGGCCAGGTGCTCTTCCAAGACGCCCACCGCGTTCTCATAGGGAGTGAGATAGCGTTCGTCGCCGCCGGTCAGGAGGTATCCACGCTGGCCTGTCTCGGCGTCCTGGAACGTCGACAGCAGGGTCTCGAGCTTGCTGTCGACCTCGATGGTGTGCGCGACCAAGACGGTCCCCGCCGCCCGCTGCTGGAACGATCGGTACGAGACGAGGGCGATGACGAAGACCGCCAGCGTGGCCGCCGCGAATCCCAGCTGCGTGCTCAAAGGCAGGGCCGAGCGGACAAATCCCCCTCGCAGGGAGCCGCGCGCAATCCGGTCGTGGGAGTCGGTCACTTTGGTTTTCCGAGCGACGTTCGCAGGAGCGCCTCCTCGTCCATCTACGGACTGGCGGCAAAAATAGTTCCAAGAAAGTAAGGCACCAGAGTCTCAAGAACAGGGGAAATCCTGATCCCGAGCGGTCAAAGGTTACAACCAAAGATCCCGGATCTGGGATCTCTGTTTGTGGTGGAGAATCGGCCCGCGGCGCCTTTTTACGGCGCGGTCGCAGTCGCCGGCGCCACCAGGTACTCGGCGACGAATTGGGCCCGGCCGGTCATGAAGTAGCCGACCTGCTGCTGATACATCGCCACGTCGTCGTTGCTGTAGGGCTTCTTGCTGTCCATGGCGACGTAGGAGGCGATCTGCGCCGCCACCCGCTGCTCCTCGCCCGACCAGTTGAGCTGGGTGGCCGTCCCCACGATCTCGTTGAGCTGACTGGAGAAGTCTTGAAAGCAGGAGGGCGCGGAGGCGCAGGCCTGCGCCAGCACCGACTTGACCTGCTTGACGAAATCGAAGTCCGAGGTCGAGAAGGCGTCGTTGATTCCTTCGGGGATGAAGTAGAGCTGGTGGCTGGTGGGGTCGGCGTAGGTGCCGGCGTTGGCGCCGACCGGCTCGGGATCCGGCGCGTAGGGCCAGCCGCCCCAGTGCCCCGTGAGCACCATGAGCGCCCAGTAGCGCGCGAACTCGTGCAGGTTGACGAACTGGCCAGCCGCGGCGATCGCCGCATCGGCCGGCGTCATCTGGAGGGCCGCGGTCGTCTCGTTGATGAGGGTCAGGTCGCCGGTGCCGTCCTGCAGCTCGAAGTCGGGAATGTAGGCGGTCTGGAAGTCGGCGTAGTTGATGGTGTAGACCGGGCCGGTAGCGTCGGTGAAGTAGTAGGCCATCAGTTGATCCTTCGGCTCCTCGACGGTGGCGTAAAGGCCGAGCGGCGCGCCGTTCATCGTCACCCAGGCGTGGTTGCAGCGCGAGGTGGGGACCGTCCCGATCTGACGTCCGATCCAGTAGGCCAGCCGCTCGTGCAGCATCGAAGGGTCGGTGGTCATGTTGTTGAGCAGGAACTCCTTCAGCCCGAAGAACTTCGCGCCCGAAACGAACTTGTTGATGTTCACCCGGAAACCGGGTTTGCCGTCGATCGGCTGGAACGACGAGGTCCCCTTGAGGTTCACGCCGACCGGACCGAACGAGCGCCCCTCGTAGACGAGCGTGGCCTGCACCCAGGTGTCGGGCGCCGCGCGCAGCGAAGCGATGTTGTCGTCGGAGATCTCCAGGTCGAACTGCGGAATGAGATCGTAGCCGAGCACGCGATCGCTCATGTCGCCGGCCGGCGGGACCGTCTCGGGCGGATCGCCGGCCGCCTGTGGGGGGAACGGCTGGCCGGCGCCGGGCGGGTTCGCCGCGCCGGGCGAGACGTTCCACTCGCTGACCCAGCTTCCGGATCCGTCCGGCTCGCGGGCGGCCGAGATGTCCGTCTCCTGCGCGCCGTAGGTCAGCCGATCGATGAACGATCCGTCCGGGCGGGCCAACGCCAGCGACCCGCCTGCATGCGCGAGCAGCACGCCGAGGTGCGCCGGGCCTGCCGATGAATCGCCGTCGGCCCAGAGCAAAAGATGGCCACCCGCCGGCGCGACGACGCCTGCGGGAAGCGTCGCCTTGCCGGGCGCCGTGAAATCGTCGGTGATGCCGTAGCCACCGAGCGCGACGTCTTGCCCGGTGGGATTGTAGATCTCGATCCACGGCGAGGCGGCGCCCCGATCGTCTCTGATCGTCAGCACGTTGTCGGGCATGAGCTCGTTGATGGTGAGCTGGCCGTCGATGCTCGGGTCGACGGGAGGTCCGGCGTCTGCCGATCCAGCTGCCCCTCCCGACCCGGCGCCACCGGTTCCGACGTCACCGGGAGCCGCGTGCCCTCCGTCATTGCAAGCCGCCGCGCCGAGCGCCGCCGTCATCCCAACCACTCCCAGCACCCGGCACAGCTTCCCACAACCCATGCATTCGAGACCAAGCAACTCCGCGGCCAGCGCTCCATGCGGCAAAACCGGAAAAAAGTCGGATTCGGTGCCCGAGCGGCCGCCGCCCGTTACGCCGAAGAAACGTCCACGGTCCCGGTCCAACGATTGCTCCGCAAAATTCGTAGGCATCCAAATTGCTGAGGTCTGTCGGGACAAGGATGAAAACCTGGTTCCCGATTTTTCTCGTCCCGTTGCTCCTCGATTGCGGCGGCGGCGCCGCGCAGCCCGGCGGGCTCGACGCCGGAACGCCCGCCCCAAACGACGACGCGGGAACCGCCGTCGCGGCTGACGGCGGGGGTCCGCTCGCCTGCGCCGATCTCTTCGACGAGGGGACGCTCCAGACCTACGCGATCGACATCAGCGCCGACGAATGGTCGGCCATGGAGGCCGAGTTCAACAATCTGACCGCGCTCGAGAGCGGCGTGGACTTTGCCGTCTACCACCCGGTCACCTTTCACCTCGGGAGCGAGACCGTCACCGACGCGGCCATCAAGCTGCACGGTCAGTCCTCCTGGGCGCAGACGGTCATGTTCGACGGCGATCGCGCCAAGATGCAGTTCTCGGTGTCGTTCGATCAGACCGACCCGAACGGCAAGTTCCACGGCGTCAGCAAGCTGGTGTTCGACATGCCCCGCTCGGACTGGACCTTCCTCCACGATCGGGTCTCCGAGCACTGGCTGCGGCAGGTCGGCCTGCTCGCCCCCTGCTCGACCAGCGCGCGCCTGGAGATCAACGGCGCGTACTACGGCCTCTACTCGCTCGAAGAGAGCGTCGGCAACCGCGTGGTCAGCGAGTTCTTCCCTCTGAACCCGTCCGGCGATCTCTGGAAGGGGGCCGCGCAAGCCGAGACCAACCAGGCGAGCCCCAACTACACGCGCCTGTTGCAGTTCGATGGCGCGAAGGATTTGGCGTCGCTTTCGGCGATCGTCGACATCGAGGACTCCCTCACCTCCTGGGCCGCCGAGGCCCTGCTCAACGACTCTGACGGTTATTACGGCGGCTCGCACAACTTCTATCTCTACGACCAGGGGGCGGCCGGCTACCTCTTCCTCTCCGACGATCTCGATTCGACGCTCGACTGGCTGGTGACGTTCGATCAGGTCGGCGCCACCGACCACCCGATCTTCTGGTGGTACGCCCGGGCCAAGCCGGCGCCGACTCCCGGCGACAAATGGATGACCGTCTTCAGCGACGCCAGCTGGCGCGCCAAGTACGCCGAGGCGATCGCCGGCCTGCTGGCGAAGTGGAACGTCGGGGAGATCCAGGGCTGGATCGACAGCTGGTCGCAACAGATCTCCGACGCCGCCACCAGCGATCCGCACGCCTGGGCGAACTGGGCCATGCCCGATGCGACCCAGCAGGCGACCGGCGCCGCGCGCGACGTGATCGCCAGCCGCGCCGCCTATCTGCAGACGTTCGTCGACTGCGAGCGAGGCGTGGCCAGCGTGGTGACCGACGCGGACGGCGACGGCTACCGCTGGTGCGACGAGTGCGACGACGGCAACGCCGCCGTTCATCCCGGCGCGCCGGAGATCTGCGGCAACGGAATCGACGACAACTGCAACGGCGAAGTCGACGAGGGCTGCGGCGCAGACGGCGGCGGCGCGGACGGCGGCGGCGACGCCCGATGAGAACGAAAGGAATCAGATGGGAATGATCTGGCTCGGGACGGGGTCGAGGGGAACGGGTGGCGGCGCCAAGCGGAGTCTTTTCCTGGCGCTGGGGGCGCTGGCCGCCGCCGGGCTGGCCTGCGGCGGCAACGCAACCTCCCCCGCCGGCGAGACGACCGGCGGTTCCACCGGCGGAAGCGGCGCCGGCTCCTCCGACGGCGGCGGCGGCATCGGGAGCGCGGGCGGCGGAAGTCCCGACGGCTCGGTCGCTGGAGGCTCCGGCGGCGGCGGATCCGGCGGGACCCAGAGCGCTCTTTGGGTCGAGCTCGCGCAGCCGACGCTGAGCGTGCAGGGCGGAACAGCGCTGTCCGCGGGCGGTCAGGGGCAGGCGGGTGGCGTCGTCCACCTGATCTCGTCGGGAGACACCGACTTCGATCCGGCGCAGCCCGCGGTGGCGGCGCCTTCTGTCCCCGCCACACCCACGGCCGCCACCGCGATCGGCTCTGCCATGCTGGCGGCCGACGTAACCATCACCGGCGACGCCGCGCTCGCTGGCAGCCAGACGACGACGGGGGGAACCGACGCGGTCCGCAAGATCACCGTCGGCGGCGATCTCTACCTGACGGGGAGCCTGCGAACGGCTGATCTCGGAGCCGCGCATCAGGGGATCGACCTCGAGGTGAGCGGCACGCTCTACCTGACCGGCACGCTCGACGCGAGCGGCACGGCGGGCGCCGGCCAGGCCGGTGGCAGCGTCCGTCTGGTGGCCCAGCAGGTCGTCGTCACCGGTGGCCTGTCGAGCGCCGGCGGTGACGGCCCCAGCACCGGGGGCGCGGCCGGCGCGGTTTCGATTCAAGCAACGCAGGGGATCGCCCTCACCGGCACCGTCGACGCCTCCGGTGGCAACGCCAGCGGGACGGGCCCCGTTACCGGCGGCGCCGCCGGTGGGCTCACGCTGCAGGCCGGAGGGACCATCGGCGTCGCCGGCGTCGTACGCCTGCGCGGCGGCGCGGCGGTCGCCACCGCCGCCCGCACGGCGCAAGGCGGCGGCGCTGCTGCCCTGACGGTCAACGCCAACGGCGCGGTGACCTTGGGCGGTGTCATCGACGCGCGCGGTGGACCCGCGACCGCGGCCTCTGCGGGAGCGACCGTGGCGGGCGGCGCGGCGGGCGGGGTTCACGTCGGCGAGACGGCGCCGCCTCCGACGATCTCGGTCCTCGTTCCGGTGGTCGCCAGCGGTGGCGACGGCGTGGCGTCGGCCGGCGCCGGAGGCACCGTCACGCCCGAGCCGGCCACCGGCAACATCGACGTCGCCGGGCCGATGGCGCTCGATCTTCGGGGCGGCAACTCGATGTCGACACCTGGCACCGGCGGCCTCCTCAACGGGAGCTCGCGCACCGATCCCGGCAGCGGGAGCGTCCACGTCACCGGCGAAATCGACGCCAGCGGCGGCTCGATCATGATGGGCGGCAGCGGCAACGGCGCCGACGGCGGTCGCGTCCAGATGGAGCTCATCCCGACCGACGGGGCGGTCCTGATCGACCTGGCCGCCAAAATCACCGTCGAAGGGGGCGCCTCCGGCGGCAGCGGAACCGCCGGCGGCGGCGGACACGTCTGGTTCTGGACCAAGGACGGCGACGCGACGATCGCGGGGACGATCTCGGTGCGGGGCGGCGACGCCCCCGACGCAGGCGGCGTCGGAGGCGCGGGCGGGATGATCTATTTCTTCACCGACAACAACAACAACGCCACCACGGTCTGCAAAGGGAACCTCCTCGTCGCCACCACCGGGATGATGGACGCCTCGGGCGGCGACGGAGCGACCGGTGGGAGTGGCCGCAACGACGGCATCCAGGGTCTGGTGGCGTCCTTCCCCGACCACCAGGAGGAGATCTCCATTTTCCTCAACTGCGACGGCGCCCACGGGAACACCTGCAACTGGATGGAGAACGACGGGACGCTGGTCGCGCGCGGCGGCGTCCACGACGGCAACGGCGGCGACATCGTCTATCACGGCATCCCGCCGGGAGTGCTCGGCACGCCCAGCCCGGACAGCGGCGACTATCCGGTCCCCTCCGGGAACATCTCGAACGACGGCGACGGGACCGGCCTCCCCGGCGACTTCGACGGCGAGTAGAGCCTGGACAGACGGTCAAGCGCCCCTATGTTCGCCTTCAGTTATTGTGCCGCGACAGGTCCCACCTGCTGAAAGTGGCCGGTCGCAGCAGACCGGATGGTCGCGCGCCCTCATCGCCCTCGCCCTCACAGGCGGCGTTTGCTGCGCTCACCATGCACCGGCGCCCGCCCAGAGCGCGAATGCTCGAGCGCCGCACGATCCGTCTCCGGGGGCCCGCACCGAAGCGGAGCGCAGCCACGTGCTCGAGGCCGAGTGGGCCGAGGTGGAGGTCAAGGGGCGGAAGGAGGGCGGGGCGGTGGTCTCGGCGATCAAGCTCGTCCAGCCCAAGATCCGCATCTTCCATGCTGCCCCGCCGCCGGAGGATGCCGCCGCGGATCACCAGAAAGATCGACCGGCGCCGGCGAGCGAGGTCGTCGACCTGAACGCTCTGCTGCACCGGATCACGCCGCTCGAGGTCGACCACATCGACATCCTCGACGGCCAGGTCGCCTTCGTCGACACCAGCCGCAAGGAACGCCCCGAGATCTGGATGCACGATCTCCAGCTGTCGGTCGAGAACCTCACCAACCGCGTGCGCCTGACCGAGGGCAGGCCGGTCCTCCTCACCGCCAGCGCCACGCTCGCCCGCAGCGGCGCGGTCTCCATCCTGATCACGGCCGATCCCTTCGAGAGGGGGCTGACCTTCTCGGGGCGAGCCGCGGTGGTGGGGCTCGAGACGTCGGAGCTCTATCGATTCATCGAGCCGGCGACCAAGCTCCAGGCCCCGCAAGGCACGATCGACATCTTCGTGGAGTTCGACTGCCGCAACGGCACGCTGACCGGCGGTGTGAAGCCGGTGCTGAAAAACGTCAAGATCCGCCCCAGCGACAAGAACCCATTCAGCGTGCTCAAGGCCTGGGTCACCGATCTGACCGTGAGGCTCTTCTCCGACCGGGTTCATGGCCGCAACGCCGTGGCGACGGTCATCCCGATCAAAGGAACGCTCACCGGCCCGGACGTCGAGCTCTGGCCGGCCATCTTCGGGGTGCTGCGCAATGCCTTCGTCGAGGGGCTCACCTCCGGATACGCCTATCTTCCGCCCAAGACAGTGGAACAGCCGCCCGCGCCGCCCGCCCCGGCCGCGCCGACGTCACCGTCGGAGAGTCACAGCCCCTCGCCCCCGGCTTCGCCATGACCGGACAACGCCTCGTCGGTCTGACCGCCGTCATCACGCTGGGCGCCGGCCTGAGCCTGGGAGACGGGTGCGCCCACACGCGCGCGACCCCTCCACCGCCTGCGGCGGTGCCGCCGACCAAGCCCGAGCGCGAGCAGGCTGCGGAGACCGGGATCCCGATCTCCGGCTCCGCTCACGGGATTCTGCGTGACGGCGCCGAGCGAAGGATCCAGCGGCGTCTTCAGAAAAAGGGATTCCTGGGCGGCGAACGGACCGACGGTCAGCTCGACCCCCAGACCCGCGACGCGCTCCGAAGATTCCAGAAGCAGGAGGGGCTTCCGCCCACCGGCTTGCCGAGCTACGAGACGGTTCGCCACCTGGGCCTGGACCTCGATTTGATCTTTGAGACCGTCACTCATCCGCGCGAGCGGCCGGCCTCCTCATCCAGGTGACGGGTTGTCTAGCGTCGCGCCGGCGGCTTCGGTGACCGAACGGTGACCACCTTGCCGTTCTTCCAGCGAACGTCGCCGATGAACTGCGGGTTGCCGACGGTTCCCGCAACCTGGGCGTCGGCGCTGACTCGGCCGCCCAGCGTCTCGAGCCGATCGTTGAAAGGCGCGATCCAGGCCACCTGGAAGTCCTTGGCCACGACTTTGCCGTGAACCGGGAGCGTCTTCAGGTCGATGCCTTCGCTGACGGCCGGATAAGACAGGTCGACCCTGGCGGCCGCGTCGACGCGGAGCTGGCCGCCTTGCGCCGACGCGAAATCGACGTCGGCGTGTGCCGCGCGGTCCCCGTAGGTCAAATAGATGCTGGCGTGGCCCATGTCGATGGCGCTCGGACCTGGGGCCGCGCCGCCGGGGCGCTTGACGTTCAGGTCGCGTCCGTTGACGGTCAGCACGACCTTCGGGCTGGCGGCGCTGCCAGTGATCCGCAGCCGCGCGGTCATTCGACCGGCCAGCTCCGGCGTCATTCCCGAGCCTCGGAGCGCCTCGGCCAGGTCGAGGCGCTCGACGGCGAGGCGTAGGTCGAGCGGGCCACCCGCGACCGGATCGACCGGCAGGTGACAACGGCCGTTCATTTCCAAGGAGGGCGCGCGGACACTCATGGTGCAGTCGACCTTTTGATCGGCCAGCGTGGCGTCGATCGCGGCGCCTATCCTGGAGAACGTCCTGAGGCGTCCCTGGTCCAATCGAAGCCGCGCGACCAGCTTGGGATTGCTCACCTCGCCGCTCGCCTCGACGTCGAGGTCGACCAACCCGCCCAGGTTCAGGTCGCGGGGGACGACCAGCGCCGGCAGCAGGTCGAGGCGGAACCTCGTCAGCGCGAGGTGCGCGTCGAGGCGCCCGTCGTCCTTGGATCCGTTCAGCGTCAGCTCCTGATCCTGCGCGTGCAGGCGCAGGCCCGAGAGGGAGAGCCTCTGGTCGTCGAAACGGAGCCGGCTGGTCCCTTCCGAGAGCCACTCCACTTTGGGATAGGAGAGAGACAGACGCGACAGCGCCAGCCCCCGCCGATCGCCGTCGATCTGCCCCGCCAGCGCCAGACGGATCGGCTCGGGCGAAGCCAGACTGGCGGCGAGGGAGATCGCCTGCCGGCGAACCTTGGCGACGAGCTCGATCCGGCCGAGCTTGCTGCTTCCGGTGACCACCGACGCGGCGGCGATGGTCAGATCGACCTCGCCCGGAATCTTCGCCAGCTGGCCGGCGTGACCGTCGATCGACAGGTCGGTGATGGATGTCTCCGCGAATCGCAGGCGACCGAACAGCCCTTTACCGCTGGCGCTCCAGCCGGTGGGCGCGCCGGAGCGGGGCCCTCCGACGGTCAGGCGGAGCTCACCGTGACCTGCCAGAGGTGGCACCACCGCCGCGGTCAGAGCCTGCGCCGCCTGGCCGGTTCGCGCGAGGTCGTCGAGCGAGAGTCGGCTCTCGAGCTCGAAGACGCCCGTCCCGCCAGCCGTTTCGCCGGCTTTGCCCTCGCCCTTGGCGGTCAGCTCCAGGCCCGGGATCGCCAGCGACAGATCCAGCGTCGGGATCGCTCCCGGGCGCGCCCGCCCGTCGATCCGCAGCGGGCCCCAGCCGAAGCCTGCCACTTCTGTTCGGGGAATGGCGATCGCGACCAGCAGGTCGGCGGCTTCCAGATGTTCGCTGTCGACCTCCGCGCGCGCCTCGACGGTTCCACCCAGCAAGCGGCCGTCGGCCGCGAGGTGGGTCTGGCTCCCGCGAACGCGCGCCTCGGCATTGATCGCCAGCGGCCCGACGGGGGCCAGGACGCTCCGGCCATTCAGCCGGAAAACGAGATCGGTCGACCCGTTGCCCGTGGCGTAGCGAAGACTCACGAACGACTGCAACCCTTCGAGGTGAAGCGTCTCCTTGCGCTGCGCCCCGCCGGTCGACGCCAAGAAGAGGGCACCGTCTCGAAGCTCGAAGCGATCGAGGCGAATCACCCAGCCCTCCTGGTGGCCCTTGGGCTTCGGGGGCGGCGGCGCGGGAGCCCTTTTTCTCGGGGCGAGGGCCCGCGACAGGTTCAGCCCTGCGGGGCCGCTGTCGGCCATCAGGCGCGGCGACTCGACGACCACCGCGGTCAACCGCACCTCCTCGCACAGGAGACGCGCGACGCGGAAGTCGACCTCGGCGCGCGCCACCTGCGCGACTTGGTTCCCCTCGGGGTCGCGCAGGGTCACGTTCCAAACGACCAGGCGGTCGCCGCCGAAGGCGAGTCGCCCCACCCCGAGCTCCCCCTGGATCTGATGGTTGACCCGCGCCACCAGCTCTCGCCGCAGACGCTCGCCGCCCCAGCGCGTTTGCAGAGCCAGCATCGCCGCCCCGAGAGAAACCGCGACCAACGCCGCGATGACCCCGGCGACTCTCAGCGCGATGACCCCCGCCCGCAGGAGAGGAGCGTACCTTCGTCCTCGTTCTTCGCTCACCGGGCTGGTGAACCTAAGCATTCGCTTCACCCGACGCCGCGGCAGAGGACGGGCTTCGCCTGCTTGCTGAGCACCTCGAGCGTGCTTAGATTCCGGTCAGGAGACAATACCCATGTCGCTCGAGACCCTTCTGATTTGGCTGGCGATTGGACTCATCTCCGGATGGCTGGCCTCCGCGGTCGTGGGTGGGGGATATGGGGTCGTCGGTGACATCGTCATCGGCGTCGTGGGCTCGTTCCTGGGCGGCCTGATCTTCCGCGGCCTTCACCTCCATTCGCCGATCGGAGGGCTGGCGGGGACGATCTTCGTCGCCTTCATCGGGGCGGTCGCCCTGCTGATCGTTCTGCGGCTCATTCGTTCGGCCGGTCCGCGCCGCCTCTAGTCAGGATCGAGCCTCGATCGAGGGCTGTTCGGCGGCACGGCTCGCCGATAGGCCACCGTTGTGACGGCAGGTCGCTGGGCGCCTGACGAGAAAGTCACATTTGGTCCTGCTCCAAGTGCTTGCTTCCCGGTTCTCGAACGTGCCATGGTTCCCAACGGTTGAGCTGGGATGGACGGACGGGAGAGCGGGTCGTGAACCTGGGGTTGGTCGCCGAATTCGGTGCCGATCCATGTTCCCCGCGGCGAGCACCCTCGGCGATGTCCGGCCGCTCTACCGCTCGAACGCCGTGGCGATCGGCGAGCCACGTCAATCATCTGGAGAGAAGCGCTTGCCAACAACACGGAAGGAGAAGGCGATGAGATGGGGAGAAGGATCATGAGCGGAAGAATTGGCATCTTGGTCGCGGGCAGCCTGTTGCTCGCGGGGACGGGGTGCGCCCCTCAGTTGCACTACCAGGTCTCGAAGGATATTTCGTTCGTTTCCTACGACGAGAACGTCGCGAAGGGCGTGTCGGTGGGACCGATCCGGGGGGCCGACTGCACCTGGTTCGTGCTCGGTCACGTGCTCGGCAGCCAGCCGACGCTCGACCGGGCGCTGACGAACGCACGGCAGGCGCGCGGCGAGTCGGTCAGCGATGCGGTCAACGGCGGGATGGGGACGGCGGTGGCCGGACCGAACCTTCGTTACCTCACCGACGTCAGCACCGATCACGACGGATTCAACGCGGGGTTCTTCGGCAAGACGTGCCTGGTGGTGAAAGGGATGGGTTACAAATGAAGACGACAATCGGACTGGTTCTGGCCCCGCTGCTCATGGTCGGCTGCGCTGACGTTTGCCAAAGCTACCTGCTGGTGCAGATGCCCGCGGTCTCGATGAGCATGCGTGCGTCGCAAGGTCAGCGCGCGACGGCCATCGGCCCGGTCAACGCCAAGTTCTGCTACGGCGAGCCGCCGTTGGTCAGCCAGGACGGGACCGTCGGACTGATCGACGAGGCGATCGCCAAAGCCGAGAAGCAGACCGGCGCGTCATACATCGCCGACGCCCGCTTCACCCAGTCGTGCGGCTGCATGATCCTGGAGGGGACGGCCATGCGGCTGGAAGGCGCCGGCCCCCCGCCGGCCGCCCAGGGCCCCCGGAGCTACGCCGTGCCGCCGATGGCGGACCGGGCCGGGCTGGCCAAGACGATCGCCCTCCACGACCGAGGCGCCTGTACGCGCCGATAGCAGACCGGCAGCCGCGCGCGGCAGCAGCCCGCGCGCGGCACTTTATCCGATGGAAGCTTCTCGCGTGTCGGACGAGGTCACGATATCTTGAAGCTGTCCGACCGATGCCGAATACGAAGACCGACAAAACGATCGTCGAGGATAGTGCGCTGGCTGTCGACCACCCGCGGGTCCGGCTGGTCGATCGAGAGATTTTCCTCCTCCGCTTCGTCACCGACTGCATGCAGCACCAGTGCCTGTGTCGGGACGAGAAGGATCAAGCGCGCGCCGATGCCTGCTGCCAGCACGGAGCGGACGTCTTCTACGCGGAAAAAAGCGCCATCTTGCGCCGCGCCTCGGAGATCGCCTCGGTTCTGAAGCCGGAGCAGAGAACGCCCGAGACCTGGTTCGACGAGCGCGATCCCGAGGTCGTCTCTGAAGAGCCGTTCGTCGAGGTGATTCGGACGGCGACGAGCGACCTCGAGGTGGAGAACTCGGGCTGTGTCTTTCTGAACCATGTCGGTGAGCGTGGATGCGGGCTGCACTTCGCCGCCCTCAAGCACGGCTTCGATCCGGCGGAGATAAAGCCGTCCGTCTGTCGCCTCTATCCCCTGAGCCTCGACGACGGGCGGCTGGGGCTCAGCCCGGATTTCGATCGCTACTCCTGCGCCAACTCGGGCACCAGCAGCATCTACGGGGTCCTGCGGGGCGCCCTTGGTGAGATGTTTGGCGACGACCTGGTCCGAATCCTGGACGGCCTGAGCGCACGTTTTCGGGTCCCCCGCTTGAAAAGCATCCGCTGATCGGCCGATCGCCGCCGGAGCCCGGGGCTAGGTTGGCGGGCGAAAGTCTGCTAAAAGGGCCGCCATGCGCGACAATTTCTTCGAGAGTCACGCGCTGGCGAAGCGAGCCATGAAGGACAACCTCTTCACCGAGGTCTACCTGTCAACGGCCGTGACCACCCCCATCCAGCTCAAAGGATGGGTGAGCCAGGCGAACCCCTACGAGCGCCACGGCCAGCGCTGGCACCTCTACCTCTCGCGCGTGGAGATCTTGCGGCGGCTGGCCGCCCGCAACCGGAAGAACGCCTCTTCGCCGGTCTCTTCCCCCAGCGAAGACCGTCCCGCCTGACGCAAGAAAACGATCCGAGGCCTGCTCCGGCGACGAATGTCCCAGCCTGACGGCCTCTCCCATCTCGTCGAAGAAGGGATCATCGACGCCGTCCACGCGCGGTTGATGAGCGGCAAGGAGGCGACGGTCTACGTCGTGGAGCGCGAAGGGCACCTCGGCGCGGCCAAGGTCTACAAGGCGCGCGACGAGCGGACCTTCAAGAAGACCGCCAGCTACGTCGAGGGGCGGAATCAGACCCGCAACTCGCGCGATCGCCGCGCGATGCAGAAGAAGAGCGCCTACGGGCGCGGGCTCATTGAGGACAACTGGCAGGAGATGGAGTTCCACGCGCTCCGGGCCGCCTTCGATGCCGGCGTCCGCGTGCCGGAGCCGTACTTCCTCTACGAAAACGTCCTCTTCATGGAGCTGATCGTCGACGGCGCCGGCGCGCCGGCCTCGCGCCTCGCCGATTTCACCTTCACCGCCGAAGAGGCGACCGCGCTTCATCAGGAGGTCTTCCTTCAGGTGAAGGCGCTGCTCGGCACCGGACGCATCCACGGCGATCTGTCGGCCTACAACGTCCTCATGGCGGCGGGCGGTCCGACCATCATCGACCTGCCCCAGGTCGTCGAGGTGGCGGGCAACAACAACGCCCGCCAGATCCTGCGGCGTGACCTGCGAAACCTGACCGAGCACCTGGCCCGCTTCGACGCCCGGCTGCTGCGGGTGGCAAACTGCGGCGACGCGCTCTTTCAACATCTCCAGCGCGGGACCCTGGACACCGTCGTCGCGCCCGAGGTGGGGGTGCCGGAGCACCGCAGCGGTGGCGGCGGCAGCGGCCGTCGGGGCCGCGACGCGGAGCGGGGTCGCGCCGGCCGCGACAAGGGGCAACGCCCGGGCGGCGGCACCGGCGCGGCGACGGCGACGGCGACGGCGACCGTGAGACCCGGCGTGGCCGGCCCACCGCGGGTTGCCGCGCGCACGGGAGAGCAGCCGCATGCAGGCTCGAACCACCGTCGGCGGCGGCGCGGCGGACGCTGAGCGCGCCTGCTGACTTCAGCGCTCGGAACCGGAGAGCGTCCCCAGCCCCGGCCCCTCGACGACCCGGGCGGCAGCGGCCGCCGCCGCACGGCCGGCGCCGGCGAGCGACTTTCCCTGCGCCAGCTCCAGCGTCAGCACGACACCGAACACGTCGCCCGCTCCCGTCGGGTCGACCTCGCGCGCCGGCGCCGCCGGGATCTCCAGGCACTCGGTCTCGGCGATCAGCCGTGCGCCGCGCGCGCCGCGCGTGATCGCCACTGTCCGCGCCAGCCGCCGCGCCGCAGCTTCCGCGTCCGGGTGGTCCTCCGCGGAGACGATGGCGACGTCGAACGGCAGGGGCATCTCGGCGTGAGGCGTCTCCGTGAGCTGCGCCGGCTCGACGCGGCCGTCCTCGCTGGTGCGGCGCAGCCAGCCCTGAATCCCGGCGCCCAGGAACGACGCGCCCAGACCCTGCGCGAAGGCCAGGTCACACTCGCCGGCGATCGGGCCGACGTACGCCACGCGCGGGCGCCGCCATTCGGGGGGAATGTCGCCCGGGACCAGCGGCCGGGCCCGGCGCCGCAGCCACAGCTGGCGCTGCCCGGCGGCGTATGCGAGCGCGAACGTGGTCATCACCTCGCTCGGGAGGCAGTGGAGGCTGAGGTGCGGCGCGTGCCGCAGCGGCTCCAGCAGCGGATCGTCCGGCGGCGCCACCGTCACCAGCGCCGTCTCATACCCCAGGCGGGCCGCCGCCCGGGCCGCGTAGCTGGCCGCGCCACCGAGGCGGACGCCCCCGGCGATCTCGTCGCGGGTCACGTGCCCGACCACCAGCAGATCCACGCCGCGTTTCCGCACCATCACCCGAGCTCAGATTCTGGGCGTGAACAGCTTCTCGAAGAACGTGCCGGGTACGCGGACGAAGAGCTGGAGCGCCATCCGGTCGGTGGTCTGCGCGTAGAGGAGCTTCAGTTGGTGCAGCCCGCTCTGCAACGGGATGCTTCCCGACCGGCTGGTCGGCTTATGTTTTCCGTCGTTCTCGATCACCATCGCGCCATCGACGAAGAGGTAGGATCCGTCGTCGGAATGAAGCCGGAAGTCGTAGCTCCCGTCCTTGCCGACCGTGAAGGCGCCCGTGTACTCGATCATGAACCAGCTCGAACGCTCGCTGATCCCGGGGAAGCCTGCCACCTGCTGCCGCTCGTCGACGTCGAAGGTGTTGGTATAGAACGTGGCCACCGGGTCGCACCGGTGAACGTCCGCGATGCGCAGGATACCGGGCTGGATGAAGCACACCACCCCCTTGAACGCAGCGCGGGTGTCGCTCCCAAAGGCAAACTTCTCGGAGACGATCGGCACCCCTCCGCCGCCCGCCCCGGGGCCGCCCGGCCCGCCGCGCGATCCGGATCCGCTGCCGGAAGGCCCCTCCACGGCCGGCGAAGCGATCGCACGCGGAGACGGCGCCGCGATCACGTCGACGGGCGTGCCACCCGCGGTTTCGCTCCCCCTCGGTTCTTCGGCCGGAGACGGCACGGACGCCGACGCCGTCTCCGCCTGGTGATGGAGAACGTGCCGGGCTGGAGCGCCACCACCGGGCCGCGCCGTCTTCGGCTGACGGAGCCGTGGGAGCGTGGTCAGCTCGACGGTGACGAGCTGGCCGGTCAGCGTGGGCGCGACGGACAGAGAATCGCTGCGGCACGATTTGAGCGAGACCAGAACGACCAGCGCGGCATGGAGCGCCAGCGAAGAGAGGAAATAGGAAGAGAGACGAAGGAGCCCCGGTTCGCTGCGCTTCATCGTCCCCAGATGCGTTAGGCTATCCGATCAAATGCCCGCCCATGGCGGCAATGCACTCTCGCTGATCAAGGCGGTGCGCGAGCTCGTCGCCGACCGTCGCACAGGCCTCCTCGACGTGCGCGCCGGCGGGGTCGCCGCGCGCATCTATTTCGAAGCCGGGAAACCGGTCTTCGCCGAAGACGACGCGCCCGGCGAGTCGTTCGGCCGGCTTTTGGTGAGGCAGGCGGTGATCACCAACGCCGAGTTCGTCCGGGTGATCGACGCGATGACGCTGGCGGCGACGGGGGACAACCCGTTGCGCTTCGGCGAGGTCGCGATCGCTCGAGGCGTCCTGACGTCGGAGCAGGTGGAGCGCGGCCTCGCCGATCAGGTTGGCGGGATCATCAGCCGGGCGCTCAACCGCGACGAGTCGCAGTGGAGCTTCGACGCCTCCCCCGGCGCCGCCAAGCCTCCGCGGTCGTTTTCCATCGATATCGATCCGATTCTTTCGGCGGCGACGCCGCGGCTCTCCGGGACCTCCAAGGTCGCCCGGGACGAAGCGGTCGCTGCCGCCCTCCCCGGGGTTCAAGGGCCTGGCGCCACGCACGCGGCGCGGCTGACCGCCGAGCAGGCCTTTCAAAAAGGCATGGCGCTGCTTCGCGCGGCGGAGACGGGGGCGGCGGCCATCGAGCTGCACCGCGCGTCGCTGCTGCAACCGGAATCTCTCGAGTACGCGCTCTGCGCCAGCTGGGCGGAGGCTCGCTGTCGGAGCGAAATACCGAGCGAGGCCGAGCGACGTACCTTGCTCGAGATCGCGCAGCGGGCGAAGAGACGCGACCCCCTGTTCGCCTTCGCATCGTACGTGCTCGGGCAACTGGCGCTGTGGGCGGGTGACGACGCGACGGCCAAGAAATGGTTCTACGAGGCCCTGCGGCTCGATCCCGCCTCCGAGGCCGGACGGGAGGTGCGGATCCTGGCCCGTCGAGAAGCGAGAACCCTCGGAGCGCCCCGCGGCGGGGAACCTTCGGACCGCGCGGAGCCCGCGCACGAAGCCCCCGTCGTCGTGCCTCGACCGGCGCCAACCAGCGTTCAAACACCGAGTCGTCGTGGCAGATGGCTGCTGGCGGGCGCGGCCATGCTGGCGACGGCGGCGCTGGTGATGTTCGGAGCGGCGAGGAGCTCGCTGCCCCGCGCCGAACGCGCGCCGAGCCCGCCGCTCGACCCGGTCCGCTCGGAACCGGCGGAGGCGTCCGCCTCCCCGGACGGGAGTCGTGCAGGAGCGACCGCGGGCGATCCGGTCGCCAAACCAGCCAGCGCAGACGAGCCGCACGGCGATCGCCGGGAGACGGTGAGATTGCCGTCCCGCGCCTCCGGGCACCGCATCTACCTGGACGGCCGCCGCGTCCAGGTCGACGACAGCGCCACCCTGCATCTATCCTGCGGCCCGCACGTCATCCAGATTGGAAGCCAGGGGACGCCGGAGCCGATCGCCCTCCGTTGTGGAGGTGAGGTGCAATTACAATGACGACCCCGCAGAGGCCATTTGGAATCGAGCGTGCGATCGAGCTCATGCGTTCGCTGCCGACGGCAGAGAACCCTGCTCTCGTGGCCCTGACGATCGCCAGGACCCTGACGGCCGTGGACACCAACGTCTCCGACATCATCGACGACGCGACGTCGCGCCAGCAGGACCTCGAGACCAAGCTCGCGAAGCTGAGGGCCAGCTGCGACGCGCTCGAGACGGAGATCGAGCTGGGCGTCGACGAGATCGTGAAGCTGGAGGCCTTCTTGGCGGAGGTCGCCAGCGTCCTCGAGCGGCTCGAGCTCGTGCACGACGCGCCTGACCCGTCGGCCGCCACCGCCGGCAAATGATCGCTTTCCGTCCGGGAGCTTCACCGGAATCTCGCCGTGGAGCGCGCGGTCGAACAATCGCACCCGAGCCCGTGAGACCACCGCCGGCGCTTGCTGAGGCACGCGAATCGAGGCACGATCGGGGGGTGATTCGCGTCGGCGCGTTCTTGCTCAGCGGCCTGGTCGCGCTGACCGCCGGCTGCGCCGAGCACGTGGGGGCCTTACCCGGCTCGGACGCCAGCCTCGGCGGTGAGGCGCGCGACATGTCGATCTCGGACGTCCCGCCGTCCGCGGACGCCGCGGCCTGCAGTTGCCCGACCGGCCTGTTCGTCGACGTCGTGGGCGACGGCGATACGCTCCACCTCACCTCGGCGGACGTCGGCAGCAGCTACCTCGACCGATCCGGTCAGACGTTCCGCGCGGACGCCACGTTGACCTGGCCTCCGCCGCCGCAGCTACAGCTCATGCAATCGTTCGACGGTTCCTACGCGCTCAAGCTGGAAGACGGCAGGACTCTGTCGGGGACCTTCAACGCCTGCCTCATCGCATTCCTGAACTTCGCCTGAAAGCGAAACCATGAAACCGACGCTGCTGGTCCTCGCGGCCGGAATGGGGAGCCGGTACGGCGGCCTGAAGCAGCTCGATCGCTTCGGGCCGAGCGGCGAGACCATCATGGACTACTCCGTCTTCGACGCGCTCGCCGCCGGGTTCGGGAAGGTGGTCTTCGTCATTCGCCGCGACTTCGAGGCGGTCTTCCGCGAAGCGGTCGGCAGCAAGTACGAGCGCCGCGTCCCGGTCGAATACGTGTTCCAGCAACTGGACGATCTCCCACCCGGTTTCACCGTCCCGTCCGGGCGCACGAAGCCCTGGGGCACGACCCACGCCATCTGGTCCGCCCGCCGGGCGATCGCCGAACCGTTCGTATCGATCAACGCCGACGACTACTACGGCAAGACGTCCTTCAAGGCGGTGGCCGAGCACCTGAGGCGGACACCGTCACCTGGACGCCCCGCGGACTACTGCATGGTCGGCTACCCGATCCTGCAGACGCTCTCCGACCACGCCGCCGTCACGCGGGCCATCTGCGAGGTCGACGACGGCGGATTCCTCGAGGCCCTGGTCGAGCGCACCAAGGTGGAACGCGCGGGAGATCGCGCCCGGTACGTCGACGAGGCAGGGACCCGGCATCTCCTCGGCGGCGACGAAGTCGTCTCGATGAACTTCTGGGGTTTCACGCCTTCCGTGTTCGACCATCTCGAGCGCCATCTGATCCGGTTCCTGGAGACTGACGGCCGAGCGCGAGAAAAAGCCGAATGCCTGATCCCCGTCGTCGTCGGCGAGCTCCTCGGGGAGAAGGTCGCGACGGTGCGCGTCCTGGCAACCTCCGACGCCTGGTTCGGCGTGACGCATCCGGAAGACAAGCCGACCGTGACGCAAACGCTCCGCGAGATGGTCGCGCGGGGGGCATACCCCTCGCCCATCTGGACCGAAGGTTGATGGAACGCGATACGGTCGTTGCCGCCTTCAAAGAAGCCGCCCACCACGATCCGGAGGCCGTGGCGTTCGCCCCCGGGCGTGTGAACCTGATCGGCGAGCACACCGACTACAACGAAGGTTTCGTCCTGCCCGCCGCCGTCGATCGCGGCGTGGCCGTCGCCGGACGCCGCGTTCCCGGCGATACCTTCACGCTTCACGCTGTCGACCTGGGCGAAAGCTGCACCTTCCCCCGGGGGGCGCCGGAACGGGATCCCAGTCATTCGTGGGCCGACTACTTCAAGGGCGTCGTTTGGGCGCTCTCCAAACGGGGGATCGACTTCCCGGCCTGCGAGGCCGCCATCACCGGCGACATCCCGCGCGGCGCCGGCCTCAGCTCCTCGGCGGCCTACGAGGTCGCGACCGCTCTCCTGTTGTCGGCGCTCGGCGACTTCGAGCTGCGGCCGCTGGAGGTCGCCAAGCTGGCCCGCGAGGCCGAGAACGGCTTCGTCGGTGTCGCCTGCGGAATCATGGACCAGATGGCCGCAACGTTCGGCGCGCAGGGAAAGGCGCTGCTCATCGACTGCCGTTCACTGGCGCACGAAACAGTGGAGATCCCCGCGGGGCTGAAGATCGTGGTGGTCAACAGCGGCGTCCACCACGCCCTTGCCTCGTCCGAGTACAACAAGCGTCGGGCGGAGTGCGAAGAGGGTGTGCGGATCCTGGCATCGCTACGCCCGGGGATCCGCTCCCTGCGCGACATCGTCCCCGACGACGAAGCGCGCTTCTTCGAGCTGCTCCCTCCTGTCGTACGAAGGCGATGCCGCCACGTCGTCTACGAGAACGCACGGGTGCTCGAAGCGGTGGCCGCCCTGCGCTCCGGCGACACCGCGCGGCTCAAGATCCTGATGGCCGCATCCCACGCCAGCCTCCGCGACGACTACCAGGTGAGCTGCCCCGAGCTCGACGTCCTGGTGGAGCTGGCATTGCCGTTGCCCACTTGCCACGGCGCCCGCCTCACCGGCGCCGGCTTCGGCGGCAGCACCGTCAACCTGGTGGACGCCGCGGCGGTCGATTCGTTCTCCCAGTCCGTCGCTTCGGGCTACCAGAGCCGCACTGGCCGCTCAGCGGAGATCTACGTCTTCGAGCCCAGCACCGGCGCCCGGACCTTGTAGACAGCAGGACTCCTTATTGGTCGGCCCGCCACTCCATTTCTGCAAGCACCGAATCGACGGCCTCGACCTTCTCCGTCCGCGCTTCGCCGGATGCGCCGCCACCGTGGCCCTAGATATTCACCGCGGCTCCAGCGCCAGACCGCAAGAGTCTTTGTATTTCCGAACTCGCCCGTGCTCATCGATCGAGAACTCTTGCTGCCCAGCTGTCGAGTCTGCCCCGGCGCTTAGCGTTGCGATCGAATATCGCGTACCGGCGCGCAGATTCTCGCATCGGGTTTCGCTGACTCCTGGCAGAAGGGATCCATACGTCCAACTCCGCACCTCGATCGGTAGACGCGTAAGCGACGACCGCCGACACAGGTCAGGCAAGTGGCCCACCTCATTTACGACGATATCAGTCAAGCGTACGAGCCCGGCAGCCTTGCTACAGGCGCGGAAATCGAACATCAGGAGCGAGCCCTCATTCCGGACCACGATGTGTGTTACCTGCACGTCAGCGTGCAAAGTGGCTGGTAACAGTAAGACACTTAGCAGAAGAAAGTAGTTTCGAAGGACTCCACCCATGGCACCTACTCCATTGGTCGAACGCATTTTGAAGCCGATCTATTAGGGCCGGACGACATGCTCGCACACACGCGTGTACAGTTACCGAATAGAGTGGCGATTCTGCAACGCGCCTTGTGTCATCGCACCACGGATCCTCGCATTGGCGTCCGCCGACAGCTGACACAATTGATGAACGTAATCGCCGCCATGATTCAGCAATGCTAAATGCCATGTGTTGACAGGACGAGATTTATGGTCGACCAACGTGACGTTAGCGTCGATCACACCATCGGGGCTCAGACTTCCAATGCGCCTCACACTCCCGACAATGCGAGGTCGTCGGGGCCACCCATCCCCGCTCCGTCCAGCGTGATTCCGTCTCCTTGCAAATCAATTCGCTTAATTCTGAAGAGCATCGTGACCGAGTGTGTCTGGCCTGCGGTCATCGCGATGATCGATTCTTCATCACGAGCGGTGATTTCTACTCGAAAAACACGAAAGTCTCCTTCAACAACACCTTCCCACGAGCCTACCAAGCGACCTCGCATAGGCGGTGACTGAGCAGCTAAGCTGCCAGCACCGAGCCACGGCGCTATCGCGACGACGACACACAACAGCAGGACTCGTCTCATTGGTTTCATCCTAACGAAAGGTAGAGGTATCCGGGATGGCCGTTGTTCCCGGAACGTACGTTGAAGGGGGTGAGACAAACATTATGGTTTTTGCGATGGGATCAAGCACCCACAGGTTGCCCTTAGGATCCCCCAAATAGAGTGGCGCTCCCAGTACCCTTGCGGCGTCGAGATCCATATTAGAAAACTCCGCGCCCCCGTCGGGGGATGTGTATGTGCGCTCCAGGCATTGTTCCCCGCTCCATAGTTGCCTGGCTTTACGTATTCTTCAGTTCCCTCTTTTGTTTGACGGAGCGGCCCGTTCTTGGGCTGAGTTACGCCGTACTCTTTGCCCTTGCCGGTCGTTGCATCTAATACGGACTGATCGCCACTACCCAGCCCGACGTACACGGTCCGTGACGGCGTGCTCCAAGTGGGCCGGCGCGCTCGAGCGCGCTATCGGCTATCCCGCGCACGCGGCGATCGTCCGCGCTACTTCGCCGGCTCGCCGTAGACGATCCCGCGGCCGCCGGTGCCCACGTAGACGCGGCCGTAGACGCGGGGATCGCCGGTGATGACGCTGCAGAAGCCGTACTGGTGCTGGTCGTCGTTGACCCGCACCCAGGTGGCGCCGACGTCGTCGGAGCGGAAGAAGCCGACCACGCTGTCGATCTTGCCGATGAGATAGAGCGCCGGGTACTTCTTGCCGTCGGCCGCCTTGCCGAAGCCGAGCGCGTAGGCCTCGCTCACGCTGCCGATTGCCTCGTAGGTCTTCCCCGAATCGGTCGAGTGATTGAGCTCTTTGAAGTTGGTGAGCCATACGTCGCCCTCGATGCCGGGCGTGGCCTGCGCCGAGGAGGAGCCGAACTGGTAGTCGGCGAGCGCGGGCAATCCCGTCGACGAGGCGGTGAAGTGGGCGCCGCCGTCGACGCTGGTGAAGGCCTGTCCCCCCTTGGCGTCGAGCACGTAGAACTTCTTCGGGTTCACGCGATCGGCGGCCGGCCTGAACGGAACCGGCGCCCAGTCGGGAGAGGCTTCCGCCTCCGGGAGCCCCTCGGCGCGGTTCCAGGTCGCGCCGGCGTCCTGCGAATAGACGACCGGCCCTTCCAGCGGCGCCCAGAGGAACGCCGTGCCGTCGGCCGACACCGCGATCGAGCCGGCGCCCTTGGCCTTCTTGGGCATCGATTTGAACGGCGCCCAGGTCTTGCCGCCGTCGAGAGAGAGGGCGCCCCACTTCTGATTGTTGTCCCAGCCGACGCGCGCGACGACATCCGGTTTGCTCCAGGCGACGTCGATGCCGCTGGCCGAGCCGCAGAGCGGATTGTCGAACATCCCGTCGGCCGAGGGCTTGTCGATGTCGTCGTGGCGGAAGCCGCAGAGATCGCCCATCGCGCTCAGGAGCGGCGGTCCGGCCGGCGGGCTGACCAGCGCCTTGATGACCGTCTCCTCGAGCCCCTGGTCGAGGAACTTCCAGTGCGTCGGCTTGTCGGCGTCCGCGTCGGTGGCGTCCTCGGTGGCCCAGATCCCCGCCCCGGTCACGTACATCGCGCGCTCCGGGTGAAACGGATCGATCGCGATGTCGCCCATCCAGCCCCGTCCGATCGGCTCGGACTTGTGCCAGTAGAGGTACTTGGCGCCCGTGTCGTCGCGCACCACCTTGGTCAGCAGCGCTTTCCACTTCTTGCCGCCGTCGGTGGTCCGGTAGATCTCGTCCCCCTTGCTCCAACGATCGATGGTGCTGACCATCAGCGTGCCGGGGTGCTTGGCGTCGAGCGACAGGCCGCCGTAGCCGAACTTGTCGTCGCCGTTCGGCTTCGACGGTGTGATGTCGGTGAACTTGTCTTTCTTGGGGTCGTACTCCCAGACCGCGCCGTCGGAGATGTCGTTCGGGCCGGGGCCGTTGCCGTAGCTGAGGTAGAGCTCGCCGAGCGAATCGAACTCGGCGTGGCTGGCCATCAGGCCCTTGGGCTGCCCCGGGACCAGCTTCCAGGTGGCGCCGGCGTCGGTGCTGCGGTACAGGCTGCCGTCGTTGTTGGCGACCGCCGCGTAGATGGTCGGCGTCGCCTTCCCCTTGGCGCCGCTCGCCTTGTCGAAGAAGACGATCGGGATGCCGATCCCCTTGTCGTTGTCGGAGGCGGTGAAGCTGCCAACCTTGTCCCAGGTAGACCCCGAGTCGCCGCTCTTCCAGAGGCCCGCCTTGCGCGACCCGAAATAGAGGATGCTGGTCAGGTTGGGGTCGATGGCCAGGCGCTCACCCATCGAGCGTCCGTTCTCGTTGCCGCCCATCTTCACCGGCATGTCGATCGTCTGCCAGGTGTTGCCGCGATCGTTCGAGCGGAGGATGGCGCCGTTGCCGACCCACGACCCGGTGTACGTCCCCGCGGCCAGATAGACCTTGTTGGGGTCGACCGGATCGGCCGCCAGGCTTTCGATGCCGATGAAGTTCGAATCGCGCCCCAGCTGATCGGTGAGCGCGACCCAGACCTTGTGGTCCGGATCGAAGCGGTAGGCGCCCCCCACGTCGGTGCGCGCGAAGACCAGATCCTTCTGGACCGGGCTGTAGACGATGCCGCTGACGAAGCCGCCGCCCAGGACGACGACGTTCTTCCAGTTGTAGGGCACGTTGCCTTTGAGGCCACCGCCCGCCGGCGCGGCGGCCGCCGCGGGCGCGTTCTGTGCCGCGGGGCTCGTCCCCGGCGTGACCGGCGGAACCTGGCAGGTGCAGATCCGGCTGCAGCCCGACAGCGCGAAGACCCCCACCCCGCCCGCCAACGACATCAACCATCGCGCGCGTGAACCCATTGTCGTCGGTCCCTTCATTGTGTGCCGGTCGGTGTGCCGGTCGGTGTGACCGTTGCGGTCTGCGGGTCGCCGTAGACGATCCCTCTGCCGGAGGTGCCGAGATAGACGCGGCCGGGCTGGCGTCGATCGCCGGCCAGGCAGTTGATGTAGCCGAACTGGTGCTGCGGATCGTCGAGGTGCTGCCAGGTCGCCCCGGCGTCGTCGGAGCGGTAGATCCCCCAGGTGTAGAACACCGAAGTCGGGAGCAGCACGGAACCTGCCAGGTAGACGGACGGGTAGGTCTGTCCCGGCATCACCGGCGCGCCGAAGCCGACCGCGGTCGCCCCGTTCACCGCCGCGACGGCCGGGAACGTCGCGCCAGAGTCCTGCGAATGAAGCAGGCCGGTGCTGGTCGGGATCCAGAGGTCGCCTTCGACGCCGAACACCGGACGCGGCCGCCCGGAGGCGGGCGTGGTGACCTGCTTGAACGTCGCGCCGCCGTCGGTGCTGGCGAGCATCCCGCCGCGCCCGCTGGCGTAGAACTTGGACGGGTTGACCCGATCGGCGGCGACCAGCGTGCCTGCCGCGAGCCCCGTGCTGGCGGTCCAGGTGGTGCCCCTGTCCCCCGAGTACGAGGGGGTCCCCTTCTTGGGGGCCCACACGAACGTGGCGCCGTCGGCGGAGACCGCGATCGATCCCGACCCAGTGCTCCCGGCGGGAGCGCCGGCAAACGGCGTCCAGGTCGTCCCCCCGTCGGTCGAGTAAGCACCGTTCTGCCCGCCCGACGACGAGCTCGTCCCCACCCGCGCGACGATGGTGGGCGCGCTCTCGGCAAAGTCGATGCTGTTGGTGTTGCCGAAGATCGGGTTGGCGAACATCCCGCCCGGCGGCGAGACGTCGAGATCGTCGTGGCGGAAACCGCCGATGTCGCCGACGCCGGTCAAGAGCGGCGGGGTCGAGGGCGATGGTGGTGCGGCGGCCGGAGGGCTGGCCAGATCGAGCGCCACCGTCTCTTCCAGACCGTCGTCGGCGAACGACCAGTGCGTGGCCACGCCGCTGTCGGCGGCGGTCACGTCGTCGCTCGACCAGAGACCCTGCCCGGTGATGAAGAGCGCGTGCGACGAATCAAAGGGATCGACCTGCACGTTGCCCATCCAGCCCCTCGACGGCAGGCTGCCGGTGTGCCAGTAGAGCCACTCTGCGCTCGCCACGTCCCAGACGGCTCCGTCGGCGAGTGACGCCCAGCTCGCGCCGCCGTTCGTGGTTCGATAGATCTTGGCCTCGGCGTCTCCCCAGTCGTCGATCGTGGTGACGACCAGCGTTCCCGGGTGAGCGGCGTCGGCAGAGATGCCGCCGAAACCGAACCCACCGTGCGTGGGGCTGACGTCGGTCCAGGCGCCGGTCGCCGGCGTGTAGCGCCAGATCGCCCCGGCCGTGACGCCGTTCGGACCCGACCCGTTGTTGTAGGCGAAGTAGAGATCGCCGCAGCCGTCGAGCACCGCGTGGTGCGGCATCATCCCCGCCGGCTGCCCGGCGACCGGCTGCCAGGTCGCCCCGGCGTCGGTCGAACGATAGAGCGCCGTCCCGGTCGTCAGGCCGACGCCGACGTAGATGCTGGGCGTGGCGCTCCCCGGGTCGCCCGTCGACGGATCGAAGACCACGAACGTCAGCCCGTAGCCGTTTCCCATGGTCGTCGCCACCGCGGACTCGCCATTGGCGCCGAGGGCGTTCGTGAAGCTCGCCACCTGCGTCCAGGTCTGGGCGAAGTCGGCGCTGGTCCAGAGCCCGGCGGTGCGCGAGCCGAAGTAGAGCGTGCTCGGCAGGTTGGGATCGACGGCCAGCCGCTCGCCCATGTTGCGGCCGTCGGCGTTGCCGCCCATCGGCGCCCCGATGCTGTTCTGGGCGAAGGTCTGGCCCATGTCGGTCGAGCTGAGGATGAATCCGTCGCCCCCGCTGGTGTACTCGCCCGCGGCCAGGTAGACACGGCTCGGATCGACCGGATCCGTGGCGATGCTCTCGATCCCGATGAGGTTGGAGTTGGGTTTGCTGACCCAGTCGGTGATCGGCGCCCAGCGCCCGCTGGCGGGATCGAAACGGTAGGCCCCCCCCACGTCGGTGCGCGCGAAGGCGAGGCCCGGCAGCGCCTGGCTCATCACGATGCCGCTCACGAACCCGCCGCCCTTGATGGCGACGTTCTTCCAGCCGTACGGGCCGACGGGCATCGGCGTCGCCGAGGGGATCCCCGCATCGGTCACCGCCGCGACGGGCGGCGTCCCCTGGCAGACGAGGGGCTGCACGGCGCCCGGCGGCAGGCCGCCGTCCCCGGCCGCGCGGTGGGTGCTGTCGACGCAAGCGGCGCCCGCCGCCACCCAAATACTCGCGCTCACCGCGACGAGCGTCCTCCGCGTCCCTGCCACGACGATCGCCTACTGCTTCTCGAGCGCGATGTCGTCGATGAAGATGTCGAAGTGCCGCGGCGCCGCGCTCCAGGTCGCGATCCGAAACTCCCAGAACGACTGCGGATCGAACTTGGCGCCGGGGCCCTTTGTAAATGCGGAGATCGGGATCTCCACCTTGTGCCACTTGCCGTCGGCGAAGCCCTTGGCGTAGCGCTCGACGGGCACCGTCGCGCTGTCGTTCTTGTTGCCGCTGCAGCCGAGCAACACCCCGACCGAGGCGGGATCGACCGCGACCTCGGGCGACTTGGCGTCGACGCGGATCTGGAACGTCAGGTGGCTGTAAGGAGTCATGTCGATCCCGGCGTTCGCCGGATACCAGCCGAACAGGTTCCACCCCATGCCGAGGAACCCCGTCCCGTCGCCGTGCAGCTTGATGGCGTTGCTGTTGTTGATGCCGACGCCCGGCGCGGTGCCCACCTTGCTGCAACCAGTCTTGGGGTCGGCGCAGGAGTCCCACCCCTGGGCGCCTGCCCCCGCGCCCTCTCCGTCCCAGACCGCCAACCGGCTACCGGTGGCGACCGGCCCCGCGGCCGCGCGGCCGTTGCCCGCGGTCGCCGCCGTGGCCGGCGCGCCTCCGGCCGCCGCCGTCGGACAGGGCGGACAGAGACAGCCCGCCGTCCCCAAAGCGAGAACGGCGAGCGACCCCGCGACGATCGACCGCTGCACGAGACGGGTCATTACTTGGTGAACGTCAGGTCGTCGATGTGCATGTCGACAGAGTACGGCGCCATGGTCGTCGACCAGACGAACTGCCAGTAGATGGAGACGATCTGCCCCGGCAGCACGTTCGCCTTGCAGGCACCGCCCACGAAATCGGCCCACGTGAGGGTGACGGGCTGCGCGCTCGCCTTGTCCACGGCGGTGCTGGGGATGTTGATCGCGGGGGCCGTCGGATCCGCGCACCCCGGGTGGTAGTACTGCTGGCCATTCGCGTTGGGAATGCAGCTGCCGGGCCCCGAGAAGCTCCCACCGTCGGTGACGGAGGAGAACCAGGAGGGCACCGGCGTATCGTCGACGATTCCCATCCCCATGGTGATCCCTCCTCCGCTCGTCCCCCAGATCTTGAAGGAGATCCCCGTGTAGGCCGAGGCGTCGACCATGTTGCAGGGCATGCCGTTGACGGGGACGTTGTCGAAGTAGAGGGAGAAGCCGGCGAAGTTGGAGATCATCCCCTGGAGGTGCCAATCGCCCCCCGCTACGCTCGACGTGAGCGTCGCCGGAGCGTTGGCGTAGGTGCTCTCGCCGCCCGTCAGGGTGGTGGAATCGTCGCCGAACCGCGCCTGCGTGGCGCCGCCGTCGGGAACGCCGGCGTCGGCGCTCACCGAGAAGTCGGTGATGAGGCCCGAGGAGGGCGCAGGGGGACAGGCCACGCCGTTGACGGGCGCAAAGTTGCCCGGCCCTTCATTGCAGGCCACGGCGCTGCTGCTGGCACCACCGCCGCCGCCGGATCCCGTGCTGGTCGTCCCGCCGGTCCCGGTGGTCGTTCCGGTGCCGCCGGAGCCGCCGGTCCCTGTGCCGGCCGCCTGGCTGGTGCAGGCGCCGAGCGCGCCGGCGAGGAGGATTGCCACAAGATTTCTCATTTGAAGATTCGTAGTCATGAAGAAGCTCCCTTTCTTTCCTGTCCGTTCATCCCAACAACGTTCACCGTCAACGCCCCCACGGCGTGAACAAATCGATCCGCTGCTTTACTGCGCATCTGTCGGTCCTTCTCCTGGCGTCCTGGGACTGTAGAAGCCCAGGCGGTCGAACCAGAGATCGAAAGGCGCGGCCTTCGGCACGCGGAAGGTCATGTTCCAGATCGAGGAGGTGAGAAGGTACGTCCCCTCTGCCGAGCCGGTCTCCGTGAGCGCCGCGTTCGGCACCTTGTCCGGATTGTTCATCTGGTGAAACGCGCTGAAGGGAATCGTGTAGAAGTGCCAGTCAGCCGTCAGTGTCAGCTGGGTCTGATAGCTGTTTCCGCAGGAATTCGCCGGCAAGGGCGCGGTCGAGGTCCCCGACGAGAGGACGTTTCCGTTCGGATCGAGGACGGGCCCCGTCGCGGTGCTTCCCCCGTCGGCCAGGCAGTAGGTCGTGCAGTTGGCGCCGGCGTCTCCCGGCGGCACGACCATACCCGCATCGGTGCACGACGCGGACGGATTGTAGGTGTTCGGGTCGTCGATCAGGATTGTCAGGCCCTTGTTGGTGTTCCCGGGAGCGCGCGCCCAGAACGACAGCCCTTGCCGCGCGGTCTCGATCTTCTTGCCGAAGCCGTAGAATCCGAACACCGCACCCCAGTCGTTGTAATAGTTGAGGCTCGTGACGTGGAAGGCGGTGGTGTCGGTGCACAGCGCCCCGTCGGGGATGGTCTGCACCGCGGGCATGAAGCCGGCGTCGGTCGTGCCGTCGTGCGAGGACCAGGACATCCCGAACTCGGAGTCGATGTTGTCGATGTCGTAGGCGTTCTCGACCGAGCAGTCGATCGGCAGGTTCTTCTTGGTCGCGTAGGCGGTGCAACCGCCGAGGCCCAAAAGCGCGACCAAGACCGCGACCAAGACCGCGAACGCGAGCGACGGCGCGACCCAGCGCGCCCTGCGCGGTGACAAATCACGCGAATTCAGTTGATGCGTCATTTCCCAGCCCTCACCACCAGAAGGTGCCAATCAAGGAGAAGACGTTGCGGTCGGGGGCGATGTTCGGGTCCTTCACGGGCGGATAGCCCGTCTCGACCTCCACCCCGCTGCCGTAGATGAAATACGCGTACTGGAGCGCGATCTCGCCGCGGCTCCGCCACCCGGTGTGGAACAGCAGGCGCGAGGCGGCGCTGGTGTAGGCCTGCGTCGAGTCGCTGCCGGCGAGGCGCACGTGATCGAACCGCTCGGAGACGCCCAGCCAGGAGAGAAACAGATAGCTGGCCTCGACGCCCGCCTTGAGCTTGAGGACATCGTTGTAAGTCGAGTTGACGCTGGTGGTGTAGGCGCCGACGCCGAAGAGGCTGAGGAGGAGATCGGGGCTGACGCCGGTGTAGAGCTTGTCGAACACCAGCCGCGCGAAGCTCAGATCGTATTGTCCGCCGAACACGGTGAGCTTGCCGTTCACGTTGCCGTTGGGGTCCGCGCCGAGGTAGTTGTTGCGCAACTCGGGACCGCCGCGCGCGCCCAGGATCTCGATGGCGCCCGAGACCGACTGCGCGTTGGTGGCCCAGGTCCGCGCGACGCCGAAGTAAAGGTGGCCGCCACGCTCGGCGTTGACGTTGACGTCGGCGCCCATCACCGTGATGCGTCCGTCGGGGACGTTGCCGCCCGGGGTCAGATCGTCCTGCGTCCAGGCCGTCACGTAGTGCAGCCCGACGCGGACCAGCCGATGGTAGGCGACGCCGACGTGAAGCTGGTCGATGAACGTCGCGCCGACGTTGGGATCGGCGAAGTCGTTCCACCCGGCGGGAACGAGGCCGACCGGCGGCCGCCCGAGCTGCCCGCCCAGCCCCTGATCGACGAGCAGCGTGAGCTCGCCGGCCTTGTACGCGCCGACGATCTCTTCGCCGATGGAGTTCGTCTGCGCGATGAGCGGGGTGCCGTAGCGGCCGGCGTCGTACATCCCCATCCCTCCGTAGCGGCCGGTGTAGGCGCCGACGTTGACCTGCAGCGGAAAGCCGACTCTCCGGGTCAGGTTCACCGTGAGGTAGGCGTCGTTGACGCCCATCTGGGCGGTGGGGTCATAGTATCCGGCGGCGTCGATGGCGCTGGTGCCGGCCAGGATCACCGTGGCCGACACCGTCGAGTTGCCGTAGACGAAGTTGAGCTGCAGCCAGGGATTCGGCACCACCCCGGTGTACGAGAAATCGTGCGGGTCCTGCGGGACCAGCGGCGGCGCGTGAAGCACGAGGCCGCTCTCCCCCGGCGTGGGGTTCGGTCGCTCGTGCAGGCCGAGCTGTGCCGGCAGCAAGAGGTAGCCGTGGAAGTCGAGCACGTACTCGCGCGACTGCGCCGGCTGGACCCCGAACGGAATCGCCGGCGTGGGGCTGGGGGCCTGCGGCTCGCCCGGATCGAGGCCCAACCTGGCGACCCCGTCGTCGTCATTGCCGTCGGCGGCCATCGCCAAACCCGGCACGGCGAGGACGGCGAGCGCCGCGAGGACGATTCCTTTACGACGAGGTTTTGAAGTTTGCATCCGCAAGCGCTTTCAGTTCAGAAGGTGATGTAGCCGCCGAGCGCCAGCATGTTGCGATCGAGCGGTTGGGCCGAGTTGGGATCCGCGGCATAGCTGTAGAAGCGCCGGCCGTAGATGAGTTGAATGCGATCGGTGCTGAGCCAGTCGCTGTGAAAGGCGATGCCCGGATTGAGGCTGTAGACGCTCCACTCGCCGAGGTAGCTGTAGCGGCTCTCGCCGTAGGCCTGGAACGTCAGGCTGAACAGTGAGGAGAACCGGTACTCGGTCTCCACGCCGGTGTAGTAGCCGTTCATGCCCTGGTACTGGCGGTCGTCGCTGGCGACCGTCCGGGTGAGCTGGGCGGCGATCGCCACCCGCAGATCCGGCGCCTGCCCGGTGAAGCTGCGCGGGTACCAGAGGATGCTGGAGAGGCTGAAGTTCCACTCGGCGCCGACGGTGGCGACCGAGCCGTTTCCGTTGCTCGCCGGCCCGAGGAACTTGTTGATCATGTCGCGGGCGCCCTGGGTGAAGTCGATCCCCCACCAGACCCCGTCGCCCACCGAGGCGGCGTGCACGAAGTTGTAGAGGCCGCCGCTGACGCCGATCTGCCCCCAGGGGAAGCCCTGCCAGCGCGCCTCCCCGATGTACGTGTCCATCCGCCCGTCGTGCGGCGGCGTCCCGAGGAACGTCTTCAGGTAGGTCCGCTCGTCGGTCCCGTGATCGGTTGCGTAGTGCAGCCGCAGGATCCACTGATTGTCGAGCACGACGCCGACGTGAGCGTGGTTCACGTAGCTCGACACGCCGGTCTCGATCCAGCTGTTGTAGTCGCCGCGGGCGAAGTTCTCCGGCACCCCGGGGACCACCAGGAACCCTTGCGTCAGCGTGAGCCGCACGCTGCGGGTGAGATCCCATTCGCCGTTGGCCGTTTCGCCGTAGCCGCGCAGCGCGAGCATCGGGCCGAAGATCCCCCACCCCCACTGCCCGGGGCCGGCATAGACCTCGGTGATCGCGCCGACGCGGAACTGCAACCGCAGCGCACCGATGGGATCGGGCGTGATGAGGAGGTAGGCGGTCCCGAAGGCGGGCCCGTTGGCCGGGTTGGAGTACCCCTGGTACGCCTCGCTGTTCATCCGGAAGTAGTAGGCGGCGTAGGCGGTCAGGTATTTGGTGCCGTACTGCACGTTCAAGGTGGCGCCCGCGCCGCCCCAGAAGGGGATCTTGCCGGTCGAGAGCAGCGGCGAATGCAGCGCCGGCCCCGAATAGCCCGGTGGCGCGTTGGACGGACGCTGGCCGATGCCGAACGCCTCCCACCCGAAAAATCGACCGCCGATCCGGAACGACGAAGCCGGATCGCCGATCGGCGCACCGAACGACGGGGCCCGCCCGCCGGGCGCCGGCGAAACCGGCGGCGCCTCGGGCGAAAGCCCCAGCCCAGGCGGCGTCGGCGATCCGGGGATCGCGTCGGTCGGCGGCGCCGAGCTGTCCGACTGGGTCGGCGCCTGGGGCTCCGGCTGGCCCTGAACCGGTGTTCCGCCGGCCGCGCGCGCCGCGCCGGAGGCGAGAAGCAGCGTTGCGGCGACGATCGGCGCACGACGATATGGCAGACGAATCGTCAAGGCACGACCAGAAGGCGCGCCTTTCGGGCCAGCCGCGCGAATCGGAGACGGGTACGGGAAGTATCAAGTCTCAAGGTTGGTAAAGGGCAAAAACCCCACGGTTGCTAGAAGGGTCGAGTTACCTGAAATTGGTGACAGGTAATAGATCAGCCCTTCGAAGTGTCCGCAGGCCGATCAAACGGCTCACAAAACTGCGGCCCCTCTTCAAAATCAGGCCGTCTCTTGGAGCAGCGACGGCAGACTCAGCTCATCGCTTGGGAATCGGTATCGAGGCGGCGTTCGCGGGGCCGAGCCCGCCCGGCGGCAGGCTCACGCCCTGGGCCGCGAGCAGGAAGCTCACCACCGCCCAGTAGTCGGCGTCCTTGAGATTGGCCGCTCTCGACTTCGGGAGATGGGTGGTCGTGAAGGTGTAGAGATCCTGGGCGTTGCGGAACGGATCGCGCCAGGGCGCGCCCGCCGGCCGCGTTTGCGCCTGGATCTGGATCAGCTGCGGGTCGGTGATCGTCGGATCGCCAACGCCGCCGGTGTCGTGGGGATATTCAGGCAGCGCGCCGCCGCCCAAGATCGCCGGCGCGCTGGCCAGCCCTTCGCCGCGCCCGCCGTGGCAGCTGGCGCACTCGTTGGCGTACACGATGGCGCCGGGCGCCGCCTGGTCGTGGGCCCGCGTCAGGTCGTCAGGGGTGGCGCCGACCTTGGTGCTCGCGCACCCGAGCAACAACAAGCCGAACGGTGCCGCGTACGCAAACAGGGAATGAGCAAATCGAGACGACATTCCACCCCTCTTCTTTCGAGCGCGGCGGATATTATCCGCTGGGCTCGGCGCGGTGTAGTAAATTCGCGCCGCGCTGGGCGCTCGATGCTCATCCATCTCGGCGTCATCGACTACTGCCTGCTGCTCGTCTACTTCGCGTTCGTGCTCGGCATCGGCTTCGTGGTGAAGCGGGGCGTCAGCGGGACGAAGGACTTCTTCGAATCGGGACGCGCGCTGCCGGCCTGGGTCTGTGCGCTCGGTTTCATCGGCGCGAACTTGGGAGCGCAGGAAGTGATGGGGATGGCGGCCTCCGGCGCCAAGTACGGCATCATGACCAGCCACTTCTATTGGCTGGGGGCCATCCCGGCCATGGTGTTCGTGGCCGTCTTCATGATGCCGTTCTATTACGGCTCGAAGGCGCGCTCGGTGCCCGAGTACCTCAAGCTGCGCTTCGACGAGAAGACGCGCGGCTTCAACGCGGTGACGTTCGCCTGCATGACCGTCATGTCCTCGGGGATCTCGATGTACGCGCTGGCGACGCTGCTGCGCGCGATCCTGGGCTGGAATCTGCACCTCTGCATCGCCGCCTCGGGCGCGATCGTGTTCGTCTACACCTTCACCGGCGGGCTGCGCTCGGCGATCTACAACGAGGTGCTGCAGTTCTTCCTCATCGTGTTCGGCTTCCTGCCGCTGGTGCTGCTCGGCCTCAAGCAGGTCGGCGGCTGGTCGGGCCTCACCAGCCGCCTGGCGGTGGTCGCCACGCGCAATGGAATGCCCGAGGGCGCCTGGTCGCACTCCTGGAAATTCGTCGGCTCGGCGCAATCGAACCCGATGGGCGTCGAATGGTTCGGCCTCGCCATGGGCCTCGGCTTCGTGCTGTCGTTCGGCTACTGGTGCACCGACTTCCTGGTCGTCCAGCGGGCCATGGCAGCCAAGGACATGAACGCCGCCCGGCGAACGCCGATCATCGCCGCGTTCCCCAAGATGCTCTTCCCGTTCCTGGTCATCCTGCCGGGGATGCTGGCGATCGCCTTGACCACCGACAGCGGCGGCGGCGCGCACTTTTCGCTCCCCAGCAAAGGCGGCAGCCTCAACTACGACATGGTGGTGCCGGCCATGCTGGCCCACTACTTCCCGAGCGGGCTCTTGGGTGTGGGGCTCACGGCGTTGATTGCGTCGTTCATGTCGGGAATGGCGGGCAACGTCACCGCCTTCAACACCGTCTGGACCTACGACATCTATCAGGCGTACATCCGGCCGAACGCCAGCGACGCGCATTACCTGGCGGTGGGGCGCGCCGCCACCGTCGCCGGGATCGCCGCCAGCATCGCCTGCGCTTACACCGCCGCGAAGTTCAACAACATCATGGACGTGTTGCAGCTGGTGTTCGCCTTCGTGAACGCTCCCCTGTTCGCCACCTTCCTGCTGGGGATGTTCTGGCGACGGACGACGGGCCACGGCGCGTTCTTCGGCTTATTGGCCGGCACCGCCGCCGCCGCCGCCCACCACGGCCTGTCGCTGCCGGCGGGTGCCGAGACTGGAATCAAGGGCGGCTGGTTGTCGGTGGTGCACCACTATCCGAGCGAGATGGCGCAAAACTTCTGGACCGCGATCTGGGCGTTCTCCGCCTGCTTCGTGGCGACGGTGGTGGTTTCGCTGGCCACCCGACAGCGCAAGTCCGACGAGGAGCTGACCGGCCTCTGCTACGCACTGACGCCCCGGCCACGCGAAGACGACGTCCCCTGGCACAAGCGCCCGGCCATCCTCGGCGTGCTGGTGTTGACGCTGACCCTTATCTTGAACATCGTCTTTTGGTGAGGTGAGCCGAATGGACCTCGACGTACGTTTGCCCATCGGCCTGATGTTCTCGCTCTTCGGCCTGTTGCTGGCCGGCTTCGGCCTCACGTCCGATCCGCAGATCTACGCGGAGCACTCGCTCGGCATCAACGTCAACCTCGACTGGGGCCTGGTGCTGCTGGCGTTCGGCGCAACGATGCTGCTCGTAGCGCTTCGCGCCAGGCGCTCGGGCGACGCTACGTCTCGGCGACGACCGGGTTCGTGAGCTGACCGATCCCCTCGATCTCCACGGTGACGACGTCGCCGGGCTTGAGCCAGCGGGGCGGCTTGGCGGCCATGCCGACGCCGTGCGGAGTGCCGGTCAGAATGACGGTGCCGGCCACCAGCGTGGTGCTGCCGCTCAGGAACTCGATGAGGCGCGGGACGTCGAAGATCATGTCGGAGGTGGTCCAGTCTTGAACGCGCTGGCCGTTGAGAATGGTGGCAATCTTGAGCGCGTTGGGATTGGGGAGCTCGTCGGGCGTGACGAGACAAGGGCCGAGCGGCGCGAAGGTGTCGAAGGTCTTGCCCCGGCACCACTGGCCGCTGCCGTTGCGGATCTGCCAGTCGCGGGCTGAGACGTCGTTGGCGCAGGTGTAGCCGAGCACGTAATCGAGCGCCTGCGCCCGCGACACGTTCTTGCACGCGCGTCCGATCACCACCGCCAGCTCGCACTCGTAGTCGACCTCGGCGCTCGGCAGGTGGCCGGGAATCACGATCGGCTGGCCCGGATCCTGGACGGCGTTGACGCCCTTCATGAACAGGATCGGGTACTCGGGGATCTTGGCGTTGGTCTCCTCGGCGTGGCGCCGGTAGTTGAGCCCGATGCCGAGGAACTGCTTGGGCTCGATCGGCGCCAGCAGGCGCTGGACGTCGGCCGGCTTCGAGGTGACCGTGTGGTCGCCGAAGATGTCGCCTTCGATCTGAAGGACGCGACCGCCCTCCTCGGTTCCGTGGTGTGCGCGCCCGGCGCCGTCGAGATAACGAATGATCTTCATGTCGAGAGGATCTCCTTCCAGATCGACCCGCCGGGATAGCTGTGCGCCTCCAGCGAGCTGCGTTTCATGGTGATGCTGGCCCCTGCCACCGTCGGCACCTGATAGCACCCGCCGCGGAGCACGCAAGGGTCGGCGAAGTGCTCGTGCAGGTGATCCACATATTCGATCGACCGCTTGTCCAGCGAGCCGCTGACCGCGACGTAATCGAAGATCGACGCGTGCTGCACGTACTCGCAGAGGCCGACGCCGCCGGCGTGCGGGCAAACCGGGACGCCGAAGTGGGCCGCCAGCAGCAAGGTGGCCACCATCTCGTTGACCCCGGACATGCGGCAGAAGTCGAGCTGGCAGAACGACACCGCGCGCGCGGCCAGGAGCTGCTTCCAGACCACGCGGTTCGAGACCATCTCGCCGGTGGCCACGCCGATGCCGAGCGGCTCGAGCGCGCGGGCGATCGCGGCGTGACCGAGGATGTCGTCGGGGCTGGTCGGCTCCTCGATCCAGAGCGGTCGCGACGGCGCCAGCGCGGTCACCCACTCGATGGCCGGCCCGACGTCCCAGCGTTGGTTGGCGTCGATCATGAGGATGCCGTCGAGACCGATCTCCTGGCGCACCAGCGCGGCGCGCCGGAGGTCGTCGGCGCGGTTGGCGCCCACCTTGATCTTGAAGCGCGTGAAGCCGGCGGCGAGCGCCTCACGACAGAGGCGCCGGATCTTGTCGTCCGAATAGCCGAGCCAGCCGACCGAGGTCGTGTAGGCGGGGTAGCCGGTCTCGCGCAGGGCGGCTTCGCGCGCGGCGCGCGTCGGCGCCAGGCGCTCGAGCGAGCGGCGGGCCTCGTCGGGGGTGAGCGCGTCGGTCAGGTAGCGCCAGTCGACGAGCTCCACGATCTGCGCGGGGGTCATATCGGCCAGCAGCTTCCAGAGCGGCTGGCCGGCGAGCTTGGCCCACAGGTCCCAGAGCGCGTTCACCACCGCCGCGTTGGCGAGCTGCATGACCCCCTTCTCGGGGCCGATCCAGCGCAGCTGGCTGTCGCCGGTGGTGAGGTTCGCGACGAAGGCGCCCGGCGCCTCGGTGAAGGCGGCCAGCGGCTGGCCCACGACCAACGGCCGGATCGCGTTGACCGCCGCCACCACCACGTCCGTCCCGCGGCCGATGGTGAAGGTGAGCCCGTGCCCTTCGAGCCCGTCGCCGCGATCGGTCCCGATGATCACGTAGGCGGCCGAGTAGTCGGGATCGGGGTTCATGGCGTCCGACCCGTCGAGCTTCAGCGAGGTCGGGAAGCGCACGTCGAGAACGCGGAGGCTGGTGATCACTCCCTGGCGGTCGTTCATTTCCCCGCGCTCCAGCCGCCGTCGATCACGAGGCTGCTCCCCGTCACCATGGCCGACTCGTCGGCGGCGAGGTAGAGCGCGGCGGCGGCGATCTCCTCCGGCTTGGCCATCCGTCCCGTGAGCTGCGTCGCCGCCATGTCGCGATAGGCCTGCGCGGGATCGGGCGACTCGGCGATCCGTTGCATGGCGAACGGCGTCTCCACGCGGCCAGGGCAGATGCAGTTGAACCGAACGCCCGTGTGCGAATGGTCGAGGGCCATCGACTTGGTCAGACCCACGACGGCGAACTTGGTGGTCGTGTAGGCGAGGCGCTGCCGCACCGCCACGATGCCGCCGATGGAGGCCATGTTGATGACGCTCCCCGCGCCGCGCGCGAGCATCGGAGGCGCGAACGCTCTACAGCAGTTGAAGACGCCGCGCACGTTCACCGCGTACAGCCGGTCGAGATCGGCGGCGGCAGTGTTCGACAGATCGCCCACGTGGCCGACGCCGGCGTTGGCGACCACGACGTGGACGGGCGGCAGGCGGCGCTCGAGCGCCAGCAGCGCGCCTTCGTCCGACACGTCGACGACCGCCAGCTCGGCGCGGCCCGAGGCGGCCCGGAGGGCGTCGACCGTGGCCCGCCCGGCCTCCTTGTCGCGATCCACCACGACCACCGACGCCCCCTGCGCCGCAAACAGCTCCGCGATCGCTTTGCCGATGCCGGAGCCAGCGCCGGTTACCAGCGCGGTTTTTCCGTCGAGTCGAAACGGTGTGGTCATGTCGTCCCCATGTTCAGTCTATAGATCCGGCGCGCATTGTCGGACATCACGGCGGCGCGCTCTTCCGGCGACAGCGGCGCGAGGAGCGCGAGGGCCGTCTCCAGCCATCGGCGGTAGTTGGCGGCGAGGTTCACCACAGGCCAGTCGCTGCCAAAAAGTAGCCGCCCGGGGCCAAAGCAGGTCAACAAATGATCGACATAGGGGGCGAGCACGGCCGGCGTCCAGGTCGCGGGATCGGCCTCCGTCACCAACCCCGACAACTTACAGACGACGTTGGGCAGACCCGCCAGCTCGGTGATGTGCACCCGCCAGGGCTCGAGCAAACCGTTGCGGATGTCGGGCTTGCCGGCGTGATCGAGGACGAACGTCGTTCCGGGGCAGGCGCGCACGAGCGCAAAACACGCCGGCAGCTGCGGATGCTTCACACAGAGATCGAACGTCAATCCCTTCTCGCCCACCAGACGAACGCCGCTGACGAACTCGGGACGCAAGCAGTAGTCGGGTTCGGGATGTCCTTGAATGATGTGGCGAACGCCGCGCACGCGCGCGTGGCCGGCGAGCGACACCAGCGCCGCCTCGGTCTCCGCGCCGCGATCGACCGCCGCCTGCGCGACGATGGCGGCGATGCGTCTCTCCTTGGTCGCGAGCGCCTCCACCCAGCGCACTTCGTTCAAGGAGTGCGCGGGATCGACCGCCGCCTCGACGAAGACGATCTCGGTCGGCATCCGCGCGCCTCCCTCGGTCGCGAGCTCGGCCGGCGTGTGCGGGCCGGCGATGGCCGGTACCTCGGACAGCCACGGATATGGCATGCGCGCCGCGTCCCAGAGGTGGACGTGCGCATCGACAAAGGTAAGGCTCTCGCTGGTCATGCCGGAATTGGTGTGGCGCGCCGATCGCTCGATTGATAACACGCCTCCCTCCCGGCCCGCATCGAGGAGTAAGATCGCCGCCGGTGAGATCACCGCTGATCTGCGCCTTCGTCTGCACCTTCGGGGGCGCGTTGCTCGCGGGATGCCATCGTCCGCAGATCCTGGCGACGACGGGTGAATACACGCGCCTCGTCGGGGCCTATCGCGGTCGCGTCTACTGGGTCGATAACGCGGAGGGGTCGTTGAGCTTCATCGACGACGATCTCGAGCGGCCCTCGTCGATCCAATCCCGCGACATGTGGCCCGTCCGAGACAATTGGGCCCCCGAAGCCAATTGGCCCGCCCGAGGCAACTTCGCCGCCGACGCTTCAGGAATCTACTTCTCTGATCACGAGCAGATGCGCCAACTCACTGTCCGCGACAACACGGAAAAACTGATCTGGGGTCAGAGAACAGGAGACGACCTCTCCGGCGCCGCGACCGACGGCGACTGCGTCGATGCGCTCCATGCGGACGCTGACTGCCACGACCAAGGCCGCATCGTGGCGTTCGCCAAGCGCACGGGTCACACCTGCACCGGGCGCCCGGTCCCCGCCAACGGCCAACGGCCGCAGGAGTTCCGGATGGACGCCGATTATTTCTATTGGATCGACGGCTGGTGCTCGGAAGAGCGCCCGCCGCGCCGCGGGGTGGTCAAAGCGGCGCCGCGGCGGGCAGGCTCTGCCGTAATCGTCGCCGCCGCGGATCCCGCGGGGCCGCATGATCTCGCGATTGGCGCGCGCGGCCTCTACTGGCTGGTGCAGGGCGAGATCCACTTCGTTTCAAAGGGGACGTTCGGCACCCCGACAACGCTGGTGGGCGGCGGCGTCGACAGCCTGGCCGTCGATAGGGAGGCGGTCTTCTACGCGGCCGCGGACGGCGTCTACTGGCTGTCGGCCGGCGTTTCCGAGCCGCGACGGATCGCGCGCGCCCAGCGCCCTACCGGGCTGGTCGCTGACGACCGATGGCTTTACTGGGCGATCGCCGGCACGGAGACCGATATGCGGATCGTGCACATGCGGCGACCAGACTGACGCCGGGCGCTCAGCGCGAGAAAGCTGCCGTGACGTCGGCGAGGCCGACGCCGAGCGACGCGCGCGCCACCGCGTCGAGATCCGCCGGCGCGCCGACGAAGTGCAGCGTGCGGTGGAGGTGCTCGGCCGATTCGCCGGGGGCCAGCGCCAGCGCCGGCGACGACGACTCCAGCTCGTAGAAGGGGCCGAGGGCCTGACCGCCCGGCGCGGGCGGGCCGTCGTTGTAGCTGTTGATCGCGTCGCCGCGGTAAGGCTCGCGTTGGTGCTCCCAGAGTGAATTGACGTAGTCGCGCGCACCATCGGGCAGCGTGTAGGTCACCAGCGTCAGCACCTTGCCGTCGGCGTCGTAGCTCCCGAGGATCGGCTGCGCGCGATCGGGCGGAAGGCCGATCTTCCCGCGCTGTCGGCCGTCGCCGCAGAAGTAGACGGCGCTCTCCTTGACCGCCAACCGATCGGACGGCACCCGGCCGAAGTACTGGTCGTTCACGATGGGACCCAGCTCGGCCTCGGGGCCGGCGCGGAACGGCAGCACGATGATCGTCGAGGGCGACGGCGCGAACGTGCCGGCGATCCAGATCGAGATGAGCCCGGTGTCGCGTCGCCAGGGTGCGACGCCGCGGTTGGTGATGCGGTTGCGCGACTCGAAGCTGACGACTGAAACGCCGGCGCGCGGGGCGGCGCCCACCTCGCTCCAGGTCCGCTCGGTCGTGTGGAGCCGCACCTCGCGCTCGACCTCCAGGTCGAACACCGTGCCTGACGCGTTGGTCAGGCGCATCGCCTTGCGCAATAGCGCGCGGTCGTCCGCTCTTTCGGCCAGCGTGAACGGCTCGGCGTCGATCGGCGGCGGCGTCTGCCAGTGCGCCAGCTCCTGCGGCGCGCCCGGCGCGAAGAAGAGCGAGAATTGTCCCCCCTCGGGCCCCAGCCAGAAGCGATCTTCGCCGCCGTACGCATTGATGTGCGGGGCCAGCTTGCCCGACCCGATCAGCTCACGGTTGAGCCAGCCGAAGCTCGGTCCCGCGCCGCCGTCCGTGGTGCTGGTCGCCACCCGCCCCTGCAGCGCGGGACAGAGCGCGACGCGCGCAGTGCTGCGGGGATCCGACAACACCAACGTCTCGGTGTGGCGCCGCAAAAAGTCCAGGTCGTCACCGAAGGTGCTCGCCGAGCCCACAGCCGGTCATCTATCACGCCGCTCGCGGGCCCCGATCAAAATCGGCATGTCCAGAAATTCGAAGGCCGGCCTATTATCGGCGCGATGAAACGCTCCTTCATCTATATGGGCGCGCTGGCGCTCGGCGTGCTGGCCGGGATCACGGGGATCGGGTGCAAGAAGAAGACGACCGACGCCATCGCGGTCATCCCCAAGGGGACGACGCACGAGTACTGGAAGTCGGTGCACGCCGGCGCCGAGAAGGCGGCGCAGGAGCTGGGGGTGAACGTCATCTGGAAAGGGCCGCTGCGCGAGGACGACCGCGAGGACCAGATCAAGGTGGTCGAGACCTTCACCAACATGCGCGTGAAAGGGATCGTGCTGGCGCCGCTCGATGACACCGCTCTCGGGCCGGTGGTGACCGACGCGGTCCGGGCGGGCATCCCGGTGGTCGCCATGGACTCCAGCCTCAAGAGCGACGACCTCACGAGCTTCGTCGCCACCGACAACTACAAAGGCGGCAGGCTGGCGGGCGACCACCTGGCGGCGCTGGTCGGCGGCACCGGCAAGGCGAAGGTGATGATGCTCCGCTATGCCGAAGGGTCGGCCAGCACCGCGGAGCGCGAGCGGGGGTTTCTCGACGCCATCGCCGCGCACAAGGAGATCGAGGTGGCGAGCGCCAACCAGTACGGCGGCGTCACCACCGAGAGCGCCTTCGCCGCCAGCGAGAACCTGCTGGCCGCGCACAAGGGGCCCGACGGCGGGCTCGGCGTGCAGGGGATCTTCTGCCCCAACGAGTCGACCGCCTTCGGCATGTTGCGCGCGCTGGAAGACGGCGGCCTGGCCGGCAAGGTGGCCTTCGTCGGGTTCGACAGCTCGCCCAAGATGACCGAGGCGATGGCCAAGGGGCACATGGACGCCACGGTGGTGCAGGACCCGATCAAGATGGGTTACCTGGCCGTCAAGGCGATGGTCGACCACCTGGCGGGGCGGCCGGTCGACAAGCGCATCGACACCGGCGCCACGCTGATCACGCGCGCCACGATGGGGACGCCCGAGGCGCAGGCGCTGCTGAACCCCGACTTCAAGAAATGGCTGAAGGAGTGACGACGGCCGCGCCGCGGCTGGAAATGCGCGGTGTAAAGAAGCGCTTCGGCGCCACGCAGGCGCTGGCCGGCGTCGATCTGGTGGTTGCGCCGGGCGAGGTGCACGCGCTGCTGGGCCAAAACGGCGCCGGCAAGAGCACGCTCATGAAGGTTCTCTCGGGCGCGGAGCGGCCCGACGGCGGCGAGATGAAGCTCGACGGCGCCGCCTACGCGCCGGCCGATCCGCAGGCGGCGCGCCGCGCCGGCGTGGCGATGATCTACCAGGAGCTGTCGCTGGCGCCGCACCTGACGGTGGCGGAGAACATCCTCTTGGGCGTCGAGCCCATGCACGGTCGCCACGGTGGTCCCTGGGGCCTGCTCGACCGGGCGGCCATGCGCGACCGCGCGGCGCGCGCGCTGGCGGAGCTGCAGCACCCGGGCATTGCGACGTCGACCGTGGTGGGCACGCTGCCGATCGCCGCGCAGCAGATCGTGGAGATCGCGCGCGCGGTGGCGGTCGGCTGCCGCGTGCTGGTGCTCGACGAGCCGACCAGCAGCCTGGCGCAGGCCGACGCCGAGGCGCTGTTCGCCCTCATCGCCCGCCTCCGCGCCCAGGGACACGCCATCGTCTACATCACGCACTTCATCGAGGAGGCGCAGCGCCTCGCCGATCGCTTCACGGTGCTGCGCGACGGCCAGACGATCGGCGGCGGGCCGATGGCGTCAGCCACGGTCCCCGCGATCGTCGACCTGATGGTCGGTCGCCGCGTCGAGCAGCTCTACCCGCGCGGCGCGCGGGTCCGCGGCGAGGCGCTGCTGGAGGTCACCGATCTCCGCGGCGCGCCGAAGCCGGCCAACGCCAGCTTCACGCTCCACCGCGGCGAGGTGCTGGGGATCGCCGGTCTGGTCGGCGCGGGGCGCACGGAGCTCTTGCGCGCGCTGGCCGGCCTCGACCCCGTCGTCGACGGCCGGGTGAAGCTCGGCTCGGTCACCGGCCCCGCCAC
>DATAVR010000108.1:0-108759 GCA_036267635.1 Polyangia bacterium | reverse complement strand
ATCACGGTTCCCGCAGACGTCGTCGCCGAGTGGTGGCGCGGACCCACCGACATCCGGAAAGCGATTCTCGCTTCGGTCGATGTCGAACCCCTGACCCTCGGCCTGGCCAAGATTGTTGGTCAGGCCCTTGGTGCGGTTCCTGGAGCAACCCTCGTCGACGCAATCGTCGTCGCCTCGGCAGCGTCTCGCGGTGACATCATCTATTCGAGCGACGTTCACGACCTCGAGCGCCTTCGCCGCGCATTTCCAAGCGTCAGAATCCTCGGAGCATAGGCCTCCGCCTCCGCGACTGACGTCGACGGACATGCCACGATCACCCGCCCGGCGGTCGCCGCCACACCGAAGGAGAATGATCATGATTGCCTTCCGCGATCCGCTCTACGACGCCCAACTGCTGCGCTCGCTTCCCGTTGGTGTACTGTCGCTTGCTCGGAAGCAAAGGAAGCAATGGCAGAAACCTCGGCTCGACGCGCGGACTTTCTGATGGCGCTGGCCTACGCCACCGATCTGGCCACCGGGCACTCGCGAGACTTCGCGCTGCGCTCATGCGTGCTGGCGATGCGGATGGCCGACGACGCGCGCCTCGACGAGCCCATGCGCCGCGGCGTCTATCACCAGGCGCTCCTGCGCTACATCGGATGCAACGCCGACTCCCACCTGCTCGCGGCGGCTTGGGGCGACGAGATCGCGCTTCGCCGCGAGCTCCAGGGCCTGGACTTCGGCGACAAGGCGGCCTTCGCAGCGGTCTTCGTCAAGGCCATCACGCGCCTCTTTCCGGGGGCGTCGCCCGAGGAGCTCGCCGAGGCCGTGCAACACGGCCTCGCTCGGGCGCCGGAGGTGAACGTCCCGGTTCTGTCGGGACACTGCGAGGTCGCGCAGCGGATCGCGGAGCGCCTCGGCCTGCCCGTCGAGCTGCGCGAGAGCCTCGGCCAGATCTACGAGCGCTGGGACGGACGTGGGCTGCCGAAGGGGCTTTCGGGCGAGGCCGTGAAGTTTCCCGTGCGGCTCGTGACGCTCGCTCAGGACGCGATCGCGCTCACCGAGGCTCACGGCTTCGCGACCATGACGGAGATGATCGCGAAGCGCGCGGGCGGCGCCTACGAAGCAGAGCTCGTCGAGCGCTTCCTCCGGCACGCCGAGCGATTCATGGAGGGCCTCGAGGGGCCCGTCGATCGCGAGACGATCCTCGCGCTCGAGCCGACGCCTCACGCGATGCTCGACGAGGCGGCGTGCGAGGAGGCTTATCTCGCGATCGCGGACTTCATCGACATGCGCATGCCGTTCACGTTCGGACACTCCCGCGCCGTCGCGTCGCTGGCCGCCGCGGCCGCCAAACGCCTGGGCCTCCCCGCGGCAGACGTCCGCGACGTCCGCTGGGCGGCGTACGCCCACGACATCGGCGAGCTGACGGTGCCGGTCGCCACCTGGATGCGGGCCGCCGCGCTGACCGAGCGCGAGACCGACTCCGCACGCCTGCATCCCTACCACGGCGAGCGCGCGCTGACGTCGTTGGGAGGCGACGGCAAGCTCGTCGCCGCCCTCGTTCAGCGCCATCACGAGCGCCTCGACGGCAGCGGCTACTATCGCAACTCGCGCGGCCCCGATCTCTCGCCCGCCGCGCGAGTCCTCGCCGCCGCCGAGGCGTTCCAGACGGCGCGCGAGACGCGGCCCCACCGGTCCGCCGCCAGCGACGCGGCGGTCGCCGCAAAGCTGCGCGGCGCCGTCCGGGAAGGGAAGCTCTGCCCCGACGCCGTCGAGGCCGTTCTCGCCTGCGCCGGACAGCCCGCGCGCCGGGCGGCGCCCGAGCGCCTGGCGGGGCTGACCCCGCGCGAGATCGAGGTCCTGCGGTTGATCGCCGCCGGCGACACCACGAAGGAAGCGGCGCGCAAGCTCGACATCGCCATCAAGACTGCCGACAACCACATCCAGAGCCTGTATTCGAAGATCGGCGTCACGACGCGCGCGGGGGCGGCCCTCTACGCCCTCGAGCGCGGCCTCGTCCAGCACGAATTCGCGTCAGCATAGGGGATCTTCCCCATGTGAGGACGGCGGCCGGCCGGCATCCTCCGAGCGTGAACCGGGCCCTTCGGGCCCGACAACGTCGGAGGAGATGCCATGAAAGAGCCAGCAGTCATCAAGGTCGGAGTGATCGCGGACCAGAGCGGTCCCCTCTCGTTCATCGGGACCGCGAACGCCAACGTCGCGCGTCTGGTCGTCGACGACATCAACGCAAAGGGCGGCTTGCTGGGGCGCCGCCTCGCGCTCTGCCTCGAGGACAGCGCGACGATCGACAGCGTCGCCGAGGCCAAGGCGACGAAGCTCGTCGAGCACGACGGCGTCGACGTGCTGTTCGGCGGGATCTACAGCTCGACGCGGCAGGCGATCAAGGGCCCCGCCGTCGACAAGGGAAAGAAGCTCTACATCTACCCCGAGCAGTACGAGGGGCGGGAGTGCGACCCGCTCATCTTCTGCACGGGCCCGGTGCCGGCGCAGCAGGTCGATCCGCTCATCCCCTGGCTGATGCGGAAGACCGGCGCGAAGCGGTTCTACCTGCCGTCCGCCGACTACATCTGGCCGCGCGTCCTCAACGAGCGCGTGCGCGAGGTCGTCACCGCCAACGGCGGCACGATCGTCGGCGAGGAGTACTTCGCCCTCGACCACGCCGACTACGCGCGGACAATCGAGCAGATCGCGTCGACGGGCGCCGAGGTGGTCTTCAACACGATCGTGCCGCCCGGTGTCTCGCCCTTCCTCGAGCAGCTCTACGAATCGGGCTTCACGGCGCGCGGCGGCCAGCTCGTCTGCACCTACTTCGACGAGAACTTTCTCAACATGGTGCCGGCCGCGCACGTCGAGGGCCTCTACGGCTGCCTCGACTACTACCAGGCGGTGAACGATCCGTTCAGTGAGGCGCTGCTCCGTCGGTACGACGAGCGCTTCCCCGGCGCCGCGAAGTTCACGGGCGGCAGCGCCTGCTCCGGCCTCTACCGGGGCATGAAGATGTGGGCGGCGGCCGTCGAGGAGGCGGGCACGCTCGCGCAGGGCGACGTCATTCGGGCGCTCGACCACGCCGCGATCGCCGAGGGCCCGGGCGGCCCGGCGGCGATGGTGCCCGGCCAGCACCACGTGCGGATGAACATGTACATCGCCCAGGCCGCGAGCGGCCGCTTCCGGATCGTCGAGAGCCTCGGCGCGATCGATCCAAACGAGGCCCAGGTGCCCGACGTCGCCCGCGCCGAGAGCGCGCGCGCCGCGAGCTGAACCGAACATTCATTACACAATCAACCCAAACCAAGGAGAACGAACATGATGCTGGCAACGACGAAGGTGGAAGATTTCGATCGCTTCCTCGAGGTCTTCTCGACGAAGGGCGCCGAGAAGCGCAAGCAGCACGGCTCGAAGGGGGCCGCCGTCTTCCGCGACCCCGTGGAGACCGACCGCGTCTGGGTGATCTTCGATTGGGACGAGCAGGGCTTCAAGAACTACCTCGCCGATCCCGACGTCCCGGCGATCATCAAGGCCGCCGGTCACGTCGGCAAACCCCAGCCGGCCCTCCTCGGCGGCAAGTACGGCGCGTAGAGAGAGGCGCCGCGAGCCGAGCGCGGCGCCCGGCGGGGCGCCGCGCTGGTGTGCTCAGATCCACGGACTCCCGGCTTCGATGCGCACCACGCGATAGCAGCGATACGCAAAAGGGTCCGGGGAAGGGACCGCGAGACCCGATGTACCAATTGATGATCGCGTCGGGGTTGAGGACCGAAGATCGGAGACGATCCCGTAGACGCCGGCCGGAGGGTGGTCGAGCTCGCGCACGGTCCACTTCTCGAGATCGACCACCGCGAGGCGACCGCCCCACTCGCCCTTGTCGGCGCCGAGCCACAGGCGATCGCGCGAAATCGAGGAACAACGTCGTGGCGACGAACGGGATACGCAGGAAGCGACTCGTCCCCAGCTCTTCGACCACCAGCGAGGCGAGGCCGCGATCCCCCCATCCGAAGGGCTTATCTGGCGCGAAGCCATGCGCCACCAGCAGCGCGCCGGAGCGCCGCCGGCCCATCCACACCGGGCGGCCGTCGACCGCGCCGATCCGCTTCATCTGCAAGGACGGAACGTCGACGCTCACGATGCGGCCGTCGTCGAGTCCTGCCACTGCGCCGCTGGTGGTCACCGAGAGACAGGTGGCGGGGCTCCGCGGAACGCGCTCCGGGAGCAACGCGCAGCTCGCGGGATCGAAGGCGAGCAGGTTGCCGCTGTCGGTCAGGGCGACGTAGGGGCCGTCACCGATCCGTGCCGTGGCCGCGAAGGCGTTGCGGTCGAAGTGGTAGGCCACCTCCGTTCCGTTCGCGGACCTGACCGCGCCGAGAAGGAGACCGAAGGCGGCGCAGATCGACAGCCGGAACCGCGCCCGTTTCATTGAACACCGGAACATTTACACGAGCCGGTAGGTCTCGCGTTCGTTTGCGGTCGCAGAGATGCATCATTGCTTGGACAATGCCCCGGGGTTGGCGGTTCTCGAAGATGCGCCGAAGGGCCGGCCCGGTCTCGTCGCGCCGGCCCTTCGGCTGTTGTCATGGTTTCTCTCGTTACTGGATCGCCGACGGCTCGGGCTTGCCGATCTCCTCGGGCTTGCCGATCTCCTCGGGCTTGCCGCCGACGCCGCCCTTGCTCTCGCTGTCGGGCGCATCGACCTTTGCGGTCCGAATGACTGACTTCACCCCCTCGAGCCGGCTCAAGCTGGCGCGGGCCCGATCGCTGTCCATGGCGATCGCCTTGTCGTAGGCGTCGCGGGCGTCGTCCAGTCGATCGAGCTGCTCGTAGGCCATCCCGAGGTTGTTCCACATGTATCCCTCGACCGGCTCGAGCTCGACCGCCTGCTCGAGCGAGTCGACGGCCTCCTCGTAGCGCTTGTCGTAGATGAGCGCTAGCCCGAGGTTGTTGCGTGCGTACGAGCTCCGCGGGTTGAGCTCGACCGCCTTCTCGAACGAGGCGATGGCGTCGTTACGCTTGCCGAGAACGAGCTGGGCGCGGCCGAGCACGTTCCAGGCGATGGAGCGTTTGGGCGCGCGCAGCACGGCGACCTTCGCCATCCGGAGCGCGCGCTCGCCGTTGCCGCCAGCGAGCAGCTTGCGCGCGCCGGCGAGCGCCTCCGACGGCGCGATCTCTTGATCGTCGTTGTCATCGGCGTCCTCCACGGCCGTCGTCGGGTGCTGTTTGATCTGGCCGTCGGTCGCCGAAGTCGGCGTCGGCGTCGGCGTCGCCACCAACGGCGGTGCCGATTCGGACGGTCGCGGTTGCTCGGCGGCGATCGGCGTCGGCACCTCGTGGGGTGACGGCGTCAGGTCGTTGCAGGCGGCGAGGCCGGCGGCGACGGTCAGGGCCATTGAGAGTCTCGTGATACGGAGTGTGTTGGACATTGGGAACGGTCTCCTTTTCGGGCAACCGAAATTGCAGCGTCCATGCCAGCGGCGATCGCCAGGCGCGGCAGGCCCTTTCCGGGCGCCACGGCCGCCGGGCCCCCGAAACGATACGGAAGATAGAGCGGCGCTCTATGTTTTCGGGCTCGTGTAGGCGGCGTTCCTTGCACGATCTCCCGGGCGATCGATCAGCCGTCGAGCTGATAGGGTTGTGGGATGCCGGCCCGACGACTGGCGAGGATGGCACGACAACTCACGCTGAGGCCCGATGGGACCTTGCGGCTCGTGGTGGTGGCGGACACCCACTCGCAGCCTCACCCGCGGGCGGCCGAGCACCTGGCGGCGCGCGCGCCCGATGCCATCCTGCACGTCGGGGACATCGGAGATCTCGGGGTGCTCGATCAGCTCTCGCGCATCGCCCCCGTGCTCGCCATTCGCGGCAACATCGACATCCACGCGCCCGATCTGCCGGACGTGCTCACGCTCGATCTCGTGCGCAGCGCCGAGGACCCGCAACCGCTGCTGCGGATGCTTCTGGTTCACATCGGCGTTTATGGTTCCAAGCTGCGCGCGGAGGTCGCGGCGATGGCGGGTGCGCAGGGAGCGCAGGCCGTGGTGTGCGGACACTCGCACGTGCCGTTTCTCGGACGGGACCGTGGGTTTACGGTCTTCAACCCGGGATCGATCGGCCCGCGTCGATTCCACCTGCCAATCGTTTTCGGCACGATCGAGGTGACTCCGGCCGGATTGCGGCTCGCTCACGTGGACTGCGAAACGGGGGCGCCTTGGACTCCCCCATGAGGCAGATCCAGCGTGACCAGGCGGTGCTGCTGCGTACGCCTCCAGCCGCCAGCAGCGCGAGAATCGCCAGACTCGCCAGACTCGCGAGGACGATCGAAATGCGCGCTTGGCGTGATCCGAAACCCGAACGAGCAGCGTGAGCGTGCGAGGCCGTGCCTGAGATCGAAAGACGAGAAGCCGGATACTGCAAGATGCCGACGACATCCGCCGCGGTGCCGGCTGCTTCGCTGGCTCGGGCTGTGGCGAAGATGAAGTGATTGCGGATCTCGCGCGTGATCGCGTCGTCGACGAGCACGAGGTCGGACACATCACAGTCGGGGGGAGGGGTCAGCATCATGTCGACCGCCCAGTAGTCGTGGTCGTCGAGGGTCTCGGCCTTCACTGCTCTGACGGCGACCGACCAGGGCGCTCCGTCGTGTGATTCGGCTGAGACGTGTGCCACCACATAGCGCCTCAAGGCCCGCTCGTCGATGTGGGCGGAGCCGGGATCTTGCGACGCGACATCGGTCATCGCGTACGTCAGCTCGGACACCGGCAACAAAAGCTGGGCTTTCACCGAGCGCGTGGCGAACGTCAGCGCGACCGACGAGCTCGGCGCCGGGTGCGCTTCCGCCGTCGGCGACGCCGCGATGATGGTCGCGATGATGGTCGCGACGACGGCGACCGCGACCATTCCCGCGGCCGCCGGGCCGGCGCGGGTCACTGTTTCGCCTCCCCGCCGTAGTCGGACTCCTTGTCGCGCCAGAGAGCGTGGTAGTGGGGCTTGTCGGGAAACGCGATGCCGTCTTGCACGACGAACTCCATCCAGCCGCGCGGACCGTCGATGCGGACGTAGGTTCCGACCTTCGACAGATCCGCGCCTCCCGCGCACCCGACGTACGTCTGACCGAACGCCGCGGGTGCCTCGTAGGCCTTCAACAAATCGCCGGCAATCGATTGGGCGGGCAAGGACGCGTAGCTCTCGATCGCGCGACGAACCAATGCCTGCTCGTCGGACGAGAGCGCGTCCACGCGGATCCCGCGGTCGGACGTGCCGGTCGGGTAGTTGAGCGGAAAGGCCGTGTCGAGGCCGCCGGTGGGCGGCTGCCCCGGCGGGAAGTTGATGACCACGCCCTTGACGACGTCAGTGAATTTGCCCGAGAGACGCGCCGCCGGCCGGGCCGCGATGGCCTGCGCGAGCGCGATCATGGCCGCGCTCTGCTCTCTCAGCGGCTCGTGTGTGGCACCGTCAGCGGTCGTGAACCGGGTCGGCTCGGTGCCGAAGAAGAGCGGCGTGGCGCCGGCGCGCTCGCCGTTGAACGTGAAGTTGTACGCCAGGTGGTGACCACCGATCTGCAATATCCACGGCGCCCGCTCCGAGGGCGCGCCGAGGAAGGCGACGTAGAAGTTGCCGGCGCCCCACTTGAGACCTCGCTTGTCGACCGTCGCCAGGACGTCATCCGACAGGCGCACCTCGTCGAGCATCGCCAGACCGCAGGTCGTCGTCGCGGCGGCGAACAGCCGTCGAACGGCGGCGCTCTGGGCCGCGTCGAGATCGCCCAGACGAACGCCCGTTCGCGGCACGAGCTTGACGGGGAGATTCGACCAGACGATGGCGGTCGCGCGAGTGAGCGGATGCTGCAGCGTCGCCCGCAGGCCGTCCGGCAGCGCATCCCGAAAGGCCGTGGCCGCGGCCACGACCGTTCCGACGTTGCTACCACCTCCAGCCGCGTCGACGCAGGCCGTGGTTTTGGTCGTGTCCCCGGCGGACGAGGCGGTTGGCAACGGAGGTTTGGGCGGAACTGCCGAGCTCGGACCGTGCCTACAGTCGAGCAGCGAGAGACCGAGAACGAACGAGATGAGCAACACCGTGGCTTCGCGAGTCATCGAACGCCGAGTCTACAGGCGTTGCTAAACCTCCTGGGAGCAATCTCGGGCCGGGACGTCAGGACCTTTGCCCCTCCAAGCCATTGGCTTCAGGGCCGATGATGGTAGGTGATCGTCAGCTGGCTCTGTTCGCCGTCGACGCCGACCACGTCCGGCTGGCCGTCGCCGTCGGTGCGCCACCGATCCCCGATCCGCCGCGCCCCCCCCGCTCCACCGCCGGACGCTCCACCGCCGGACGCCCACCGCCGGACGCTCCGCCGCCGGGCGCTCCCCCGCCGCCGCCGGCCACGCCGCCCTCGCCCGCCGTCCCGGCCGCAGAAAGGCGATCGGATCCGCCGTCGCGTCGCTCGAGCAGGTCACTGTCCGCGTGGCAGGCGAGGCCGCCCGCCGCGAGCAGCTACAAGAGTGCGCAGTGTACGATCGCTCGAAACCGGCTCAGGGAAAGATGCTGCGCCGGGCCGCGGCGCCACCGACGCCCCTCAAGTGACCGGTCCTAAGACCGATAAGAATCGCCATGGACGATGCACGGGCGCAGGCAAAGGCGAAGCTGGCCGAACTCGTGAAACGGGTGATGGCCGACGGGAAGATCGACGACGCCGAACGCGAGGAGATGAAGAGCGTCTACCGGCAGGCGCTGCTCACGGTCATCGACATCAAGGAGGTCTTGACCGGCTACCTCGGCGGAGTCCGGGACGAGGTGCTGGCGGACGGCAAAGTGACCGAAGAGGAGCGCGCGCGTTGCCGCGCCGTCCTCGCCGAGCTCAAGCTTCCGCGGGAGCTCGTGCCCCCAGACTTTCAAGCGCTGCTCTGATTCTCAGTGTACGTTCGCCGAAATCGGCTCACCCGCGGTGAACCGATGCCTCTAAGGCCAGCCGACGCCGGGCGCGGGAGCCTCGATCGCGAGCAGCTGGCCGGTCCGGGGCGCAGAGAACATTCCGCCCGGGCCCTTCCATTCGGTCGCCATCATGAAGAGCGTCCGGCGCTCGGGCCCGCCGAGCGCACAAGCGAAGCAGGCGCGGTCGAGCACGATCGTCCGCAAGACCTCGCCCCCCTGACGAACGCGAACGCACCGCTTGTTCGGCACGTCGGCGTACCAGACGGCCCCCTCGTCGTCGAGGCAGATGCCGTCGGGAACGCCGCCGCGCAGGTCTGCCCAGAGGCGCCGATTCGAGAGGCTTCCGTCCGCGGCGATGTCGAACGCGGTGAGCCGCTTGGCGTAGGACTCGGCGACGATGAGCGTCGCGTTGTCGGACGTCACCAGCATCCCGTTGGGGAACGCCAGATCGCCGGCGACCACCCGCGACGAGCCGTCGGGCGAGACGAGCACGACGACGCCGGGAGCGAACGGCGCCCCTGCCATCAGGTCGAAGCCACCCCCGTTGACATAAATGTTGCCGCGGCCGTCGACGACGAGCTCGTTGCCGGCCGGCGGTCGTGAGGCGGCGTTCAGATCGGCGTGCGTCACCAGTGAGCCGTCCGCCTCCCGGCGGAGCAGGCGCCCCTCGCTGCCAGACATGACCAGCAGGCGCCCATCCGGGAGCCAATCCGCGCAGCAGGGGAAGGACGGCGCACGGACCACCACCTCGCTCGATCCCGCGAGATCGACGGCGATGACCTCGCGCGGTCCCCAGTCCGAGAACCACAGCCGGCCCTCGTGCCACCTCGGTTGCTCGCCGAATTGAATCCCGGAAAGCAGAACCGCCGGCCGCGGGCCGTTCCCAGACATGTCGACCTCCTCGGTCACTTCTCCCTGAACCTAGTCTCGCTCCACGCCGGAGTCGAGCCCGCTATGATGCGCGAGTGAAAACATTCTTCTGGGCGATCATCGCACTTGGCACCCGGCTATGACGAAGGAACAGGCAGCGCTCCAAATAGGCGTGGAAGCCGTCGTGTACGGGCTGCCGCTCGTGATGATGGACCTGACGATGCGGAACGCGACCAATGTCGCCGCACCGCACGGCATGGCGGCTCCGGTCAATCAGTTCGCCAATCCTCCGGTGTTCCCCAACGCGGCCTTCAAGCAGGTCGTTCGCGCCAACGTCGACACGCTCTACTCGTCGGCGTTTCTCGATCTCACGAGAGAGCCGATGGTGCTGTCGGTCCCCGACACGCATGGACGTTACTATCTGCTGCCGACGTTCGACGCCTGGACCAACGTCTTCGCGTCACCCGGCACCCGCACCACCGGGAACGTCGCGCGCGACTTCGTCATTGTCGGCCCCGACTGGAAGGGCGCCCTGCCGGCCGGTCTGCAGCCGCTCCGGTCGCCGACCAATCTGGTGTGGATTCTGGGACGCACGCAGACCAACGGTCCCGACGACTATGCGGCCGTGCACACGGTGCAGCAGGGCTACAAGCTGGTGCCGCTCTCCGCGTTCGGTCGGGCGTTCACCCCGCCCGAAGGAGCGGCCAACGGAGCGGCCAACGGAGTGCCCGATCCGACCTTCGACGCCAAGACGCCTTCTGTCGACAAGCTGAAGGCGATGAGCGCGGCGACGTACTTCGACACCCTCGCGCGGCTCATGAAATCCAATCCGCCGCCGTTCGCCGACGCGCCCATGCTCGCGAAGCTGGCCACCATCGGCATCGGTCCGGGTCAGCCGTTCGAGCCGTCGCACCTCGATCCCGAGGCGGCTCGGGGGCTGGAGCATTCCGTCACCGTCGCGCTGCAGAAGCTGCGGTCCGGCGCGGGGGAGAAACGCAAGGGTGTCGACGTCAATGGCTGGTTCTTCCCCGGGATGAACCTCGGCAAGTACGGCACCGACTATCAGACGCGCGCGCTCATCGCCCTCATCGCGTTCGGGGCCAATCTGGCGGCGGACGCCGTCTACCCGACCAGCTACCTCGACGCCAATGGTCAGCACTTCACGGGCGGGAGCCGCTACGTCCTGCACTTCGACCAGGGGCAGACGCCGCCGGTCAACGCCTTCTGGTCCGTCACGCTGTACGGCGCCGACTCATTCTTCGTCGACAACCCCAGCAACCGCTACGCGATCAGCAGCTGGATGCCGCTTCGGCACAACAGCGACGGCTCGCTCGACATCTACATTCAGCACGATTCGCCGGGCAGAGACCGCGAGCCCAACTGGCTGCCCGCGCCTCCGGAAGGTGCCTTCAACCTGACCCTGCGAATGTACTGGCCCGAGGACAAACCGCCCTCGTTCCTCGATGGCACCTGGAAACCGCCCGGCGTCGAGCGAGTGCCGGTCACGCCATAGTCTCTCTTTATCGACGAGCCCGGTGCGGCGCCTCGAGCAGATCGGACAGAAACACCGCGGGTGGGCGTCCGCCGGAGGTTGAATGCATCAGCTCCCCTTCAGCCGACAGGTAGAGGCACAGCGGGGTTCGATCGTGCTGCGGCATGCGCGCCACCAGGGCGGCGACGGCCGGCTCGGGCGAGTCTGCGTCGCCGGCCACGCAGACGTAATGAGAGTCGAGGTATTCGTTGATCTCGTCCTTCGCGATCGTCTTCTCCACGAGGGTGCGGGAGCCACCGCAAGATTGTCGGCCGACGACCAGCAGCACCGCCCGCCTGGATTCGCGGGCCGCGACCAACCCCTCGGCGAGGCTGGCGTGCCAGAGCAGCGGCGAGACGAAATGCGGATGTCGGCCGGCACCCATTGCACCTTCCTATCACGGTTGATTCGCCGTCATGCAGGGGGCCATCGACCTCAACGGTCGACTCGACCTTCTTGCGCAGGAGGAGCCCGCAAGCCAGCGTGTACATCGCGTAGCCGTTCTTGGGATCGAGCTCCACGGCGCGACGAGCCGCGCGAATGGTCCCCCGGCGGCTTCACGGGGCGGCTTGACTAGCGGATTGAACAGCGCAAGATGCACCGTCACTTGGGATAGGAGGGACGGACGAATGGAGCGTGTCGTTGGCAGAGGGAGCCTGGTCGTCAATCTCGGGCTGTTGGCGGCGGTGGCCGGGTGCGGAATGAAGACGGCCCCACCCCCGACCGAGACCGTCCGAGCGGCGCTGATAAGCTCGGCCGGCTTGACGCTGGAGACGTCGACCGCGTCCTGCGGCGCCAATCAAGCGCAGGACTTCTTCGAGGTCATCAACAACAGCAGCGCGGGCGTCAAGCTGTCGGACATCACCGTCAAGTTCTGGATCGACGACACCAGCGGAAACGCGGTGGTGCCGCACGTCTCGACCGGCGGCTGTCTGACCAACGCCAGCGGATGCTTTCACCAGGTCAGCGGTGTGACGGCCTCGGCGACCTCCTTCGCTCCGGCGTGCGGCCCCGACCCGAGCCACCAGGCGAACTGGGAGATCACCGTCAGCAACACCGATGCGACGATTCTCAGCCCTGGCGTCAACTGGACGAACATCCAGACGGCGCTGAACCTGGCCAACTTCTCGAACTTCGTCCCGGGCAGCGGCAGCTGGTTCAGCCCCTGTCTGACCAGCTCCTACGCCACCAACAGCCACTTCGCCGTCTACGCTCAGGGCAACCTGGTCTTCAGCTCGGCCTCTGGGATTTCGACGCCCGCCTGTCGCTCGCCGCAGGGGGCGCAGAAACCGGCGCAGACGCACATCACCCCGGCGATGGCGGCTGCCACGCTGGTGGCGCCGGTTCCCGCGAACACCACCGTCGATTTCGCCATCGGGCTGGCGTTGAACAACCCCGTCGGCCTGGAGGCCGTCGCCACCCAAGCCGCCAATCCGAACAGCCCGACCTACGGCCAGTTTCTGACCGACGCGGCCATCATGGCGACCTACGCCCCCTCGGCGGCCGACTACCAGGCCATCACCCAGTTCGCGCAGGCCAAGGGGTTCTCGATCTTCAGGACCTATCCCAATCGGGTCATCCTCAGCCTCAGCGGCACGGCCGCCCAGATCGAGCAGGCGTTCTTCGTGAACCTGAACACCTATCTGCGCCCCGACGGAAGCTCGTTCTATGCGCCCGATCGGGAGCCGACCTTCGACTTCGGGTCGCCGGTGCCCATCTACTACATCAGCGGGCTGACCGACTTCTTCGTAGAGCCCGACAAGACCATGGACCTGGCCCAGGCGGGCGGGAACGGCTCGGGGAACGTCGGCAACTACCTGAGTCGGGACCTGCGCCGGGCCTACGTCCCCTGCACCAACCTCGACGGCACCGGCCAGACGGTCGGGCTCATCGCCGGCGCCGGATACGAGCTCAGCGACATTCAAAAATACGAGTCCCTGAACGGCATCACCACCGCCACGGTGCCTCAGAACGTGATGTCGGGCTCGACGATCTCGGCGACCGTGGATCCGCAGAGGGTCCTGGCGAGCATCGAGACGGCGGGCGACATCGAGATGGTCAAGGCGATGGCGCCCGGCGCGCAACCGGTCGTCTTCCTCATCAGCTCGTCGATCACCACGTCGCTCGGTGACATCGTCATGATGGCCTCGCCGCCGCATCAGGTCAGCACCTCCTTCGACGTGACGATCGGCGACGGCAACACCTCTAATCTGCTGAATCTCATGACCGCCAAGGGGGTGGCGCTGTTTTACCCGACGGGCGACGACGGCTCATACGACGGCTTCAACGCCCCCCTCCAGAACACACCTTTGGACGTCACGCAGTTCACCACCATCGGAGGGACCACGCTGACGATGACCAGCACCTCCTTCGCTTATCAGTCCGAGTCGGCCTGGGTCGGCAGCGGCGGAGGACTGGTGGCCGCCTTCGATCTCGCGACGGGGATAGAGTCGATCGCGTTCGGCAAAAGCGTCCCGGACTTCACCATGATCGCCACCAACGTCGAAGGGATCGTCACCTGCGGGTTGGACAGCACCCCGGCAAACTGCACCAACCCGCCCGCCTCGGGACAAAATCTCATCACCGGCAACCTGGCCACCCTCAACGGCACCAGCATCGCGTCGCCGCTGTGGGCGGGATTCATGGCCCTCGTCAACGAGCGCAGAGCCCAGAACCAGCTCGCTGCTCTGGGACCGCCCAATCAGACGATGGTCGCTATCGCGCAGTCGCCGCAGCTTTACACCAAGTCTCTGCACGACATCGCGGACGGCAGCAACAACCAGAACGCAACCCCCTCCCAGCCGCTCTACACGGCCGTCCCCGGATACGATCTGGCGACCGGCTGGGGCACGCCCCGCTGTCGGCTCGTCACCCAGCTCGGCGAGGCCGCGCCCACGACGCCGCTCACGATCGCCCTCGGACGTCAGAATCCAGACGGTTGCGAGATCCACGGCAACGGGGCGCTCGCCTGCTGGGGCAGCAACACCTTCGGTGAGGTCGGCAACGGAACGCAGAACCAGGCGCTCAGCCCGGTGCCCGTGCAAGGAATGTCGAGCGGCGTCGCCGGTGTCACGGTGGGAGAGGGCGGAACTGTCTGCGCTGTGAAGCAGGACGGCACGGTCTGGTGCTGGGGGGCGAATGACGTCGGCCAGCTCGGGATTGGAACGACCACCTCCAGTCAGGCGCCGCAGCAAACGACGCCGGTCCAGGTTCCCGGCCTCACGAACGTGACGGCGCTGGCCTCTGGATTCGAGTTCACCTGCGCCCTCAAGTCCGACGGAACCATCTCGTGCTGGGGCCGCAATGAGATGGGAGAGCTCGGGCTTGGAACCAGCGGGACGGCAAACAATCACGCGTCTCCGGTGCAGATCCCGAACAGCGCCAATACGACCGCCATCGACGCGGCCGGCCAGCACGTTTGTGCCCTGGACACTTTGGGCCGGGTGTTTTGTTGGGGCGAAAATCAGTTCGGCCAGGTGGGCGATGGAACGACGACCGCGCGATCGATTCAAACCAGGGCGAACCTCGGGCTGTCCGGGGTCACCGCCAAGGGGATCGCGACCGGCGAGTTCCACAGCTGCGCCATCGTTGATGGCGACCTGGTGCCCGGCGAGGTCGTCTGCTGGGGATCCAACAACGCTCTGCAGTTTGGTGATCCCGGCTACGGATCGCTGCGGACGGCCGGGGTCCCCATCGTAACGGACCAGGCATCGAACCAGCGCCGTGTTTTGGGCAACGTCACCTCGATCAGCGCGGGCGCTTTCCACACCTGCGCGCTCCGCTCGGAGAGCTCGCTGTTTTGCTGGGGCGACAACTCGAGCGGAGAGCTGGGCAGCGGCACCACCGGGAAGGTCTCCTCGGGATTCGGGTTCAACCTGATCGGTGCCGACTACAACTACTTCACCAATCCTTCGAATGAATGCGCGAACTTCCTGGCGGGCTGCCGGCAGGTCCTGGCCTCGGGTGCGATCGCCGTGACGGGCGGAAGCAACGGAACCTGCGTCCTCCTGTCGAACGGGGGTGCTCAGTGCTGGGGGTTCAATCTGGACGGGAATCTCGGTGACGGCACCACCATCAGACGCCTCGATCCGGTGACCCTCCCCTTCTGACGACTCCTCGTCAGATCTCCTGCCGACGAGCTCTGCCGGAGACGCTCGCCGCGCTGCTCGATCGGCCATCCTGGAATGCGCGGTCGCCGTGAAAAGAAGCGACGACTTCTCGCGCCGAGAGCGATTGACAGACCCCGACTGAGATAGCCCCTTTACGTTTGTGTCGGTTCCGGCTCGAGCGAACGCCGCCCCCTCTCCTCGCGTCGACCCGGGTCCCTCCGTCGAGGGCGCCGGCGGTCCGCGCCCGAACGGCCTCCTCCGGATCGCCAGCGCGCTCGGCCCGGACTTCGGGCTGACGCTGGTCTTTGTCGCCGCGCTGGCGGTGCTGGTCGCCGCGTTCGGGGCCTCCTTTGTTTGGGCCAAGGGGCCGATCCTGGTGGCGGGTGGGATCCTCGTCTTGCTGGTCGTCGTCGCCTTCGTCCGTCGTGCGCCCGCCATCGTGCGCGGCGCACCCGATGCTTGGTCCGACTTCCGCACCGCCGCCCGACGGGTCATCCGCGACTGGGCTCCCTTCACCATCATCATGTGGGCGTTCGAGAGCATGGAGACGTACACCGGTGTCATCCGCAAGACGACGATCGACGCCGTCCTCTACCGGACTGACCTGCGCCTGTTCGGGGTCGAGCCGACGGTCTGGGCAGGACGCCTCTCCCATCCGCTGCTCACCGACTGGATGTCGTTCACCTACGGTCTCTACTTCGTCCTCCCGATGGTCGTCGCCTGCGCTCTTTCGCTGCGCGGCCGGCGGCATGATCTGCGGGAGCTTTCGACCGCGGTGATCTTGCAGATGGGGATCGGTTTCCTGCTGTTCCTCCTGTTCCCGGCGGGGCCGCCGCGCTTCTATCCGCCCCTGTCGAGCGGCAGCGGCGGCTTCTCTCCCGCGCACCTGCATTCGCTGACCGGCCTCTACGAGCTGCAACAGAGCGCCTTCGACACGGTCGACCCGCTGCGCGTCCGGTCGGCCTTCCCCTCGCTTCACTGCTCGCTGGCGCTGCTCACGCTGTTCTATGCCTGGCGCTTCGGCGACGCGCTCTTTGTCCGGCGCCCGCGGCTCTACTTCTGGATCTGTCTGCCGCTGGTCGTCTCCCTGTGGCTCTCGACGATCTACCTGCGCCACCACTGGGTGCCCGACATCGCAGCCGGCGTGCTGCTCGGCCTCGCCTCCTCGACGCTGGCGCCGCGGCTGCGCAGGGCCTGGCCAAGCAGACGCCCGCGCGCCGCGGTCGCGGCGGGCTGAGGCTCGAGCTCATCGAGGTCGCCGCCGGCGACCAATCACGACAAAGAGACCGCCCTCGGCACCGAGCGTGCCCATCCAGCCCAGCTGGGCGAGGATTCCTTCCGGCCACCAGTTGTCCTCGGCCGGCGAGAAGAGCTCTTCGTCTCGAGCGGCGCCGCCGTCGAGGAGGGCGCTCGGGTAGCTGCGGAGGTACTCCACGTCGTTCTCGCGGAACCAGGCCTGCACCTCGCCCAGCGTGTGGCGGTGCTCCTCGGGGTGCAGGTACTGATCTCGCAGCCAGGCCGCGCGGCGGGCGGGCTCCGCCTCCCGCTCGCCGAGGATCGGGTCGAAGGGAATGAGCCGCATCCCCGTCGCGCGTGCCAGCAGGCGCCGCAGTCGGTGCGGAAGCCGCGCGAAGGCGTTGTAGAGGCCGACCACGATCACGCCGTCTGGTCGGGCCAGCCGCACCAGGGCGCCGAAGGCGGCGCGGGGATCTGGCGTGTGGTGCAAGACGCCGAGCGAGAGGACCACGTCGAATCGCCCCTCGGCCAGGCCGGGGCGCCGCAGATCGGTCTCGACGAAGAGCGTCCGTTCCACGCCGAACCGGCGCGCCGCGTCCGCCGCCAGCGCCAGCGACGCGCGCGTGAGGTCCGCGCCCACGACCCGGCGGTTTCCGTTGGCCAGAAAGATCGTCATCTGTCCGGTCCCGCAGCCGAGATCGAGCACGCGGGCGTCCTGGGGGATCGCTTCGTCGAGCAGACGCGCCAGCGCGCTCCGCTCGGCCCGCAGACGCAAGCTGCCGAGCGTGTCGCGCGCGCCGTAGCTTGGGAACGGCGCTTCGGAATAGAAGCGCCGCACCGTCTCGGTTCGTCGATCGTCCATCCTCAGAAGATCGCGTAGATAAAAGGAGCGATCGCCTCGACGCTGAACGCGAACAGCAGGATGAGGCCCGTCGCGCAGAGGAACACCGCCAGCGGCAGCATCCAGCGTTGCCCGTGCCAGAGCCCCCGGACTAGCCCACCGACCGACGGCCCGACGGTGGCCAGCAAGGCCAGTCCCCGTCGAAACTTTCCACGGCGCTTGATCATGCGACCGCCTCCTCCGGTTGGCGGGCGGCGTTGCGCGGGCGCGTCACCATGACGCGTCCGACGACCAGTCGATCCATGTCGCAACGCCGGAACGTCGAATATCCCTCGACGGCCCGGTTGACGATCGGCTCGCCAGCCAGGTTGAACGACGTGTTGAGCAGGACCGGGATGCCGCTCTGCCTTCCGTAGGCCAGCAGCAGCGCATGAAAGCGAGGGGCCATCGCCGCGTCGACGGTTTGCACCCGCGCGGTGCCGTCGACGTGCGTGACGGCAGCCAAACGTGAGCGCCATTCTGGCCGCACCGGAAAGACGCCCGACATGAAGCGGCCGAGCCGGGCGCCGCCGGAGGGCAGCTCGAAGTACCGCTCGGCGAGCTCTGTGGGAACCGCCGGCGCGTAGGGGCGGAACTCCTCCCTCCGCTTGATGTGCAGGTTGAGGCGATCGCGCGTGCGGGCATCGTGCGGCGCCGCCAGGATGCTGCGATGCCCGAGGGCGCGGGGGCCGAGCTCGAGCGCGCCGTCCATCCAGCCGATCACCTCTCCGGCGGCGAGCGCCGCCGCGACCTCTTCATAGAGCGCCCCGTCGGCGGCAAGCTTGGAGAGCGGGAGCCCGTCCTCGGCCGCGATGCGGGCCAGCTCCGCCCCGTCGGCGACAGGACCCCAGAAGGGATGGTCGGGGAGCTCGCGGTCAGGCTGTCCGAAATGGATTCGATCGGCGTAGAGGGCCGCGCCGAGCGCGCATCCGGCGTCGCCCGGCGCCGACGGAACGAACAGCCGCTCGAATCCGCTCTCGGCCAGCAGCCGGGCGTTGGCGCAGCCGTTGAGCGCGACGCCGCCGCCGAGGCAGAGATCGGAAAGTCCGGTCTCGAGGCGCAGGCCGCGGGCGAGATCGACCAACACCTCCTCGAGCACCGCCTGCGCGCTGGCGGCCACGTCGGCGTAGCGCGCCCCCTCCGCCGTCGCGAGATCGATCGGCTGGTAAGGATCCCGAGGCGGGCCGAAGAGATCGATGAACCCTTGTCCGAACGACCGCCGGGCGCTCTCCTGAAAATCGAAGTACGGCAGCGCCAGTCTGAACGCGCCATCCGCTGTGCGAACGATCGTGCGACGCACCTCTTCCACGAAACGCGGCTTTCCGTAAGAGGCGAGGCCCATGACCTTGTACTCGCCTTCGTTGACCGGGAACCCGAGAAAGGCGGTGAAGGCCGAATAAAACAGGCCCAGCGAATGCGGAAAGCGCACCTCCCGAAGCAGCTCGAGGCTGGACGGGCCACCGGGCGTGCGCGTCCCGCGCCCGACGGTCAGGGTCGCCCACTCCCCCACGCCGTCGGTGGTCAGGATCGCCGCGCGCTCGGTGGGCATCGAGAAGAAGGCGGCCGCCGCGTGCGCCTGGTGGTGCTGGGTGAACAGCACCTTGTCGCGCGCGACGCCCAGCTCGCCGGTGATGATCCCCTTGACCCACACCTTCTCGCCGAGCGCGTTTCGCATCGCGTGCACGAACGCCCGCCGCGAGCGCGGAAAGGCGCGCAGGACGGTGGTCAGGATGCGCGCGAACTTGAGCATCGGCTTTTCGTAGAACACCACCGCGTCGAGATCGCCGGGCTCGATCCCGGCCGACTCCAGGCACCAGGCGATCGCCGCCAGCGGAAACGCGGCGTCGTTCTTGTGCCGCGAGAGCCGCTCCTCCTCGACCGCGGCGACCGGGACGCCGTCGATCAAGAGCGCGGCCGCCGAGTCGTGGTAGTGCGCCGAGATCCCGAGGATGCGCATCAGTACTGGCTCTCGAGCGCGCCTTTGTCTCGCGCCGGACAAGCGGACCACCCGCCTGTCTCGCGCCGCGCCGCCCGCCTGGCGGCGATCGCGAACAGCGGCAGAAGCAGGAAGTACTGCACGGTCAGAACGATGCCGCCGAGCAGCCCCGCCAGGGCCCCGGCGATGCGGAGATAGGCGCGCCACAGACGTCCGGCGCGGGCCCGCCAAAGCGTCCGTCGATCTCGGGCCGGCGCCACCCGGGTGAGCTGGGTCCTCGTGTACGTCATGTGAAACACCTCGTCGCGCAGGACGTTGCCGAAGACCGCTCCGGTCTCCGGATCGTCCTCCAACATCTGGCCGTAAAGGGCGAAGCGCTCTGCGGCGGCCTTCTCGGACAGGTGCAGGAACGCGAGCAGCGCCGCCTCCGACATCTCGCCCACCTGCAATCGATCGAGCCCCCGTTCGCCGGGCGCGAGCCAGTCGGCGTCGAAGCCGGTCTTGGTATCCGTCTTGCGGTCCGCCATCCGTTCGCGCCGCAGCTGCAGACCGCGTCCCCGAAACAGCCCCGCGTGGCGCTCTTCATCGAGCGCGTGCCGCAAAAAGAGCCGCCGCAACAGCGGATCGGAGGTCAGCTCAGCCGCGTGCGCGATGTGACGCCCGCCCTCGGCCTCGGTCTCGGCGAAACGGATCAGCTTGCGCGCACGCCGATCGACGTCACGCCAGATCCAACGGTGAAGCGGCGCCAGGACGCGCCCGCTCTGCGCCGGTTCTATCGGGCGGCTCGGGCCGGGTCGCGCGGGGAGCATCGTCCAAAAGCTGGTCACGCGCGCACGGATTGCCAGGCGGGGGCGCTCTCGGCGGCGCGCAGTCGACGCCCGGCATCGCAACCTCGCCCCCTTGCGCCGACGCAGTCCGCGCCCACCTAGGAGGTAGTGAAGGCGCCTGACGACCTCCCCCCGGGCGATGCTGCGGCTCGACGCGGCTCCTTTCAGGCGGGCGCCGGGCTGGCTGCCGTGATCGCTCTGGCGGGAGCGGCGTTGCTGGCGCTGGCCTGGCGATGCGACGGCGCCTGGTTCGAACGGCACGTCTTCCTGCCTTACTACTTCGCGCCTCCGACCCGAGGGGCGCTCGCCCTCCGCGGCGCCGCCGCGATGCTGGGCCTGGGCTTGCTGCTGGGCGCACGAACGATCGGACGCCGCCTTCACGCGCTGACGCGCGACGCGGCCGGTCCCGGGCTGTGGGTGGGGACATTCATAGCGCTGGCAGCCGCGGTGCTGACGGCAGAAGGGGCGCTCAGGCTCGCGCACCTCTCCTGGCGACCAGCGGGATCCGCGCGCTACGAGCTGAAGATCGGACACCAGGATCCCCGCTACGGCTGGATCGCCGACGCTTCGCGCGTCACGAGGCTCAGCTTGAACGCCCACCCATACAACTACGCGGTCGGCCCCGCGGGGCTTCGCGCCCGCGGCCCGAACGACGCGCCCGATCTCGATCGTCCTGCGCTGGTGGTGGCCGGCGAATCGATCGCCAGCGGATATGGCCTCGACTACGACGAGACCTTCGCCGCGCGCTGCGGGCGGGATCTCGATCTCGAGGTGGTGGACGTCGCCGAGGGTGGATACGGAGTCGACCAGGCTTATTTGCGGGTCACCGATCTTCTTCCCCGGGTTCGCCGCCCGGTCGCGCTGGTCACCGTGTTCGTCCTCAGTCAACTGGGACGAAGCCTGCGCGACGACCGCCCGCGCCTGGTCGTCGACGGCAGCGGCCGCCTCTCCTTCCTGCCACCGGCGACGGATTTTCTGGCCCGAACGCAGTTGGGCCAGCTGGTCCATGACCGGATCCCCTATGCGGGGACCCGGGCGCTGGCGCGCTCGATTGCGCTGGCTCGCGCGGTGTTCGTCGCGACAGCCCGCGCCGCGCGCGCCAGCGGGGCGAGGCCTCTCTTCGTGATCGTCAGCCCCGGCCCTCCCCGGGCGCTCGACGCCCATCCCGAGGCGGCCATCATCCGCGAGCTGTTCGTCGACACCGGCCTTCCTTACCTGCTCGTCGACCTGGACACGTCCCTGCGCCTGGACGTCGACGGCCATCCCAATCCCGCAGGCGCGTCTCGCATCACCGCCGACATCGAAGCTGCCCTGCGCACGCCCGAGACGCAGCCGGCGCTGGCGCCGCTCGGGCGGGTCGCGTCAGTTGGTGGTCAATGAGAAGTCGTTGACCGCGAAGGTTGCGTTCAAGACAGAACACGCAGCCGGCGGTCGCGAAGAGGTGCGGCGGTCGAGGACGGAGCGAGCAACGAGTCGAGGGCGGCATCCAGCGTCGACGTGGAGAGATCGTCCGCGAGCGGGAGACGCGGCGTTCTCCACAAGCGCTCGATGGCCTGGACGATGGCGGGAACGTCGCCGGGCGGAACCTCGGCGCCGGCCCGCGCCAGATCGACAGTCCCGGCGGCGCGCCCGCTGGCCACCACGGGCAGAGCGAGGCGAGCGGCCAGCGGAACCTCCGGTGGATAGCACTCGCACCAAGCTGGCGCGAGGACCAGATCGACGCCCGATAGGCGCTCGCGCTCCTCGGTGGAAGCCAACCGCACCTGGGGGTTGGCCTGCAGGGCGGCGGTTTCGGCCCCTTCGCCCGGACGAACGAGGAGAGTGGCGCCCGGGATCATCCGCGTTGCCTCGAGCGCCTCGAAGACTCCGTGGCGGGCCGCGGCCGAGCCGGCCAGCAGGATGTTGGGACCGGGGCGGTCGTGGACAGCGTGGCCGGCGGCAGCGGAGCCGACGCCATGATCCGCACGCGGCAGGATGGCGATCCGCTCCGGGGGGAGGCCGCGCCCGCGTCTCTCCCGTTCGGCAAACCGGCCACCGACGACGACCAGGTCGGCGAGGACGCGCTCGGCCTCCTGGCGCGCGACCAGCGCCGCCGGGGCTCGGTAACGGCGGAGCAGGTGACTGTCGGGCCAGCGCCGTGAGGCACCGTCGAGATCGTCGTGGAGCTCGCGCAGGCCGGGCAGATCCTCGAGCAGCACGCGGGGCAGGGCGCGAGCGGCGGCGGCGGCGAAGGTGCGACGGGCCGCGAGGCTGGGTGCGACGACCAGGGTGACGTCCCTACGAAGGTGCTCCAACCACCAGGCCGCCATCCCGTCAGCGAGCCGCCGCTTTGCGTACCGCGCAGTCATCAAGCGGTCGGTGCGCCGACCCGCCCACAGCCCGAGAGCCGCTTCGACGCCCGTCCATCCGGGCTGAAGCGAGGTCGCGCCGGGCGCGAGCCGGCGGCGCGTCCAGGACGGACGCGAGCGCGCGGGGAGCCAGCTGGGCGAGCCCCTGCCGAGCGCCCAGGGGGCGAAGACCTGCACCGCGCCATGCCGGCGCAAGGAGATCGTCAGCGGAACGATCCACGACGCGGGCTCGGGGGCGACCAGGACTATCACCGGGGCTCCCGGATAAACGCGGGCCGCTCCCAGCAGGCGATCTCGCCGCAGGTGAGGCAGCTCTGCCCATTCACCACCGCAGGAACGATTCGCCGGCGGTTCACGGCGATGACATCCCGTGCAATCGGGGCGCCTGTCGCCCTCGTGACGAGGTTGCGCACGATCTGGTTGTGGCGGACCGGCCCGGAAGGCGTCTCCTCCAGGCGATCGTCGACCGGCGAAAGAATAGTGCGAACGCGGCTCGGGGCGTCGGCGCGAACCGCCAGCCGGAGCTGACCATCCGCCACCGCCACCTCCAGGCGCGCCCTGCCCTCGCGCGGGGCGAAGCGCAGATCGACATAGGGATGAAGCACGGTGGCATCGAGCCCCCAGAGCTCTCCTGCGCGCGGCGAGACCGTCTCGATCGAATGTCCGTGGCGTTCGAGAATCGTGAAGCCGAGGTGCGCGGCCAATTCGAACAGCGCCGTCGACAGAAGGCAGATCCCGCCGCCCAGGGTGGGCACCACGCAGCCACCGCGCAGTTCCCTGCCGTGACGATAGCCGCGACCAGCGCTGGTCGGTCCGAGCGTGCGCCAGAACGACAGCGGACGCGCGGGTTCCAGCAAAAGGCCATCGAACGCAGGGGCGGCCAGGGCCAGGTTGGTGACCTTGCCCGCTTCTAGCAGCGGCTCGGCTGACCGATCGTCTCGACGGATGGGGAGGGTCTTTTCGTAGACCAGAAACGGGAAGGTCGGTTGGGCCGGGCCAGCCAGTCGAGGCGTTCGGTAGCGCGCCGGTCGTACCCGCCAGTCGGCGCGACGCGCCAGGCTCAACAAGCCGACGCGCGCCCGGCGATCCAGAACCTCCAACATCGATTTTCGATCCACGCAGTAGCTCCAACGCAAGCCACGTGCCGCGTTCGTCTGGGGGCGCGCCGCCCGCGGCCGGCGCGGCCACGGACGCCGGACAGTGGGACAGAATATGTAGATTACATCTGGAGCGACGCGCCATGTGCTCCGGCGCGGCGATCGATCATTTGCTCTGTGGCTTCTGCGCGGGCGGCTTCTGCGCGGGCGGCTTCTGCGCGGGCCTCTTGATGGAAGCGCTCCTCTCGGCCGGCGGTTCGAGGGCTTTGGCGGCGAGCTCGAGCGCTTCCTTGGCGAGCGCGACCCAGTCGGCTGCGGGGCCTGTGACCTCCAGCCAGGCCGCAAGCCTCCGCCGCTACGCCGGCTCGTGATCGCCAGCGTCGCCGCCGCGAGAGCCAGGTTCGGCGCGGTGTCAACCGCCGTTCAGGAGAAGAATCTTCGCCAGCTCGCGAACGACCACCTTCGCGTAGCCCTGGTCCTTCAACGAGAGCTCACCTACTCCCTCTTGCGCGTTCACGTTCAGGAACACCTCGCCCTCTCCGTCGTTGAGAAACAGCTTCGTCGCCGTCCACGACCCGGGCGGATTCGACGAAAAGCTGCCGCCGGCCTCAGGAGCGTCGGTGCGGCTCTGATGCACGCCCAGAATCGCCACCGACGCCACCAGCGCGGCGGCGGGCGCCGGGTTTGGCAGGTTCCCCTCGAACCCGAGCGCCGGAGCGAGCGTTCGAAGAAAGGGGGAACAGTCCGCGCCCGTCCGGCGGGCCAACGTGGCGCGCGCGATCCCGAGCGGGCCGTTGGCGGGCGTCTGCGGCCGCGCGAAGACAATCTCGAATGAACAGCTGGCGCTCGTCTGCGCCAAGTAGAACGTACCGCCGTCGGCCGTCGCGCGCGTCTCCGTGATGCGAAAGGCCCCCGGCCGCAGAGAAGCGGGCTCCGGCACCGCCGACATCGAAGCACCTCCACTCGCGGGCTTGCGCGAACAGGCCAGCGCGAACGCGAGAACAGTCAGACGAACATTCGGGCGCATGGCGTTCGACGATACTGCCGTTCGTCGGCGACGCGAAGGAGCTCGGCCAATGCGCGATCGCGCCAGCGGCACGGCCTCGTCAAGAGGCCGGCGGCCCGTGTGCGCCAATGATTGGTCTCGTTGCCGCCGCGTGGCCAGCGATGCAGGTTAAGGGCGTGGGGAGCTGCCCTGCCCCTGGTGAGGTCGAGAAGAGGCTCGCGCCAGCTTCCCCGGCGACCATCGACGTTGCTGCCCCTACTTGAGGACGGCCCGCACTTCGTGTGGAGGTCCCATGTGGCCAGCCCAATCGACGGGTCGCAGAATGGCCTTGAAGGGCCCCTTGAATGATTGCAGTCCTGATTCCTCCGGAGCGTTCATGCAGATGTCTCTCACCCCGAGGACGAGATGGCCGAGAGGCAACCGCCGAAGGTACGTTGTGAGCGGTTTGGATTCATCCACTTGACCATTCTTATCGGGCAGCCACACAGCATAAAGTATCTCTTCTTCCGGCGTCGTGTCGTCGGTCGGCCGCTTGAGATCGATTTCAATCCATGGCTTGTTGGGGTCGGGGCAGCGATTGCAATTCTCTGCCTCTTTGCGTGAGGTGCGCTTCACCGAGACGGCGCTGATCCCCTCCCACAATGGAGCAGTGACGTCTGGACCGGCGGCGGTCTCGAAGGTCGCTATCGACGACCTTTGTTCCCCCGGGTCGGGCTCGAGGGTCACGACGTAGAGCGTATGCGCCTTCAAAGAGGCGACTGGAATCATCTCGGTCACGTGCATGTTGCCGCTTTGGAAGTCCTGGCGAGATGCCGGCACGATTCCAGCGCCTTCTTCCCGAATCGTCACGCGTCTCTGGAAAAGCTGGCCAATCTTTTCCGTTTGAGCGAAGACCCAGAAATGGCTGTTTGTGGGAACAATCTCTTGCCTGGGATAAATGACAGGAACGGCCGGCAAGCTAGCGCAGGCATCCAGTCTTCTGGGCGCGAGAACAGCCGCCACCGTGAGGAGCAACATCGAGATCACCCGCATGCGGTGAACCCTACCTTGAAGTTGCAGCGCAGCCCAAGACGGCAAGCTCACACGCTTCTCGTCGAGGAGAGGCGCGATCCGGCAAATGACGGCGTTGACTATTCGGGCCGCGGCGACTTCGGCGGGAGATAGCCGAGAAAGCGGCGGGCCTTGATCACCTCGGCGACCTGGGGCGGCACCATCGATTCCCAGCTGGCATCCCCGGCGCGAATCTTCCGCAGAGCGTCTCGCGAAAAGATGTGCAGGTAGTCGCGGTTGACGTTCTCCAGCTGCTTGATGGAGCCGTTGTCGACGAGGTAGCCGTAGAGTTTTCTCAAGTGCGGCGCCACCTCGAGGTTGTCGACGGTGACCAGCTTGCCGGTCGCCTGATCGAGCAGGGGGTAGATGTAGAGGCGCAGCTCGTTCTTGAAAAGCCGTCCGAACGACTCGAGAATCCCGCCCTCGAGCGCGGCGTAGTACTTCTCGTCGAAGAGGTCGCGGAGGCTCGACGCGCCCATGGTGATGGCGATGCGCTGGTTGGTGTAGTGCGCCAGATAGGCCCCGAGGCGGTAGTACTCGAAGTAGTCGGAGATGAGCACCGTCTTGCCCGAGGCGGCCAGCATGTCGGCGCGCGCCAGAAAGTCGGCGCGATCGACCTCGCCCCCCTCTTCGCGGAGGTTGCGCATGGTCAGCTCCATCAGCTCGACGACGTCGCCCGACTCCGCGGGCAGGCCCAGATCGCGCTCGAAGTTCTCGCGGGCGCTGCGCAGCATGTCCATGTTCACGTGGCAGACGGGGCGGAAGCTCCCCCGCTCGACCAGCACGTTCTTCTTGTAGAGGACCTCCGACGGTTGCAGCACCGCCCCGCTCGGATCGAACATCGCCGCGCCGGAGAGCCCGAGCTGGACCAGCTTCATGCTCATGAGCCGGTTGTCGACCTCACGGAAGGCGATCCCGGAGAGCTCGATCATGTCGATCTCGATCCGCTGGGTGGTCAGACCGTCCAGCAGCGATTCGATGAGCAGCTCGGGATCTTCGTCGAAATAGAACGCGCCGTAGAGGAGGTTGACCCCCACGATCCCCAGCGCCTCCTGCTGAAGGGCGTTCTCCCCGTCGAGCATGCGGACGTGGATGACGATCTGGCTGTCGCGATCGTGCGGGCGCGACTGGAAGCGGACCCCCATCCAGCCGTGACACTCGTTGGTGCCGCGGTAGTTGCGCGCCGACACCGTGTCGGCGAAGGCGAAGAACGCGGTGGTCTCCCCGCGACCATCGGCGAGGCGCTCCAGGTTCAACCGGTGCTCATGTTCGAGCATCGCCTCCAGGCGCGGGCGGCAGACGTAGCGTTCCGCCTTGCCGTAGATCGCATCGCTCACCGTCATGTCGTAGGCCGACATGCTCTTGGCGACGGTGCCGGCCGCGCCGCCCACGCGGAAGAACCAGCGGACGACCTCCTGCCCGGCCCCGATCTCGGCGAAGGTGCCGTAGCGCCGCTTGTCGAGGTTGATTCGCAGGGCCTTGGCGTGGACGTCGATGACCCGCTCGTTCCCGTGGACCATGGGCCCACACTAACGAAGTCCGGCGGCGTTTCGTAGGGTTGTTACGGTTTCCACTCGCCGGCCACGGTGCCCGCCCCGACGTTGAGCCGGTTCCAGACGTTGATCTGCGCTATCGCCAGGATGAGCGCGGCCAGCTTCGGCTCGTCGTAGTGGCGGGCCGCCTCCTGCCAGACCGCGTCGGGCACCGGGTCGCTGGCGTCGGCCAGACGGGTGAGCGCTTCGGTGAGCGCCAGCGCCGCGCGTTCGGCGTCGGTGTAATACGGGGCGTGGCGCCAGCCCGGAAGCGAGATGACCCGATCGAGATCCTCCCCCTTTCGTTTCATGATCTGGCAGTGGCCCACCAGGCAGACGCCGCAGCCGTTGATCTGGCTGGCGCGCGCGTCGATCAGGCTGAGCGTGGCGGCCGGCAGCCCGGCCTTCTCGATGGCGGCGCCCAGCGCCTGCAGCGCGGCCATGGCCTCGGGGTTGATGAGCGCGGGGTTCTGCATTCGTGCTTGCATGATCTGCTCCTCCTTGTCACATCGGACTGTCTCGGTCCGTCACCCCGATGACGGACAGCGAGGAGGGAACGTGACGATGGCCGAACAAAAGTTGGAAAAGGAGTTGGTTGACCGTTTCGAAGCCCATCGGGACCATCTGCGCCGGGTGGCCCACCGGATGCTCGGCTCAGTGGGCGAGGCGGACGACGCGGTTCAGGAGGCCTGGCTGCGGCTCAGCCGGTCCGAGAGCGGCGCGGTCGACAACCTCGGTGGCTGGCTCACGACCGTGGTGGCGCGCGTCTGCCTGGACATGTTGCGCACCCGCAAGTCCCGGGGCGAGGAGCCGGCCGAGCGCCACGCGGCCGATCTGGTCGCGCACCCCGGCGAGGTCGCCGAGCCCGAGCGAGAGCTGCTGCTCGCCGACTCGGTCGGCGTCGCCTTGCTGGTGGTGCTGGGGACGCTGGCGCCGGCCGAGCGGGTGGCGTTCGTCCTCCACGACATGTTCGATCTCTCCTTCGACGCCATCGCCCCCATCGTGGGACGCTCGGCGGTGGCGACCCGGCAGCTGGCGAGCCGCGCCCGCCGCCGCGTGCAGCTCGGTCGTGCGGCCTCCGACGCCGACCTCACCCACCAGCAGGCGCTGGTCGGCGCCTTTCTCGCCGCCGCGCGCGACGGCGACTTCCAGGCGCTGCTGGCTGCGCTCGATCCCGACGTCGTGCTGCACGCCGACGGCGTGGCCGTCGCCGCGGCGGTGGCGAACCGGTCCAGCGGCGCCCCACCGTTGGCGCCCGAGGTCCGCGGCGCCGCCGCGGTCGCCCAGGTCTTTCGCGGGCGCGCGCGGGGCGCGCAGCCGGCGCTGGTCAATGGCGCCGCCGGAGCGGTCTGGGCGCCGGGCGGCGAGCCGCGGGCCATCTTTGCCTTCGTCATCGCCGCCGGCAAGATCGTCGAGGTGGAGGTCATCGCCGATCCGGCGCGCATCGCCGAACACCAGCTGCGCCTCCTCGGTCAGTAGCTCAACCGAAGCGGCCCGTGATGTACTTCTCGGTTCGCTCGTCGCTCGGGTTGGAGAAGATCTTCTCCGTGGCGTTGTACTCGACCAGCGTGCCGGTCCGCAGCCCGAACTTGGCGTCGACCTCGGTGGTGAAGAACGCGGTTCGATCGCTGACCCGCGCGGCCTGCTGCATGTTGTGGGTGACGATCACGATGGTGAACTTGCTCTTGAGCTCGCGCATCAGCTCCTCGATGTGCGCGGTGGCCACCGGATCGAGGGCGCTGCAGGGCTCGTCCATCAGCACCACCTCGGGACCGACGGCGATCGTCCGGGCGATGCACAGCCGCTGCTGCTGCCCGCCCGACAGGCCAAGGGCCGACGCCCGCAGGCGGTCCTTCACCTCGTCCCAGAGCGCCGCGCCTCGCAGCGACTTTTCGACCAGCGAGTCGATCTCGCTCTTGCCGCGGATGCCCTTCGATCGGAGGCCGAAGGCCACGTTGTCGTAAATACTCTTCGGGAATGGGTTGGGCTTCTGGAAGACCATCCCGATGCGGCGGCGAACCTCGGTCGCCGACACGTGCGGCGCGTAGAGATCGGCGGTGTGGTAACGGAGCCCGCCGGCGACGCGCGCGCCCGGCGTCACGTCGTGCATCCGGTTGAAGGAACGCAAGACAGTGGTCTTTCCACAGCCCGATGGGCCGATGAAGGCGGTGATCTCGTTCTTGAAGATCTGCATGCTGACGTTGCGGACCGCGCGGAAGGCGCCGTAGTAGACCTCCAGCTTGTCCAGGTCGAAGACCACGCTGGTCTGGGCCGCGGCGACCTTCTCGGCCCGATCGGCGCTGCGGGGCGGCGGCTGAACCGAGAGCCGGACCCCTGGCCGCTCGACGCCCGTCCGCTCAGCCAGACCCTTGTTGATGTCTTCCGGGATCATTAGGTGCTACCTCCTGCGTGCGAATCGCGCGGTCACGAACCGGGCGACCAAGGTGATGAGGAACGTCAGCAAGACCAAGGTCAGGGCGGCGCCCCAGGCGCGGTCCTGCGCGGCGACGAACGACGAGGTTGCGTTGCCGAAGATCTGAAGCGAGAGCGCCGTGTTCGCCTCGACGAACGGGTTCAGGTTGTACTCCGTCGCCGCGCCCGTGGCGAAGAGCAGCGGTGCGGTCTCGCCGGCGGCGCGCGCCACCGCCAGCAGCGAGCCCGACACGATCCCGGGCAGCGCCGCCGGCAGCACGACCGACATGATGGTGCGGCTCTTGGAGGTGCCGACGGCGTAGGAGGCCTCGCGCAGATGGTTCGGCACCAGCTTCAACATCTGCTCGGTCGCACCGATGACGACCGGGAGCATGAGGCAGGCCAGGGCCAGCGCGCCGCCGAAGGCGGAGTAGCCAAACCGGAGCGTCCAGGTGACGTAAATGAACAGGCCCATGACGATCGACGGAACGCCGGTCATCACGTTGGCCATGAACCGCACCAGGCGGGAGAAACGGTTCTTTACGCCGTATTCGTGAAGGTAAACCGCGCCGGCGACGCCCAGCGGCACCGCGATCAGGGTCGCCGCTCCGGTGGCCAGCAGCGTCCCGACGATGGCGGGCCCCATCCCCGGGCCGGGCCGGCGGGCGATCACCGGGATCTCGTCGACGAAGAACGCCGGGAAGCCGTGAACCACGGCCTGGAGCCCGCGCGCGAACACGGCCCAGATTACGGCCACGAGCGGCACCGCGACGGCGATGACCGAGGCGATCATGAGGCTGGTCATGATTGCGCTCTTGACCGACCGCCAGCTTCGCTTGGCCGTCAGGTCAGGCACGACGAAAATCTCGGCCGTCTCCGTCGCGCCCGCCGATATCCCCACCGCGCTCACGTCCCCTGCCCGCGTTTCATCGAGCGCTGCACGATCCCCGTGGCGATCAAATTGACCAGGATGGTCATCGCGAACAGCGTGACCGCCAGCGCGATCAGCGCCGACTTGTGGAGATCCTGCGCCTCCCCCCACTCGTTGGCGATCACCGCGGGCATCGAGTTGCCCGGGGCCAGCGGCCGCACCGTCATCTGACCGAGGGCCGAGCCGATGACCAGAGCGGCGGCGATGGTCTCGCCCATCGCGCGTCCGAGGCCCAGCATCACGGCCCCCACCAGCCCTCCGGCGCTGTGCGGGAGGACGGTCTCGGTGATCATCTCCCAGCGGGTCGTCCCCATCGCCAGCGCCCCCTCCTTGTCGCCGGGGGGAGTCGTGTCGATGACCTCGCGGGACAGCGAGGTGATGATCGGGATGATCATGATCGCCAGGATGATCCCGGCGGTCAGGAACGAGCGTCCCAGATCGAAATGTTGCGAGAGGACGAGAACGCCCCACAGGCCAAACACGACCGACGGCACCCCGGCCAGCAGATCGATGAGGTAGACGAGCGGCTTCCCCAGCCTGGGGGGCGCCACCTGGGTCATGAACAGCGCCACGCCCAGGCTGATGGGCACTGCGATCAGGAGCGCGATGGCCGCCGTGAAGACGGTGCCCCAGACGAAAGGCAACGCCCCGAACAACGAGTCCGGTGGCGACCAGCGCTTGGTGGTGAAGAACCCCAGCCCCATCTCGTGGAACACCGGCAGCGAGCGCCGGGTGATGGTCATGGCGATGAGCCCGAGAATCAACAGCACGACGCCGGCCGCGCCGGCCGTCATCTTGGCGAAGGCGCGGTCCTTGTAATCGGACGCCCCGCGCAGATCGATCTCGGGTTCGTTCATGACGGCGTGACCTACGGCAACATGAGCTTGTCGACCTGCTTGATGGCCTTGTCCTGCAGGCCCTTGGGCAAGGGCGCGTAGTCGATGTCGGTGAGCAGGCCCTGGCCATCCTTCACCAGGAACATGAGATAGGACTTGAGCGCGTCACCCTTGGCCTTATCGCTCTGCTTCGCGTAAACGATGACCCAGGTCTGAGCGGTGATCGGATAGGCCTTGTCGCCTTTGGCGTCGAGCGCGCTGAAGAGCAGGTTGTCCTTGACCTCGATGCCGTCGCCCGCCGCCGAGGCGCCGGCCGGGGTCGCCTCGACGTACTTGCCGGCCTTGTTCTTGATGGTGGCGTACTTGACCGCCGAGGCCTTGGCGTCGGAGAGGTCGACGTAGCCGATGGCGCCCTGGGTCGACTTCACGATCTGCGCGACGCCCGCGCTCCCCTGGCCGGCCTGGGTGTCGCTCGGCCATTCGACGGTCGAGCCGCTCTTCAGCTTCCAGACGCCCTTGGCCGCGCCGTTCAGGTACTCGGTGAAGTTCTGGGTGGTGCCCGAGCCGTCGGCACGATGGGCCACCACGATGGCGGTGTCCGGGAGCTTCGCGCCCGGGTTCTCGGCGGCGATGGCCTTGTCGCTCCACTTGGTGATCTCGCGCTGGAAGATCTTGGCGATGACCGGGGCCGAGAGCTGCAGCTTGTCGACGCCGGCCACGTTGTAGATGACCGAGATCGGCGAGAGGAGGATCGGGAAATAGAGGATCGCACCTCCCTTGGCCTTGGCGAGGTCTGCCGCCTTGAACGGGGAGTCCGATCCGGCGAAGTCGACGACGGCGTCGGCCAGATCCTGGCGGCCCTTGCCGCTGCCACCGCCGCCGTAGTTGATCTTCATATCCTTGTGCGTCTTCCTGAACTGGTCGATCGCGACCTCTTGATAAGGCTTCGAGAGGGTCGAGCCGCTTCCGTTGAGGGTGACAGCGGCGCCAAGAGCGATACCGGGCGCCCCCAAGCCGAGGACGGCGAGGGCGCCGGCGAAGAGAGAAGTTTTGATCATCGTAACGATCTCCTGAGGTCGAGTTGGTTTTCGATTGAGCGGGGGTGCGGGTGCAGCGGCATCAGTTGGTGGAAGCTGGCCCGGCGTGCCGCACGTCGGCGGCCGACACCATGAAGATGACCTCCTCGGCGAGGTTCTTGACGTGATCGCCGATTCTCTCCAGGTAGCGACTGACCGAGGTCAGGGGCAGGACGCGGGTGACGGTGGCCGGGTCGGCGGCGACGTTGGCGATCAGTTGCGCGAACAGGCTGGCGTTCAACCGGTCGATCTCCTCGTCGGCCTTGATGACCGCGTGGGCCTCGTCGAGGTTGCCCTTCAAGAAGCTCTCGATGGCGAGGTAGAGATTCTCCTGGACCAACGTCGCCAGGCGGGTGAGATCGCCGCGCCAATCGAGGATAGAAAGGCGGTTGAGCTCCAGCGCGCGCTTGGCGATTCCGCAGGCGAGGTCGCCGATTCTCTCCACGTCGACCACGAACTTGAGCGCCATGGTCACGAAGCGAAGGTCCGAAGCCAGCGGATGCCGACTCATCAGGATGTGCATCGCCAGCCGATCGAGATCGTTCTCGTCGCTGTCGATCAATCGGTCGCCGTCGATGACCTGATTCGCCAGGGCGTCGTCCTGGGTGGTCAGGGCCTCCATGGCCAGCGCGATCTGTTCGGCAGCGCGCGCCGCCATCGCCGAGAGCCGCTCTTTGAGCGTCCTCAGCTCCTGCGCGAACTCCTTGTCTGTGGGCTCGATCATGGACGGCACAAAGGTACGACCCCCGCATACCCGGCAGACCCGCAAATCCACGCTGTCACCAAAACGTAACAGTCCGCCGCCGAGGGGTATTTTCGAGTCATGAGCGATGTGGTCATGAGTGATGTTGTTAAGGTAGGGCGCGTCCGGGCCGGCGGCGGGCTGGCGTTTGCGCGGCAAGCCTTCTGAACCGGCGATCGCCCTGCGAAGGCGCCTTGTCGTCGCGGTTGGGATCTCTGCAGTCGATGCCACGCGTCAACCCCCGCCAGGTCGGCTTGGCCGGGCCGGGCCGGTCGGAGGTCGGCGGCGCTACGGCTTGAGGCAGCCCTGGATCGAGCTTCTGACGTGCGGCGAAAGCTCGTTCTTTCGTTCGGCGGCGTCCAGCTGGTCCCAGGCAGTCTGGCGTTCCTCGGGATGCACGACCAGCAACTTGCGGTACGCGCCGACCGCGGCCACGAGGCCGCTGGTGAAAACCGCTTCGTCCCTGGGGGGCGCGCCTGCGTGCTCGATCAGGTAGGCCGCCTGTCCGAACATGGATTGAAAAAGCAGCACGCCGTCGTGCGGACGAGCATCCACATCCAGCTTCGGCAACAGCCCCTCGCACACGATGACGGTGACGTCTGGCGAGCCTTCGACCCATTTGATCAACGCCGCTTGTTTCGCCCGGAATGGTTCGTCCTCGCGGAACGGCTCCGCTTGCATCTCGTGAATGACGACGAGCGCTTCTCTTCCGCCGGCCGGTGGCGTCGCGGCGTTCGCGGGCGCTGGCTTCGCCGACGACGCACAGGCGGCCATGGAGAGAACAGCGATGAAAAGCGCGTCCGCGACGATGCCTCTGCAACCCGATTCACGCATGCCCGTCCTCCGCAAGTCGGGTCGGAGCGTAGGCCGGCCGGCCGGGCGCCGCAACAGGCTCGGTCGCGTCAGCCGCGCGTCATCTCGATGGTCTCCGCCGGACCGACCGTGGTGTTGCGCAGGGCCGCGCGCACGGGCGCCTCGCTGACGAGACGCAGACCCTGGATCCGGAGCACGGTCGCGAGCACCAGCTTCATTTCGTAGACCGCGAACGCGGCACCGAGGCAACGGCGTGAGCCGCCCCCGAACGGGAGGTACTCGAAGGCGCTGTACTGGCGCTCCAGAAAACGCTCGGGCCGAAATTGTTCGGGCTCTGGATAGAGATCGGGGCGCCGGTCGCCCCCCTCGTCGGACGCACGCTGCGCCGAAGCCTGACCTTGAAGGGGTACGACCTGCCCGCGGGGGTCTCGGTGGCCCCCAGCGCCTCGTAGATGTCGGGGTCGGCCGACAGCACCGTCCTGATCCCTTCCGGATCTCCGGTGATCACCATCTTGCCGAGAAAGGTCGGCCAGCTGTACGGGTCGCCAAATCTGTCGGCTGCGCGGAGGAGGGTGCCGAAGGGATCCCGCAAGTACCGCATCGTCGCGAGGACGGTGTTGCGCGGGCCCGGGGGCAGGCGACTCATGACGGGTGCAATATACCCGCGCGGCCCGGAGCATAATGGCGTTGGATGGTGCGTCGGCGTGCTCACCTCGCGAGCTTCATCTTTGTGGCGCCGGCGGTCGCGGTGCTGGCCGCTCCCGGCACTTTGCCCGCGCCGCCCCCGGCACGGCCCCGCCCGCAGGGAGCGCCGCACCTCGCCTGGGTGTCGGACTGGAACGGGTCGCCGCCGACGCTGTTCGCGAGCGCAGGTGGCCAGCTGGCGATCGCCGCGATCGGGAACGCGACCCTGGGCGCCGGAGCGAGCCCCACCGGGAGCCCCTTGCGATTGTCGCTGATACGATTCGGGGCCGACCGCCGACCGGGTCGGCCCGTCGGCGTGGCGCCGGGGCTCGCCTGGGCGCAACCGCTGGCGCTGCTCGACGACGGTGGCCTGGTGATCGACGGCCCGCCGGCCGGCGCCGCGACGCCCGCGTTGATGCGCACGCGTGCCGACGGCAGTATCGCCTGGGCGCAACCGCTGCCCGCCGGGACCTACGCAGGCGCGGCCGCCGCCGACCTCAGGGCCGATACCGTGGCCGTGGTGGTCGCCACTGGCGTTGTCAGCGCCGACGCCAAGGGCTATTTCCCGGTCAAGTCGAACGACGACAGCGCCGAGGAGCTGCGCAGCTACGACGCCGGCGGCCAGCTGCGGTTTTCGTCGCGCCTGGCGAGCTCACGCCGGATTGGGACCAGGACGATCGCGTTGCTCCGATCGGGGGGCCTCCTCGTCGCGGGCGGCCGCTTCTCCGGCGACCTGCGCATCGACGGCGGAGGAGCGCCGCCGGTCAGCGCCTCGCACCCCGGGCCCGCGGATACCGCCTGGATCGCCTCCTGGGACGCCGGCGGACGCGTCTCCTGGTTGCGTACCTTCGCCGGGCCCAGTCCCTGGTTGGAGGCGATCTCCCCGCTCGCCGACGGGAGCGTGCTGGCGCTCGGCTGGTGCTACGGGCGGTTGACGAACATGGACGGCGTGCACGACGTCGGCGGCGGCGATGCGGGCCACGGCGACACCGGCGCGCCCAATCCGAATCGGCAGAGGTCGTTCTTGGTCCGGTTGGACGGCGCGACCGGCGCGCCCCTGTCGATCGAGTACGTAGACGGCACGCGCGCCACGAGCCCCCTCGCTGACGGATTGATCGAGGTCGCTACGTCCGATCGCCGCGACGGCGAGCGCACCTACGTGACGACGCTGTCCGCCACCGACGCCGCGGGCGACAACCGGTGGCGTGCCACGCTCGACGCGCAGGTCGCCGGCGTGGCGGCGGCCTCCGACGCCGTGCTCGTCTGGGGAAGCTACAACGCCGTCATGACGCTGCCCGGGCGCGAGCCGCCTGCGGTCCTGACGGGCGCCGGCTCGAATCGCACCTTTGTCGGCCTGCTGGCGTGGCAGGGCGACGCCGCCGCCGCGCCGCCGTCCGCGCGCGCCGCCGACAACCTCCACGCCCAGGCGATGCGCGCGTTCCGCGGCAAGCGATACCGCCAGGCGTGCGACCTCTTCGTCGCCGCGCAGGTCGCCCGTCCCGCCAACGCCGCCAACATGACCGACCTGGCGCTCTGCCTGGAGCGCGCCGGCGACAAGGAAGCGGCGGCGCGCGCCAACCGCTACGCCATCCGCCTGGCGGAGGCGCCCGGCGTCGTCGACGAAGACAAGGGCCGCCGGCGCGTGCGCAAGGCCGCCTACTACAACCTCGGACGGCTGAATCCTGGCGGGTGGCAACGGGCGCTGGTTCCCGACTTCGATTGCACGCGGAAGGTTTTCGCCGACACACGCACCGGCAGGACCGGCGGCGTTCGCTACCTGGCCGACTTCGAGGTCGCGCGGTTCGCCCTCGATGCAGAGACCGCCGCGCTCGATGCCGACGAATACAAGCTCGAGTGGCCCGACCTCGGCGCCGACGACAGCGCGACGGACGACGCCGGAGGCACGATGTCCTACGATGTCACACTGTCGCTGGAGGAGGATTTCCGCGACTCGCAGGGTGACACGCAAGAGACGTCGTCAGCGGGCTGCCAGCTCGTTCATTCCGACGGCTGCTCGGGCCATCTGGGGTTCTCCTGCGCGTTCGCGCCGAGGGGCGAGGACAAGGCGCGCACCCGCGCGATCGAGCTGACGCTCACGCCCGCGCCGCCCGCGGCGACGCCATGACCGCACCGGCCAGCCGGCAAGCCGGCGTCGACCCACCCAGCTGGTCAGCTCAAAGATTCGTATCGAGGGGTGCGTGAGCGCCTTCCCGATGCCACCGACTCTTCGCGCCCTCTTCGCGACTCTTGGGCGAGAAAGCCGCAAGAAATCGCGGTCGGCCGGGTGGCTCGAACCTTGCTGCAATCGCCCGCACTCGAAAGGAGACTGTTCCATGTTCCCCAATCCGTCCGGCGCCACGACGCCGGTCGCCTCCATCACCTCCAAGCCGCCGAAGAACGACGACCTCGACGGCGTGGTGCCGGCCTCGCGGTCCAGCGCCGAGGCCCCGTCGGTGAAGTCACCCGAGCCACACTGGGACTCGGTGATCGGCGCCGCGACCGACTGAGCCGATTGGCTGCGTGAGAGCGGACCTCGCGGGGAGCCGCCGCGTCATACTGTGGCGATGACGACGAGCCCGCGCGAATTGCTCGACCGGGGTGCGGCGGAGCTGGCAGAGGTCCTTGGCCCCGCCGGCTTCGCCTTCGTCGCCGTCGACGACGATGACGGCAGCGAGGGCGCGTGGGCGAGCGGCGAGTTTCGACGCGGCGAACGCCGTCTCGAGCTTCACGTGCGTCGCGCCCTCGGCCTCGTCCGGTATCACTTCGGGGACCAGTCTCTGTCGCACGAAGACCTCGTGCGGGGCGTCCGCGCGCTCGATGAAATATCGGCGGAGGCTCAATACCCGGGATTCTCCGACGATCCGGCGGCGGGATTTCGTCATCTTCGCGCCGATCTCGATCGGTTCGGCGCCGTCTTCCTCACCGGCGGCGCGAAGGCCTTCCGGGCCTTGAAGAAATGGCTGGATAAGCATCCGAAGAAGAGCGGCCTCGCCGGGCTCGGGCCGTGAGCTTCGGGGCCTGACTCCGTCGAGCAGCCGACGTTGAGGGATCGTCCTACACAGCGCCGACGATGGCCGCTGCGGCATTGATGGCGACAGTTTCCTGGAGGGCCAAGCGGGAGGCGTGGGGTCTATCAAGGCGGTCATCGTGGCGTGGGGACTCGCGACGTTCATGGCCGCCGTTCCCGCGCGCGCCGCAGAAGTGCGGACCGACAGCGAATCCGAGGTCGCCCGCCCCCAGCGCCCCTACCTCCGCGTCGTGCTCGGAGAACTGGCGTTCCTCGGGCTCCAGTCGGCCTGGTACTGGGGACACCAGGAGCCTTCTGAGTCGGAGGTCCCCCCGTTCACCTGGTCGACGTGGCGGACCGAGCTGTTCTCGGATCGCTACTTCGTCCTCGATCACGACCGCTTCAACACGAACGCCATCGGTCATCCGGTGGCAGGGACCATCTACTATCAGATCGCGCGCGGCAATGGCCTCGGTGTCGGCGCGTCGTTCTTGACGACCGTCGCCGCGTCGACGTTCTGGAAGTATTTCGGTGAGCCGAACCAGAAACTGTCGACCAACGATCTCATCGTCACGCCCGCGGCGGGATGGGTGATCGGCGAAGCCACCTACCGGCTCGGCCGGCTGTTCGCGGACGGGGAGCCCAGCCTCCTCAACTGCCTCGGCGCCGCCATCTTCTCACCGGTCGCGGCGCTGAACGAAGCCCCCGTCTGCCACGGCCGGCGACATGAGGACGCGTTCGACGAGCGCGGGCTCTCCAGACGGATCTGGCACCGGCTCACCCTCGAGATCGGCACGGCACGTACCTCTTTCGACAACGGAGAGGTGCGGGACGAGGCCACGCTGGGGCTGGCCGCCCGCATCACGACCCAGGCACTCTATCGCCAGCCGGGGACAGGCACCTCCACCGCCCTGCCCGGACAATGGACGAACCTCGACGCACGCTGGTTCATGAATGACGGATCGATCCGGGGGGCGTTCGTTCACGCCGACTCGCTCGTCCTCGGGCGCTATGCGCGCCGTTACGGTGACGTCGGCGGTCGGTCGGGCGAGGCCGATGGTCGCGGTCTGCTCCTCGGCGTCGGCAGCTCGTTCGACTACGACGCGCGGAGCCTACCCGGCATGTGGGACCGCACCCTGGCCGTCGGCCTGCTCGGTCCCATGGTGGAGTTGGCCGCCCGACACGGCAACCTCGCGCTGCGCGCGGCGTTCGCCGCCAGCTATGGATTCGCCCAGGTCACCTCCTTGGCCTATCCGGAGGCGGCTCCCGCGTTGGCCGGCCTGGTCATCAAGAGCGAGCTGCAGACGGACGGCTACTACTTCGCGCAGGGCCTGCTCACCTCTGCGACGCTCGAGGCTGAGCTGGGAGACGTCCGGCTCAGGCTCGCGGGTCGCACCCAGAGCTTCTGGTCCTTCAACGCCGACGACGACCACCAGGGCGAAATTCAGAACAATTTTTCGCTGCACGACACCCGGCTCTTCCTGTCGGCAGTCGCCTCGGTGCAGCCCCTCGGCGGACCGGTCCGCCTGGCCTTGACCTTCGACGGCATCGCTCGCGAGAGCAGCCTTCCCGGCTACCTGGTCAGATCGGACGAACGGCGGATCGCCGGTTCGATCATCCTGGTCTTCTAGAACTCGAAGCCGATCATCGCGCCTGCGTCCCAGTTGGTGAGGCCGTTCGACCCTTGGCCGGCGAGGATCGTCTGACGGAAGGTCGGACGGTAGGTGTATCGCAGGTCGCCGACGAGACCCTTGTAGCCAGCCATGAATCCGAGGCCGAGCGGCAGCGACACCGTGTTGTCGTTGCTCGCCGTGACGCTCGCGACGTCCGAGTTGACGTTGGTGACCCGGTAGCCATTCCAGCCAACGCCGCCGAAAACATACGGCTCGAGCAGCGAGCCCTGGTGGCGGAGCGGCGCTTGCGCGCGGAGCACCCCCTCGACGCCGTTGCGCACGAGCTTGCTGCTGCCCGACAACCCGAGCCCCTGGAGCGAGTTGGCGCCGCCGATGTACGACATTTCGAAACCGATCCGACGGCGCGTCGCGAACAGCGCCCGAATGTCCCAAAAGCCGCCGACGCCCGTCTGGTCCCGCATGTTCCCCTGGGTAAAGTCGGTCACCCCGCCTCCCGCCAGGATCGCCAGGCCCATCCTGCTGACCGGCATTCCCGGCGACGGCTGATTCTCTCCGGTGGCGGGCGCGCCGTTCGGATCGGCGGTGGCGGCTTCGGCCGTCGCAGGGCCAACGACCATGGCGATCGCCGCCGCCATCAAGGTCATTCGATGCCTCAGCTTCATGCCATCGCTCCTCGCCGTCGCTCCGCAACGACCTGGTGCTCGCTGTCGAATCTGCAGCGCCACGCCAGATCCCGTAGGCCTTCGGGCCCGAATCAGGTGACGCTTGGCGAGCCGCGGTCCGGGCCCTGCCGTAAATGCGTGGACTTTTTCTGCGCAGTTGCTATCAGCCGTCCATCACGATGAACCACGCGGCGCCTCCACCCCCGGCTGACGGCGGGTTCGCCGCGCTCGGCCTCTCCCCCACCCTCTGTCAGGTGGTGGCCGAGCTGGGCTTCATCGCGCCGACGCCGGTTCAGGCGCGCGCCATTCCCCTCTTGCTGGCGGGCCGGGACCTGATCGGACAGTCGACCACCGGCAGCGGGAAGACGGCCGCCTTCGCCCTGGCGATCTTGCAGAAGCTGAAGCGGGGCAAACGCCATCCGCAGGCCCTGATCCTCTGTCCCACGCGCGAGCTCTGCGCGCAGGTGGCGCGTGACTTCCGCAAGCTGGGACGGCGGGAAGCGGATCTCGTCGTCTCGATCCTCTCGGGCGGACAACCGATGAAACCGCAGCTGGCGGCGCTGCAGCTGGGCGTGCACGTGGTGGTCGGAACGCCGGGCCGCGTGCTCGACCACCTCGTGCGCGGCTCGCTGGATCTGAGCGGCGTGGCCACCATCGTCGTCGACGAGGCTGACCGCATGCTGGACATGGGCTTCGGCGAAGAGATGGAGAAGGTCCTGAGCGGCGCGCCGACACCGCGGCAGACCGTCTTCTTTTCAGCCACCTTCCCCCGATCGATCGACGCGATGACCAAGGCGCACCAACAGAATCCCGAGCGCCTGACCGTGGCCGAATCGGAGGGGCCCAAGACGCTGCTGCGCCAGCTCGGCTACCTCGTCGATGACGGCCGCCGCCTCGACACCCTGCTGGCGGTGCTGCGGACCAGCCCGCCCGAGTCGGCCATCGTGTTCTGTAATTTCAAGGCGACGGTCGCCCGCATCGAGCAGGCGCTCGGCGCGGCCGGGGTCAGCAGCGCCAGCCTGCACGGAGGCCTCGAACAGAAAGAACGCGACTTCGTGATGGCGAAATTTCGCAATCACAGCATTCGCGTGCTGGTGGCGACCGACGTGGCCGCCCGCGGCCTCGACATCGAGGGGCTGGATCTGGTGGTGAACTACGAGCTGCCGTTTCAGCCGGAGATCTACGTGCATCGCATCGGTCGCACCGGCCGCGCGGGCAAGCCCGGGACCGCGGTGTCGCTGGTCGGACCGCAGGATCGCGCCAAGGTGAAGGCGATCGAGGCCGCGATCGGAGCACCGCTCGAGCGTCGGGCGCAAACCGAGGTGCCCGTCTCCACGCCGGCTGTTCAGGCCGACGCGACGATGGAGACGCTGTACATCTCGGGCGGACGTAAGGACAAGCTGCGCCCAGGCGACATCCTGGGGGCGCTCACCGGCGAGGCGGGCGGACTGCCGGGGAGCGAGGTCGGCAAGATCGAGATTCACGATCGGTTCTCCTACGTGGCGATCGCCAAGGGGAGCGCGAATCGGGCGATCGCGCGGCTGGGCGCCGGCCGCATCAAGGGCAAGAAGTTCAAGGTGGGCCTGGCGCGCTAGCCGCTCATGACCCACAACGACGTCCTGCGAAGCCTCCGCTACCTGTTGAACGTCGGCGACGCGACGCTGGCCGACATCTTCCGGCTCGGTGACCGCGAGATCGGCAGGGACGAGGTCGTGGCGTTCCTCAAGACCGAAGATGACGACGGCTACCAGGCTTGCGGCGACAAGGCGATGGCGCACTTCCTCAACGGCCTGGTCGTCTACAAACGCGGCAAGGACGAGGGGCGACCGCCCCAAGCTCTGGAGCTTCCGGTCACCAACAACACCGTCCTCAAGAAGGTCCGGGTCGCGTTCGAGCTCAAGGACGACGACCTCATCGCGCTTTTGCAGCGGACCGGCCTGACGGTGTCGAAGGGGGAGCTGAGCGCGCTGTTTCGCCGACCCGACCACCGGAACTATCGCCCCTGTGGCGATCAGCTCCTGCGGCACCTCTTGCGAGGCCTCACCAGCTAGGCAATCAGCGGGCGAATGATCGAGATCGCCTGCTGAAACGAGCCGGCGAGAAAGGCCGGCCTTTCATCGGCGAGCGCGGCGGCAGGAACGTAGCCCCAGGTGGCGGCGACGGCGTTGACACCGAGCGCGCGTGCGAGGCGTATGTCGGGGAGTCCGTCCCCGACCATGACGGCGCGGGCAAGCGACGCGCCCACCTGGGCCAGGACCGACAGCGCCGCCGCCGGATCGGGCTTGCGGGGGAACCCGTCGCCGTCACCGATGATCGCCTCGAAAGACGCGGCGATCCCCAGGCCCTCGAGCAGCGTACGGGCGAGGTCGCCGGGCTTGTTGGTCACCACCGCCAGCGCCGCGCCGTCGCTGCGCAACGCCGCCAGCCCCTCGACGACGCCCGGGTAGAGCCGCGAATCGAGGCAGACGTTGTCGCGATAGCTCGCCAGGAAGCGGGCGAACGCCATCTCCTCCAGCGCGCCGTCCTGATGAGCGGTCCCGAGCGCGCGCTGGATCAGCACCCGCGCGCCGTCGCCGACCATTCGTTTGACGGCGTCGAGCGGCAACGGCGGCAGGCCGGTCCCCCCGAGCGCGACGCCCAGCGCCCGGGCGATATCCGGCGCGGTATCGACCAGCGTACCGTCGAGATCGAAGAGAACCAGCGCCGGCGTCACGCCTCACGGTACTTGGCTCTGTCCGCGGACGCCATCGCCGCCGGCCGCGAACCCCACCCGAGCCGCGCGCTCACGTGCGGATCGTCGGCCCGTGGGCGTGAGTCGACTCTCGCCGGCGCAGGACCACCCGGTAGATCGCCAGCAGCACGAAGGCGCCTATCGCCGACATGATGATTCCGGGCCGCGCGCCATTTCCGTAGAGGTGCAGCGCTCTGCCGACGAAGTTCGCCAGCAGCGAGCCACCTACGCCGAGCGCCATCGTGACTCCGATACCGCCCGGGTCCTTGCCAGGCATGGCCAGCTTCGCCAGCGCGCCCGCCACCAACCCGACGATCAAGGTCCAGATCAACCCCATCGCGACACCGCCTTTCACTGTCACGGTGCCTCTCCGATCGAGATTGGCAACCTCGACGAGGGGAAAGCGACCCGTGAACAGGCTCCTCCGCGGAGGAGCTGCGGCGGGAGCTTCTCGACTCGACGGGGATGGTTGGCTAGAAGAAGACTCCGCAGGGGATCGAGCCGCGGCGAATCGAGTGCATGTCGAGAGCGCTGTCATCGGACCAGAAGAAGTGCTTCTGGCCGGCCACGCACTCGGCCTCGGGCGCGATGCCGATCCCCTCGAAGTTCGAGTCCGGCAACGAGTCGGGGCGATCGAAGACGCTCCCCACTTCGAAATGTCCCGCGGTGGGCGAGGCCGGTGTCACGTCGAGACGGAAGACCGTCGCCTTGTTGCCGCAGGTGTTGTCGCACTGGGCCCAGAGGTAGCCGACCTCGCGGTCGTACGAGAGGTCCATGATCGAGACCTGACCGCTCGCGAAGGTGGCGACGCGGGTGAACGTGTTGTCGGCGTGATTGAGCGCGTAACCGTAGATGACGCCGTTCGATTCGAGGCCCACGAAAAAGATGCCCGTACCGTGGTTCGGGTAGCTCGACGGGTTGTAGGTGGCGTTGGTCGCTTCGTCGAAGAAACCTCCCGCGACGAGCGCCGTGTCCGGAACATAGGTGATGGCCTCGAGCCCGAGGTTGATGCCCATGGCCGGCAGGTCGGCGGTCAGCTCCCAGTCGTTCTGGGCGGTGAGATCGGTGCCGGACGCGTTCGTGTCGTAGCGCAGGACGCTGAAGCGGTTGACCTGGTTGTTGTCGTTGTCGCGCTCTGTCGACACGTAGATCGACGAGTCGGCGAGCTCGGCTTTGCTGACCCCCTCCGAGTCGGGATCGCCCGTGCCGTCGAGGTAGTGGATCGTCTTGCCGGCGCCCCAGCTGTTGGCCGGATCCGACTCCCAGGTCGTGCCGTTCCAGAGGAGGCGATAGAGCTTGGACGGCCCGTTCTGGATCCCCCACAACACCGCAGGATCGGTGCGGGTCGCCGGCTGGTAGCTGAGCCCGGAGAGGTTCGAGGCGAACTCGCCGGCATCGTCGACGGTGATCACCGTGTCGGTGCCGGGCCAGGGGAACTCGTTGGCCGCCAGGCCGCCGCTCCCGCCCGCGCCGGCCGCTCCACCGGCGCCGGCCGCTCCGCCGGCGCCGCCGCCGCAGGCGTTGGGCGCGCCCTGCGTCGGCGTCGAGTCGACGAACGGACCAGTCCCGTCGGGGCAACGGCCGTACGTCCCCACGGCGTGGGTCGTCCAGCTGTATGAGTCGACCAGCGTGCCGGCCGGGTTGAAGAGGCGCGCCATGTCGGGCGCGCCCAGGCCGAACGTCTGGAACACGTAGATGAAATAGAAGCCGCCCGGCGCCAGCGAGGTTCCGTCGGGAACGACGACGAAGGCGTGGGTGTCGTCGTTGTCCAGGAGCTTCCAACCAGAGATGTCCGCCGCCGACGTCCCGATGTTGGTCAGCTCCACCCAGTCGCCGACCGGATCGCCGTTCGACTCGACCTCGTTGATGACGATCGAGGAGCCCGCGCCCGCCGCGCCGCCCGCGCCCGCTGCGCCGCTCGCTCCAGTCGCGCCCGCCGCACCAGTCGCGCCGCCAGCGCCGGCTGCACCACCACCGCCGCAGGCGTTGGCCGCGCCGCGCGTCGGCGTGGTGTCGATGAACGGCCCGGTGCCGTCGGGGCAACGGCTGTACGTGCCCGCCGCATGCGTCGTCCAGCTGAAGGAGTCCACCAGGTTCCCGGCCGGGTCGTAGAGCCGCGCCGAGTCCGGCGCGCCCAAGCCGAAGGTCTGGAAGACGTAAATCGCGTAGAAGCCGCCCGGCGCCAGCGTCGTGCCGTTCGGAACGACGACGAAGGGGTGTGTGTCGTCGTTGTCCAGCAGCTTCCACCCCGAAATGTCGGCCGCGGCGGTCCCCGCGTTGGTCAGCTCCACCCAGTCACCGACCGGATCGCCGTTCGATTCGACCTCGTTGATGACGACGTGCGGGGCGCCGGTGCAGGTCACGGTCGTCGACGCGCTGTCGCCGCAGTCGCCGTCGCTGACGGCGAGCGCCAGGGTGACCGAGCCTGCGGCGGTGCAAGTGAAGGTCGGGTTCTGGGCGCTCGCGTCGCTGAGCGTGCCGGCGCTCGCCGTCCAGTGGTAGCTCAGCGCCGCCGGCGCGCCGTCGGTGTCGTGCGCCGCGCCGGTGAGCGCGATCGAGCCGCCCACCAGCACCTCGGCGGGGCTGGCGGACAGGCCGTCGACCAGGGGACACACATTGATCGTCTCGTTCACCAGCACGCTGCCCGTTTTGGCCGCTTCGTGGCAAAGAAGATGGACGGTCACGCTCGTCGTCGCGCCCGCGGTGACGGAGAACGGCGCCGACCCCATGCACTGGGTGGTTCCGTCGGTGGCGGTCGACGTCAACACGATCGTGAATCCGCTGCCCGCGGGCAGGCCGCCGATGGTGGCCGAAACCGTGCCGCTCTGACTGACGTCGAGCGACCCCGAGCGCGTGAAGCCCGCCGGTCCGCTGATGTTGTAGGAGACGGTGTTGAGAGAGAGGCCGGAGGCGAGCTGCAGGGCGATGCCCACGCTCCCGACGTCGTCGCTCTGGTGCGAGACGCATCCGAGCGTTCCGAGGACGAGGACGAACAGGGCGAGGACTATGCTTCGGAAAAGGTTGTTGCGCATGCCCAGCCCCGAAGCAATAGGTGCGCCAGCACACGTATGACGGCGCCACCCAAAAACCTCGCGAAAATCGGAGAGTAACCGCTCGAGCTCTTCCGGTTTCCGGAGACCTCTCTCCGATTTCCGGTGACGAGAACGCTAGTTCAGTGTCGGCGTCGTCCAGTCCCGCCAGGTCGACAGATCGCCGGTCTGCATGGACGACGCCTTGATGACGCCGGGGGCCGTTCCGGTCTTCTTCAAGAACCGCTCGATGTTGTTCTTCAACGGGGTGACCCACTCGGGCCTCGCGGAGCAGTGACCACCCTCGGTCGTCGGGATGTCGGACCAGTAGGTGACGTTGTCGCCTGCACCGAGCGCCTTGTACACCTCCAGGCCCCCGAGCGCGGCGACGTGCCCGTACTTCGAGGCGAGCTCACCGATCCACGGGTTCTCCATGATGAAGAGCCCGCGCGGCGCCACCATGGCCACCAGCTCGTGCGTGTCGAGCGGCGCCTTCGTCGGATCGCTGTCCATCGCATTGGACGCGTCGGCGTACCACGGCTGCTCGCCGTAAGCGCTCGACATCGACTGCGGCGGATTTCCGTTGGCGCCCTTTTCGGCCTTGGCGATCCCGCGCCAGATCGGCACGCCGTCGGTCCCCGACTCGATCGGCATCGTCAGTGCGATGCGCTCGTCGAGGACACCGGCAATGAACGACCCCTTGCCAAAGCGGGAGCAGCCGGTCACCGCGATGGCGTTCGCGTCGAGGATGCTGCCGTCGGACTCGGCGATGACGTCGATGATGCGGCTGACGCCCCAGGCCCACGCTGCCAGGAGCCCGGTCGTGCCGCTCCCTCCGCTGTAGACGCTGTAGAAGGCGCCCGTCTGATTGGTGCCGTGCCCGTGACCCTCTGCCCCGACGTCGTAGGGGTTGTAGTTGATCATCGCGACGCCCTCGCTGTTGATGGTGCCCATGTCCAAGGGCACGCCGGTGTATTCGATGATTGCCGGATAGGGCGCCTTGCCGCTTGTCGGGAGGCTGACGGTGACGGAGAAGCTGCTGCTCTTGCCGCCGTCGGTGACGTTGACGGTGATCTTCGTGCTGGTGACGGTTCCGGTCACGGTCGCCGGCTTCGGCGGCTTGGTGCCGAGAGCGTTCTTCTCCGCGGTCTTGCGGATCTCTTCCCGCCGGCAGCGCCATTCGGACTTCATGGTCATCTCGGTGCCGTCGAGCTTCTTGAAGGGATCGGGGAGCAAGGTGATCTTGGTGCCGATCGTCGGCACGGTGCCGATGGTGCAGTCGGTGCCGTCGTCCTCGACGGAGGAGGTCAAGCCGCCACTGCCGGCGCCCCCGGAGTTGCCCCCCGCGCTGCCGCCTGTGGCGTTCCCACCCGTTCCGGTCGCTCCCCCGACGCCAGCCGCGCCCGCCACTCCCCCCGTCGCGCCATGACCGGCCGCCCCGCCGGCACCCGAGATCCCGGCCGCCCCGCCCTTTCCGCCGGCTCCCGCCATGCCGCCAGTCCCCGTCGTGCCGGCCGTACCGCCCGTCCCCGAGGCTCCGCCCTTTCCTGCAGCTCCGCTCGCGCCGCCGTTCCCGGTCGTGCCGCCGTTTCCGGTGGTGCCGCCAGCGCCGGTCGCGCCGCCGTTTCCGGTGGTGCCGCCAGCGCCGGTCGCGCCGCCGTTCCCGGTGGTGCCGCCGGTCCCGGTCGTACCGCCGGTGCCGCTACCGCCGGAGCCGGTGTCTCGGGTCGAGTCGCCGGATCCGCAGGCGGACAGAGTGACAGAGACGAGCAGCGGCAACAGGAGAGAACCGAACCGACGAGAGCGCATGGGGGGCCTCCTCAACGAGTCGCTCAGGGGCGAGCGACTACGGTGATTCCCGCCAGGTACGCGCCTTGATCATTTTTCATCGAAAAACTTCGCGCGGCCGCACGATTTCTGTCGCGGGAGCCATCCCGTGCCGGTGGTCGCCCTCTTCTAATGGTGTGTCGGGCCGCCGACCTTCACGGCCCGGACGGGGAATGGCCCGGGCGAATCGCTTGATTATGAATGAACGTTCATTTATTAAAGCGAAGTGCGCGCGCGCGATCCTAAGAAAGAGCGGGCCATCCGCGACCGGGCGCTCGAGACGATCGTCCGCCACGGGTTCGTCGGGCTCAGCATGCAGAAGCTCGCCAAGGAGGTGGGCGTCTCACCCGCGACCATCTACATCTACTTCGAGAACCGCGACGATCTCATCCTGAGCCTCTACCGCGAGGAGAGCCGAAAGATGGCCGAGGCGACGCTGGAGGGCTTCGACCCCGGCGCGAGCCTGGCGGTCGGCCTGCGCGTCCAGTGGAAAAACCGCGCGCGCTACTGTCTGGAAAACCCGCGCGCCGCACATTTTCTGGAGCAGATTCGCCACTCGCCATTTCACGCGCACGAGGAGTCCGCCAAGGGGCGCGACTTCATCGAGACCATGCGCGCCTTCTGCCGCGGCGCCATCGAGCGCGGTGAGCTGGTGCGGGTCCCCGTCGAGGTCTACTGGTCGGTGGCGTTCGCGCCGCTCTACCAGCTGGTCAAGTTCCACCTTCAGGGACGCGGCCTCACCGGCACACCCCGCTTCGTCCTCGACGAAAAGCTGATGGACCAGACGCTGGACCTGGTCGTCAAGGCGCTCGCGCCGACCCGCGGCGTCGCGCCCGCCAAGCCCATCGCCAGAAACCATTCACCGACCCGCTCATCCAAGCAGCCGCGCAAGAAAGCCATTTCATGAGCAACGATCCCGCACCCGGTCTCGCCGCCGCCTCTTCGCCGGCTCTGGCCGTAGATTCATCGGCCGCGCCCGCACCCGCGCCGACGCCCGGCCACGCCCCGCCGCCCGCCTTCACCTCGTACCAAAAGTTCGTGGTCGGCATGCTCGCGTTCCTGCAGTTCACGATCATCCTCGACTTCATGATCATCTCGCCGCTGGGCGCGATCCTGCTGCGCGATCTCCACCTCCCCACCAAGAAGTTCGGCCTGGTCGTGTCGGCCTATGCCTTCAGCGCCTCGCTCTCCGGACTGCTCGCCGCCGGGTTCGCCGACCGCTTCGATCGCAAGAAGCTCCTGCTCTTCTTCTACGCGGGCTTCACCGGCGGCACGCTCTTCTGCGGCCTGGCGCCGACCTACCAGCTCCTGCTCGCCGCGCGCGTCGTCACCGGCGTCTTCGGCGGTGTCATCGGCTCGATCTCGATGGCCATCATCACCGACCTGTTTCCGCTCAGCATGCGCGGCCGCGTGATGGGCGTCGTGCAGACCTCGTTCGCCGCCAGCCAGGTGCTCGGCCTGCCGCTCGGGCTCTATCTCGCCAACCACTGGGGATGGCATGCGCCGTTCCTCCTGATCGTCGGCCTGACGGTGGTTGCGGGCACCCTCATCTTCGCCCGCCTGCAGCCGATCGACGCCCACCTCAAGCTGCAGCGCGAGGGGAACCCCTTCGTCCACCTCTTCCGCACCGTCTCGCAGCGCCGCTATCTGCAGACCTTCGCCACGACGACCCTGCTGGCGACGGGCGGCTTCATGCTGATGCCGTTCGGCAGCACGTTCACCATCAACAACCTCGGCATCGCCTTCGAGCAGCTGCCGACCATCTACTTGGTGACGGGGCTCTGCACGTTGGTGAGCGGCCCCTTCCTCGGGCGCCTCAGCGACAGGCTGGGCAAATATCTCCTCTTCTGCGCCGGTACTGCCCTCACGGTCATCATGGTCCTCATCTACACCCACCTCGGTCACACGTCCTTGCCGTGGGTCATCGTCATCAACGTGCTGCTCTTCGTCGGCGTCACCTCGCGCATGATCTCGGCCTCGGCGCTGATCTCGGGCGTGCCCGATCCGGCGCACCGTGGCTCGTTCATGTCGGTCAACGCCTCCATGCAGCAAGCGGCCGGTGGCGTGGGCGCGGCCGTCGCGGGGCTGATCGTCGTGCAGACCTCGAGCGGCGCCCTCGCCCACTACGACCTCCTCGGCTACGTGGTCGTGGCGGCGATGCTCATCGTGGTGGTCCTGCTGCGCCCCATCGATCGCATGGTGCGCGCCGCGCCGCCGCAACGCGCGTGAAGCGGCTCGCGCAGGCACCCGCCGGTCTCGAACGGGAAAACGATCGAGCCGCCCGGGTCAAGGCGCGCGCGCGGCGGTCCGCTCGGGCGTTCGAGAGCGGCGCTGCCGCGGGCGTTCATTGCTCGGCTGCCGGCGCGTCCGCTGCTGTTCGGCGGCCACACTGCAGGCATGCATCAGCGGGCGAAGCCGTTCGGCGAGAAAGTCGCGCAGGAGGGCGACCCGCCTCGGCTCGTAGGCGGTGGGTGGCGACACCAGATTGAGCTCGGATCCGGTCGCCCGGTGATCGGGCAGCACCCGCACGAGCTCCCGGCGGGCGGAGGGCGACCCGCCCATCTTCACGAAGCCGAGATACGCCTCGGGCACGAGACCGATGCCGACCCCCGCGGCGATCGCGTCGGCGGCAAACGACATCTCGTGCACGACGAGAGGCCCCTCCACCTTCACCGTCTCGTCGCCCTCGGGGCCAGTCAGGCGCAGGTGGTGCCGCTGGGGCGGCTCCCCAAACAGCACGAAGCGGTGGCGCGCCAGATCGCTCACCCGCTCCGGTCGGCCCGCCTTGCGCAGGTACGTCGACGAGGCGAAGAGGCCATGGTCGCTGCGGCCCAGGCGGCGGACGACCAGCGACGAATCGACCAGCGGCCCCGCCCGCAACGCCAGGTCAAACCCCTCGGTCATCAGATCCACCCGGCGGGGCGTCAGCACCACGTCGAGCTGCACCTGAGGGTAGCGCGCGAGAAACTCGCTGATCAGGCTGGCAAAGAGGCCCGTGTTGTCGCCGCCGGCGGTGAAGCGGATCGGTCCGGCGATCTCCTTGCTCATGTCGGTCACCGCGGCGTTGGCGTCGGAGAGACCGGCCAGCGAGGCGCGCGCGCGCTCGAAATAGAGTCGCCCCGCCTCGGTCAGAACCAACTTGCGTGTGCCCCGCTGGAGCAGCCGGACGCGCAGCGACGTCTCGAGCGCGCTGACCCGCCGGCTGACGGACGACTTCGGTAACCCCAAGGTGCGGGCCGCCGCGGTGAAGCTGCCGGCTTCCATCACCCGCACGAAGGCGCTCACCTGATTCAGATCGAGGGACTCTGTTGCTGTCACGGCAACTACATGTTGTCACAGAGACGCCTAGTTGTCCCGTGAGCAACGATCCAGAGTGACATCTGAAAAGGAGAAACGCTCACCATGAACACCATCCTCAAGCACCTGCCCACCGCGGCCCGTCTCTTTCTCGGCCTCGTCTTCACCGTCTTCGGCCTCAACTTCTTCCTGCATTTTCTCCCCACGCCGCCGGCTCCGCTGCGCGCCGCCTCCTTCGCGGGAGCGCTGTTCGCCAGCGGCTATTTCTTCCCGCTGCTCAAGATCACCGAGGTCGCGGCGGGGCTCTTGCTGCTGAGCGGCCGATTCGTGCCGCTCGCGCTGGCCGTCCTGGCGCCCATCGTGATCAACATCGTGGGCTTCCACCTGTTCTTGGCGCCGTCGGGAATCGCGCTGCCGCTGGTGGTCCTGGCGGCGGAGCTTTACCTTGCCCGGACCTACCGCGCGGCCTTCGCGCCCATGCTGAAGGCCCGCACGCCGCTGCCGCAAAAGACGGCGATCGCCGGCCCCCAACCAGTTCGCCTCGCGGCCTGAACGAACGGGCCCGACGATTTCGTGCGCTTCAGGGCGGCGGCGTCCGTCGAGGTTCGAGACTGAGCGCGGACAGCCGGCGGTCGAGCCAGTCGACCTGGTCGGGCAGCCGGCGTTCCGCGTAGAAGGTCCGCAGAGCGCGGTAGTGCGCGAGCAGGTCCATTCCGGTGTTCCACTGCAGCTTGCGCAGGCAGTCCGGGCAGAGCCACGGCGTCCCGCGATCGAGCTCGGCGAGCGAGTTCACGCCGTTCATCAGGCATTCGTAGCGGCGGCAATGCGGCAGCGAGAACATGTGCGCCGTCTCGTGGGCCACCACCAGCAGCGCCCGGCGCAGCAGCAGGGCCTCGGCGCTCGGGTCGTCCGGCTGATGATTGAACGCGGGGCCGTAGCGCGCCAGCGAATAGACGCCGACCCGCTTCTCGAGGCTGGCCATTCCGAAGACGTAGTTCCACGACGGGTCTGGGTAGAGATCGGCCACCGTGATGCCGAGATAACAGACGGCGTCGGCGGGGAGTCTCGGCGCCAGCAGACGTTCGTTGATGACGTCGGTGCGGTACTGGACCGGATCGTCGTGGTCTTCTTCTTCCTTGCGCATCCCGAACGCCGGCAGTGGGAGCGGCGAGGCGACCCGCGTCTCCAGCTGGAAGAAGGCGGCGAGGTAGTCGCGCATGGCGTAGACGAGCGCCGTTTCTCGGCGCGTGAAGGTCCCCAGCGGCTGCAGCACGATGGCGCGGCGCTCGGCGGTCGGCCGGGCGGGCGCATTTCGGACGTACTCCGCGAAGCTCTGTTGCGGTTCGCGGTGCGACTGCACCCAGTCGCCCGCACGGGGCGGCGCCTTGATCGCGAACAGGCTGGAGTCGAACAGAAAGGCGCTCGCGGGGGGCGGCAGGCGCCCCGCCGGCCGGAGCGAGGAGGCTGCCTTCGAGCCGCCACCGTCCTTGTGCTCTAGCGGTGGGGGAGCCCGACATCCAACCGAGATCCCGGCGGCCAACGAAACCGCGATCGACGCCGCGCGCAGGCGACACCCCACGAGACATTAGACCACTGGGCGGGCGGCAGGTTCCAGGCTCCACTCAGTTTCGGCTCGTAGTACCTTGGGGAGACCGCGCGTGGAACCGAAACACGTCATCACCCAGCTCGTCGGAGCGGCTACGGCCGTGCCGATCGTGCGCTGGGGTTGGAAGGAGTTCCGCCGCGACTGGGCGGAGGAGCGCCGCCTGCCGCTCGTGACCGGCCCCTACCTGGGTGGCCGCACCGTGCTTCTGGCGCTGGGCGCGGTCGCGGCGGTGGTGGCCATTGTCATGGCGATCATCGAGCTCCAGCTCATTCCGAAGGACAGCCCCGTTCTGTTCGTCGCGATGTTGGTCTGGCTCTCGCTCGCCTTCGTGTTTGGCTTGCTCGGCGCAGCGTCCATCCAGTCGAGGCGGTCCGCCAAGGGTTGGATCTACGTCGTCGGCGACGACAGCCTGCGGATCGATACGGATGGTGCATCCGCGACGCTGAAGCTCCGCCCGGGTACGGCGAGGTTGCGCTCCGTCCACCACGGCCGGAACCCTCAATACGTCCAGCTCGACCTCGATGACGGCGTCACCCGCGCCCAGGTCTGGGGCATGGTCGGCATCCGCGAGCTGAAGATGGTGGGCCCGGAAGCGAGGGCACGTCCGCAGGGACTGATGGTCGCCACCTCCATGAGCCCGCTCTGCCGCTGGCTCGCGCCTTACCTCACGAAGGGGTAGTCGGCCGAATTCGGGAGAGTCATCAGTGCGACCGCGGCGCCCGTCGTGCTTGCTCGCCGAACGGCCGCCCTCAAAATCTCAGGTTGGGACCGCGGGCGGCCTCAGCGCGCGGGGAGCAGCGGTGCGACAGCCGCTGTTTTGGTGAGAGGATCGCGCGCGGGCTTGTCTTGGCGTGGCGCGCGTCGTAAGGCAGTCGACGTGGACGACAGTCGCGCCATCGCCGTCTCACCGCGGCACACGGTTCTCCTGGCGGCGGAGCTGTACCCCCTCATCGAAAAAGCGCCGCGACAGGACTTCGTCGTCCGAACGAGGGCCCGGCGCGAAGCCAACGGGTTGCCGCTCATGACGGCGGAGCTGGTCATCGCCGGCGAGGAGACGCGTCGGATTCACCCCGCCGCCGCGACCTACCCGCTTCACTTTCGCAAAACCTATTTTCCCGGAAGGCTGCACGGCGATCCGCAGGTCGAATTCGAGCTGCATCTGCTGGCGTCGCAGCTTTGCCGGACGCCGCCGCCCATTGGGCACACCTCCGACGTGTTTCGGAGCTGTCTCGTGCCGGGACAGTCTTTCGCGCGTCTCACCGCGTTCGGCGGGGAACCTCCGGAGAACAACATCGTCAAGGCGCAGAAGCTGCCGCTGGCGACCGCGGCCGGACTGTGGCGGCTCGCCGAAGAGACGCTGGCGCAGCTGCTCATTCTGGAGAGCGGAGGCCTCGCGCACGGAGACACCGAGCTGCACAACATCATCGTCTGCCCGGCTCCCCTGGAGCCGATCCTGATCGATTTCGAGGCCGCGATCCGGCGAGAGGCCGTGGACGCCGCCGCCTGGGAGGCCCGTTGCAAGTTGGACCTGCAGCCGCTCTTGCGTGAGGCGGTCTATCTGCAGTGCGCGCTCGGCCGCCAACCGGGACCGCTCGGAGACCGATCGTGGAGTCTCCTCGGCGAGCTCTTTCGCTCTCCGGATCGATTTCGACGCGCCATCGAGCAGCAGGCCGAGGTCTGAGTCCCGACCCTTCACATTGCACGGTCGTCCTGCGATTTGCATGCAAGGGAGCCGCGCTGTCTCAATCGAAAGGCGGGAGAAACGCGGCCGAAATGTCCTCGACTCACGATCTTCGTGATTCGTCGGCGCGAAGAAAAAAACGATTCGCGCCGGCGGAAAAGCCTTTCTGTGTCGACCCGCAAAAGACTACAAGAACCGTTCAGCACACTTTCGACGTTGAAGAGGAGAACGAAGAACCATGAGCGGAAATACGGCGCGGCGAGCGGCAATCACGGCGGCGACCAACTACAAGCACGCGGACGTTCCCCTCGACTACAAGGAGAGTCCCGCGGCGTCGCTGTTCGGGACCAACGTCTTCGGGCTGGCCACCATGAAGGCACAGTTGCCCAAGGAGGTCTTTCGCTCCGTGAAGCGCACGATCGAGGCCGGGACGCCGCTCGATCCCCGCGTCGCCGACGTGGTCGCCGCCGCCATGAAGGCCTGGGCGCTCTCGAAGGGCGCGACCCACTACGCGCACGTCTTCTACCCGCTCACCGGCCTCAGCGCCGCCAAGCAGGACAGCTTCCTCTCCCCCGACGGTGAAGGCGGAGCCATCACCGAGTTCGCGGGCAAGACCTTGGTCCAGGGAGAATCGGACGCCTCCAGCTTCCCCAACGGCGGGATTCGCGCCACCAGCGAGGCCCGCGGCTACACCGCCTGGGACGTGACCAGCCCGGCCTACCTGCTCGAGACCACCAACGGCACCACGCTGTGCATCCCGACCGCCTTCGTGTCGTGGACCGGCGAGGCGCTCGACAAGAAAACGCCGCTCTTGCGCTCGGGCCAGGCGCTGAACACGCAGGTCGCGCGCATCCTCAAGCTGTTCGGCCACGAGAAGCCGGCCATGGTCGTCTCGTACGCCGGCGCGGAGCAGGAATACTTTCTCATCGACAAGAACTTCTTCTACGCGCGCCCCGATCTGCTGAACGCCGGGCGAGCCCTCTTTGGCGCCCGGCCGCCCAAGGGACAGGAGTTCGAGGACCACTACTTCGGGGTCATCCCCGAGCGGGTGATGGCCTTCATGATGGAGTGCGATCGCGAGCTCTTCAAGCTGGGCGTGCCGGTGAAGACCCGCCACAACGAGGTCGCGCCCGGACAGTTCGAGGTCGCGCCGGTGTTCGAGAGCGCCAACATCGCCTCCGATCACCAGCAGATGATCATGATCATGCTCAAGCGGGTGGCGGAGAAGCACGGCCTCGTCTGCCTGCTGCACGAAAAGCCCTTCGCCGGCGTGAACGGCTCGGGGAAGCACGTCAATTTCTCGTTCGGCAACAGCACCCAGGGCAACCTGCTCGATCCGGGCGAGACCCCGCACGAGAACGCGCAGTTCCTGGTGTTCTGCGGCGCCGTGATCCGCGCCGTGCACAAGTACGCCGGTCTCCTGCGCGCGGTCATCGCCACGGCCAGCAACGATCACCGCCTCGGCGCCAATGAAGCGCCCCCGGCCATCATTTCGATCTTCCTCGGCGAACAGCTCTCGGACGTGTTCGAGCAGATCCGCACCGGCGGAGCGAAGTCGTCCAAGATGGGAGGCACGCTGGAGATCGGCGTCGACGCCCTCCCCAAGCTGCCGCGCGACGCGGGAGATCGGAACCGGACCAGCCCCTTCGCCTTCACCGGCAACCGGTTCGAGTTCCGCGCGGTGGGCTCGAGCCAGTCGATCGCCGATCCGCTGGTCGCCCTGAACACGGCCATCGCCGAGTCGTGCGACGCCATCGCGACCAAGCTGGAGGCTGCGCTCGCCGGCGGCAAGAAGCTGAACGCCGCCATTCAGGAGGCGCTGGCCGAGGTCATCCAGCAGCACGGCGCCGTCGTCTTCGACGGTAACGGCTATTCCGCGGAGTGGCACCTCGAAGCGGAGAAGCGCGGGCTGCCCAACTACAAGACGGCCGTCGACGCGCTGCCGGTCCTGCAGCAAAAAGAGATCATCGCCCTCTTCGACAAGTACAAGGTCCTGTCGCCGCGCGAGGTTCACAGCCGCTACGAGACCTACCTCGAGCACTACAGCAAATCAGTCAACGTCGAGGCGAACCTCACCGCCAAGATGGGAAAGACCACCATCCTGCCGGCCGCGCTCTCTTATCAGCGGGCGTTGGCCGAAAATGCCACCGCGGTCAAATCGGCGGGGTTCACCCCCGACACCACGGTGCTCAAGCAGGTGACCGATCTCATCGGCAAGCTGCAAGCCGGCCTGGCCGGATTGGAGTCCGCCGTCAGCCACCACGGCGGCGACGGCGCACTGGCGGAGGCCAAGCACTTCGGCTCCTCCGTCTTGCCGGCGATGCTGAAGGTGCGCGAGGCAGCCGATGGCCTCGAAGGGGTCGTGGACGACAGCCTGTGGCCGTTGCCGACCTTCCAGGAGATTCTCTTCATCAAGTAGCGGGAGGCTTGCCACTCGCAGGGTGGGACGTCGGGATGTCGAAGTGGTAGACGTCCTCGCGCGTCCCCAGTGATTCGTAGAGGCGGATGGCCGGGTCGTCGCCACGATCGGCCTGCACGAACATGACGTACGCACCACGTTCCTTGGCGATCCGCCCGAGCGCGCGTATGAGCCCGGTCGCCACGCCCTTTCGGCGATGGCCTTCCCGCACCGCGAGGTCGTAGATGTAGATCTCGCTCCGGGCTTGCTCGAATTTCTCCAGCTGGTACGCGGCGAGCCCGCCCACCACGCCGTCCCCATCCGAGGCCGCCAGCGCGATGAAGTGGGGCTTGCCGAGCAAGGTCTCCAGATAAGCGTCGCTGGGCACCGCGCCCTGATACGTGTCGGGCTCGCCGAACGCTTCGCCGAACAGCGCCAGCAGGGCCTTCAGGGCCGGCAGGTCCGAAGCGGAGATCTGTTCGTAGACGTAGGCCATGGCAGCGCCGATCTTAACCGACGCCCCTGACCGACGCGGTTTGGGATCGCGCTCAGCCGGCTTCGACCGCGGGGACGGCCACGGTCACGGCCACAGCGACGGCCGGCGCCTCGGCGCTCGCAGCGGGGAGCTCGACCGGCGCCGGTGCTGGCGGGTGAGACAGCGCATAGGCCTCGAGCTCGCGCCGCCCCGCGCGGAAGGCGTTGCGGATCGCGACAAAGACGTCTTCATGGAGGCCGTTGCTCGGATGATCGTGCGCGACGGTGACAACCCCGTGTGGCATCGAGAGATCCATCCGCACCCGGTATTGCCGCTCCTTGCGGTCCCTATCAACGGCCTCGATCTCCACCCGTCCGCCGGTCATGGACGCGGTCAGCGCGCCCAGCCTCACCAGCCAGGCATTCACCTCCGCCCGCGGGGGATCGCTCCCGGCCATGCCCAGAAAGGCGACCTGGCAATGCCCCCGTGGCACGACGTGATGCACTGGTCCGAGGACGGCAATCTCGGCTGTCGGTTGGATCAAACTCTCCATGGTGTCCTCTCGGCGGGGTCCACCAGGTCGCTATGCTGGTCCGGTCCGGTCATCCAGGCAGCCACTCCGCGTCGGCCTCCTGCCGAGTGATCGTACGTGACCGCGATCGCTTAAGCAACGGACACCGTCACGGCTCTGCCGACTCTGGCCGCCCCCGGCGGAGCGGTCGCGCCGCCCGCGCTCATGGCTGAGCCGCCGCTGTCGACGCAAGGCGGTCCATCTCCGCCTCAAGGGCATGCATCTGAGAAGAGAGCTTCACGAAAAAACGCCGCCGTTCACAGGCGCGCGGCGTAGGCGGTCGCCATCATGTCGTAGATCGACATGTCGGTCTGGGCGGTATACGTGCTCCCCGAGCGCGTCCACAGATCGGTCGGCTGCCAGTTGAAGGTGCCGATCCCCTGCTGATTGGGGAGATTGAAGATGACGTCGTTCGCGGCCCTCTGCGAGGTGCTGTACTCGGCGATCATGAACTTCAGGCTCGGGAAGGAGGTCACGAGCGAGCTGAACGTCGTCTGCCAGTCCGACGGCTGACCTTGCGTGTTCGTGTAGCAAGACTCGCCGAAGACGTCGAAGGGGACGCCCTTGCTGTTGGCGTTCTGGATGTAGCTCTTGCTGGAGGAGAGATCGTTGCCGCGATCGAGGTGGAGCGCGATCTGGATGCCGGTGTCGACGTCCTTGACCCCCTTGGCGGCGGCGTTCAGCAGCATCCCCAGGTTGGTCCAGCCGCCCGCCGCCGGCCCGCCGGCCGGGGGCGCGCCACCGTCGGTCGACGAGTAGAGGTAGATGGCGCCGTTGACCGCGTTGTAGCCGGCGATCCCTGCCTTCGGCAGCCCGCCGCTGTCGCAGAGATGAATCAGGATGCCGGGCGTCTCCTCGTTCCCGATCTGCACCATGTCGGGCCGCGCGCCGCCCGCGATGAGCGCGGTGATCGACGCCGACGTGTAGTCGTGAACCGCCGTGGCGAGATCGGCGATCTTCGTGTAACCCTGCCAGGCCACAGGGACGCACTGCTTGCCGGGGTCGGCCCAATTGTCGCTGTAGTGAAAGTCGACCAAGAGGCCCATACCGGCCGCCTTGACCTGCTGGCCGAACGCGACCGTGTGGGTGATGTCGTCGTACCCGTTGGTCTTGTCGTAGCCGTCGGCGGCCTTGGGATCGACGAAGGTCCGCAGCCGGACGTAGTTGAACCCGTGCGCCTTCATCAGAGTCAGCAGGTTCGCCCGCGTGGCGGCAGGCTGCGTCTCCTGGTCCGAGACGTCGGCGCCGATGTAGTAGCTCGCCGCCAAAGTGCTGCCGCTGCCCGCGGCTCCGGTCGTGCCCGCGGCGCCGCTCCCGCCTGTTCCGCCGGCGCCTCCTGTCGTGCCGCCGGTGCCCGCTCCGCCCGTCCCGCCGCCTTTGCCCGAGCCCGCGCCCCCGGCCATGCCGCCCGCGCCGGCCGTGCCGCCGCTCCCGGTCGCGCCCCCGCTGCCGGTCGTGCCCCCGCTGCCCGTCGCGCCCCCGCTGCCGGTCGTGCCCCCGGATCCGGATCCGCCGCATCCACAAAGAGCGGCAAGCAAGAGAAGGTGACGAAGCTTCAAAGCGAGACTCCTGGCTCGGGTAAGTGGGGAGAAGTCTAGCTCTCGCCCCGCAGGTGCAGTTGCGGCAAGGCTATCCGATCAATCACCCCGCCCAGCTTTCGCGCTGCACCGCGGCGACCGTTCGCCCGAGCGGCCGTCGGTGAATCCGAATATCTTCGGCTTCCAGTGAGATCCCGACGGAGGTGCTCGACGTCCCGAAGCGCGGCGAGCGGGTGGGCGGCGTTCCTCTGCGCCGGTTTCGCGCTGGCTGCGCAAGCCCGCACGCCATCCGTCCCGTCGGCGCGCGGCGTGCCGAGGCTGGTGACCACCGACGGGCGCACGCGGCTCGAGGTGGACGGACGGCCCTTTCTTCTGCTCGGCGGCGAGCTGGCGAACTCGAGCGCGGCCAGCCTGCCGGTGGCGAAGAAGGCGCTCGGCAACCTCAAGGGGCTCGGGCTCGACACCGTGCTGGTCCCGGTCTCCTGGGAGCTCGTCGAGCCGCAGGAGGGGAAGCTCGACTTCACGCTGGTCGGCGACATCATCCGCGAAGCGCGCCGGGACGGGCTGCGCGTGGTGCTGCTCTGGTTCGGGAGCTGGAAGAACGGCATGTCGAGCTACGTCCCCGCCTGGGTCAAGCGCGATCAGAAGCGCTTCCCCCGTGCCGAGGCGGCCGGCGGGCGCGGCGTCGAGTCGCTGTCGGCGTTCTCGGTCGCCAACCGAGACGCGGACGCTCACGCCTTCGGGGCTCTCCTGCGCTACGTGCGCGGCATCGACGAGCACACGCGGACGGTCCTCATGGTGCAAGTCGAAAACGAGGTGGGGACGATCGGCGAAGCGGCCGATCGCAGCGCGATCGCAATGGCCGCTTTCCACGCCCAGGTCCCCGCGCAGCTTCTGCGCACGCTTCCGCCGGGCACGGCGCGGACGGGCGGCACCTGGGAGGAGCTGTTCGGCAAAGGCCCGGCGACCGACGAACGGTTCCAGGCCTGGCACTACGCCGAGTACGTCGAAGCCGTCGCCCGCGCGGGCAAGGCCGAGTACGCGCTGCCGATGTTCGTCAACGCCGCCCTCAATGCGCCGGGCCAGGCGCCGGGGAAGTATCCGAGCGCCGGGCCGCTGCCGCACCTCTACGACATCTGGAAGGCGGGCGCGCCGACCGTCGATCTTCTGGCGCCGGACATCTACGTTCCCGATTTCGCGGCCTGGTGCGAGCGCTACCGGCGGCCCGACAACCCGCTCTTCGTCCCCGAGACGAGGAACGGCGACGAGGCCGCGGTGAACGCGCTCTACGCCGTCGGCCAGCAGGCGCTCGGCGTTTCGCCATTCGCCATCGATGCGATCTCGGCGACGGCGGGCGCCGCGCTCGGGCACGCCTACCAGCTGCTCGCCGCGCTGGCGCCGGCGCTCCTCGCCGCCGGACCCGGAAGAACCGCCGGCGTGCTGGTCGACAAAGACGCGCCGACGACCGAGGTGGCGATCGGCCGGTTCAAGCTGACGTTCAGCCACGACTACACGTTTCCCTGGGCGTCACCCGCGCGCAACGACGCGGTCTGGCCGCGGGGGGGCGGGCTGGTCATCGCGCTCGCCGACGACGAATTCCTGGTCGCGGGGAACGGCATCATCGTCACCTTCGCGCCCGCGACGCCCGGCGACCTTGGCGACCTTGGCGACCTTGGCGGTCTTGGCGGTCTTGGCGGTCTTGGCGGTCCTATTGCGGGCATCGAGCGGATCGACGAGGGGCGCTACGAAGGCGGTCGGTTCGTCGTCACCCGGCGGCTCAACGGCGACGAGACCCACCAGGGGCGGCAGCTCCGCCTGCCGATGGGGAGCTTCGGCCTGCAGCGCGTGAAGCTCTATCGCTATCGCTGAGCTCTTGCCGTCGTCGCCGCGCGGCGACCCGGCTTGATGACTTCGTCTCCTGGCGGCGATCGACGGGACAGCCCCTAGTTGATCCAGATCGCGCCCTGTCCGATGGCGACGAGATGATCCCCGGCCGCGTTCGACGCGACCGCCTCCCAGAACCCACTTGCCGCGGGGTTCCCGGTGGTCTGGTCGGTCCAGCTCAGGCCGCCGTTCGTCGAGGTCCAGATCTCTCCATCGTTGCCGTTGACGAGACCATCGACTGCGATGAGGTTCGTCCCCGTCGAATCCGACGCCACTGAAAACCACACCTGCCAAGAGCTCGCGGGGCCCACGTCGCTCCACGTGACTCCGCCGTTGGTCGACGTCCAGATGTCCCCTGTGTCGACGGCTGCGACGAGCTTGGCCCCGGTCGCGTCGGACGCCACAGAGGACCAGCCTTCCATCTGGTTTCCGAAGCTCGCTTGGAACTTGGAGTCGCCAGGCGTGCGGTCGGTCCAGATCAGACCGCCATCGATCGAAGCCCAGATGCCAGAGCCACTGCCGACCGCGACCAGGTTCTTCCCCGTCGCATCCGATGCGACCGACGACCAACTTTGGCTGCCCGCCCCGGCATCGACGGCCGTCGTGTTGGCCCAGGTCGTGCCCGCGTCGGTGGACGTCCAGATGGCGCCTGGGCCCAAGACGCCCAAGCCCGCCGTCACGGCGACGAGGTTCGTTCCCGACGCATCCGACGCAACCGACCTCCACGCCTGGCCGTGGGCGGAGCTCGACGCGGTCCGGTCGGTCCACGTGGCCCCGCTGTCGGTCGAGGTCCAGACGTCCCCGCTGAAGGCTGCCGGATTCGCCTCAGGCCGGTCATAGAAACCATTCACCACCGCAACGAGATTCGTCCCGGTCGCGTCGGACGCGACCGACGTCCACTGCTGGATGTGCGGGAGCCCGGACGCGGCCCGCGCGTTCCAGGTGACGCCCCCGTCGGTCGATGTCCAGATGCCCCCGCCTACCATGACGAGCTTCGTCCCGGTCGAATCCGACGCGACGGCAACCACCGGAGCCGTGCCAACACTGCTATCACCCGCGCTGCCCCCTTTCTGGCCGGCGCACGCCCCGAGAAGCGCGAGCAATGGAGCGGCAGCTCGAGCTACCCGACTTTGATTGCGATGGTCGCGAAGCACTGGTTCGTCGTCAGGCGATCGCGGGACAGCGCCCCGTGACCGACTGCTGGCACTCGCCGGCTGCGCCGACGGTGCATTGCCGCGCAGCTTAGGACAAGGAGGAGCTTCTGTTCGCATGAACGGGGGAACAGCAACATCCGGACCAACACGAATCGGCGTTGGGCGCTGGCGGGGGCGCCTCAACGTCTCAAAAAGCTGATACCTGGCTCTCCATTCGGCCCGGGCGATCACGGACAGCCGGGCTCGGGCTGCCGAAACACGACCAGGTCGACGGTGGCAGCGGGCTTGCCGGCGGGCGTGCGGCGCGGGGTGGCCAGCGAGAACCGGAGGGCGTGCGCGGCGGGGCTGGCGCCGGGCGCGACCTCCTTGGCGAGCGCGTCGACCAGCGAAGCGGCGTCGACCGACCAAAGCAAGACGAGATCGTCGCGGTCGATCTCGCTGAGCAAGTGCATCCCCTCCTCGACGAGCGCCGAGGGGACGACCGGGACGCCCAGCGATCCGGTGGCGCCGGCGGCGTCTCCCGCCGCGCCGGCGACCTGGTTCCAGCGCGCCGGGCTGGTGCGGTCGTTCTCGGCCAAACGGACGATGATGTGTCGTCCGGTCAGCGTCCGCAGCGGCCGTTCGAGCAGGCGCAGCGCCGCGAAGGTGACGACCGGCTCTCCCGGGCGATAGCGCATGGGAGAGACCCAGGCCTGGATGTCCCCCTCGCCCTCCTTCTGCCCGTCGCTGAAGATCGATCGCACCAAAAGAGGCTGCTGCGCGTGCGACGAGGTCGACTCGTGGTGGGGGTATTCGTTGACCACGATCCGCTCCGCCTCGACGATCAGCAGGCCGGTCCGCACCGAGCAGGCGTCAATCGTGGTCGGCGCCTCCGGGGTGACGCGCGCCTCGCGATCGCTGAAGCCGCCCATCGACGTCGGCCCCCCACACCCGGCGGCAAAGAAGCCGGCGGCGACGGCGACGGCGGCTGCACGGGCGCCCATACGCTTTGAGATTAGCACGCGTGCCACGGCTGAATTGGAGATGGGTGAATTCGATCACCCGCGCATCCTTTGGGCGGCGTCGATCGTCTTCCGGATATGACCAAACTGATGCGCGCCGGCTCCCTGCTCTCTCTTCTCTCGATCGTGACTGTCGTGGCTGTCGTGAGAACCGCGCACGCGGACCAAGCCAAGCCGAACGAGCGCGACCAGGAGATCGCGCTCGCGCTCGAGGCGGCGCCGGCCGCGGTCGGCGCCAAGGCTGGCGTCTACGTCCACGACAAGGACGGCTACACCAAGGCGCGCGATGGCCAGAACGGGTTCGTCTGTCTGGTCGACCACCGCATTCCGAACGCGGTCGAGCCGCAGTGCATGGACGCCGAGGGGGTGAAGACCTTCCTGCCGAAGTATCAGATGGTCGCCTCGCTCCGCGCCAAGGGGAAGCCGGAGCCGGAGATCCGGCAGGCGGTGAAGGCGGCGTTCGCCGCCGGCAAGCTGAAGGCGCCCAAGCGGCCGGGGATCATCTACATGCTCTCGCCGCACAACGTGGTCACCATCGACGAGACCAAGGGCGTCGCGGTGCCGTTCCCGGGCCACCTGATGTTCTACGCCCCCAACATGACCTCCGCCGACGTCGGGTCCGACGGTACGCCGGCCTCGCCGGTGTTCATCGTCGACGAGAAGACTCCGCACGCCTTGATGATCGTGCCGGTGGCGCCCGCCGGGGGCAGTGGCGGACACATCCACCCGGCTCATTGAGCCGGCTGACGCGCCATTCGTTTGGCAGCCGGCGAAATCCGCCGTAGCCTCCAGCCCGTGACCACCGAGCTCGTTGTTGCCGAGCAACCGAAGACGTTCTTCCGCCGGCACCGCTGGCAGATCATCCTGTTCGGGTTCCTCGCCGTCGTCGCCGGGGGAGCGGCGCTCTGGACGCTCGCGACGCTCACCTTCAGCTACTCCGACGGCGACCGGATCGGTTACGTGCAGAAGTTCTCGCACCGAGGGTGGGTCTGCCGGACGTGGGAGGGGGAGCTGGCGATGACGCCGGTTCCCGGCGCGACCCCGGTGATCTTCCCGTTTACCGTTCGGGACGACGACGTGGCGAAGCGGCTGAAGGACGCCGAGGGGAAGCGGATCGCGCTGCACTACAAGGAGAAGCGCGGCGTCCCCAGCTCCTGCTTCGGCGAGACCAACTACTTCATCTCCGACTTTCGGGTCCTCGGTCCTTAGCCACGGACCAGCCCGTCGATGAACTGGGTGAGCCGTTCAGCGTCGACCGGCTTCACCAGGTGCAGGGCGAACCCCGCCTCGGCGCTGCGGCGTTGATCCCGCTCCTGACCGTATCCGGTGAGCGCGACCAGCGTCGGGGCGCCGCCGCCCATTCGAGCGCGCAGCTCGCACCCGAGCGTATAGCCGTCCATGACCGGCAGTCCGATGTCGACGATGGCGACGTGCGGGCGAAACATGGGCGCCACCGAGAGCGCCTGTAGCGCGTCGCCGGCGATCTGCACCTCGTACCCGGCTTCCGCCAGGAGCTTGGAGATCATGGTCCCCGCGTCGCGGTTGTCGTCGACGACCAGGACCCGGTGACCACATCCGCCGGCGATCCGGCGGGTGGCGAGCGCGGCCAGGGGCGCCGGTCGAAGGAGCGGCACTGAGGCCGGCAGACGGATCGTGAACTCGCTGCCCCGGCCAAGCCCCTCGCTGTGCACGGTGACCGTGCCGCCGTGCAGAGCGGTCAGCGATTGCACCAGGGAGAGGCCGAGGCCGAGCCCCCCTTCGGAGCGGTCGGAGCCGCGCGCGCCCTGCACGAACATCTCGAACACGTGCGGCAGGAGGGCCGGGGCGATGCCGGCCCCGTTGTCGCGAACGCGCAACACGACGTCGTCGCCGTCGCGCTCCGCGGCCACCTCGATGCGCCCCCCGGGATCGGTGTAGCGCGCGGCGTTGGTGAGCAGGTTGTTGACCACCTGCGTGAGACGAACCTCGTCCGCTTCGACGGGGAGGCCGTACGAAGGGATCGTGAGGGCGAGCTGGTGCCGCCGCTGTTCGAGCAGCGGCGCCGTCGCCTCCACCGCCTTGGCGACGATGTCGGCGAGCTCCAGCGTTTTCTTGGTGAGCGTGACCTTGCCACGCGCCACCCGCGAGACGTCGAGCAGGTCGTCGACGAGCCGCACCAGGTAGTGGGCCTGGCGGACGATCACCTCCCGCTCCTGAGGGGCGGGGACGTCGCCCCGCAGTTTCATGATCTCGGCGGCGGTCAGGATCGGCGCCAGCGGGTTGCGGAGCTCGTGCGACAGCAGCGCCAGAAACTCGTCCTTCCGCCGATCGGCTTCGAACAGGGCGGCCTCCGCCTGCTTGAGGCGGGTCACGTCGACGAAGGCGCCGATCGATCCCCGCGGCGCGCCGCTCGGATCGCGCAGCGGGACGGCGCTGCCGTAGAGGTGAATCACCTTCCCGTCGTCGAAGCGGATCTCCTCTTCGTGGTTTCTCACCTCGGCCCCGCGCGCCGCGCGTTGCAACGCCAGCTCGGAGGGCGGCACTTCCAGGCCGTGGGCGAAGACCTTGAAGTGCCGCGTCGGCGTCGGATCGACCGCCGTCTTGGACATGTTTTCGCCTTCCCCAATCTGCAAGAGCTCGCGCCCCGACCGGTTTCCCCGCACCTCGCGGCACTCCGGATCGCGCGACATCCAGACCGCCGCGGGGACGGCGTCCATCAGACAGGCCAGCTCGCCGGCGCGGGCCCGGGCGCGGGCCTCGCTGTCGCGCAGCGCGACCTCCGCGGCGCGGCGATCGGTCACGTCGGTCGCGACGTTGACCGAGCAGGGCTCGCCGCCGAAATCGATGAGGGCGCTGACGACCGTCATGGTGCGCACCCGCCTGTCCTTGGCCGGTAAGGGGACCTCGAACTCGACGGACTTACTCTCCCGCAGCGGATTCACGACGATCGCCGCCCGCTGCTCGGGGGTCATGAAGCCGAGCTCGACGGTGGTCTTGCCCACCACGTCGGCGGGCGAATATCCGGTCAGCTTCACGAACGCCTCGTTGACGCTCAAGAACATCCCGTCGGCGACCCGCGTGATCGCCGCCGGCTGCGGATTGAGCTGAAAGGCGGTCTCGAATCTCTTCTCCGAGGCGCGCAGCGCCTCTTCGGCGTTGCGACGATCCTGCATGTCGAAGGCGGCGGCCAGCCAGCGCGTGATCGCGCCGCTGCCGTCTCGAACCGGAACGACCCGACAGAGGTGGAAGCGATAGTGGCCTTCCTTGGTCCGGATCCGGTACTCCATCTCGCAGGGCGCCGAGCTGGACAGCGCCTCGGCGAACCGCCGCTGCATCTGCTCCCGATCGTCGGCGTGCACCGCGACGAGCGCCCCCTTGTCGCGGAGCGACTCTTCCTCGCTGAGCCCGGTGAGCTCCAGCCAGCGATCGTTCACCCACTCGAGCCGCCCCTCGGCGTCGCAGCTCCAGATGATCTGCGGGAGCGCGTTGGCAAGAGCCCGATAGTCGGCCTCGCTCGTCGTCGGACTCACGGCGGGACACTAGCATGCGACAGCGACGGCGATTGCCGCGGCAAACGAGGGCATGCCGCGTCCCGCCGTCAGAATCGGGCTTTGCCGCGATTGCCTTTCCGCACCCTGTGTGGGATCCCAACCGCGCGGGGCGGCTCGAGACCTGCGTGCGCGAGGGGAACCAGGGCTCCGGCTGAGCGCACTCGTCGGGCCGATGAGCCTCGTCGACTGAGGCCGGCCGCGCATCCCGCCAGGCGATCTCGGCCTTGCGGAGGTGGCGGCATGTACGGCGTGAAGGTGCAGGCCTGGACCACGCCGGGGCAGCCGACGTCGGTCAGCGTGCAGGGGTCGCCGGGGCCACAAGGAAGACCGTTGTCCGAGCAGAGCGCTTGCGGCGAGGCGGCGCCGCAGGTCCAGCGGCCGTAGGAGTCTCTCCGCGCCCGGCAGCCCCCGATGTGTCGATTCCGTAACAGCTGTAGCCGCGCTATTTCTTGCCGGCGGCGCGCATGCGGTTGTTCTTGGGGTTGTGCTCGATCTCGGCGAGGCCGAGCGCCTCGAGCACCGGCGGGACGTACATCCCGAACCGACCGCGCAGCCCCTTCTTGAGGCCGTACCAACCTTTGACGGGATTGCTGCTCGAACGTCCCCAGGCCTCGACGGTGTCGGGGGCGGCGGGCTTCTGCTCGTCGGCGCTCCCGAGCAGCACCCAGTCGGCCCTCTTCTGCAACATGGCGTGCAGATCGTCGATGCAGCTCAGGTGATAGCGGAGCTGGGTCTTGCCGACCTGCACCACCAGCGCCGGCGGAAAAGCAGCCTCGTCGCGGTAGGCCTGGTAGTCGGAGGTCCCGGGCGGCGTCTTCAGCTCCCACGGCTTGCCGGCGGTCCCCGCTCCCTTGATGCTGGTCATGCGCTCTCCCCTTCGTCGAGGTCGGCGCGGAACGTGGCGCGGCCCTGCCGGACCTCGTCCGCGATGTAGTGCACGTAGCGAAAGTCTCGAATGAGCGCCACCTCGCCGCCGCGCCAGGCGAGGACGACGAAGGTGGTCGGGTGCTCGCTGGCGCGGGGCGCGTGGACAGCGAGCGCCGGCTGTCCCGTCGCCGTCGCGTCGTCGAGGAGGCCGGGGACGACACGGAAGTCGGCGAGCGCGGCGTAGCGCGAGAAGTACTCGCCCACCGCCGGGCCCCGGCGCTCGGTGCGCGACACGAGATCGAGGCGGCAATCTTCGGCGATGAACCGGCGCAGCGCCTCCCAGTCGCGGGCGTTGAAGAGCGCCGCGTAGCGGTGCAAGAGCGTGCGCTCCTCTGCCCGTCGCGCCCGCGCCTGGGGATCCTTGTGGTCTTGTTGGTCTTGCCGGTCTCGCTCGTCTTGCGGTGCCACCAGCTCGGTGCGCGCGCGAAGCGCGGCGCGGCCACGGTGAAGCGCGGCCTTCACCGCCGGCAGGCTGGCGCCGGTGCTCTCGACGATCTCCTCGAGCGTGCAGCCGAGGACGTCCTTCAGAATTACGGCGCTCCGCTGCGCGATCGGCAGGTCGAGGAACGTCGCCAGCGCCGCGCGCACCGCCTCGGGATCCGGCCGCTCGTCGATGGTGACGTCGTCGGGGATCTCCGCCACCAGGTCGACGTGCTTGCGCTCGTAGCGCCGCAGCACGTCCAGCGCCGTGTTGTGCGCGATGCGAAAAAGAAACGGACGCAACGGGGGCATCTCCGTCGCCATGCTGATCGCGTAGTACGCCTTGGCCAGCGTCTCCTGCACGATGTCCTCTCCCTCGACGACCGAGCCGGTGAGCCGCGCGCAATAACGGTGCAGCTCGGGCCGGATCTCCCCGACCAGCTCGAGGAACCGCGCCCGAGCCTCTCCCAGCTCGGGCGGTGGGCTCCGTCCCTCCGGGCTCACAGCGGCTCCGTCCCCTTTCCGCTCACGCCGAGGATGTTCCCCTCGCGGGCGAGCTCCCCGCGCGCGACGTCGACGATGGTCCGCGCCACGCCGTCCGCCGTCAGCGGTTCGCCGAACCTCTCCATGAATTTCGCCGGCGTGATCCCGGCGAGGGTCGCGTAAGCCTCGGCCACCTCGGCCCCGAGCTCCGTTTCCGCAACGACCTGCTTCGGGACGAGCGTCAGGAACCTGATCCCCAGCTTGGCCGCGTCGGCCGAGCGCTGCAGGTAGCCGGCCAGGAACATCTGCATCCGCTTCGCGCCCGCGTACCCGCCCGACAGCGGCGACCCCTGGAGGCCCGCCCCGCTCGATACGATGATCACCAGGCTGCCGGGGCGCAGCGGCCGCCGGAAGGCCGTCTGCCCGATCTGAAACGCGATCTTGAGGTCGGTGTTCCAGGGCGCCGAGAAGCTCTCCCAGGTCTGCTCGTGCACGAGCGCGAGCCGCGCCCGCGCCCCCGCGCTCACGACGATCAGCTCGGGATCGGCCTCGGCTATCACGCGGTCCATCGCCGCGGCGTCGGTGGCGTCGAGCGCCCGCACCAGCACCTCGCCCGGTCCGGCCGCCGCCGCCCGGACCTGTTCCAGCCGCGCCCGGTCGCGCCCGACCACCCAGACGCGCCTCCCCGACGCCGCCAGCGCGAGCGCCGTCGCCCGCCCGATCCCGGAGCCGCCGCCGACGACAATCGCTGAGCCAGCTTGCGTGGTCATGGTGTCACCCTCCATTGCGACGACGTTCGCGCGGGGCAAAAGGATGCGGGCCCGGGTGACAAAGTATGCGCCGCTTCGGGTTGGGTTCGCGCCGAAACGCGCGATACTTGGCGATCAGATGACCGCCGAGGTGGGGATCCGGATGGCCGGGATAGGCGACGCCGAGGCGATCGCCGCCATCTACCGCCCGTACGTGACCGACGCGGTGACCTCGTTCGAGGTGGCGCCGCCGAGCGCGGCCGAGATGGCGAGACGCATAGAGTCCGTCCTCGCGCTCGCCCCCTGGCTCGTGTCCGTCGATGCCAAAGGTGACCCGATCGGCTACGCCTACGCCTCACGCCACGCAGAGCGCGCCGCCTATCAGTGGTCGGTCGACGCGGCGGTCTACGTCCGCGACGGGCATCATCGCCGCGGCGTCGGCCGGGCCCTCTATCACTCGCTCTTCCCGCTGTTGCGCCTGCAAGGGTTTTACGTCGCGCACGCCGGGATCACTCTGCCCAACGAGTCGAGCGTAGGCCTGCACGAGTCGTTCGGCTTTCGGCCGATCGGTGTCTACCCCGCCGTCGGCTGGAAGTTTGGCGCCTGGCGCGACGTCGGTTGGTGGCAACTTCCGTTGCAAGAGAGGCCGGCGACGCCCGCGCCGCCGCTCCCGCTCGCCGACGCCCGCCGTCTGTCGGCCTGGCCGCCCGCCCTCCGATGAGCGGTCGAGCCGCTGAGCCGTCCGCACCATGAACGCCGTCAGGGCCGTCCAGAAGGCCACTCGGTTCGTCACCAACGCCCAGGGGCGGCACTGCAAGCGATCAGCCTGACGCTCGGGTCGCTCCTCCGTCGATCCAAGCGCCCACCTTGTCGCGGATCTCGTCGCGCACGGCGATGGTCCGGCGCAGCCGCTCTTCGTCGGTTCCGGTAAACGCCGACGGGTCGGCGAAGCTCCAGTTCATGCGCCTGGCCACACCGGGGAACACGGGGCACCGCTCCGCCGATGCCGCGTCGCAGACGCTGATGACGTAGTCGAACCGGCGGCCGTTCTCGTAGAGGTCGATGACCGACTGCGTTCCGTTGCGGCTGATGTCGATCCCGGCGTCCAACATGGCGGCGACGGCCAGCGGGTTGAGCCGGCCGGGCTCGAGCCCGGCGCTCTCCACCTCGAAGCGATCGCCGGCGAGCTGCTTCAGAAACGCGGCGGCCATCTGGCTGCGGGCCGAGTTGTGGATGCAGAGAAACAGGACCCGCTTCTTCGCGGTCACGCCACATTCTCCGCGGGCCGGCTGGCCAGGAGCCATCGGCAGAGCGTCGTAGCCGCGATTGCCCCCAGCGTCTGCGCGGCGATGAAACCGGGGACGTCCCACGGCTGGATGCCGGCGAAGGTGTCCGACGCCGACCGAGCCAAGGTGACCGCCGGGTTCGCGAACGACGTCGACGAGGTGAACCAATAGGCCGCAGTGATGAAGGCAGCCACCGCGAAGGGCGTCGTCGACGGTCGCGTGCGTGTGCCAATCCGAATGATCGCGACGAGCCCGAACGTCGCGGTGAATTCACCCACCAACGGGCCAATGCCAGCGCGAACGCGTCGCGAGGCGCTGAAGAGTGGCAGGTCGAACATCAGGTGGGCGAGCGCGACGCCCGCGAAGGCACCGGCGAGCTGGGCGGCGACGTAGGCTCCGGCGTCTCGCCAGGGCAGCGCCCCCTGGCTGGCGTCGGCCAGCGTGACGGCGGGATTGAAGTGCGCGCCCGAGATCCCGCCGAACGTCAGGATGAGCGCCAGCAGTCCTGCGCCAGTGGCGATGGTGTTGGCGAGGAGCGCGAGCGCGACATTGCCGCCGGCGAGACGTTCGGCCATCACTCCCGAGCCGACGACCGTCGCCAGCAACAGCGCCGTCCCCAGCGCCTCGGCGACGACCCGCCTTCGCAACAAGGGAACCGGCGTGCTCACCGGGCGCGCCTACCGATCGCGATCGGTGGGCAACAGGCGGCCTCGCCCTCACCGGCACCGTCGTCCGCGAGGCAGCTCCTCAACGTCTCGAGCACGTTGACGACCTTCGATCGATCGCCGACCGGCAATCGCCGGTAGGCGTCCTCGAAGACGTCGCGCTCGTCACAGCGGAGCGACTCGAGCGCGCGCCTCCCCTTCGGCGTGAGCCTGACCCGGACGACGCGGCCATCCTCGGCGTTCCGGGCGCGGAGGAGATAGCCGTTCCGCTCCAACAGCGCGACGTTCCGGCTCATGGTCGACAGGTCGACCCGCAGCGCCGCCGACAGCGACCCGATCGACGGCCGGTCCGCCCCGCTCACGGCCCGCAGCGTCCGAAACTGCTCCAGTGTCAGGTCGCCGCAGCAGACCTCCGACGCCTGTCGCCGGGTGATCTCGCGCGCCAGCTGCGAGAGCAGCTCTCCAAAACGGTCTACCTCGGCCACATCCGCATTCTAGGGAACCAGAAGCGAAGACTCAATATACTTGTATGATACACACATCAGACCGGCTGCACCACGATGCCGCCGAACTTCGCTTCGTCGACGCGGCAGCGGACGCCGCGAACGAAGCATTCTCGGCCGTCGTAACGGGCGCCGTCGTCGGCGTAGCGCGCCTCGAATCCGCCGGAGAGACCGCTGTTCGAGAACCTGAGCGGGCAGCCGCGGGCATCGGTCGCCTCCAGCACACAGACCGGGCAGAGCGGGCGCGGGGTGCGCGGCGACGGCGACGCCGGCGCGGCGCACACCGGGCACGGCTGCTCGCCGGGAGCGAGCGTCGGGTGGCCGTCCCGCCAGCGAAGCGCCGCGGACTCCGCCGACGCTGCGGCGCGCTCGGCCTCGGCGACGGCAGCTTCGAGACTGGGCAGCGCGTCGGAGAGCCCGCCGTAGAACACGCGGTGGCTTCCGTCCGATGCGAGCAGAAGACGCACCTCGAGCTCGACGACCTGCTCACCTGCCCCGACGGCGATCACGCCGACCCGCAGCGTGGTGAATCGCAATGTCTCGGATTGGACGGTCATGCGCGCTCGGCGGAGAGCAGATCGTGGCCGTTGAGCGCGAGGATCTCCAGCAGACGGTCGAGCGTGATGCCGTCTCGCTCTTCGACCGCCAGCGGATGGTCCATCGGTTCGAGCTCGATGAGCGGGCGCTGGCGACCGTTTTGCGGCCGGACCTGGCATTTGAGGTTCAACGTATCGGGGTAACCCTTCAACCGGTTCGAGAACCAGCCGAACCAGGGACCGAGCTCTCCCTGCTCGCCCGAATCGAAGGTCTCGCGGTAGAGGCTGAAGTTGGCCGGCGACAGCGTCGACCAGACGCCGTAGCCGAAAAACTGATCGGCGGCGCCGACGATCGGCAGCTGAAGGACGCAGCGGATGAAGTGGTCGCGCCCTTCGATGACGCAGAAATCCTCGGTGAGCACGTCGGTGCGATCGGGAACCGCGCTGTTGGGCTCGCGGTCGGCCTGGCGATCGCCCGGCCAGTGCTCCGGCCCGTCGCAAGCGAGGTCGAAGAGCCCCCGGTGCCGCTCACCGCAGCCCGGGCAGACGCTCCCCGTTGCCATCAGGCGCCGCCAACGAACGTCGTCTTCGACGTTGAGGATAGGATCGCTCACCGTGCTGCCTCTCAGTGCTCGGTGGGCAAGCGACGCGCGTTCCACTCCAGCATGCCGCCCGCGAGGTTGCGAACGTGGCCGAAGCCGGCTTGGCGCAAGATGGCGCCCGCTGTCGCCGAGCGCGCGCCCGAGCGACAGACGACCACCACCTCGCGCCCGAGGTAGCCGGCCAGCTTGGGGAGCCGGCGCGCCAGGACGTCGAGCGGGACGTGCAACGCGCCTTTGATGTGCCCGAGCTCGCCGACGAACTCCTCGGGCTCACGCACGTCGAGGAGCAGCGGCGGCGACCCGCCTTCGCGCTCGGCGGCCAGCTGGTCGGGCGAGACGACCGGCATCGCCGCGACGTCCGCGACCAGCGGGAAGTGAATCTCCTCGGGCTCGAAGCCCGACTGGTTGACCTGCAGCGACTGCTGGATCCTCTCCGGGAACGGCAAGTCGAGGCTCCCCATCAGCGCTACGTACTCGGCGCGGCTGCGCCCCGCGTAGCGCGCGTTCGAGCGCTTCTCTTCACCGATCGTGGTCGACCTCTTGTCGTGGTAGTCGTGCGCCGGCCAGACGACCGTGGCGTCGGGGAGCGTGAAGAGGCGGCCGAAAACGGCGTCGTACTGCTGCCCGGCGTCCGCGCCCGGGAAGTCGGTGCGCCCCGAGCCGCCGACCATCAACGTGTCGCCGGTCAGCACCGCGCCCTCCACCCGGTAGGAGACCGAGTCGGGCGTGTGCCCCGGCGTGTAAATCACCTCGATCCGCTCGCCCCCCAGCGTCAGCACATCGCCGTCGCCGACGTGCCGATCGACCAGCGGGCTCGGGCTCTCGCGGTGCATGACGACGGCGGCGCCCAGCAGCTCCTTCGCCGCGTTGTTGAGCATCAGGTGATCGGCGTGCATGTGCGTCTCCAGCACCATCCGCAGCTCGAGCCCGCGCCGCGCGAGCAGCATCCGGTAGGTGTCGAGCCGCTCGCGCACCGGGTCGACCAGCGCCGCCTCGTCGCCGACGGTCAGCAAGTAGGTCTTGCAGTTGGTGTCGTTCAGCTCCTCGATCCTCACCCGCCGAACATACCGCCATCTCCCGATTCCCGTGCGGTGAGGGAACTCGCGGTCCAACCGGCGTTATAATGGGCCGAGGAGATCGGATGCCCGACATTCTGCACAGGGTTGGGGTGCAAGGCTCCCCCGCCAAGGTCTATGACGCCATTGCGACGACCAAGGGACTGTCGCACTGGTGGATCACCGGGACCACCGGCGAGACCAGCGTGGGCGGCGTGGTGAAGGTGCGGCCGGAGGGGGGCGGGTTCGACATGCGGGTGGTCGAGTCGAAGCCGGGCGAGGTCGTGCGGTGGGAATGTGAAGGGGGTCCGGCAGAGTGGATCGGGACGAACCTGACCTTCCGCCTGCTGGGCAAGGGGGCCGAGACCTACGTGCTGTTCACGCACGCGGGATGGAAGGACCCAGTCGAGTTCATGCACCACTGCAGCACCAAGTGGGCGATCTTCCTCATGAGCCTCAAGAGCTGGATCGAGCGCGAAGAGGGGCGCCCGCACCCCTACGACGTGAAGATCTACCCGGGCGACTGAGCGATCAGGGCCGGTCGATGACGATCGGCGGCGGAGGCGGCGGAGGCGGCGGCACCGGCGGCGGCTGGGTGACCGACGGCGGCGGCGAGGTCGGCGTGCCCGGCGGCGGCACCACCGGCGGCTCCGGCGTGGTCGTGTCCGGCTGGATGCAAGCCGAGAGATCGAAGAACAGAAACTCCATCGCCTTGGCTTGCCCTGAAAGGCCGGTCGCCTTGCAGCCGTTGGGGAACATGTATTTGGGATCGGAGTCGTCGCTGCTGCCGCCGCCGGGCGGCGGCGCGTTCTTGACGTGGATGTCGGTCAGCACCACGCGGCCGCACTGGTTGTCGGGCGTCGCCTCGACCGGCGTATTGATCGTCAGGTACTGGACCGATCTCTGGATTGAACCGCTCGCCGGAATGTAGAGCCACTGCTGCGAGGTCGGGGGCGTGGTCGATTCCACCGAGTGCTGGCTGCCGTAAAGCGCGATCGATCCGGGTGTCGTCGTCGCGCCGGTGTTGGTCATCCACTGTCCGAGCGCCGCGCCCTTGGGAAAGGTGGTGTCGATCGTCGCGGTCACGCTCGCCGGCGGCTTCGGGAAATCGTTCTGGGCGCCGAGATAGACAGCAGTCGTCGGCCAAGGCGTCGGGCCGCTGCGGAGCCAGTAGAAGTGCAGGTGGGAATTGAAGAGTCGCCCGCCCGAATCAGCGTACTTCTTGATGTTGGCGATGTAGGGCTTCTTGGCGTCGGGGTACTGCCCCCCCTCGCAGGAGTGCATGAGGATGTCGTAGCCGAGCAGCTTGTTGGTGTTTGACCAGAGCGTCTGCGCGTCCGGGAAGGTCGCGCCACCGAGCGCGGCAGAGAAGGTGGCCGTCCCCTGCCCGTTCCCCGGGCCGTCGCCCCCCACGTACAGGTTCACGCGCCCGGTGCCGGCGTCGGTGGTGAACTCGGAGTCGGCGATGCCGATCTCGCGCAGGAAGCACTCGATGGCGTCCGAGCCGCCGGTGGTGAGCGCGATCTTGGGCATGTGCCCCTCCGACTGCGTGCGCGGCAGGCGCGTCACGTTGGCGTCGGTGATCTTGTTGTCGATGCAGGAGGTGACCGTCGGGATGGTGACCTGCCGCCGCCATTTGCCGACCTGCATGACCAGCGGAATGTTGGTTCCCGACGGGACGCCGGTCAGGTGGAACGCGCCGGTCGCGTCGGTCAGCGCCGCGGCAACCGGTTGCCCCGAGACCTGCGCGCTGCACTTGTCGCAGGAGACGCCTTCGGGAATGGTGTCGAGCGCGGCGTTCGGCACGTAGACGGTGACGTTGTAGAGCGGAACCTTGCCGGCAGGGTCGTAGACGATCCCGGAGAGCGAGGTGGTGGCGGTGCCGGTGCAGGTCGCGACCTGGCACTGCAAATTGGTGCAGCCGCCGGTGCCGGTCGATCCCGGGCAGACACTGGGCGTTCCGCCGGCGCCGCAGGCCATTCCGTTGGTGCAGTTGCCGCAGTTGAGGATGCCGCCGCAGCCGTCGCCGATCGTCCCGCAGTACTGGCCGCCGGCCGGCGTGCAGGTGACCGGCGTGCAGTTGGGATCGGTGCAGAGGTTGGCAACGCCCCCGGCGCCGCAGGCGGCGCCGCCCGGACAGCTGCCGCAGTCGAGCGTGCCGCCGCAGCCGTCGCCGATCATCCCGCAGTATTGCGTGCCGGCCGACGGGGTACAGGTCAACGGGACGCACCCGGGCGACGCGCAGATGCCCGAGCTGCATTGATCGCTCGCCGAGCAGGTGCCGCAGGTCAACGTGCGCCCGCAACCGTCGCCGATCATCCCGCAGTAGTTGCCGCAGGCGATCGCGGGACAGCTCGCGCCGCCGATGCAGATCCCGTTGGTGCAGGTGTAGCCGGTCGGGCAGTCGCCGCAGACCAGCGAGCCACCCACGCAGCCGTTCCCGATCGTCCCGCAGTAGGTCCCGCCGGGCTGCGTGCAGCTGGTGACCGCCGGGACGCAAGCGACGTCCGCACCGCCGTCCGTTCCGGTCGAGCCGCCCGTCCCGATGGTGCCGGACCCGCCCGTCCCGGTGGCCCCGGAGCCGCCCTTGCCGCTCACCAGACCGGTGCCTCCAGATCCAGTGACGGACGCATCCGTCCCGGTGGACTTCTGTTTGACGCCGGCACAGGCGGCCAGTAACACCAACAAAAGGGCCGGCCAGAATGGGGTTCGGGGGCGGAACGTGGTTCCCATCGTGAGTGGGGTGTCCGGCCGCCCCCCCCACGGCTCGCCCGGACACTCGGGCACTTCCTCATTGTTGTCGGGGCGCCCTCGCCCGAACGGCCGCGCCCGACGCCACCGACCAGCCGATCTCGCCGCCCGTGAACCGACAGACGCGGCCGCCGCCGGGGGCAGACTCTTCGTCGGCCACCGGGTAGCCGAGCGGGCCCGCCGGGCCACCGCCGGCCAGCCAGGCGTCGCGGATCTCACCGGTCACGATGTGGGCGCCGGTCGCACCCGACCAATAGATCGAAGCGTCGAACGGCGTCCCCAACCCCATCCAGGGGTGGCGGCCCGGCACAGGAGCAGGCATCGGCGCGTAGTGGCGAGCAGCGACAGTCGACGGCACCGAGCCGATGACGACGCCCTGAAAGTCGCGATACCAACCGCCGGCGCCGTCCTGGACCGGTCGGGCGTCGAACACCGGTTTACCGAGAAAGCCGCTCTCGCCTCCCGCCAGCTTGTATTTTTCGTCCACGGCGGCCCGCCCCGTCGGCGCGAGCGCCGGTTCAGACGGCGGGCGGAAGATCGCCGCCAAACGATCACCGGCGCGCGCGAGCAGCGATCTCGGCGTGGCGTCCGGGCGCAGACCGTAGACCACGACCTTCCCCGACAGCGTCGCCCGAATGACGCGGCCGCCGGCGATGGTCGGCGGCGTGAACTTGGCGAACAGGTAGCCGCCGTCGTCGTGCCAGAGCTCGCGCAGCGTCGTGGCGTCGAACGCCGCCAGCCGGCCGGGCACATTTTGCCACTGCCCGTCGCCGAGCGGATAGCTGACCCAGAGAATGGCGTCGCGCGCGCCGTCGGCCGAGAGTGAGGCGAACCCGCCCGACATCCCCTCGACCGCGCGCACGGAGGAGGTCGCGAACGGCGTCTCGTCGAGGTGGTGGGTCGTCGTGTCGTAGCGAAACGCCTTCAGATAGTCGCGGCCCGACATCTGATAGACGAGCCCGTAGCCGGAGCCGGCGGCGGGCCAGAAGACCGGGCTGCCGTTGATGTTGGGGCCACAGTCCTCGCCGTCTTGATACCGCGCGGGCGCGACGTAGCAGCCGGGGACGGCGCCGGTGTCGCAGTTCGTCGGGAAGGTGGAGCGCGGTAGCGTGCCACAGGCAGGCGCGCCCGGATCGGCGTGGTACGAGTTGACGAAAGCCTGAAATCCCTCGGCCAGCGCCAGCGTGCGCGCGTCGAGCACCTCGTAGCGCCCCTCTTTGCCGCCGCCGACGATCAGGCCGGGCGGCAGCCAGAGCGGCCCCCCGGAGCCGAGATCGCTGTCGGTGCGATCGAGGGTGTCGTGGTTGGGCGGCTGGTGCGCGGCGGCCAGCGCCAGGCCCGGCGCCGCCTCCGTGACCTGCAAGGCGACGAACGCGTCGCCGAGCGCTCCCGGCCCGTTGCCGGTGATGAAATAGATGCGGTCGCCGACGCCGACCAGCCCGGCGCCTCCCTGCCAGATGCCGGCGTGGCCGCGATCGGCGCCGGTGCAGAAGACGGCCACCTCGGCCAGGTCGGCAGCGCGGTAGCCGACCACCCAACCGCGGTAGGGGACGCCGTCGGGACAGTCGCGGTCGCAGCCCAGGCTTCCGAAGGCGACGTAGATGACGCCGCCCTGGAGCAGCAGCGCCGGGCGGTTGCGCTGGCAGTCGGCGTGAAAGGCGAGCGGCGCGCCCGTGGCGGCGTCGCGATCGACGGGGGCGATCCGGACCGGGGGACGGCGGTCGCGCAGGTCGGCGGTCAGATCGAGCGCGTGCAGGTAATACTGGTGATCGTCGGCGTTGCGCGCGACGGCGTACATCGTGCGCGTGGCGACGTCGACGACCGGCGTGCTGGTGATGCCGACCCGCTGCGACGGCGTCTCGCCGCAGATGGGGGGCTCGACGCGGCCGCTCGGTTCTAGCCGGCGCGCGGCGAGCGGCGCCGTGGCGGAGGCTGGGCTCCCGTCGTCGAGGTCGAAGGCGTAGACCCAGTTCGTCTCCGTCGCGACGAGCAGCAGATCGCGCCGGCCGTGAGCGGCGGTCGGGACGTCGTGCAGCACCAGCGGCTGCGCGACGATGCCGCCGTCGACGTCGCGCGCGTAGAGACGGACGAGCGCGCCGGCGGCCAGCAGCGACGGCTTGAGCGCCGTCTCGACGAGGGTGGCCCCCGAGCGCGCACCATCGTTGTGCTGGGTGACGACGTCCGCGCCGCGGTCCGGCCGGTTGCAAGCGGCCAAGGCGAGCGCCACCAGGACAACGGCGAACTGGCGCGCTCGCCTCGCCGCCTGAGCCATACTCGGCACCATGAAGCTGGAGCTGGTGAGCCACACCCTCTGCCCATACGTGCACCGGGCCGCCGCGATGATCCACGAAAAAGGGGCCATCTTCGAGCGGCGGTACATCGATCTCAAGGCCAAGCCCGACTGGTTCCTGGCCATCTCGCCGCGGGGGAAGGTGCCGGTGCTGCTGGTCGACGGCCAGCCGCTGTTCGAGTCACAGGCGATCATCGAGTTCCTCGACGAGACGCACCCCCCCTCGCTGCTGGGGGCGGATCCGTTCGAGCGCGCGCGCCAGCGCGCATGGGTTGCGGTCGCCAACGATCTCTCGAACGCACAATACCGGCTCTTCATCGCGCCGTCGCCGGAGGAGCAGGAGGCGGCCGGGCAGGCCCTGGCGCCGATCCTCGCCAGCTACGAGGAGGCGATCGGCGGCGGGGTGATCGCGCTCGAGGGGTTCGGCCTCGGGCACCTCGCGCTCGCCTCGTCAGCGCTGCGCTTCGCCATCGTCGAGGCCGAGCTCGGCGTTCGGGTGTTGCAGCTCGCGCCCAAGCTCGAGGCCCTGGTGCGCCGATTGGCGGTCCGCCCTTCGATCACCGAGACCGTTCCCGGCGATTACGCCGCGCGCTTCATCCAGAAGCTGGTCGAGCGCCGCAGCCTGTTCGCCGCCGGGCGCTAGGTTTAGCGCCGCTCCCGTTTCAGGTAAGCTGACGTGACGGCCGGCGCGTGACCGCAACCTCCAAATCGAATTGCTACCGCCGGTGCGCGCTGCTGGCGCTGGCGGCAGCGGCGCTCGGCGCGGGCGCGTGCAAGAAGGAGGCGGAGTCACTGGTCTTGGTCTCGCTCACCGCCACCCCGGCGGACGCGGCGCTGATCTCGGCGACCATCACCGTCGACACGGTGACCAAGACCTTCGACCTGGCGTCCGGCCTCTCGGCGACCAGCCCCACGATGCTCGGCGTCTATCTGCCCGCCGACGTCGTCGGGAGCTTCATCGTCAGCGCGACCGCCTCGGACGGCAGCGCCTGCGGCGGTTACCGCGGGAGCAGCAGCGCGCCGGTCGCCATCACCGCCGGCGGCACCGCCAGCGCGGTGATCGTGTTGGTCCCCGGCAGCACCTGCCCGATCGACGCCGGCGGCGGCGCCGATGGGGGCCGGCCCAAGGTCGCGCCGCCGACGCTCGCCCACTGCACCGAGTACGTCCACGATCTGGACACCACCGCCGCCTGCGTGAACGGGAACGCGAACACGGACGTCGAGATCACCGACATCGCGTTCTCACCGGACGGCAAGCTCCTTTATTCGGCCGGGGCCGACAGCCGGGTGAAGATCTGGACCTGGGACGGCGCCAACCTGACGGCCGAAGGGCACGAGCTCGACACCAGCGGCGGGTTCACCTGCCTGGCCGCCTCGCCCGACAACACCCTGGTCGCCACCGGTGCACAGAATGGCGAGCTGAAGATCTGGAACGTGGGCGGCAGCTGGTCGATCGCCGCCAACTTGTTGGGCAACACCAACGACGTCAACGGCGTTGCTTTCTCGCCCGACAGCATCGTCGTCTATTCGGCCGACGCCGACTCCAACCTCAACATCTACAACCGGAGCTCGCTCAGCCCGTTGAGCGAGGTCTTCCTGCGGGCGACGGCCATGCCGTTCACGCTGTCGTCGTCGCCCCCGGCCAGCGACGGCAGCTACTGGCTCTCGATCGGCTACAGCGACGGTGACGCCTCGCTGCTGAGCATCGACTCCGGCGGGTATACCGGCTACGAGATTCCGTTCACGGTCAGCACCAACGTCAGCGGCGTCTACACCGCGCGCTTCTCCCCCGACGGGACGATGATCGAGGCAGGCACCGCCGACGGGTCGTTCGGGCTCTGGTCGGTCCCCTTGCCGGGCTCGGGCAACCCGCGCGCCCCGCAGATCGCCGTGGGCTCCGACTCGGTGTTCGGGGGCGCGTTCGATCCCACCAGCAGCTACGTGGCGATCACCGGCGGTCTCGGCGTCGGCACGCGCAAGATCGGGCTTTGGACCGTGGCCACCGGGCTGCCGCGCGCGACCGTGCCGACCACTCTCTACGCGCAGCGCCCGACGGCGGTGGCATTCTCGCCCGACGGGACGACGCTGGCGGTCGGCGAGCACAACTGCGGCAAGCTCCTCATCTGCGTCAACTGAGACTCCCCCGGCGTCCCCAACGGCGGAACGCTAAAGGCCGGGCAGCGGGCCGGTGTAGTCGGACTTGTTCGGCTGCGTGCCGAACGTGTTCACCTCGACGCCGAACATGTTGGCGATCGAGACGAGGAGGTGATTGTTGGTGATCGGCGTGTAGTCGGTCGGCGAAACGCCGTCGGTCGGCCCGCACCAGAGGTTCGTGCTCGGGCAGTCGGGCGTCATCCTGAGGCGGCGCCCCATGGCGATGAGGCCGTTGGCGCCGCCGGCCAGCACGGTGGGGGCGTTGCGCGTGCTGTGACGGGCCGGGTTGCCCATGTCGCTGGAGGCGTAGATGAGCGTATTCTCGAGGACGCCCATCGCGTCGAGCTGCTTCATCAGCGTCGCGATGAGGCCGTAGATGTACTTGTTGAACTTGGCGAGCAGCGCCCAGGTCGTCGGGTCGCCGGCCCCCACCGGCTCGCCGTCCGAGCCGACCGAGGAGCCGTTGTAGACGTGCGCCACCTGGCCGTGGTTGTCGCTGGGGAGCATGAGCGGGTTGGCGGCGTACGACAGATCGGCCAAGAAAAGCGTGGCGAACCGGGTGATGTCGCAGGCGAAGGCCTGCGCCAAGAGGCCGATGTGCGCCTTGGTGATGGCGTCGAAGTAGGGCTCGCCCCCCTGATAGCGGAGCAGGTCGGGGAAGCTGGCCGAATTTGGCTTGGCCGGAACCACGCAGTTCGCCCCCATCGGCATGGTGGCCGCGAACCCCTTCTTGAGATCGCTGAGCGCGTCGAGGTGCGCCTGCAGCTTCTGCTGCTCGGGCGCGGCCAGCTTGCCGTACAGGCTCTGCACGTCGGCGTAGGCGGAGCTCGCCACCGCCGTGCCGAGCTGCTGCTGCCGCGCCAGCGCCGCCTGCGCCGCCGCGTTGTTGGGGGCGGCGAAGTTCCCGAACAGCGCCGTGAAGGCCTGCACCGGGTCGGGGATCTTCGGCAGCGCGATCCCCCCCAGGCTGTAGGAGAGCGTCGTCCCCGACTGCGTGCCGTTGTCGCCGACGCCCAGCTGAATGCTGGTGATCGGCGTCGAGGCGCCCAGCTTGTTCTCGACGGCCAGGAACTGATCGATCGACGAGTTCGCCGGCTTGAGTGCCGACTCGTCGATGGTGCTGCCGGTGAAGATCGTCCCGGCCGAGTCGTGACCGTTGGCGTTCGACAGGTGATCGATCCCCTCGATGACGGTGATCAGGCTCTTGTAGCTCTTGCCGTAGGTCGTGGCGTCGTCGAACGGCTGCAGCGAGCAGTTGGGGTAGGTGATGTTGAAGTTGGTCGAGCTGGAGACGCCACCCGAGGTGGTCACCGTGTCGGTCACGCCCGATGGCGGGCCAGCCGGAAAGTTGACCGCGTCCTGCATGCCGAAGTACTCGGCCGCGATGCCGTGCGGGTGGTAGACGCCGATGAACCGCAAGGGGAGCGTCTCGCCGTAGGCCTTGGCGAAGTGATCCTCGAGCAGCCGGTAGAACGGCAGCGCGACCGCGCCTGCGCCGACGGCGCGCAAGAACGAACGGCGGGTGGCGCTGCGCTTCTGCTTCACATCGTCCTCCGTTGCGAGAACAGCGGGCTCCTGAGATAGGCGACCAGGATCTCGACGATGTTCCCCTGCTTGTCGGAGCTGAGCTGGCTCCAGGCTGTCTGGAAAGCCGTCTCGCTGGCGGTCAGGGCGCCGGTGGCGTCGCTGCGGCCGGTCGATCCGCGGAAGAGCTGCGTCGGCACGCAGCTGGCGACGGTGGGGCTCGAGGCCAGCACCTTCGCCAGCGCGTTGCTGTCGGTGTACGCCTGATCGAGATCGGTGTTCGTGCTGGAGACCGTCGTCGAGGTATCGATCGGCAGGTACTCGTAGCCGCCGATCGCTTGCGATCGGGTCGAGGCGACCTTCTCCGTGGCGAGGTGGACGGTCCCCTTGGAGTCGGCGTCGATCGTGCGGTACTCACCCATCCCGTCGTAGCCCTCGAAGGTGAAGCCGAAGGCGTCGATGCCGGTGTGGCACTGCGCGCAGCCCATCGTCGTCCCGTGCACGTTGAAGAGCGCGCGCGTCGTCTCCGGGTTGCTGGCGTCCGGCGCCGGCGGCGGCGGAACGGTGATGTTGAGCGTCGACGGATCGGGGACCGGAATGCAGGTGACCCGGCGCATGACGGCGACGCCGCGAAGCACCGGCGCCGACGTGCTGGCGTGGGCGTAAACGGAGTTGAACGCGCCCTGATTGAGGATGCCGATCCGCGCCCCGCCCTTGGCGCCGGCCAGAGAGACCTCCGCCGCCGAAGCGCCGGTCACTCCGTAAAACTTCGAGTAGTAGGTGGAGATCGCGCTGGCGGTGACGGTCGAGGTCGGATTGATGATGGTGTAACCCGCGCCGAGGAGCTCGTTGACGCTGCCGGTGTTGTTCAGCACCTCGGTGATGAAGCTGGTGGTCTCGTCGTCCATCATCGCCGCCGCGTTGAGCGAGGCGAAGTCCGGGTACCAGTTCATGTCCTTGGCGATCTGCCCGGTCGCGCTCAGCCCCAGCCACTCGCGCACCAGGCGCACCAGCCGGCCCGACGCTCCCGGGGTGGCGAGCAGGCGGCGCGCCTGCGTCTCGAGATCGTCCGGCGAGGCGAGCCCGCCGTTCGCGGCCGCCTGCAGCAGCGTCGCGTCCGGCGGCCCGGCGGTCAGCAGATAGGACATCGTGCTGGCCATCTCGTACGGCGTGAGGGTGACGCTCGGGTCGGTCGACGGCGCGTCGGCGCCGAGCTCGGTGACGTAGAGAAAGCCGGGCGACTCCAGCATCGTCCGCGTGACGAGGTCGATGCCGTCGTTGTACGGCGAGCTCCCGGTGTCGCCGGTGACCGCCGCCTGATAGACCGTCGCCAGGTTGGCCGCCTCGTCGCTGGTGACCGGACGGCGGTAGACCTGCGCGCCGAACGTGCTGACGAAGGTCGCGGCGCAGGCCGCTCCCCCGGTGGTCGGACTCGAGCAGGGCGAGAGCGCCGCGAGCTTCCCGTTCCCGCGCGCCTCTGTGACGAGCGCGATCGCGGCGGTGTCGAGATCCTTCGCCATTTGCGAGGCGACGACCTGCCCTTCGTTCAGCGTGTAGCCGCTCTGGGTGGAATCGGCCGAGAACGTCGAAGCGGCCGGCGTCTGCGTCGTCCCGAACAGCGCTGCGACCGAGGCATCGTATTCGGCGTTCGTCAGCCGTCGGACATCGGTCTGGAGCAGCGACATGGTGTCGAGACCGCCCGCGCCGCCACTGCTGCCGCTGCCGGCGGTGCTGCCGCTTCCGCCGGTGCTGCCGCTTCCGCCGCTGCTGCCGCTTCCGCCGCTGCCACCGGTCCCCGAGCCTTGGTAATCACGTCCGGCACAACCGATGGTTGCGGCACCGACGAGCGCCGCCAGCGCGGCGGCAGAGATCTTCAAGCGACCCGACATAAGTGAGACCTGAACAGTACGAATTGAGACTCGAGCACGCAACGGTTTTCACGGCAGGGAAACGATGCAACTAGTTGATTTAACGCTAGTTTTCTCACATCCACCGATATGTAGGTTTCCAGTTTTCCCAATAACTTGCGCATATTGCGTGCGCGCGGCCACGCCGATCGGCCCATTCCCCATCGAGCAGCTCCGGCGTCACAAATAGCCGGCGGCCTGCAACTGGAACATCCGCGCGTAGCGACGCCCGGCCGCCACCAGGTCGGCGTGCGTGCCGTCCTCGACCACGCGCCCGGCTTCCAGCACCAGGATCCGATCGGCCATCCGCACCGTGGGGAAACGGTGCGAGATCAGGATCGTCGTCCGCCCGGCGGCGAGCGCACGGAAGCGCTGGAACACGGCGTGCTCGGCCTCGGCGTCGAGCGCGGCGGTCGGCTCGTCGAGGATCAAGATGTCGGCCTCGTCGCGCATGAACGCGCGCGCGAGCGCCACCTTCTGCCACTGCCCGCCCGACAGCTCCACGCCGCCCGAGAACCAGCGCCCGAGCTGCGTCTCGAGGCCCGCCGGCAGCCCGGCCGCCAGCTCGCGCGCGCCGCCCCGCTCGACGGCGCGCCCGACGCGCAGATCGTCGCCGACGTGGTCGACGCTGCCGAAGGCGACGTTCTCGCGCAGCGCCAGCTGGTATTCGTTGAAGTCCTGGAAGATGACGCCGATCCGCCGGCGCAGCTCGGTCTCGTCCCAGCTGCCGAGATCGCGCCCGTCGAGCAGCACGTGCCCCTCGGTCGGCCGATAGAGATTCGCCAGCAGCTTGATGAACGTCGTCTTGCCGGCGCCGTTCTCCCCGACCAGCGCCAGGCTCTGCCCCTTGGGGATGAAGACGTTCACGTCGCGCAGCGCCCAGCGCTCGGGCTGCCCGCTGCCGGCGTGGCCCGGATAGCGGAACCCGACCCCCTCGAAGCGAATCCCCTCCTCGGCGCGCACGACGGCCAGCGGTCCCGTCGCCTTCGGCGCGTCGGTCGGGATCGCGAAGTAGTCGAACAGGTTCGACATGTAGAGCGTGTCCTCATACATACCGCCCAGCGCCGCCAGCACCGCCTGAAAGCTCTGCTGCCCCTGGCGGAACGCCACCAGCGCGAGCGTCATGTCTCCCAGCGACAGCCGCCCGCGCACGGTCTCGACGACGATGAGAGCGTACGAACCGTAGAACACCGCCGTGCTCAGCAGGGAGAGCGCGTAGCCCCACCCGGCCCGGCCGATCGCCAGCCGACGGTCGTCGGCGAAGAACGACTCCGCCAGCCGCTTGTAGCGATCGAGCAGCAATGGCCCGAGCCCGAACAGCTTCACCTCCTTGGCGTGCTCGTCGTTGGCCAACACGTACTCGAGGTAGGTGAGCCGCCGCGAGTCGGGCGAGCGCCAATTGCGCAGGCGGAAGGCCGCACCCGAGAAGCGCGCCTCGGCGAGGAACGCCGGCACCGTCGCCAGCAGCACCCCGAGCGCGATCCAGGGGGAGAACCGAATGAGGAGCGCGGCGTACCCTGCCAGGGTCAGCGCGCTGCGGATCACCTGGAAGTTGCTCTGAATGAGCGACAGCGGCCGCGTCGAGGCCTCGCGCCGCGCGCGCGTCAGCTTGTCGTAAAATTCGGGATCTTCGAACTGCGCGAGCTCGAGCCGCATCGCCTTCTCGAGGATCCGGACGTTCAGATCGATGCCGAGCCGCAGGCCGACCAGCTGGCGCACGAGACCGAGCACGCGCTCGGCGCCGGCCATCGCCACCACGGCCGCGAGCTCGACGGCGACCAGGTGGACGGCGTGCGCCCGGGCCAGCTCTCGCGCGCTCCCCGGCAGCGCCGCGCGCGCCGCGATGACGGCGTCGATGATCAGCTTGCCGACGTAGGCGACGAACGGCGGCAGCGCCGCCGCCACCACCGTGAAGACCGACAGCGCCACCACGCCCGCCGGCGCCGAGCGCCAGACCAACTCCAGCGCGCGCGCCGAGTGTCTGGCGCTCGCGCGGAGCCGCTCCGGCAATCCAACCTGCGGAGGCGGCGGCGTGAGAGGCGGGACAGACATCGCCGCTCAGCCTAGCGCGCCCGTCCGGCCGGCGCCGCGCGCGCGTCGGCTAGGGACGCGCGAGAAACGCGTCGAGGCCGGCCCACTCCGCCTCGCTCAACCGGGTGCGCTTGTGGTGAACGACCAGCTCGGCTTGCAGACGTTCGGAAGGCTCGCTGCCGGGCGCGACCGGACGGTGGCACGATCCGCAGTGACTCTGATAGACGGCCACGATGTGCGCGCGATCGATCGAAGAAGTCCGCGAGGAAGCCGGCGAGGCCGCCGAAGCCTGCGCGGTCTGCCCGCCGGTTGGCGCGCTCCCGACCGCGCCCTCGGTCCCGCATCCGATCGACAACGCCACCGCCGCCGCGCCGCCCCAGCGAAGGAGCGATCGCAAAAACCGAGGCGTGGACGAGCTCGCGCGCATGCGTCTCCGGACGACCTAATCGATACCGTAATTGATATTCATTTTCAACCCCCGGCGCAAGCGGACCCCGCCCGCCCGCCCCACAGCGCGTCAGGTCGCGCGCGACGCGTTCGAAAATCGCCGGACCTCAGTTGTCGAGCGCTCCCTGGGCCACCCAGTCGTACAGAACCTGAAACTCCGTGGGGACGACGTCGAATTCCGTCGGCGCGTCGAGCCAGTCGGTCGAGTCGGTGCTGATATTAATTGTCAAGATCATTATCATTACCGGCGCGCGTCACGCGCCTGGGGCCGCGCTCTTCTCGATCAGCCGGCCGGGAGGACGAAAGTCAGAAATTTGTTCGCGCGTCGTTTGTCGCTACCAAACGGCGACCCACGGACGGACCCGCCGAGGCGTATGGCTCGTTGCGTGAGAAATTGTCATTCGCGTCGACCGTCGTTGAGACGCCGCCTGATTTTCGTACGCTGTAGCCCAATTGACGTCGCATTTTTAAACGAGCGGGGCCTCGCCGACGGTGGCGCCGAGCTTTGGAGACTCTCGGTTCCCGTATCGCCGACAATTCCGAAACGTCGATCCACCGCCCCGATGAGGGAACGCGGGAGAACGTGCGAAAGTCAGTGCGAAAATTAGGAGGAAGAAAAAAGTCGCGCCCACGTTTACAAACCCTTGTTTGGCGTCAAATGATGGGCCTATTATCCGCGCCGATGACAATTCGCTCTCTGATCGAGGATTTCGCCAATCAACTCAGCTCCCTGATGGAGCACCAGGCTCTGGATCGCGCCCGCGTGGCAGTCGAGAACGCGCTCGGGGGCAAGCGATCGCCGGGCCGTCCCCCCAAGCTCGCCAGCTTGGCCGGTGGCCTCGCGCTCGGAAAGAAGCCGCGGCGCAAGGGCCCGAAACAGCTCTGCCCGGTTCCCGGATGCAAGAACCCTGCTGCGCCGGTGTTCGGAATGGTTTGTTCCAAGCACAAAGACATTCCCAAAGCGCAGATCAAGAAGTACCGCGAAGCGCGGCGCGCGAAGAAGTTGAAGAAGGCCGCCTAGAGCGGTCTCCCTCGCCTCCGCGCGCGAGCGTTGCTTCCAAACCCGTTCGGGGGAACGGTGCCGCCGGAGGCGCGCCCGGCGGCACAGGGAGCGAGGCGTGAACGGAGCACTCGTCGCGCTGGTGCTGGCCGCCCTCGTCTTCGGCTGTTCCGCGGCGACCGTTCGCCCCACCGACGGCGTTGGCGCAACGTCGTCCGCGGTGGCGCGATACGCGAAGGTCGAGATCCGTGCGCCCGGGCGCCAGCCGTACGACGCCGATCCGTTCATCACCTTCACCTCGGCCACCGGACGAACGACGCGGGTGTTCGGTTTTCCGTCGGGCGACAGCTCGGTATTTCGTTTCGCGCCTCCTGAGCTCGGCGAATACCGCTACGAGGCGCGAGCGGCTGACGATGGTCCGCTGCTCGCCAGCGGGGGCTTCCGTGTCGGAGCTGGCAGTGACCGCGGCCCGGTCCGCATCGATCCGGCGAATCGACGGCTGTTGCGCTTCGATGACGGGACGCCTTTCTTCGTGCTGGGCGAAAACCGCATCAACGTCTACGACCCCAGCTGGAACTACCGTCACCTGAAAGCAGCCGACTACGTCGCGGCCATGGCGGAGAGCGGAATGACCACCCTCCGGCTGTTCATCATCACGGGCTGCAAGTGGAAAGGCCCGCACCTGCCGGTCCGCCTCGGCTGTCTCGAACCGAAGTTGGGTACGTTCGACGAGACGGTGGCGCGCGACCTGGACGAAATCTTCGCGGCCGCCGAGGCGCACGGAATCTACGTCATATTGACGGCATTCGCGATCGGATTGTCCCCCGGCGACTCGTGGAAAAATTGGAACGACAACCCCTACAACGTGGTCAACGGCGGCTCGGCGACGCGCAACGGGGAGGTCTTCACGCGCGCCGATCTGCGCGCCGCCGCCAAACGCAAGCTCCGCTACCTGCTGGCGCGCTACGGTTATTCGACTCACCTTTTGGCGATCGATTTGCTCAACGAGCCCGAATGGGACGGGCAAATCCCGGAACGACTCTGGATTCCCTGGGCCGAGGACCTGGCGCACGATTGGAGAGCACGCGATCCCGTCGGCCATCTCGTCACGGTCGGTTCAATTGGCCTCGCCTCCAACATCGAAGGCGACGAGCGGCCGCTGTACCAGAGCCCCGATCTCGATCTGATCCAGTGGCACCTCTACGGCGTCCACGATCCACGCGCGCACGCCGACGAGATGATCCGGCGCGTGCGCCAGACCTGGGGCTACGGCAAACCGATCTTCTGCGGCGAGTTCGCCTACGGCGGCGAAGATCCGGCGCTCTACGATCACACCCACACCGGGATCTGGGCCGCGATCTTCTCGGGAGCCGGCGCGCTGGCGCACTCCGCGCCGCCGTTCCACCTCGACTCCGACGAGCCGATGACGCCGGCGCGCGCCCATCATTTTCGGGTCCTCGCCGACTTTCTGCGGGGGCTCGACGCACGGCAGTCGTTCGAGCCCGACGACACGGCAACCGCCGACCCGGCCGGAACGACGGTTCTGGCGCTCGGCCGCGGCGACGATCGGGCGCTCTGGATCGTCGGTCCCGCGCCGAGCTATGGGCGGGAGGTCGCGGGCGTGACGGTCCGCCTGCGCGATTTCCCCCCCGGCGACCATCGGGTGGTCTGGCGCAACGACGTGACCGGCGCGGTCGTCGGGACGGCGGCGGTCGCCGGCGTGGACGGGCTGCTGCGCCTCGAGATCCCCCCCTTCACGCGCCATCTCGCCGGCCAGATCTCCCGCGCGCCGTGACCTGCATGCTACGTTCGCGGCGATGATTCTCCGACGGATCTCGTCCCGCGTCCTCGGCGCCGCCGTCGTCGTCGCCGGGGCCGGGCTCCTGCTGACGAAAGCCGCCGCCGTGACCCCCAAGCCGACAGCAACCCCGACACCGACCCCGACCCCGACCGCCGCCGAGATCGAGAAGCGCGCCGACGCGATCCTCGACCAGATGACGCTCGACGAGAAGATCGACTACCTGGGCGGCACCGACAACTTCTACGTCCGGGCCGTCAAACGGCTCGGGCTGCCGGCATTTCGAATGGCCGACGGACCGTTCGGCGTCCGCAACGTCGGCCCCTCGACCGCCTACCCGGCCGGGATCGGCCTCGCCGCCAGCTGGGACGTCGCGCTCGCGGAGCGTGTCGGCGCCATGATCGGCCGCGACGCCCGCGCGCGTGGTGTCCAGATCATGCTGGCGCCCGGCGTGAACATCTACCGCGCGCCGATGTGCGGCCGGAACTTCGAGTACCTCGGCGAGGATCCCTTCCTGGCGTCGCGGATGGCGGTCGCCTACGTCGAGGGGATGCAGGCGCAAGGGGTGAGCGCGACCATCAAGCACTTCCTGGGCAACAACTCGGAGGTCGATCGCCACCACACCAGCTCCGACATCGACGAGCGGACGATGCGCGAGATCTATCTGCCGGCGTTCGAGGCCGCGATCAAGGAGGCGCACGTCGGCGCGTTGATGACCTCCTACAACCTGGTGAACGGCCTCCACATGACCGAGAACGCCGCGCTGGTCGACGGCCTAGTGAAGAAGGAGTGGGGATTCGACGGCGTCGTCATGTCCGACTGGGACGCGACCTACGACGGTGTGGCGGCGGCCAACGCCGGCCTCGACCTCGAGATGCCGTCGGCGAAGTTCATGAATCGCGAGACGCTGCTGCCCGCGCTCGAGGCCGGCAAGGTCTCGGCGGCGACGATCGACGACAAGGTCCGGCGGATCCTGCGCACCGCGATCCGGTTCGGCTGGCTCGACCGCCCGGCCGCCGACGCCACGCTCTCACTCTACAGCGAAGAGGGGCGGGCCGCCGCGCTCGACGCCGCGCGCGCCGGTCTGGTGTTGCTGAAGAACGAAGGCGACCTCCTGCCGCTCGACAAGTCGAAGATCAAAACCGTCGCGCTCATCGGACCGAACGCCTACCCGGCCGTCCCGGTGGGCGGCGGCAGCGCGCAGGTGCGGCCGCTGGCGGCGGTCAGCTTCGTGCAAGGGCTGGCCGATGCGTTGCGCGGGCGCGCCACCGTCCTCGTCCACCACGGCGTCCCGACGCTCGCCGAGATCTTCGACGCCACCGACTTCGTCACCGCGCCCCCAACCAACGGAAAGCCGGGCCAGCCGGGGCTCAAGGGCGAATACTTCGACGATCCGGCGCTCGCCGGCGCGCCGGCGCTCACGCGCGTCGACGAGCACGTCAACTTCGCCTGGGACAAGCCGAACTTCTGGCCGACCGGCGCGCGCAAGCAGTCATCGGCGCGCTGGACCGGGGCCTTCATTCCGGCGACCTCGGGCGACTACCGCTTCGCCGCCTTCAGCTACGGCCTCGACGAGTACCGCCTCTACGTCGACGGCAAGTTGATCCTCGACCGGGCGCGCGGACCGCAGCCGATTCAATTCGCCTCGCTGCCGCTCCTGGCCGGTAAGCCGTACGCCATCCGGTTCGAGTACCTCCACGGCGATCACCACGCGCGCGTCGGCCTGGGCGTGCGCCGCGCCGACGCCTTCGTCGATCCGGCGGTCAAGGAGCTGGCGGCGCGCGCCGACGTGGTGGTGGTCGCCGCCGGGTTCGAGCCGATGACCGAGAGCGAAGGGTACGACCGGACGTTCCAGCTCCCGGCGGGGCAGGACGAGCTCATCGCCGCCGTCCGCGCCGCCAACAAGCACGTCGTGGTGGCGCTGACCTCCGGCGGCGGCGTCGACATGACCGGCTTCGTCGACCACGTCCCAGCCATCATAGAAACCTGGTACCCGGGGCAAGAGGGCGGCACCGCGCTGGCCGAGGCGCTGTTCGGCGACGTGACGCCGTCGGGGAAGCTGCCGGTCACGTTCGAGCGCCGCTTCGAGGAGAGCGCCGTCGCCGCCAGCTACTACCCGAACGCCGCGAAGAAGATCGCCTACCGGGAAGGTGTCTTCGTCGGCTACCGGCACTTCGACGCCACCGGCGCCAAGCCGCTCTATCCGTTCGGCCATGGTCTGTCGTACACCCGCTTCAAATACGGAGCGTTGTCGGTGTCGCCCGAGGTGCTCTCGGGCGATGCGCCGGTCACCGTCACCTTCGACCTCACCAACGTCGGCAAGCGCCGGGGCGCGGAGGTGGCGCAGCTCTACGTCGGCGATCGCCACGCGGCGGTTCCGCGCCCGCCCAAGGAGCTGAAGGGGTTCGCCAAGGTCGATCTCGCGCCCGGCCAGACCAAGCGGGTGCGAATCGCGCTCGACCGGCGCGCGCTCTCCTACTTCGACGTGAAAACGAAGCAGTGGCGCGCGGACCCGGGGACGTTCGAGCTGTTGGTCGGAGCATCGTCGCGGCAGATCGAGCTCCGCGGCCAGATCACCCTCAGGTAGGTCCAAGGCCCCGATTCCCCTACGTTTTCTGACTTATCCCTAAATCAGATAGAGTCGCCTTGATAAAATGTTTACGTACCATACATTATTTTCAGCTTTAATTTTGTAAACGGCTGAGATAGCTTGATTGGGTGGTGGCGACGGAGCGGGCGCGAAATTTGCCCGAGGAGTGACGTTCTATGTCGGCGATGGACGAATTTGGTGAGCGGGGCGGCGTGTCGGTGCCGACGAAAGCGGGTGGCAGGCGCGCCCGTCGGCCGGGAACGATTCACCTTCCGACCTGGAGCCGGCTCAACGTCGCGGCCAAGCAGTCGGCGCCGGCCGGCAGCGGCGGCGACTTCTTCGAGGTGATCCAACAACGCGACGGGCGGGTCGCGATCGTGGTCGCCGACGTCTGCGGCAACGGGCCGAGCGCCGCGGCGCCGGTCAACGCCCTGCGCTGGATTCTCCGGCAGGAGATCGCGCGCGGTGCCGCTCCCGGCATCGTGCTGGCGTCGTTGAACGACTGGATGTTCCAACAGAAGATCGACGATCGCTTCGTGACCGCGGTCTGCGTGCGGCTCGATGCCGTGACCGGCCTGGCCGAGATCGCCAACGCCGGACACCTCGGTCCGTTCGTCAAGCGCGCGGGCGGCGACGCCGAGGATCTGCCGCGCGCCGTGGGCCTGGCGTTGGGAATTTTGCCGGCGCAGATCTACCCCGGGACCACCGTCGTGCTGGCGCCCGAGGACGCGCTGGTCCTGGTGACCGACGGCATCACCGATCGGCTGGCCACCCACGGCGACCAGCTTGGACAGAGCGCGCTCCTGGAGCGGCTGACGCGCGCGCGGCTCGGGACGGAGAGCATCTGCGCCGCCCTGCTCGGCTCCGAGGCGCGCGCCACCGAGGACGCCACCGTCCTGGTCGTGCAGATGCCACGGCGCCATCGCCGCGCCACCCCGATCGCGCGCGCCGGCTGACGGAGATAGCGCGCCGACGACGGCGTCGGCTACCATCCGCCGCCATGAGAGGCGCGCCGGCGGCGATCGCAGCCGCGCTCTCGCTGGTCGCCGGCGGCGGCGCGCAGGCCCTGGCCCACCAGCAGACGACGACCTTCGGTGAGATCAGCTACCCCGCGGCAGGCGCCGACGGCGGCGATCTGACCTGGCGGCTGCGGATTCGTTCGGTCGATCTGGTGCGGCTCCTCGGCGACCGCCGGCCGCAGGCGGCGGAGATCCTCCGCGGCGGACTGCGGGTCGCGGCCAGCGCCGGCTCCGGCGAGACCCGGATCTGCAGATCGGTCGGCGCGACGCTGGCCGGCGATCCGAGCTCGCCGGCGTCGCCGGAGCCCACCTCGCTCTTCACCGAGCGGTTCGCCTGTGGCCCGAACGCCCGCGCGCTGCACTTCCGGTACGACCTCTTCTTCGACCGCGACCCGTACCACGGCAGCTACACGCGTCTGGCGCTGGGCGAGGCCGCGGAGGGCGACCCGGCTGCGGCGTCGATCGTCTTTCACAACCTGGCGCACGAGATCTCCGTCGACCTGCAGGTCCCCGAGCCGCTCTGGCGCAGCGCGCTCCTCTACCTGCGGCTCGGCGTGGCGCACATCCTGACCGGCTACGATCACCTCTCGTTCCTGATGGCGCTCCTGCTGGCAGCCGGCCTGCGCACCCGGACGACACCAAGCACGATCGCCGAGGCGGCAACGCCCCGACAGGCGGTGCGCGGTACGGTGGCGATCGTCAGCGCTTTCACCGTCGCGCATTCGATCACCTTGGTCACGCAGGTGCTGCACCCCGGCTGGCTCTCCACCCGCTGGGTCGAGCCGGCCATCGCTTTCTCGGTCGCCTTCGTCGGCTTCGAGAACCTCGTCCCACGTGCCCCGCGCGGCCGCTGGCTGCTGGTGTTCGGCTTCGGGTTGGTGCACGGCCTCGGGTTCGCCTCGGTGCTCCGCGAGATCGGCCTGCCGCGCCGCGGGCTGTTGCTCTCGCTGCTCTCTTTCAATCTGGGCGTCGAGCTCGGCCAGCTCCTGGTGATCGCCCTGGCGCTCCCGATCGTCGTCACCTGCGCGCGGCGCGCGCCCCGCAGCTTCGAGCGCTGGGGCCTTCAGATCGGCTCGGGTGTCATCGGCGCCTTCGGCGCGCTCTGGCTCGTCGTCCGGCTGACCTCGCGCTGACTCGGCCAGCAATCACCAGGGCAGGACCTGGCCGTTGGCGTGCCAGAACGTGCCGGTGGTCTCGAGGGTGAGGGCGTCGACCCGGTTGATGAGCTGCTGGGCGGCGGCGTCGGGGTCGACGTTGCCGCTCCCCTCCGTCATGTCGGTGCGGACGAAGCCGGGGTGGAGGATCGCGACGGCAATGCCGGCGCCGCGCAGGTCGCGGGCCAGCGACATGCCGGCGGCGTTGAGGGCCGCCTTCGACATCCGGTAGCCGTAGTAACCGCCCGAGGCGTTGTCGGCGATCGAGCCCATGCGGCTGGTGATGAGGGCCAGCTTGCCGCCGCGGCGGATGTTCTTGTGCAGCGCCTTGGCCACCCGCAACGGGCCGAGCGCGTTGACCTCCAGCTGCATCCGGACGTCGGCCAGGTCGACGCCGTCCAGATCGTCCTCGTGCAGGATCCCGGCGTTACAGACCAGCTCGTCGAGGACGACCCCTTCGAGCCGCTCGGCGAGCGCGGCGACGCTGGCGTCGTCCGTCACGTCGACGCCCAGCTCGACGCGCGCGCCGAGGCCGTCGAGCGCCGGTGACGACCGTCGGCCGGCGGCGATCACCTCGCGCCCGAGCGCCTTGAAGCGCCTGCAAAGTGAGAGGCCGATGCCGCGGTTGGCGCCGACGACCAGGGCGGTGCGCGTTGAAGCTGGGCTCATGGCGGCGAGCTTAGCACCGCGATCCGGCGGCGCCCGGTGACAGCGTCAGTGACACCTTCGGCGCCAGCTTCGGTGACAGCCTCGACGCCGGTCAGTGCGTCCGCGCGACGATCGACTTGCTCGTCGACGGCGCCGGCGTCCGGTGCGCCACGGCGTGCGAAAAGAGGCGTTTGAGCCGCTTCTGCGGCCAGTCGCTCGCGTCGGCGCCGGCGTCGCCCTCCTCGAGATCGGGCGGCGTCTCGGGCTCGGGCTTAGGCGCCATGCTCTTCACCCAGTCGAGGCACTGCTTCTCGGTGAAGCTCGCCTCGCTCCGGTCGAACACGAACGGCTGGGTGGAGAACGTCGCGTATTCGTCGTCGGTGATCCGGCCGCGCTCGTGCACCTTCGCCAGGATCCTGCGGACGTAGCGGTCCCACTGTGGCGACAGCGAGCCGTGGCAGTACTGCACGTAGCGTCGCTTGGGGCTCGGCAAGATCGACGAGAAGAACGCCGCCTCCAGCGGGTTGAGATCGGCCGGCTTCTTGCCGAAGTAGTGCCGCGTCGCCGCGCCGATGCCGTAGATGCGGGGGCCGAACTCGATGGCGTTGAAGTAGAGCTCGAGGATCCGCTCCTTCGGCAGCACCTGCTCCAGGTACCAGACCAAAAACAGCTCCTGCAGCTTGCGAGAGAGCGTCTTGTCCTTGGTGAGGAGGACGTTCTTCACCATCTGCATGGTGATCGACGAGGCGCCCAGCCGAAAGCCGCCCCCCTGCAGGTTGCGTCGCAGCGCGCTCTTGAACTCCGAGCTGACCCACCCGTGGTGCTTGAAGAAGCCGTTGTCCTCGGTGGTCATGATCGAGCCGACGAGATAGGGCGAGATCTGATCGTAGGGGGCGAAGTCGGGGTTCTCGGGGCCGACCACCACGGGGATGGTGTCGGTCTCGCCGGGCTGGCCCCCCGGCAGCTTGGGCACCTCGACGTTGATCACCAAGGTCTCTGGATCGGCCAGCGCCTTCACGTCGGCTGGCGCCTTCACCACCTTGCAGCCGTCGATGCCCACCTTGCCGCTCAGATCGAGATCGTCGAGATGGGCGAAGTCGATCTTGACGCCGACGTCGGAGGCGAAGAACCCCTGCAGCACGAAGCCTTCCAGGCGCGGCACGAGCGCGCTCGGAATGCTGGCCAGCAGCTTGGCGCACGAGACGCGCGGCACCGAGAAGTGAAGATCGATGTCGGGGACCACGCTGAGCGTCTTGCCGTTGGTGAAGCGGAACGTCCCCGCCGGCATCGCCACGTGCCCCGTGAGACGCGCCGTCACGTCGCGGACACGCACCTCGGCGCGCTCGAGGTCGAGCCGGCGCGCCAGCGGATAGACCGTGCCACGCAGGTTGAGCCCGAGCGAGACGTTCTGAACCGGGTCGGCGGCCAGCGCCTCGCTCTGCAGCGAGAGGCCCACCACCGCCAGCTCGCCGCCAAAGTTGACGGCGTCGCCCGACCAGTCGAGATCCAGCGCCGCGTCGAGCGTCGTGTTCCCCGGCGCCAGCACCGACGGCGGCAACACGTCGGCGATGCGGCCCAGCGAGAACTGCTCGGCCCGCAGCGACAGCCTGCCGATGCCGTGCGCCGGATCGGCGTGCCCCTTGGCCGTCCAGAGCGCCTCGTGCGCGCCGCCGTAGCTGCCGCGCAGATCGATCACCAGCCCGGCCCCGGCGCCCGGCTTGCCGGCGGCGTCAGCCGGCGGTGGGCCGATCACGCCGGCGATGCCGGTCAGCGCCAGCTGCGGCAGCGGCGAGGCGCTCCCGCCGGCCACGCGCAACGCCGGGATTCCGCTGGGGCGCATCCCGGTGAGCGGCGTCTCCACGTCGAGCTCGTCGGCGCCGAAGCGCGGCCCCTCCCCTTCGCCGCCGAGCATGAGCCCGCCTTTGACCGCGCGCATGCGGAGCGCCAGCCGGGCGCCGGGCCGGATCTCTCCGTCCAGGCCCGCGATCGAGAGCCGCAGGTGGCTCTTCTCATCGCGCGCTTCGATCGTCGCGTCCTTGAGGATGACGTCAGGCAGGCTCGGCCCAGCCGCCTCGGTCGGCGCCGCGGTCTCTGTCGGCCCAGCCGCCTCGGTCGGCGCCGCGCCCGCTGCCGGCGGCGGCGCCGCCTCCGCGTGATGGCCGCGCCCGTTCACCTTCGCCAGGATCGCCTCGAGGTTGTCGTCGTTCCCACCGCGCACGGCGTGGACCCGAAGACCGATCACCTCGACCGCGCTGTGCAGCCCCAGCGCCAGCCCGAACGGGATGGTGAGGCGGGCGATGGTGGCCAGCGGCGGCCCGCCCGCGGCGCCGGGGATGGTCACGTCTTCCAGCACGATCTGGCCGAGGCCGGCCCGTCCGTGTCCGACGGTCACCGCCCGGCCGAGCTTGGCCGAGAGCCGGCTCTCGGCGAGGTGCGCCGCCAGCGCACCGACGGCAAACGGATAGACGAGCAGCAGAACCAGCGCTACGGCGCCTGCCAAACGCAGCCGTGGGTGCGCCCGGACGAAAGCCCGCGCGCGCGCCGCGAAGCCGGACGGCCCCTGGTCGAGGGGGCCGCGCAAACCGGGCGGAAACGGCGGCGGATGCACGGAGCCCGAGATACTAGCAGGGTCGGGAATCGAGCGACCGGGCTTCGCCGCCCCGAAGTTGATACGATTCCGGGACGCCATGGGCGAGAGGGACGGAATCCACAGCTTTCTCGCGGCCGTGCGGCGGCGCCTTCTGCTGCGCGCCGGCCTGGCGGCGGCGGGCTACGGCGCGGCGGCGCTGGGGATCGGCCTCTTCGCGCTGGGGCTTTCGGCCATGGTGGTGGGGCCGGCCGACTTCTGGCCGACGCTCACAGCGGCCTTCGCCGGCGCGCTGGCCCTCGTCGTGCTCGCGCGCGGCGTCCTCGTTCCCGCGCGCGCGCTTCGCGGCGACCGCGCGGCGGCGCGCCGCACCGGAGCGCTGTTGCCGGCGATGGCCAGCGATCTGCTGTCGGCGGTCGAGCTCGCCGAGTTGCCGGCGGACGACCCGCGCGGCGCCGCGTCGCCCTCGCTGGTGCGCGCGTTTCGCGAGCAGGTGGCCGGCGCGCTCGGGCCGGTGGCCCCGAGCGGCCTGGTGTCGCTCGGTCCCGCCGCGCGGGCGATCGCGGTCGCCGGGCTGGTGGCGGCGGCGCTCATCGCGGCGGTCAGCGCCTGGCCCTCCGCGGCCCGCGGGCTGCGGACGCTGGTCCGTCGGCCGTCGCGCTTCGAGGGGGCAACCGTCTCGGCGGTGCCGATCGTCGGCGATCTGCGCGTCACCTACGACTACCCGGCCTACACCGGCCTTCCGGCGCGCACCGTCGAGGGATCGACGGGCGACATCGCCGCAGTCAAGGGGACCCACGTCCGGATCGAGACCCATCCGCTGCGCCCGGCGCGCCGCGCCCTCCTGTTGCTGGGAGACCGTGGCGAGACGGGCGAGATCGGCGCCGCGCTTTCGGGCGAGACGCTCACCGCCGAGCTGACGCTCACCAGCGACGGGAGCTATCGCTTTTGGTTGGAGCCGGCGTTCGGGAGGCCGGTCCGCGAGGAGCGCAGCCACCGGCTGACCGCCGAGCCGGACGCCCCGCCGCGGGTGGAGATCCTGGGGCCGGCCGATCGGCTGGAGCTGGCCACGCCGCGACCGATCGAGATCGGCTATTCGGCCAGCGACGACTTCGGCCTGGGCGCGGTCGAGCTGGTCTACCGAGTCGGCGATCGGCCGGAGCAGCACGTGCCGTTGCGCGACGGCGCCGGCGGCCGCGCCGTGCAGGGGCGGACGCTGTGGGATCCGGCCACGGCGGGACTCTCTGGCGCCGAGCGGATCGCCTACCGGATCGAGGCGCACGATCGCGACCAGATCTCCGGGCCCAAGGTGGGATCGTCCCGGACGCTGTACCTGGTGATTCAGAATCCCCACGAGAGCCTGGAGGACCGGCTCGATCGCCAGCGGGACATCCTGGAAAAACTGATTGGCGATCTGGCGGCCCGCCTCGAGCGTGACCCCTCGGTCGCGCCGCCGCCAGCGCCGGGGACGACCGAGGCGACGGCCGCCGACGAGCGCCTGGCGGCGATCGCGGCGGTGCACGAGGCCGAGGAGGCCCATCTGGCGCTGCTCGGTCGGCTGCTCGACGAGGACCGACGCGAAGGGACCCTCGGCAAGACGCTGCGGGCGGCGCTGGCCGGGATCGCCGATCGGCTCGAACACCTCCTGCGCGACGAGGCCCAGGCGCTGGCGGCGCTCAAGGCCAGACCGGCCGGCGGCCGGGCGCGGCTCGACGCGGCCTCCGCGAAGCAGGTCGCGGAGCTGGAGAGCGACGTCTTGCGGCTCGACGATCTGATCGGTCGGCAGCGGCTCGAGGATCTGGCCAGCCTGGGCAAGGAGCTGACCGAGGCGCACCAGCGGCTCCAGGATCTGCTGGAGCGCTACAAGAAGACCAAGGACGAAGGGCTGCGGCGCCAGCTGGCCCGAGAAGCCCGCGATCTGCGCGCCCGCCTCGGCGAGCTGGCGCAGAAGATCGCCGAGCTGCAGGCGCGCAACGACGTCCCCGAGGAGTGGCGGAACCTCCCCGAGATGAAGGGGTTGCAAGAACAGGCGCGCAAGCTGGACGAGATGATCGAACGGGGCGACGACGCCGATCTGGAAAAGGCGCTGGCCGAGCTGGGCGACGATCTGCGCGGCATGCGGAAGATGCTCGATCAGAACCTCGACGGGTTCGGCGCGGAGCGGTTCCCCCAGGAGAACCGGGTGGTCGCCGATCTGATGAAGAAGATCGGCGACATCGAGGGGGACGAGCGCGCGCTGCAGAAGGAGACCCAGGCGATCTCGGACAAGCAGGAGGCGGAGGTCGACCGGCGGCTCAAGGGGCAGATGGACGAGCTGCTCAAACGCGAGGGGGAAAAAATCGACCGGCTCAAACAGAAGCTGGCGACGGTCCCCACCGGCGATCCGGAGAGCGCGCTCAGCGAAGAGGTCGACCGCGCGCGCGAGAGCGCCAAGCAGCTGCGACGTCTGCTCAGCGAGCGGGATCTGGCCGAGGCCAAGGGCGAGGCCGAGCGCGCCGAGAGCAGCCTGGAGCGCGCCGGCGAGCACCTCGACGAGCTGGCGGAGGCGCGGCGCGCTCGCCACGGCGGCGTCGAAGGGGAGCGCGACAAGCGCGCCGACGCGGTCGGTGAGGCGCGCGGGCTGGCGCAGGAGATCGCCGACGATCTCTCCAAGTCCATGCCCAAGCCGTCGGACACGCTGACGCCGGCCGAGCGCGAGGCGGCCCGGGCGCAGGCCGAGAAGCAGGCGGCCATCGGCAAGCGCACCGACGACATCGCCGAAGAGGCTTCCCGGCGCCTCGGCAAGATGCCGGGGATGGAGAAGGCCGAAGGCGAGCTGAAGGGCGCGGGCGCGCGGATGCGCGAGGCGGGCGAGTCGCTCAAACGGGACGAATCGAAGCCGGCCGCGACCGCGGAGCGCGACGCCGCCGACCGGCTGTCGAAGCTGCGCGATTCGATGCAGGAGCGCTCGATGGGCGGCGCCGAGCAGCACCACGACCCGGTGCGCATCCCCGGCGCCGACGATTCGAGCGCGCCGCGCGCCTGGCGCCAGGAGCTGCTCGACGCGATGAAGGAGAAGGCGCCGGAGCGTTACCGCGACGAGGTCCGCCGCTACTACGAGGAGCTGGTCAAGTGAAGCGCGGGGCCCTCGCGGCGGGACTGACGGCGCTGGCGCTCCTGCTCGGGCGCGACGCCCGCTCGGCCGGACCTCCGCCGGACCTGGGCGCCGCCGCCCAGAATGTCGATCGACTCCTCGACACCTGGCAGTTCAAGGAGGCCGCCGCCGCGCTGGCGGCGCTCAAGAGCGCGGCGCCGAACACGGCCACGACCAACTACCTCGACGGTTACCAGAAGTTCCTCACCGGCGACTACGACGGCGCGGTTCGCGCGCTCTCCGCCGCCGCCGAGAGCCAGCCGGCCAACGGCGAGGTGAAGTCGCTCAAGGAGCTGGCCGCCGCCGCGCGCGACGCCATCAAGGACTTTCGCGAAGAGCGCTCGCCCCACGCCGTCATTCACTACGCGCCCGAGGACGCCGTCCTCGCCCCCTACGCGCGCGACACCGTCGAGGCGGCCTACCAGGCGCTCCACGCCGATCTCGGCTTCGAGATCTCGCAGCCGATCCGGGTCGAGTTCTATCGCGCCCCCTCCGACCTGGCGGCGGTCTCCTCGCTCTCGGTCGCCGAGGTGGCGCGCACCGGGACGATCGCGCTTTGCAAGTGGGCGCGCCTGATGGTCACCACGCCGCGCGCGCTCGCCTACGGCTACCCCTGGCTCGACAGCATGAACCACGAGCTGGTCCACTACGCCGTCTCGACGCTGTCGAAGGACCGCGCGCCGGTCTGGCTGCAGGAAGGGCTGGCGAAATTTCTCGAGCGCCGCTGGCGCGAGCCGGCCGGCGGGCGAATCCCGCCGCCGATGGAGCACCTCTTGGCCAAGGCGCTGCGCTCGGGCCACCTCATCAGCTTCGAGGCGATGCACCCGTCGATGGCCAAGCTGCCGTCGGCGGAGGACGCCACGCTCGCCTTCGCCGAGGTGGAGAACGCCATCGCCTACCTCTACGAAAAAGGGGGCATGGCGGCGCTCCGCGACGCCATCAAGCGGGTGGGCGACGGCGAGGACGCGCGCCAGGCGGTCGCCGCAGCCGCCGGCGGCGGCTGGCCTGAGTTCGAGCACGGCTGGCGCGCCTTCATGCTCGCCCAGCACTACAAGACCTTCCCCGCCATCGACATCCCGACCACGCACATCCGCAAGGCCAACGCCATCGCCTCCGGGCGCAAGCCGGCCGAAGAGGACGCGCTGTCGTCGACACTGAAAGCCGGCGCGCCGTTTCGCTACCTGCGCCTCGGCAACATGCTGCTCGGGCGCGAGCACCCGCGCGCCGCCGTGGCCGAGTACGAAAAGGGCGCCAAGGCGGTCGGCTCGGGGGCGGCGCGGGGCGGCGATCCGGCGGCGAACTGGATCTTCCCGGTGAAGCTGGGACGCACCTACCTCACGCTCGGCGAGCCCGATCGCGCCCTCAAGGCGCTGGCGCCGGTGCAGGCGCTCTACCCCGATCTCCCCTGGCCGAGCCTGATCGCGGGCGAGGCCCAGCTGGCGCTCGGCGACGCGCCGGGCGCGGTCGCGTCGCTACGTGCGTCGCTGGCCACCAACCCGTTCGACCCGCGCGTCCACTGCGCGCTCGCCGCGGCCTACGGAAGATTGCCGAGCGGCGATCGTCCGAGCGCCGCCGTCACGGCGCGCGAGCAGCAGCTCTGCAAAGAGCTGGCCGGCGAATAGCAGCCCCCGCCGCGAATTTGACGACCTCGAGCACGGGGCGATACTGGCTGGGCCGGTGTCGCGAGATGCCGGATATCCATGAACCCCGTGAGGTGATCTGATGAAAACGCCCCTTCTCCTGTCGTTGTTGGGCGGTCTCGCCCTTTGCGTGACCACTCCCGCGTTCGCGCAGACGGAGCCGCCTCCTCCAGCTACCACGCCACCGCCGAACACGGCGCCAATGACCTCGGTCGGCGGCGGCACGATCGGGGTCGGCGCGGTCGAATGGCTCTCCCCGTTCGTGACCGGCGGCGAGTTCGTCTACGACGCGCCGCTGTTTCATATCGAAGCCGTCGTCGGATTCGGCCACACCTCGAACAACAACAACACCTCGACCGGCAACCTCGATGTCGGCGTCGCCGGTTGGTATCACCTCGCCCGCGGCACGAACGCCGACTTCTCGATCGGGGGCGGGGCGGGACTCTTCTACGACTCACCCGTTGGTAACAACTCGTCCACTCAGTTCGCGCTCGAGCCGGGGATCGAGGCGCGCGCCTTCCTGACCCCGAATTTCGCGCTGACCTTCCGGGCGGGCTTCGCCCTCACCTTCGGAGACAACGCCTCGCCGACGACATTCTCGCTGGGCGGTCAGGGCTCCGGGCAGTTCGGGTTCGTCTACTTCTTCCGGTAGCCGCTCCGGTCAGTTCCCGAGGCGCGCCGAGGCCGCGAGGCCTCGGGCGCTGTCGGGATAGCGGCCATCGCGATCGGGCTCCCCGCCGCCGACCGCGACATCGACGGTCCCCGCGAGCGGATTGCGAACGCCGCGCTCGTCGACCAGCGTGAGCGCCTGTGCGGGCAGCGCCAGCGAGACGGCGCGCCGCTCGCCCGGCGCCAGCGGAACGCGGGCGAACGCCGCCAGCCAGCGGCGCGGCGCGTAGGGAGGCGGGTCGCGCAGACTCAGGTAGACCTCGATCACCTCGTCGCCCGCGCGCGCGCCGGTGTTCTGGACCTCGACGGAGATCGTCTTGAGGTCGGCAGCGACCACCAGGTTGGAGTATCGGAACGTGGTGTACGAAAGCCCGTCGCCGAACCGATAGAGCGGCGGCCGGTCGAGGTAGCGATAGGTGCGGCCGTGCATCGCGTAGTCGGCGAACGGCGGAAGGTCTTCGGCCGAGCGGTAGAACGTGATCGGCAGTCGGCCCGCCGGATCGACCGCCCCGTAAAGGACGTCGGCCACGGCGTTGCCGCCCTCTTCGCCGGGATACCAGGCGTCGAGCAGCGCCGCCGCGTGTGCGGCAGCGAACGGGACAGCCAGCGCGCTGCCGCCGGTCAGCACGACGATCACCGGCTTGCCGGTCGCCACCAGCGCCTCGACCAGCTTCTCCTGCGACCCCGGCAAGCCGAGCTGGCGGCGATCGCCGGCCGGGTTGAGCGCGCTGTCGTTCTCCTCGCCCTCGAGCCGCGGGTCGAGCCCCACCACGGCGACGACGACGTCGCTCCTTCGCGCGGCGGTGACCGCTTCGCGCAGCTGCGCGGTCGAGCGACCGCCGCCGGCGAGCGTGGCGCCGCGCGCGTAGCGGACGGTCGCGCCGCGCGCCCGCGCGGCCGCACGGATGCCGTCGAGCAGCGTCACCGCGTGCGAAGGGGTTCCGTGGTAGTTCGCCAGCAGCGCCTCCGGATCGTCCGCCGTTGGTCCCACCACCGCGATTCGTTTGACCGCCGGCCCGAGCGGCAGCGCGCCGTTGCGGTTTTCCAGCAGCACGGCGGCGCGCGCTGCCGCCTCGCGCGCAAGCTGCCGGTGCGCCGGCGTGTCGATGGTCTCCGCGCCGAGGCGCGACCAGGGCGTCTCCGGCGCTGGATCGAGGAGCCCGAGCCGAAAACGAGCGGTGAAGAGCCGCACGGCAGCGCGATCGAGATCGGCTTCGACGACCAGCCCCTGCCCGAGCGCCGCGTAGGCGCCGCCACAATCGAGATCGGTCCCTGCCCGCAGGGCCGCCGCCGCGGCCGCCGCGAGGGACGGCGTCAGGTGGTGCGTGGCGAAGATGTCGCCGACCGCGCCGCAGTCGCCGACCACGTAGCCGCCGAACCCCCAGGCCTGGCGCAGCGTCTCGTCGAGCAACCATCGGCTGGCCGCCGCAGCCTGGCCGTCGACGCGATTGTAGGCGGCCATCACCGATCCCACGCGCCCCTGCCGCACGGCGGCCTCGAACTGCGGCAGGTAGGTGTCGGCCAGATCGTGCGCGCTCGGGCGCGCGTCGAACACGTGGCGGGTCGCCTCCGGCCCGCTGTGCACGGCGAAGTGCTTGGCGGTGGCCACCGTCTTCCACCAACGCGGGTCGTCCCCCTGCATCCCCTGGATGAACGCCACCCCCATCCGCGCCGTCAGCAGCGGGTCCTCGCCGAAGGTCTCCTGCCCGCGCCCCCAGCGCGGATCGCGGAAGATGTTGAGGTTGGGTGAGAAGAACGTCAGCCCCTGATAGCGACCCCGCTCGCCGCGCGCTTGCGCCAGGTTGAATTTTGCCCGCGCCTCGTCGGAGATCGCCGTCGCCACCCGCCTCACCAGCGGCTCGTCGAAGGTGGCCGCGAGCGCGATCGCCTGCGGGAAGACCGTCGCCCGCCCGGCGCGCGCCACGCCGTGCAACGCCTCGCTCCACCAGTCGTAGGCCGGAACGCCCAGCCGCGGGACGGCCGGCGCCGCGGTCATGAGCTGGGCGACCTTCTCGGCGACGGTCAGCCGCCGCACCAGATCGGCGGCGCGCTCGGCGGCCGGCCGCCGCGGATCGAGATAGGGCGCGTTCTCGTCGAGCCTGCCCGGACGTGGCGCGCGCAGGCAACCAACCCCGGCAAACGCGACCCCCAGCAGAAAAACCGCGATCGCGCGCGCGGGCGCCGTCACGGCGCCGTCACTTCAAGGTGATGGTGGTCTTGGCGTAGACCTTTTCCTTGCCGCCGATCACCCGGGTCGCGCGCACCTCGTACTTGTGCCCTTTGACGAACCCCATGTCCGACGAGATCGCCTGCCCGTTGAGCTGCACGATCTTCTGGTCGGGCTTGACGCCAACCTCCGTGAAGTTGACCTGATCGGGCGGATGTTTCGAGACGTCGTAGTAGACGATGTTGATCTTGTCGCCGCCCGCGGCGGCGCCGAGGAAGATCATCATGTTCAACGACCAGGCGCCGGCGCCGTTGAACGTCGTCTTCCCCTGCTTCTTGAGCGCGGCGTTCATCTCCTTCTCCGAGGCGAAGGAGCCGAACTCGACGTCGCTCACCACGATGCGGCCGCCGGCGATCGCGGCCCGCGGCGCCAGCGTCAAAGCGCCCAGCACCGTGGTCGCCAAAAGTCCCACCCGCAAGAAATGACGCGCAAGCTGCATTGGAGGCCCCCCTTTTCGGAATCAATAACACGAGAAGCTCGGCCGCCGCAGCGTCAACGAAACCGTCAGTCGACCCCGCCGCTGCACACTCCTTAACCGGCAGCCGCGCGCTGTCCCCCGTCGGGCCGCACGCGGCCGGGGCACACGGCTTGCACAATCCGGGATCGCTTTGCGTGTGCTGGAGGCGCGGTTCCACCCCCGACAGAAGACCGGCGGCGATTTCATCGTCGTCGGCCACGTGGTCTGGGAGGGGGAGCGTGAACGCCCCGTCGTCCAGCCGTCGAGCTCGCTGCTGGCCAACGGCGAGCCGGCGACGCTGCTCTCCAAGCTGCAGTATCTGGTCTCCCTCAACGGCGCCGCGTCGTTCGAGCGCTTGCAGGTGCTGCGCAGCCAGTTCTGGTCGTTCGTAGAGGTCCCCTTGGTCTCACCCGCAGGAGGTTCGACATGAATTCGCCGTGGTCTTCGCTTCATCCATTCGCGGTCGCGCTGGGGCTCTTCGGTGTCGGCGCCTTCGGTTGCTCCCACGAGCAGAAAGCGCCGCCCGCCCGCCCGTCGGCGCCGGTCGCGGCGCGCGTCCAACCGCGACAGGCTCCCCCCGAGCCGCCCTCGGAGGCGCCCAGCCCGCCGGCGGAAAATGACGGGCCGGCGATCTACTTCGACTTCGATTCGTACACGCTGCGGTCGGACGCGCACTCGGTCCTGCAGAAATTGGCCAGCACGGTCAAGGCCAAGGCCACCGGCCAGCTCGAAATTGACGGCAACTGCGACGAGCTCGGGACCACCGAGTACAATCTGGCGCTCGGCGAGGAGCGCGCGCGCGCCGCCAAGAGTTACCTCGAGCACCTCGGCGTTCCAAACGGACGGGTCAAGACGGTCAGCTACGGTTCGGAGCGGCCCAAGTACCCGGGACACGACGACGACGCCCACGCCAAGAACCGCCGCGACGATCTGATCGTGCGCTAGACTGCGCTGATGCGCAGATCGCGGTCGGCGGCGCTGTCGGCCCGGCTGGCGCTGGCCTCGCTGGGCACGGCGCTCGCCGTCGGGATCGTGTGCGCGGTCGGGCTGTTCTCACTGGGAAACTCGTCGGCGGTCGCCCGGGTGGCGGTCAGCCGGCAGCTGGCGCTCATCGACGACGCCGCGGCGATGAGCGCATTCCTCTACCAGAAAGGGTTCGTGGCGGAATATCTCCTGACCGGCAACCGCGCCTGGCTGGCCGAGCTGGAGAGCAACCGGCCCGCCTTCGAGTCGTGGCTCGCGCGCATGCATGGCAAGGTGGGTGGCGCCGAATCCGAACACCTCCTCGACGAGATACAGGCCGAGTACGTCGCCTACGACCGCGCCCGCCGAGAAGCCGTATCCCTCTACGACGCCGGGCGCCCCGCCGAGGCAAAGGCGGCGCTGCTGCGGAACCACGCCCAGGCTCAGCGGCTGCGCGATCTCTTCGCCGGGTTCGGCCGGGTCGCGCGCGCCGACGCCGAGGGGACGCTGGCCGGCGCCGAGCGCTCGGTGCGGCGCCTCGCCGACGTGCTGGTGGCGACCAGCGTGGCCGGCGCGGTGGCCAGCCTCCTGGTCGGCTTCCTGTGGGCGCGCCGGATCACCAAGCCGATCACCGAGCTCGAGGTGCAGGTCGAGTCGGCGGCGGAGCGGACCCGCATCCACCTCCTGCCGGGACGGGCCGGGCTCGAGACGCTGGGCGATCAGGTGAGCGCCATCGTCGAGAAGTTGGAGGAGACCGACGCGGCGCTGTTCGAGCACCGGCGGCGCCTCGTGCAGAGCGAGAAGCTGTCGGCGGTCGGGGAGCTGGCGGCCAAGCTGGCGCACGAAGTGCTGAACCCGCTGGCCGGCATGAAGGCCGCGACGCAGCTGCTGGAGCGGCAGGGGGCGGCCGCGCCCGGCGGCGGCCCGGTCGTCGAGACGGCGCGCGCGCTCGATCGGGAGATCACGAGGGTCGAAGGGCTCGTGCGGCGGCTCATGAACTACGCACGCCCGCTGGCGCCCCGGTTCGAGCTCTGCACCGTGGGCAGCCTGGTCGACGCGGCGCTGGAGGCTGCGGCGCCGGCGCTGGCCCGCCACCACACCGAAGTCGCGCGGCGCGAGGAGCCTGACCTCCCTCCGCTGGAGGTCGATCCGCAGCTCATCACGCAGGCGCTGGTCAACCTGATCGTCAACGCCGCCGAGGCGTCGCCGGCCGGCGGCGCCGCGATCGAGGTCGAGTCGGCGCGGGCCACCAGCCTGGGGCGCGACGAGATCGCGGTTCGGGTGCGCGACCACGGCGCCGGGATCCCCGCCGATCGGGCCCGGGAGCTGTTCAAGCCGTTCTTCACCACCAAGCCCGACGGACACGGCTTGGGGCTGGCGGTCAGCCAGAACATCCTGCTCGAGCACGGCGGTCGCATCGTCGCCTCCAACCGCGCCGATTCCCCCGGCGCCGTCTTCGAGCTACAGATCCCGGTGGTGCGATGACGATAGGAATCAATCGCGTGGGAGAGAACAGGCTTTGCACGTTCGAGCCCTTCGCGGGGGGAGCGGGACCCTCTCAGGGTCCCGAAGTCGATCGATGACGATAGGAATCAATCGCGTGGGGGAGAACGGGCTTTGCACGTTCGAGCCCTTCGCGGGGGGAGCGGGACCCTCTCAGGGTCCCGAAGTCGATCGATGACGATAGGAA
>DATAVR010000107.1:0-3920 GCA_036267635.1 Polyangia bacterium | reverse complement strand
ATCCATGTGAGATGCCTCCGAAGGATGCTGCCACTGTACCGAAGGAGCGCGGGTTGCAGAAAGTAAAATGTGGAGAGAATTTTGGCGGGGGCGGTGGGGGGTCAGGTGAGGGCGGTCAGGTGAGGGCAGGTCAGGTAAGGTCGTCGGGGTCGAAGGCGGGGCGCTTGCGGCCGAGGGCGGAGATGTCGTGGGCGTCGCTGAGCAGAGAGCTGACGACGCCGTTGATCTCGGCCTCGTCGGGGGCATCGGCGGCGGCGGCGAGGAGACGGTGCTCGTTGGGCAGTTCGATGGACTCAAGCAGGACGACGACGTGGGCGACGGCGGTGCCATCCTGGGGCAGGCCTTCGGGGGTCTTGCCCTTGATGCTGACGTTCTTCATGTCGAGGTGCAGGAGCTCGGCGACGCGCTCGCGGAGGTCGGCGGCGATGGGGACGATCTTGGGGCGGTGCATGATGAGCACGCAATCGAGGTTGACGATCGCGTAGCCGGCGAGCGCGACCTCTTCGAGCGCGGTCTTCAAAAAGATGGTGGAGTCGGCGTTCTTCCACTTGGGGTCGGTGGGGGGGAAGAAGGTGCCGATGTCGCCGGCGGAGACGGCGCCGAGGAGGGCGTCGGTGATGGCGTGGAGGAGGAGGTCGCCGTCGGAGTGGCCGGCGAGGCCTTCGGGGTGGTCGATTTTGAGGCCGCCGAGGATCAGCGGGACGCCGGCCTTGAAGGCGTGCGAATCAAAGCCGAGACCGATGCGCATCGACATGCAGATCATCGTACTGCAAGTGCGGGCGGGTACTCGCCGGCACCCCCCTCCCCCCCCGCGCTTTTTTGCGCAAAGTCTTCGGAGGACAGGCTTTAGGTTCGGACTTCAGGCGCGCGTGGTGTTCAAAAGCGAAGGCCCGGCGGGGGCCGGGCCAGCGTGTACGGCTGCTTCTATTGTAGAGGGCGTGTCAAGAGACGGGCGCGGAAGGGACGGAGGGGGAGCGGACGCAATCAGCGCCCGCTCCGGTCTGGTGCTCCCCGGTTTCTTTCAGGCTGCCCGCTTGCGCCTGAACAGGGCGAACAGCCCTGTCAGGCCGCTGCCCATCAACAGCAGCGAGCTTGGTTCCGGCGTGGGATGGAGCGCGGCGGTGAAGTCCTGGGCGTAGGCGATGCCGTCCATCTGGGGGGTGAGAAACGTGCCGGTGCTGGACGAGCCGTTCAACTGATAGCCGCCGAGATCCGGGCCGTTGCTCCAGAGGTCGATCGTGTATCCACCGTATTTGTCTCCACCATCGACGTTGAAGGAGAGGCCGTAGATGTCGAAGTCGCCGCCGTAGAAGACCGGAGCCTCCACGCAGACTGCCGGGGAGTTGCCGTCGGACCAGAAGAGGTTGTCATACGAAAGCCCGGAATCGGTGAAGGCCGGGGCGTTGAAGAACGTATCGGTGCCATCGGTGGCCGGCGGAGGAGCGTAGTTCAGACTGGTGATCGCTCCGGAGAAGGGGTTGTTGTTGGATGTGGTGTTGGAATCCGAGAAGGTGCCGCTGATCCCGGTGACGGTATACGCGCCGAACGGACCGGTGTTGGAGACCTGGAGAAGGCCGGAGGCGGTGATGCCATCGCCATTCACCGAGAAGGTATAGTAGTCCGCCCGGGCCGGGGAGGCGAGGCACAGCATGCCTGCCACAAGGGACAGGGTGAGGAGAAGAGCGACACGGCGCGATCTGCCGGAGCCGGAGATGCAAGTCCCGGCGTTCTGGCGCGCGACGAAAGGAAGGCAGTTGCTGAACTGAGTTTTCATGGGGTCCCCTTTTTTGACCTGCGCGATCCTCTCTAAACAGAGGTGGCGGCGTCGTGATGGAGCTGCGATGAAACCGTGATTTTTCTTAAATGAGGGCGAACTCCGACCATAATGGAGACCGCGCCCCGGAGAGGTGTTCGCGGGCACCGTGCGGCAGGTAAAGGAGTTCAGCGTTGATCTACCGGTTCGATCGCTTCCAGGCCGACGACAGCGCCTTCCGCCTGAGCGCGGACGGCGCACCCGTCTCCGTGGAGCCCAAGACCCTGCGGCTGCTGCTCTACCTGATCCAGAACCGGGGCCGCCTCGTCCGCAAACAGGAGATCCTTGACGTTGTGTGGCGGGAGGCGGCCGTCACGGAAAACGCGCTCACCCGCTCGATCGGTCTGCTGCGCAAGGCCCTGAACGACGACAGCCGCGAGCCACGTTTTATTGAGACGGTCCCTACGGTCGGCTACCGCTTCGTTGCGCAGGTCGAGACGCTTTCTTCGCCCGCGGCGGGGGGGAAGGAAGCCGTGACGCAACCTACTGCGACACAGCCCACCGCGGCGGCCCAACGGAGACCGCGGCGGCTGCGCTTCGGGATGCTCGGGATGCTCGGGACGATGGTCGCGGTGTGCGTGCTGACTCTGGCCGCTGTCTCCTGGCTGGTCGCGGCACGCCTGCGCCGGCCCCCGACCATTCGATCGCTGGCCGTGCTGCCGCTCGAGAACCTCTCCGGCGACCCCAGCCAGGACTACTTCGCCGACGGCATGACCGACGAGCTCATCACGGAGCTTGCCCACATCCCCAACCTCCGGGTGGTCTCGCGCACCTCGGTGATGCTGGACAGGAACTCGAGAAAGCCGTTGCCGGAGATTGCGCGCGAGCTGGGTGTCGATGCCATCGTGGAGGGCTCGACGATGCGCTCGGGCAATCGCGTTCGCATCACCGCGCAGCTGATCGATGGGCGCAGCGACCGTCATCTCTGGGCGCAAAGCTTCGAGGGCCCGGCGACCGACGTCCTCGCGCTGCAGGACAGTGTCGCGCAGCAGATCGCCACGCAGGCGCGCCTGGTTCTTCTTCCGTCACCGCCTCGCTCGCCGATCAACCCCGCTGCGCACGACGCCTATCTGCGCGGCCGCTACTTTCTGAACAAACAGGACGTGCCCCACAGCGCCGAATATTTCCAGAGGGCGATCTCCCTCGACCCGCGCTACGCCTCGGCGTATGCCGGCTATGCGGCGGTGCTTGATGCCTCGACCGCCTTCGGTCTGGCCGTTCCAGAAGATGCCATGCCGAAGGCGCTGGCGGCCTGCAAACGCGCCATCGAGCTCGACCCGAACAACGGCGAGGCCTACACCGAGCTGGGCAGCATACAAACCATCTATGAGTGGGACTGGACGGCGGCTGAGCAGAACCTCCTGCGGGGCATCTCGCTCAACCCCAACGACTCCATCGCCGAGTTCAAGTATGCCGTCTACTTGGACGCCGTCGACCGGCCGCAGGAGGCGGTCGCGCACATGCGCCGCGCGCTCGCGCTCGATCCGCTCTCGTTCCTGATGAACCGCCGTCTCGGCGCTACTCTCTACCTTGCCCGCGACTACGATGCCGCACTCGCCCAACTAGAGCGTGCGGCGGAAATGGAAGACCGGCCCGGCTCCATCGACAATTATGTAAGTCTCGTCTACGAGCAGAAGGGACAGCGGGACCTGGCTGTGCAGCATGACCTTAGCGCGCTGCGCGTAGACCATCCACAGATCGACGCGGGCCCGTTGCTTATGGCGTATCAGCAGCATGGATGGCAGGCCTACTGGCGCGCGCGCAGCGTGGCCCTGCTTGCCGACCCCGCCGAGGCCTGCACCGGGTATGAGGTCGGCGTCGACGATCTGCGCGTCAACGAACCTGACCACGCATTCGATTCCTTCAACCGCGCGCTCGACCGGCACTGCTTCTACATGGCGGTGATCCGCGTGGATCCGCTGCTGGATTCCGTCCGCAACGACCCTCGCTACCTGGCGCTGCTGGAGCGCATGCACCGGTGAGGCGCGGGACGCGCGCGGACGTGGGAAGAGGGAGCTGGAGAGAGCCTTCAGCCGGTGAGGAAGGCGTCAGCCTGCGAGGAAGCCTTCAGCCTGCGAGGTAGAACTCGGCGACTTCGAGATCGCCG
>DATAVR010000106.1:0-14625 GCA_036267635.1 Polyangia bacterium | reverse complement strand
AGGATCATCCGGAGGCCGGATGACAGCTCTGAGAGTCGGAACGTCAGCGCAGCGATCGAGAGTGGAAAGCGCGTTCGTCGCGCTGACGGCGTTCTCGACGACCTCGCCGGTGGCGTCGGCGAAGACGTCCGTGAGCGCGCGGAACCCGTTTAGCCGCTCCTGCAGGCACGACATCCGCAAGTCGAGCACCTCCGGGGATTGTTCGTGGCGGACCTGCGTCGCCTCGCAGGTCTGCTTGTACATGCTTGCCCAACTCTGCGCGTAACCGGTCAGCGCGCGGGTCACGGTCTCGTAGACGTCGGCCGCGTAGCTCTTTCCCGTACGCATGAACGCGGCGTGAATCTGCGACTGTCGAGGGCTCTCGGGTTGATCGGGCGGGTGGAGATCCCAGATGCCGGCCAACCTCTCGGGCGCGCCGTCGCAGAGGGCCCGCCTGTCGACGACGCTCTGCCGGACGCCGACGCCGACGGCCACCGGCAGCAGCGCCACCGCTGCCCAGACGGCCCACTTCCGTCGGGTCGCGCGCGGATCTTTCTCCAGCGCTTCGAGCATCTCCGCCATCGACGGAAAACGCTCGGCCGGCGCCGAGCGCAAGCCGCGCAGCAGGATCCTGCGCACCCAAAACGGAACCTTGGTTCCCGCCGGTGCGTCGCGGACGGTTCCCTGCACGACGTTCGCGGTCAGCTCGGTCAGTTTTTTTCCCGGGAAGGGGCGCTCGCCGTAGAGCGCTTCGTAGAGCGACACGCAGAAGCTGAACTGATCGGTGCGGGCGTCGGTCTCCTTGCCGAAGAATTGCTCGGGCGCCATGTACGCCGGCGTCCCCATCATCGCGCCGGTCCGGGTGAGGCGCGCGTCGAACAGGCCGGAGACGGACGACTGCATGTCGCTCGACTCGCCCTGCCCTTGATGAAGCACCAGCGTCCCCTGATCGAGGGGCAGCGTCCCGGTACCGACCTCGATGTCGCCGCGGCTCGACGCCGACCCGGCGGCGCGCGGGCGGCGCTCCCTGAAACCGGGCTTGTCCATCTGCCGCGCGAGACCGAAGTCCATGACGCGCACCTGGCCGTCGCGCCCGACCATCACGTTGTCGGGTTTGAAGTCGCGGTGGACGAGCCCCTTTTCGTGCGCGGCGATGAGACCGCGGCCGGCGGCGACGAACACCCGCAGGACCTCCCGCCAGGTGCGCGGCTGCTGCTCCACCCAGAAGGTGACGGTGTTCCCCTCGACGAACTCCATCGCGATGAAGACCTTGTCTTCGAACGTGCCGACGTCGTAGGCGACGACCACGTTCGGGTGCGACAGGCGCGCGATCGCCTGCGCCTCGCGCAACGTCCGCTGGCGTCCTTCTGTCAGCGAGACGCCGTTGCCGGCCTTGACCCGCAGCAGCTTGACCGCGACCTTGCGATCCAGCTCGGGATCGTACGCCGCGTAGACCTCGCCCATCCCGCCGCGCCCGACCAACCCCAGCACGACGTAGCGGCCGATGCTGGAGCCGCGCCCGAGCGGCGTGGTCGCCGGATCGACTGGCGCGTGGGGGGGAGTCGGATTCGACATCGACATCTAGATGAGCGGACCCCTATATCGACGAATCCGGAATCGAAACTGAGGGGCACCGTCCGACATCAACCCACACCTCGTCGGCCACGACGACGAGCACTCTACCGCTATGGGTGGGCGATGACGACCAGCGTCTCCGCGCGGGCGAGGACGCAGGCCAGCGCGCGCTCCAGCGTCTCGGGATCGAGCGCGGCGAAGCTCTCGTCGAAGACGCGCGCGTCGAGCGGCTGCAAAAGCGAACGCGCAATGTAGAGACGCCCCCGCTCGCCGTGCGAGAGCTGCCAGCCGCTCTCGCCCACCAGCTGCTCCAGCCCCGAGGGCATCCGGGCCAGCAAGGGCCCGAGGCCGAGCTCGCGGCAGATGGTCTCGGCGAGGGCGACGTCCTCGCGGCGCGGCGGCCAGGCGCGGCCGAGCAGCAGGTTGAAGAGCAGGCTGGCGGAGAAGACGTGGTTCTCGTGGAACTGCGGGGCGGCGCCGACGCGCGCCCGCCAGCGCTCGGCGCCGAGCGCGCTCGCCTCCGCCCCGTCGAGCCGCAAGCTGCCAGACGACGGCGCGCGCAGCCCACAGAGGAGCGCCGCCAGCGTCGACTTGCCGCCCCCCGAGGGCCCTTCGAGCAGCAGGCGATCGCCGCGCCGGATCTCGAAGCCGCAGCCATCGAGCACCGGCGCGCTGCGCCCCGGGTAGCGGAAGCCGAGGCCGCGGGCCTCGATGAGCGCAACGCCATCGGAAGTGGGCGCCGGCGTGGCGGGCGCGGCGGGCGTCGATGGTGGGTCGGCCGCCACCAGCGCGCCGATGTTCCGCCAGGCGATCGCCGCGGCGCCGAGCGCGGGAAACGCCTGCGCCAGCTTCCGCAGCGCGCTCGCGACGAACAGGATGCCGCCCAGGCTGGCGGCGAGCGCGCCGGGGCGGGCGGCCGCGTCGCCGAACCGCGGCGCCAGGAGGACGAGCGCGCCGATGAGCCAGCCCCGCGGCACGACGACGGTCAGGAGCGCCGCCGCCCGATCGAGCGCCCGCCCGCGGCTGGCGTAGACGGCGAGCGCGCGCGCCTCGTCGCGGTGCCAGAGCTCCGGCGGCTCCTGCGCGACCAGCGTCCGCTGCCCGACCATCCGTTCGACGAGATCGTGGGTGAGCCCCAGCCGCTCGCCCGACCAGGCGCCGAGCGCGCGCCGCACGCGGACGGCGAGAACCGCGCCGACCAGGCCCCATCCGGCGGCGAACGTCAGCTGTCCGGCCGGCGCCGCGCCGAGCGCCAGGACGCAAAGGCCGGTGGCGAGCTCGAACATCCCCACCGCCGCGCTGAGGCCGCCCCCGAGCGCCAGCGACTCGACCGCCTCGACGTCGGCGACCCGTCCCATGAGCTGGCCGATCCCGGCGGCGCGCAGCGGCTCGGTGTCGAGCCGCAGGAGGCCGTGCAGGATCCGATCGCGCAGCACCGCGCCGGCGTCGATCGCCAGCCGCCCGGCGGCATAGGACGACGCCAAGCGGACGACGGCCAGCAGCCCGACGAGGACGATCCAACTCCACCCTCCGCCGAGATCGACGGCTGCCACCGCCCGCGCGCCGACCGTCCCCCAGAGCGCGACCAAAAGCGCGAGCTGCCCGAGGTAGCCGGCGAGCGCCGCGGCCAGCCGGCGCCCGACGCCGGCGGCGCGCAACGCCGCGCCGATCGACGGTTGCGCGGGACCGAGGCGGGTCCCCTCCGCCACCCGCTCACCGGCGAGCGCCGCCGCCAACAGCCCCGACCGGACCGAATCGCGGCGCGCCTCCCCGAACCCGGCCTGCACGACCGTCGCCTCGACGGCGGCGCGCCGCTCCCCCTCGGCCAGCGCGCACAGCAACGCCGACAGCGCCGCCGCTTCGCGCTCGACCGTCGCGCCACCCGGAACGACCAGCCGCGCGTGCGTCCCGCGGTAGCCGGCGATGCCGAGCAGCAAGCCTGCGCCTGCACCGACGCGCAGGATGGCGGGCGTCTCCGCGCGCGCGCGCGGCGAGAGCGTCGGGGCCACGTCGGCGTAGCTGAGCTCGAAGCGGCTGGCCGGGCCCGGCTGCGCGATCCCGGCGGCGGTGGCCAGCGCTGCCGTCAGCTCGTCCCGGCGCTCGAGCGGCCACAGACAGTCGGCGAGCTCGGCGCTCACCGCGGGATCTCCACCAGGCGTCCGTCGGCCAGCCGCCACCGCCGCCACCTGTCGCCCGACCAGGCGGCCGCGCGCACCCGCCGCTCTGCTTCGGCCAGCGCGGCGTAACGGGAACCTACCTGCGCCAGCAGCGCCGACGGCGCGCCGTCCTCGACGACCTGCCCGTCGGCGATCACCAGGACGCGCGGGAACGCCGCCGTCTCTTCGATGTCGTGGGTGACACAGAAAAGCGTCGCCCGGGCCCAGCGAAGGCGCGCGCGCTCGAGGAGCGCGCGGCGTTGATCGCGGGAGAGGCCACGGAAAGGCTCGTCGAGAATCACCAAGCGTGGGCGCTCCCGCAGGAGGCCGCGGCCGAAGCGGACCCGCTGCCCCTCGCCGCCGGAGACCAGCCCGCCGGCTTCGCCGAGCGGCGTCGCCAGCCCCTGCGGCAGACGGCGTATCACCTCGCCCAGCTCCGCCTCGTCGAGCGCCGCCGCCAGCCCCTCGGGCGTGGCCGCCAGACCGAAGGCCAGATTTTCGGCGAGCGTGCGGTTCCAGAGATAGACGGCCGGATCGACCCAGACGGTGCGCCGCCGCAGCGCCACGATCCCTCGGCCGTCGAGGAGCGCGCCGTCGACGCGGACTTCGCCGGTCGCCGGGCGGTGCCAGCCGAGCAGGAGGCCGAGCAGGCTCGACTTGCCGGCGCCCGAGGCGCCGACGATTGCCACCTCCTCGCCCGGGGCGAAGCCGAGCGCGTCGACCTGCAAGATCTGATGACCGCCGGCCACCACGCGCACGTCGGTGAGCTCGACGCGCACGCCGCCGGTGCCGTCGTCGTCCGCCCCGACGGCCGACGGCGCGCTCGACGCGTCGTCCTCGGGCGCGCCGAGCGGCTCGAGCAGACGCAGCGTCAGGTTGCGCTGCGCCGGAATCTGCTGGACCAGCGCGGTCAGCTCCTGCCCGAGCGCCGGCAGCGACAGCGCCCAGTAGACCACCAGCAGCGCCGTGCCCGGATCCGGCGCGGCGGCGGCTGTCCCGCGCGCGAAGAATCCTGCCAGCAGGCGCAGCGCCAGCGCCAAGCCGATCACCGTCTGCGCGGCCTCCGCCGTCAACGCCGCGGCGAGCGCCCGCCGCGCGGCGGAGACCCACTCGGAGAGGCGGTCGCGGTGATCCCGTGCCAGCGCCGGCTCCGCGCCGTGCGTCCGCACCGCCACCAGCCCGAGTAGCCCGTTGAGGTAGAAGCGCGTCAGCGCCCCGGCGTGGTTGCGCATCCGCAGATCGCGGTCGGCCACCGCCGGCTCGGCGGCGAACGGGACCAGCAGCATCACCAGGCCGAGCGCAATCGCCACCGGCGCGCCGCGCGGGTCGAGCCAGACCAGCCCCGCGGTGACCACGGCGATCTCGATGGCGGTGCGGGCGATCTCCCCGGCCAGCGTCGGCAGCGCCCGCAGCCGGTGCAGGAGGTGGGCGCGCTCGGCCATGTCGGAGATCGGCCGGCTCTGGAAGTAGCGGTCCGGCAGGCGGGGGATCTTGCGCAGGTAGCGCGCGCGCAGGCGCTCCTCCAGCCGCGCCCCCGCCCGGCGCAAGCCGCCCGCCAGCGGAAGCTCCAGCGCCAGCAGCGCCACCAGCAGCGCCCCGATGAGGACGAAGAGCCCCCCGGGACCGAGCGCGGCGCCGCCCGAGAGGCGCCCGGCGACCCGCGCCAGCAATCTGCCGCTGCCGCCGCCGCCACGCCCCGCGGCGAGATCGACCAGCCCCCGGAACAGCAGCGCCTCCGCCACCGCGCCCAGCGCGGCGAGCGCGACACCGGCGGCGAGCGCCGCCCAGCGCGCGCGCCCGTCCTCGGCCAGGAGGCGCCACAGATCGGCGGCCGGACGCGCGCGCGGCTCCTCGACCGCGGCGCGCAGCTCGGCCGGCAACGCGCCCCTCTGCGCCTCGTCGAGCGGCGCGGCTCCCGACACGCGCAGCAGCACCGCGCCGCGGATGGAGACCTGCGGCGTCCCGTCCTCGGCCGGCGGTGCCGCCGTCGCAGTGGAATAGATCTGGGGCGGCCCGGATGGTCCGCCGGCGTCGCCGCCGCCCGGCGCGGAGGCCAGCGTCGCCACCAGGCGCGCCGCCTCCGGTCCGCGCGCCACCGCCCCCGACGCCACCAGCGCGGCGGTCGTCCGGACCGCGCCGTCGAGCGCCGCGATCGCCGACCAGCCCGGATCTTCGACCGCGCGGGCGATCAGCGCTTCGCCCTCGGCCGCCCCCAGCGCGCGCAGCTGGCGGGCCAGCGGGCGGGTGAACGCCTCGCTGACCGCGAACTCGCGGAAGGCGTCGGCGGGAATCGGCATGCTGTGCCGGAAGACGTCGCGCAGAAACGTCTCCCGTGGCGCCCACCGCCGCCCGCGCGCCGGGTCCATCACCTGCACGAAGCCTCCGAGCACCCGCCACACGATGACGAAGTGCACCAGCCCCGACGGCGGACGCATGACGACGATGGCCGGAAGCGCGGCCGCCTCCTCGAGCAACAGATGGTCGACCGGCATCATCAACTGCTCAGCCTCGAGCCCCAGGCTGACCGCCAGCGTCTCGAGCGTGTCGATCGACGTTCCGTCGACGGAGGTCTGGCAGGCCTCGCGCAGGCGGCCGTAGCTGACGTGGACGCCGAACCCTTCCAGCAAGCTCTTGAGGGCCGCCGGCCCGCAGTCCTGCGCCGAGGTCTGAATCACCTCCGGCGCGAAAAATAACCGGCGAGATCGCGTTGGCGGCGGCGACATTTTCGGCGCCCAGGCTACAATGGCCGGCCGGAGGCATCCATCCCCCCGGACCGAGACGTCACCGACGGTGCCCGCGCCGATCGGCATCTGAAGATCGCCATCGCCGCCCACGAACGCGCCATCGTGTCGCGCGCGGCCGGCCGGTTCGCCAGCGCCGAACGGGACTGCCGCCGCGCGCTCGGCGGCTACACGGCCGCCGAGGGGGCGCGGCACCCGGACGTCGCCAACGCGCTGGTCGAGCTGGCGTCGGTGCTCGAGGCGCGCGATCGGCCGGTCGAAGCCGCGCAGGCGCTTCGTCGGGCGCTGGTCATCCTGCGGCCACCCGACGACGATCTCGATCTGGATCTCGATCTGCTGCGGCTGCGGCTGCGCGCGCGGCTCGCGCAGAGCGGCCTCGATCGCGCGCGAGGCGCCTACGGGGCCGCCAATCGCAATGGGCAGGCGGCCCTGGCGGAGGCGCGCCGTCGGCTCCCGCGCCGCGATCCGCTGGTGGTCGCCTCCCTCAACAACCTCGGTGTGCTCCGCAAGGCCGAGGGACGCTACGGCGACGCGCTCGCTTACTACAGACGCGCCCTACCGCTGCTGGCGCGCGGCGACCGCCAGGCGCGCGCCACGCTGGAGCACAACCTCGGCGGCATCATGCACGCGCGCGGCCGCTTCGCCGAGGCTGAGCCGCACGCCCGGCGGGCGGTGGCGCTGCGGGCCGCGGCGCTCGGGGCGTCTCACCCCGCCTGGGCGGCCGACGTCGCGGCGCTGGCGGCGGTCGTCGAGTCGCGCGGGCGCTTCGCCGAGGCGGCCCAGCTCTACCGGCGATCGCAAGCGGTCTTCCGGCGCAAGCTCGGCACTCGCAGCCTCGAATACGGATTGGGGTTGGCCGGCCTGGCGGCCGTCGAGCAGCAACGCGGAGAGGCCGCCCGTGCGCGCGTCCTCTACGAAGAGGCCCTGCCGAACCTGCAGCGCCACCTCGGGCGCCACCACCCGGACGTCGCGCTGACCGTCAACAACCTCGCCGTCCTCGAACGAAACGAAGAACGCCCGGCGCGGGCGGAGGCGTTGTTCCGGCGGGCAGCGGCCAGCTTCGGGCGCGCTCTCGGGGCGCGCCACCCGCACACCATCCTCGCCCGCGACAATCTGCGCGCCGTTCGCGCGGGGCGACTCAAGCGAACGGGCGTAACCCGCCGATGAGGAGAGACCGATGGCAGACCCCCTCCTCGACCTAGTCGTGCGTGGGGGGATCGTCGTGACCGCCGAGGGGCGGCAGCGGGCCGACATCGGCGTCGCCGGCGGGCGCGTGGCGCAGCTCGGCGGCGCGATGTCCGGCGCCCGCGAGCTCGACGCCGAGGGGCGCTTCGTCCTGCCGGGCGGCGTCGATCCGCACGTTCATCTCAACGTCGAGCAGGTCGACCCGGGCGAGCCCGACTGGGTCGACGACTACACCAGCGGCTCGCAGGCGGCGCTGGCGGGCGGGGTCACCACCGTCGGCAACATGTCCTACGTGCTCCCCTGGGAGACGATCGCCGATCGCGTGCGCGCCGAGTCGGCGCTGGTCGCGCGGCAGGCGATCGCCGACGTCTTCTTCCACGCGGTCGTGCTGACCCCCACCCCGGAGATCGTCGCCGAGGTGGCGCCCGCCGTGGCGGCCGGCCAGTCGAGCATGAAGATCTTCATGTGCCTCCCTTCGTTCGACGCCTGCGCGCAGGATTTCACCCGGCTCATGGCGGCGACCGGTGGAGCCGGCGGCCTCACGCTCATTCATTGCGAGGACCTGGCCACCATCGAGTGTTGCACCGCCGTGCTCACCTCGCGCGCCCACACGACGACGGCACACTTCGCGGAGAGCCGCCCGGTCGCCTCGGAGGCCATCGCGGTCGAGCGGGCGATCGCCATGTGCCGGGCGACCGGCGCTCCGACGTACATCGTTCACCTGTCATCGGCGGCGGCGCTGGCAGCCGCGGCGACGGCCCGCGCCGAGGGGCTCCCGCTCTTCGTCGAGACGCGCCCGCTCTATCTCTACCTGACGGAAGAGCGCTACCGCGACGCCGACGGCGGAATCTACGTCGCGCAGCCCCCTTTGCGCAGCGATGCCGACCGCGAGGCGCTCTGGCGCGGCATCGCCGACGGCACCGTCGACACGCTGGCGAGCGATCACGCCCCCTGGACGCGCGCGCTCAAGCTCGACCCCAAGCTCGATCTCATGCACCCGCGCCCGGGGGTGGCCGAGCTCGACACCATGCTGCCGCTGTTCTTCACCGAGGCGGTCGCCAAGGAGCGGATCACGCTGGAGCGGTTCGTGGCGCTCACCGCCACCAACGCCGCGCGCCTCTGCGGCCTCTACCCGCGCAAGGGGACGATCGCCGTCGGCTCCGACGCCGACCTGGTGATCTGGCAGACGCGGGCGCAGCGGATCGTGCGCGACGAGAGCCTGTTTTCCCGCGCCGGGCACAGCGTCTACGCCGGCCGCCCGCTCTCGGCCTGGCCCGAGACGACCATCCGGCGCGGCGAGGTGGTGTTCGAGGACGGCCGCGTCGTCGGCCGCCCGGGCAGCGGTCAGGTCGTCCCCCGCCGCGGCACCCAATCACCGCGCTGACGGCGCGGCAGGCGGCCCCTCGGCCAACCAGGAGGCGATCTCCTTGGCCTTGGCCGCGGCGCTGGGGATGCGCGCGTAGGCCTGCTCCGCCTCCGTCGCCAGCCGCTCGGCCCGCGCGCGCTCGACGTTCGCCCCCCGCAGCGCGCGCGCCAGCGCAAAGCTCGTCTCCGCCACCAGCGCCGCGTCGGTCTCGCTCGCCTGCCGGATCCGAGCCGCGCGCTCGAGCGGCGCCCGCGCCTCGCTCGGACGGTGATCGGCCAGAAAGCTCTTGCCGAGCCCGGTCAGAGGGTAGGCGACGTTGGTGCTCTCCGGGCCGTAGCCGCGCTCTTCGATCTGCAGCGCCTTCTGGTAAGCGGCGCGCGCGGCCGCGTGCCGCCCGACGCGATCGAGCGTCTCTCCCTCGTTCGAGATGAACGTCGCCACCAGCGGGTGCTCGTCGCCCAGCTGCTCCCCGAGATCGTGGATCGCCAGGTCGAAGTCCCGCAGCGCCTCTTCGTATTGCCCGAGATCGGTGAGGGTGATCGCCAAGTTGTTCAAGCTCCGTCCGATCTCTCCCAGCCCGGCGCCCGATTGCTCCTTGATCGCCAGAGCCCGCCGATCGTGGACCAACCCCTCGGCGTATCGCCCCTGGAGCAGCAGGGTGAGCGCGAGGTGCTGCTCCAACCAGCTGCGCACGCGTTCGTGTCCCCCGATCCGCGCCAGGATGGCGTCGGCCTCGCGCGCCCAGTCGGCGGCCTCCTCGAAGCGTTCCGACCGTCCCGAGGTCGCGACCAGAAAGGTCGCCGCCTCGGCCTTGAGCTCGTCGTCGCGAGAGGCCTCGGCCTGCCAGACCGCCTCCTTGAACGCCTGGCTGGCGGCACCGATGCCCCCCGACTCCGCTTCGAGCTTGCCCGTCAGCACGAGGGCCTCCACCAGCGCGGGTGCGTAACCGACCCGACGCGCGCTCGCCACCTGCGCCTGCAGACTGGCGGCAGCGCCGCGTTCGTCTCCCGCGTCGTCCAGGGCCTTCACGTCGGCGATCCCCGCTCGGATGCGCGCGACCTCCTGGCGCGCCGCCGGATCATCGGGGAGCGGCAGCAGGTTGCGCAAGAGGCGCGCGTCGGCGCAAAGCTCCAGCGTCCCGAGCGCGCCCGCCGCCCCCACCGCGTTGTCGACGACCTGGCCGTCGGCATGGGCGAGGATCCGCGTCAGGGCCTTCACCCCACCCAGCCGGTCGCCGAGGCAGGCCATGCGCAGGTCGAGGACCTCGGCCGACTGCTCGCCGCGGACGTTGGTCGCCTCGCAGGCCTCGGTGTACATCCCACTCCACTGCGCGAGGTAGTCGCCCAACAGGCGGTCGACGCTGGCGAAGGTCCCCGCCGCGTACGAGCGGCCGCTGCGATCGAACGACGCCCGCACCTCGCGCTTGATGTCGGGGTCCCAGACCCCCGCCAGCTTGTCGCCCGCCGCGCGGCAGAGCCGTGGCCGATCGGCGATCTGAACCGCGCGCACGCTCCCCCCGCACGCGGCCGCGATCGCGGCCGCCCAGACCAGCCGGCGGTGCCGCTGCAAGCCGTTCCTCGCCCGCAGCCAGCTCCGCCGCAGCGCCGACCGCGGGCGCGCCACCTCCGCCGCCGCGAGGCGCCCGGCCACCGCCAGCGCCGTCTGGGGACGCGCCGCCGGGATGGTGGAGAGACAGTCGGCGCACAGGCGCGCCAGCTCCTCCTCGACGGGCGTCGCCTCCGGCGGCACCGGCCACTCCATCGTCGTCTTGTCCTCGATGTCCCGAAACGCGGGCCGGCGCCCGAAGAAGAGCTCGTGCAGGATGACGCCGAGCTGCCAGACGTCGGACCGTTGATCGGCGCGGCGGCCGAGCATTGTCTCCGGCGGCATGTAGTTGGGCGTCCCGCCGTGCAAGGTCGTGGTGGCCGTCAGCTCGATGGCCAGACCGAAGTCCGAGATCACCAGCCGCCCATCGCCCATCCGCAGCAAGTTCTGCGGCGTCACGTCCCGGTGAACGATCCCCACGGCGTGGATCGCTGCCAGGCCGGCGCAGATCGCGCGCGCGTCCTCCAGCCGCTCCGCCAGCGGCCGTTGCGCCGAGCCCCCTTCGTGCAGGAGCGCGCGGAGGGTCCCGCCGGTGCCGAGCTCCATCGTCACGAACCAATGCCCGTCGGCGTGGCCGAGCTCGAACACCCGGCAGACGTTCGGATGACGAATGGCGCGCGCCACTTTCACCTCCCGGGCGAGCCGCATGATCCAGCTCCGCTCGCGCGCGCGGTCAGGACGCAAAATCTTGATAGCGATCGGCTCTCCGAGCACACGATCCCAGGCCCGGTGGACGCTGCCGCTGCCCCCCTGCCCCAGCGCCGCCTCGAGCTGATAGCGATCCGACAGCACGACCCCGGGGCCGAGCTCCCGCGCCGGCGCCGGCTCGTCCTGGGAGATTCCCGCCGGCGTCGTCACCGACGACTCGAGCAGCTCCGGCCCGGTGCGGACGACCTTCTGGGAATCATCCGATTCGTCCACCATCACGCCACGTTCCCTCTCCTGAGGCCGCTCGTTGTATATCATGGCGCTTCCGGAAACCGACCGGTCGAGTCCCCTGCATGCCCAACGATCTGCACGAGATTACCCAGACCCTTCCGCCCCGCGGGCTCAAGGGGGAGGGGGCCCGACAAGGGGCGCTGATCGTGATGGGAGACGGCGCCTCGCTGGAGAGCCTCCGGACGCCCCGCCTCGTGCCGATGACCGAGCTGATCATCGACATCGGGCGACGCCCTCCGGCGACGGGGGGCCCGGCGCTCACCCTGGCGGACAACACCGTCTCGGCGTCGCACGCGCGCATCCAGCGCGCCGACGACCGCTCGGACCTGTTCGTCATCAAGGATCTCGCCAGCACCAACGGCACCTGCGTCGACGGGCGCCGCATCCACGGGCCGGCGCCGCTCGAGGACGGCGCCGTGCTGTTTCTCGGCTCGCAGGTGCTGGTCTTCCGCCTCTACACCCAGGCGGAGATGGCCGCGGTGAACGAGGACGCCGGCGCGCCGCTGACCCCCGTCGCCACGCTCTCGCCCACGCTGGCGCTCACCACCTCCAAGCTCCGGCGGCTGGCGCGCTCCGACTCGGAGATCTTGCTGGTCGGCGAGACCGGCGTCGGCAAGGAAGTATTCGCCGGTGCGGTGCACGCTCTGTCGGGACGCTCCGGAAAGCTCATCGCCGTCAACTGCGCGGCGATCCCCCGCGAGCTCGTGGAGAGCGAGCTCTATGGCTACGAGAAGGGGGCGCACTCGACCGCGCAGGTGCGCAAGATCGGCCTCGTCGAAGCCGCCGACGGTGGAACGCTGTTCCTCGACGAGATCGGGGAGATGCCGATCGAGCTGCAGTCGAAGCTGCTGCGCTTCCTGCAGGATCGCCGCTTCTCTCCGCTCGGCTCGACGCGGGTGGTGGAGGCCGACGTCCGCATCATCGCCGCCACCAGCCGCGTGGCGCTCGACCGCGGGGCGCACGTGCAGGAGGCGCTGCTGGGACGGCTGGGCGCCGAGCCGATCGTGCTGCCGCCGCTGCGCGAGCGAATCGAGGATTTGGGGCGCCTCTGCGCCTATTTCCTGCGCGACGTGACCGACGGAAGGGCCTTCGAGCCCGACGCGTTCAAGGCGCTCATGTTGCACGACTGGCCACTCAACGTCCGCGAGGTATTGAAGGTGATGACCGAGGCCGAAGTCCTGAGCCGCAGCACCCCCACGATCGGATTCGAACACTTGCCGAGCACCATCGCCGCCAAGATCCATTACGAGATCCCCGACGAGCTGGAGGACACGACGGTCGATCCGGAGCCGTCCGCCCTGGCAGGCGACGGCGCCGCGGGCAACGGGGTGGTGCGCGACCCGTTCGGCCCGGCGGCGACCACGCGGGTGCGCCGCCCAGCGCCGACCCGCGAAGAGCTGGTCACCGCGCTGGCCGCCTGCAACGGCAGCGTCGCGCAGGTCGCGCGCCGGTTGGACCGCCAGTACGCGGTCGTCTGGCGCATCATCCAGCGCTACGGCATCGACGCCGGCGCCTACCGCCGCGACGGGAGCGCCTGATGCCCGGCGCGACCGTCGTGCTCCGGCAGGGGCGCGCCCGCCCGCTCTGGTTCGGGCACCCCTGGGTTTATGCCAACGCCGTGGGGCGGGTCGACGGCGATCCGGCGCCCGGCGACGTCGTGACGCTCAGCGATCACGACGGTCGATTCATCGGCCGCGGCTTCTACAACCCGCGCTCGCAGATCCCGGTCCGGCTCTGCACCCGCGCCGACGAGCCGGTCGACGCCGGCTTCTTTCGCGGCCGGATCGCCCGCGCCCGCGCCGCGCGCGCCCGCCTCGGCCTGCCGTCCGAGCGCACCAACGTCTACCGCCTGGTCAACAGCGAGGGGGACGACCTGCCGGGGCTGGTGGTCGACGTCTACGGCGACGCGGCGGTCGCCCAGATCACCACCCTCGGGCTCTCCCTGCGGCGGCCGGAGATCTTCGACGCGCTGGAGGCGGAGCTGGGCGTCAAGACGATCTACGAGATCTCGCCCGCCTCCTATGCCGAGCTGGAAGGCTTCGCCGCCGGCTCGCGCGTCGCGCGCGGCGAGCCGCGGACGACCGTCGCGGTGGTGGAGGATGGGCTCGCGCTGGAGGTCGAGCCGCTCTCGGGACAGAAGACCGGGATGTTCATCGACCAACGGGAGACGCGGGCGCGGGTCGGCGCGTTGGCCAAGGGTGCGCGGGTGCTGGATCTCTACGCCTACGCCGGGGGATTTTCGCTGGCCGCCGCGCGGGGTGGCGCCACGGCGGTGACCGCGGTCGACAGCTCGGCCCGCGCCGTCGCCCGCACGCTGGCCCACGCCGCCAAGAACGGCGTCACGATCGAGGCCGTCGAGGCCGACGCCTTCCGCTTCCTCGAGACCGCCACGCCGCGCGCGTACGACCTCATCGTCGTCGATCCGCCGAAGTTCGCCCGCGCGCGCAAGGACCTGGAGGCCGCGCGCAAGGGCTACGAGCGGCTCAACGCGCTGGCCCTGCAGGCCTGCGCGCCGGGCGCGATCCTGGTGACTTGCTCGTGCTCGCAGAACGTCGACGCCGAGACCTTCGAGCGGATCGTCGCCGCGGGCGCCAAGCAGGCCGGCCGCGAGGTCCGCGTCTTCGAGCGCCGCGGCCCCGCCGCCGACCACCTCCTGCCGCCCGGCTTCACCGAGGGCCAGTACCTCAAAGTCCTCCTCTGCTACGTCGTCTGACCAGCGTCCGGCTCCGCTCCTCTCGCCGCTCCTCCGCTCCGCTTAACTCTTCTCGGCGCGGGCGAGAGGGACGGGTGTTCGGTCGGCCTGCGCACCTAAAAGGTTGGAATCGTCGGGCGGAACGACAGAGCCGCCCGACTCAGCTTCGGCCGACCGAACACCCGTCCCTCTCGCTGCCTCGGAGCAACGCTCCACTCCGTCTGCAGACCGGTTCGAAACCCCTGCTCCGCTTGCAGACCGGTTCGAAACCCCACGCCCCCAAACCCGCGCTGGAACCCTGCCGCAAACCGGCCCCCAGCCCTCTCCCAAGCCCTGCGAAGCGGAGCCGAGGTGAAACGCGAGTGCGGCGGGGGCCGGGGGACTCCT
>DATAVR010000105.1:0-5465 GCA_036267635.1 Polyangia bacterium | reverse complement strand
TTGCCGGCGGCGTCGCCCGGAAACCGCAGCCGCGCCCCCGACCGACCGCGCGGCGCCAGACGCCCCCCCGCCCGGAGAACCGGCACCACGACCACGCTGCCGGCCAGGCCGCCGGGATCCAGGCTCGCCGCCAGCCGGGTGGCGGCCCGCGCCGCCGTCGCCTCGACCCCGCGGACGGCCGCCACCACGCTCACCCGCGGGCCCGGCTTGCTGCCGACGATCACCCAGGCAGGAATCCCGCGCTCGCGGGGCTCCGCCCCCCGCACGCGCGGCGCGAGGGGAATCCTGACCGCCTTGGCCTCGCCGGGGGCGACCGAAATGCCGCCCACCCTGACACCGCGCGCCGGAAGCTCGACCGCCATTTGGACGACCTAAAAGAAACCCAGATCCGGCCGTTCATCGCTCCTGCGGCCCACGGCCCGAGTATAGACAGCTGATTGTCACCGCTGATAGTCACCCCGGACTCTCGCGCAAACCCCGCAGCAGATCCCCCGACATGTCAGCATCCATTGAGCTGTTCCCCGGCCAGAGAGGCACTGTGTCTTTGGCCTCATTTTGGGGCATTTATTTTAACGATCGGGCGTAAGCTAATACACCAACATCCGGACAGCCCCCCTTCTCGGAGGTCACCTATGCGTCGGTTGCGCGGACAACTTGTAAAAGTCATTTTGATCTCCGCTCTCGCGGGCTGTGGATTCACGCCGGGCGCACCCGGGCAAGAGTCCGGAGGCGCCGGCAGTTCCGGAAATGGATCCGGCACCAGCGGCAGCGGGGGGATCAACGGATCCGGCGGCAGCGGAATCTCTCTCACCGGCAGCGGTGGCGACATCATGCTGACCGGCACCGGCGGGACCGGGACCTGCGGCACGGGAACGGTCGCGATCATGCCGGAGCCGCCAGACGTCCTCATCGTGCAGGACAAGTCGGGTTCGATGGCCGACGACGACAGCGACAACGGTTGCACCGGCGGCTGCGGCGCGAACTCGAAGTGGTCGCAGCTGTCGATGGCGATGACCAACGTCGTTGGCGCCACGCAGACGACCGTCAACTGGGGGCTGAAGTACTTCTCGGACACCAGTCCCTGCAGCGCCTCGGCGGCGCCGGTGGTGACGATCGGGACCCCGAACGCGGGGGCCGCCATCACGGCTTCGCTCGCGGCAACGACGCCGGCGAACAACACGCCCACGCGCGACGCGATCACCTACGGCGCGCAGTACCTCGGCACCTTGACCGACTCGAACCCCAAGTTCCTGCTGCTGGCGACGGACGGCTTGCCCAACTGTCCGTCCGGCTGCGCCGGCATGGCGAAGCCGAGCAACTCGTGCACGATGACCGACGACCCGAACGAGGACATGGCGGCCGAGGCGGCGGTGACGATGGCCGCGATGCAGGGCTTCCAGACCTTCGTGATCGGGATCGGGAACGTCACGTCGGCGGTGAACACGCTCAACCAGATGGCCATCAACGGCGGTCAGCCCCAGACCGGCGGAACGACCAGCTACTTCGCCGCCGCCGACGAGGCCTCGCTCGAAGCCGCCTTGAACAAGATCGTGGGCGTGGTCGCCTCCTGCATCATCCCGCTGACCGGCGCTCCGTCGAACCTGAGCAACATCGCCATCTCCGTCAACAACGCGGCGGGCACGCCGACCAAGGTGCCGATGGATCCGAGCAACGGCTGGGAGTACACCGACGCGACGAAGACGGCCATTCAGCTCAACGGGTCGTACTGCGACGGTGTCAAGAGCGGCACCTACTCGAACGTCCAGTTCGTCTACGCCTGCGAAGGCGGCCCGCCGATCTGCATCGACCGCTTGGCCAACGGCACCTGCGGCGACACGAACTAGCCGGCTGATCGTATACCGGCCTCTTCGCGCACCGGCCTCTTCGCGGCCCCCTCGGAGCGAGGGGTGTGGCATGGTTCGTCCCATGGCCACGACACCCAAGGCGAAGGGACGCGCGCGCAAGGCGAGCGGTACGCCGCGGCGCCGCCGCGGCGTCAAGCTCCGGCCGACCGAGCTCGCCGCCACGGAGCTGGCGCTGGAGTCGCCACCGGCCGAGCTGGTGGCGCTGGCCGAGGCGATCCGGGGCGACGGCGGCGCGGTGCTCGCCACCTACCGCGAGCCGCTGGGCGGCCACGCGCTGATGCTGGCGGCGCTGCCGCTCGATCAGGTGGCGCCGACGCCGTTCCAGCGCGACATCTCCGACGCGCACGTCCGCCGACTCACCCAGGCGATGGACAAGACCAAGCGCTTCCTCGACCCCATCATCGTGGTCCGCGAGCGGACCGAGAGCGCTTCCTACTGGACCCCCAACGGCTACCACCGGCTGACGGCGCTCAAGGAACTGGGCGCCAAGAGCGTGCTGGCGCTGGTGGTCCCCGAGCGCGCGGTCGCCTATCAGATCCTGGCGCTCAACATCGAGAAGGCCCACAACCTGCGCGAGAAGGCGATCGGCGTGCGGCGGATGTACGAGGACCTGGCCGCGGTCGCGGGCGCCAAGGAAGACGAGACGGCCTACGCGCTGGAGTTCGAGGAGCCGGCGCTGGCGACGCTCGGCTTCGCCTATCAGGAGCGCGGGCGGCTGTCGGGCGGCGCCTACCATTCGATCCTGCGCAAAGCCGACCGCTGGCTGCCGGGGCGGCTCGTCGACGCGCTCCCCGAGCGGCGCGCGCGGGCGGCGTTGCTGCTCGCCTACGACGAGGCGGTGACCGAGGCGGTGGCCGCGCTCAAGGCGCGCGGCTTCAACAGCCCATACCTGCGCAACTTCGTGGTCGCCCGGACCAACCCGCTGCGATTCATCAAGGGGGAGCCGCCGCCGCTCGACGAGCTGTTGCCGTCGATGACCAAGCGCGCGCGCGGCATGGACGCCAACAAGATCAAGACCGAGGACGTCGCGCGCTCGGGAGGCGCGGCCGAGGGGTCGGAATGACCGCCGCACCCGCCTCGCCGCGCGCCGTGATCTTCGATCTCGACGGGACGCTGGCCGACTCGCTGCTCGACTTCGACGCCATCCGCGCCGAGATCGGGCTTTCGCCCGGGCTGCCGATCCTCGAGCAGCTGGCCGACGCGACGCCCGCCGAGCGGGCCCGGGCCGAGGAGATCATGCGGCGGCACGAGCTGACCGCGGTCGCCGGCGCCACGCCGACCGACGGCTGCGCCGATCTGCTCGGCCACCTGGCGGCGCTGGAGATCCCCATCGGGATCCTGACCCGCAACGTACGCGAGGTGGTCGAGACCTTCGCCGGCATGTTCGGGTTTCACTTCCAGGCCGTCTACACGCGCGAAGACGGCCCGCACAAACCGGCACCCGACGGCGTGCTGGCGCTGTGCGCGCAGCTGGGGACGCGGCCAGACGAGACACTCACCGTCGGCGACTACAAGTTCGACGTCATCGCCGGTCGGCGCGCCGGCTGCCGCACCGTCCTGCTGCGCGCGGAGCCGCTGCCGCCCGAGGAGCACGCCGACTGGGGCGCGCCCGATCTGGTCGTCGCCTCGCTGCGCGAGCTGTTGCCGCTCTTCGCCCCTAAGCTGCGCTAACCGGCGGAGATCGACGCCAGCAGCTTGGGGAGCGCGTTCGCGAACTGCCCCTTGGCCATCACGTCGGTGCAGCCTTTGGCGCGGGCGGCGTCCATCACGTCGGTCTTCTCGTGATCGATGAAGCCGACGATCCGTAGCTGCCGTAGCTGCCGAAGCTGTCCGGGCTGGCGCGCGGCGGCGCCCAGCGCCTCCAGCGCGGCGAGCGCCGTCGGCAGCCGCAGGTCGACGATCGCCAGCTTCGCCTCTTGCGCCGCCGCGGCGAAGGCCGCCGGCTCGCGCACCGGCTGCACCGTCACGCCGGTCGCCTTGGCCGCCTCGCGCAGCTTCGACGAGAACAGCATATCGGTGATGAGGTAGACGACGTCGGCCAAAACAGCACGAATGAAGTTATGGCCCCGAGCACCCGGTTGGCTGGTTACCGTTGCTCCCTTCCGGGCCTGGCGGGGTTCACTGGCGTTCCGTCGCCCGGGACCGCCCTCTATCTGTCACAGAACGCCGCCGAGATCCAGCGCGGCCGTGTCATGGCCCGTGGTAAAAACTGCCGTATGGGCGCAGACGACGACAAGAGCCTCGAGGTCGGGAAGAAGGCGCCGGCATTTTCGCTGCCGGACCAGGACGACAAGACCGTCAAGCTCGCCGACTTCAAAGGCAGCTGGCTGGTCCTCTATTTCTACCCGAACGACGACACGCCCGGCTGCACCACCGAGGCCTGCGACTTCACCAACGGCCTCAAGGACTTCGAGAAGCTCGACGCGGTCGTCGTCGGCTGCAGCCCGAACACGACCGAGAGCCACCGCAAGTTCATCGCCAAGTACAAGCTGAAGGTCCGCCTGCTCAGCGATCCCGAGCACAAGGCGATGACGGCCTACGGCGCCTGGGGCGAGAAGGTGCTCTACGGCAAGAAGTCCATCGGCGTGATCCGCTCGACGACGATCATCTCCCCCGACGGCAAGATCGCCCACCGTTGGGCCCGCGTGAAGTCCGCCGGCCACGCCGACGCCGTCCGCGACAAGCTCAAAGCGCTCCGCGCCGAGGCCTGAGATCGACGTCGGGCCTACGGGCGGCGGTCGGGTCCACCCGCGACGAAAACCTCGGGCACGTGCCCGGCACAGGCCGGCGGCCGCGTGACGTCCGTGCGGCGTAAGCCACTGCAATAATTAGGTTCGGCCAACGGCACGGGGGTTGCGATTGCGGTTGCTCCGAAAAGGAGACCGACATGGCCAACACCGATTCGAACACCCTCAGCATCGACATCGACATCGACCTCAGCGACCTCGCCGCTGCGCCCGAGCCGCTCGCGCCTCTGGCGGCCCCGAGCGAACCGAGCGCGCACCGTCGGCGGCGACCGGTGGCGCTGCTGCTCGCCACGCTGGCGCTCGGCGCCTGTGGCGCGGGTGGCGCCGCGACCGGGCCGGCCGGCGGCGGTACGCCGAGCAGCGGCGTCGAGGAGACCCTGAGCCGCCTGGGCGTCCCACTCGACAAAGGCCCGCGGCTCGGGAGCGACGGCCAGCCGGTGGCCGCCGACTTCGACCCGCTCGGGAACGGCAACCAGACCATCATCGAGAAGAAGGACGAGCTGTTCGCCCTGGGGATGCAGATGCCGATCGCCGCCGGCGCCACCTCCGACGGCGCCAGCGTCCTCACGCTCGATGAGGGGGCCCCCACCTGGTGGCTCGACGTGACCTCGCCGAGCGCGCCGCCGTGGGCGATGGAGAAGAGCGGCCTCATCCGGGCCGCCGCCGCGGGCAACGTGGACGGGGACGGCGCGCAACAGGTGATCGTGGTGTCGGCCTCGAACACGCCCGACGCGTCGGGTTCGACCGAGATCGACCTCTCGATCGTCGACGACGTACAGGCCCCCGCTCCGTTCGCCTTCCGGACGGCGAAGATCGCCTCACTTCCCAACGTCACCGCGCTGAGCGTGGCCGC
>DATAVR010000104.1:0-44072 GCA_036267635.1 Polyangia bacterium | reverse complement strand
GATAGCCGCCGCGTGGCTCGAGGCCACGAACCTTGACCACCCGCACCCGGCGGCGTTCGTTGCCGTAGTCGGGAGCGTTCTGCTCGAGCAGGAGGACGCCGTGGGCGATGCTCTGCAGCTGCCGGTCGTCCTCGGGCGCGGTCCGATCGTCCAGGAAGAGCACCGTGCATTGGCGGCCGACGAAGAACTGCTTGAGCATCAAGATCTGACGGCGGTAGCGCAGTGGGTGCTGCGCCAGCAGCCGCAGCTCGGAGAGCGAATCGAACACCACCCGGCTGACCTTCGTCTGCTCTATCTCGGCGAGGAGGCGCTGCATGATCTCGCGCAGCTCGACCTCGGAGGGCTCGAACAGCGTATTTTCGGCCTCCTCGGACAGCTGTGGCGCGACCTCTTGCATCTCGAACAGATGGACACCGTCGAGCGACCAGCCGTGTGAGCGCGCGACGGCAGTGATCTCGTCGCGCGTCTCCGACAGGCTGACGTACATCCCGGTCTCGCCCACCCGCCGTCCCTCGAGCAGGAACTGAAGGCCGAGCGTGGTCTTCCCAGATCCCGGATCCCCCTGGATCAAATAGACGCGGTTGGCGGGAAATCCGCCCCGCAAGACTTCATCCAGCCCGGCGATCCCGGTCGCCGCTTTCCTGTCATCGCTGTCGGCTGCCATCCGCGGCCCTTTCGAGGGGTGTGGTCGGCGGGAAAAGGTAGCTCCCCTGCGCGGCGTGGCTAGGTGTCTGTATGAAAATTGACCACCTTTTCTCGACTCGGCAGCTCTGGCACGCGAAGTCTGACCCGGGCGCGCTCCCCACGCGGCAAAGCCCGAGGAGCGCGCCGGATGGGATCGATGAACGATCCCGTCAGACGACGCGTCTGCCCTGGATGAGCCGCACCAGGACCAAAACGATCGCGGCGACCAGGAGCAGATGAATGAACCCGCCCAACGTCACGGAGCTGACGAGGCCGAGCGCCCAGAGCACGAGAAGGATGAGAGCAATTGTCCAAAGCATGGTTGGCCTCCTGCCCGAGGGTGAATTCAACCGCCATGCCAGTCGGCCAGTGCCTGATCTCGTGACGTTCCTCAGCCGCCGGACCAGGGGGCGTTACGAAACTCGGACTTCACGCGCCCGAGGTGGCGATCTGGAAACGCGCACGGCCCTCTCGGCCGGCGATGAGCGCCGTAATGCCGCACGGCACGGCGGCTGCACCGCAACACCCGGCGAGATGAACAACGCACCAAACATGGCGGCGCTCGCCGAATTCGCCCCGGGAACGATCCTTCAGGGGACGTATCGGATCGTCGGCCCGATTGCCGAGGGCGGATGCGGAGAGATCTTCTTGGCCGATCACACCCGCCTCCCCGGCCAGGTCGCAATCAAGGTTCTTCACCGCAGCCTGCAGCAAAACGCCGAAGTCCTGTCGCGCTTCCGCCAAGAAGCGGAGATCACAGCGACACTCCGTCACCCGCACATCGTCCAGGTGCTCGACTTCAACGTCACCGATCAAGGATATCCCTATCTGGTGATGGAGCTGCTCGAAGGGCAGTCGCTGGCGCGCCGGATCACCGATGCCGGCGCGCTCGCGCCCGCGATCGCCGTCGGGATCGTCGAACAGATCGCGCAGGCGCTCCATGCGGCACACACCCGCGGGATCGTCCACCGCGATCTCAAACCCGACAACGTCATGCTGCTCGCCGGGGACGGCGTGAAGGACTTCGTCAAGGTGCTCGACTTCGGGATCTCGCAGGCGAGCTGGCGGCCGCGGTTGACCGATGGCGCGCAGGTGGCGGGAACGCCGCAGTACATGGCGCCCGAGCAGGCTTGCGGGCTGCGCGAGGCGATCGATTCTCGCTCCGATCAGTTTTCGCTGGCGGCCATCGCCTACACCCTGCTCACGGGACACGAGCCGTTCGTGGCGGAGGATCCGATCGCGGTCCTCTACCAGGTGGTGCACGCCGATCCGGTGCCGCCCTCGGCGCTGCTTCCCCGCCTCGGCTCGCCGGTCGACGCCGTGATCTTGCGAGGGCTGGCCAAGCAGTCGTCGGCGCGCTTCCCGAGCGTGCTGGCGTTCGCGACCGCGCTCCGCCAGGCGCTCGAAGGCGTTCCGGTCACCCTGTCGGAGGCGGCCGAAACGGATGAGCCCCCGCCCGTGCGCGCGTTCGACCGCGGGCCAGCGACCACCCCCTTCCCGCGCTCCGAGGCGTCGCCTACATCGGCGGGGCGGCCGACGCGGCGAATGATCCGCCGGATGCGCTGGCAGATTTACCGGGTGCCCAGACGGCTCGCGCTGCTGGCCATCGCCGCGGCCATGACCTTCGCCTGGTTCTCCCCGACGGCGCGTGGAACCGCGGAGACGGTCTGGCACCACGCGCAGAGCGAGGCGCAGCGCCTGACCGCGCCGCGCCTCCCCTGAACCGGCTACTTTACTGCCGGGCTCTCTGCGACTGCCGCCGCCGGCGGGTGCCGAGGAGGCCGAGCGCCAGGAAGCCGAACAGCGCCGTGAAGCTGGAGCCGCCTGTGGGCGCGGTTTCGCAGGAGCAACCGCTGGTCGCGCCGGTCTCACCGGTCGTGCCGCCTTCTCCGGTGGCGCTGGAGCCACCGCTGCCGGTGCTCCCGCCGGAGCCGGTCGTCGTGCCGGTCGTGCCGCCGCTGCCGGTGCTCCCGCCCGAGCCGGTCGTCGTGCCGGTCGTGCCGCCGGTCGCCGTCGTTCCACCGCTGCCGGTGGCGCCGCCGGTCGAGATCGCGCCGCCGGCGCCGGTCGTCGAGGTCGTGCCGCCGGTCCCCGTGGTGCCACCGGTCGCCGTCGTGCCGCCCGCCCCGGTGGTGCCGCCGGTCCCCGTCGCGCCGCCGGTCCCCGTCGTGCCGCCGGTCCCCGTCGTGCCCGCCGAGCCGCCCGTGCCCGTCGTCCCGCCGGTGCCGGTCGTCGTGCTCTGACCGACCGTGAACGAGAACCCGGTCTTCGAGATCACGCCGACCGCCGAAACGTAGAGCTGGAACGTACCGGAGGTGACCGTCGTCGGCAGCGTGAAGTCGGCCGTCTCCGGGGTCGATCCGACGCTCGGCATCATATTGCTGAAGTTGGACGCCTTGCAGTAGAAGACGTTGCCCGAGCTGTCCTTGAGCGAGATGATCGGGTAGTTCTCGGCCATCGTCATGTCGTCGCCCTCGTCGCCGCCGTTGATGAGGCCGCTGATCTGCGTCCCGGTCAGCGTATAGGTGTTGGCGGCGCTGTTGTAGACGACCGAGGTCACCGTCGGGCGCCAGGCGTCCTGCGGCGGGGCGGTGGGCGTGTAGACCCAGTTGTGGTTCCCGGCTTCGACCGTGATCATGACTTGCCCGTTCGGCAGGTTCACGTAATCGATCGGATAGGGGTTGCTCTCACCGGTCTCGGTGGCAGCCGACGACACGGTGTTCGTCGTCGGATCGAACTGCTGCAGCACCACGGCCGGCCCATACATCACGGCTACGAGCCCGCCCCACACCATTCCGTTCGGCAAGGTGTCGGTGTATTCGTCCTCGGCTTCGGTGGCCCCGTTGGTGGTCAGCAGCGCCGACGTGGTCCAGGTCCCCGCCGCGGTCGCGGTCGCGTTCGGTGTGTAGATGTAGCTCTTCCCCTTCAGGCCGTAAACGTAGACGCGGCCGTCGAACATCTGCGAGATGCCCGCCATGTCGCCGGTGTTGAACCCAGAGGGGACAGTGGTCTTGACCCACTTGTCCGTCGAGGGGATGTAGATCTCGGCGCCCGAGCTGGCGTAGCCGACGGCCAGCACGGTGCCGTTCTGCAGCGACGCCCAGGCGTTCTCGTCGCCGCTGCCAAGCTGATTCGACGACTTTGCGGTCCAGGTGTCCGTGGTGGGATTATAGATGGTCATCTCGCTGCCGGCGCGCGTGCTCTCGAGGATTGTTCCGTCGGCCAGCGTCGCGCTCCCGGTGTCGCCGATGTCGTACGGCGCGTTCGCGGTGTTCTTCCAGGTGTTGGCCACGGGATCGTAAATCTCCGCCGTGTTGCAGAGCGCCGACGTGCAGGCCGGGCCGTCGATGTACTCGCCGCCCCCCACGAAGAACCGCCCGTCCTTGAGGACGTGCTGCTGCGCGCCGCCGCGAGCGTGCGCGCTGTTGGCGGCCGCCTTCCAGGTTCCCGCGGCGTAGTTCCCCTGCGCGTCGGGCGTCATGGTCTGCCAGGTATTGAGGCCGCCACAGCCGTGGGAGAGCAAGCGCCCGTCGGTGAGAAGCCAGATGCCGAACGCGTTGTTGCAGCCGCCTTTTGCCGTCACCTGCGTCCAGGTCCCCTGGGCGTGCGCGGACCGTCCGAAGCTGCTCACCGCCAGCGCCAGCGCGGCCGCGAGGGTGAACTGGGAAATGGTCGTTCGGGAAAACAATCTCATCTTCTCCTCCGGGGGGTGGCGGTCGGAGGTGATGTGCCTATGACTCCCGACGACGGCTCAAAGAAAGCGCCGTGGCCGCCGCGCGGCGCTCAGGGCGTGACCCAGACACCGTCGCGCAACACCTGTCCGGCGTTGGCAGGCGTCCAGGGGGTCAGCGTGAAGGTCACCGAGTTGGCCAGCGCCGAGGGGAGCTTGGCCGCGGAGATCTCGGGGACGCAGTCATGCTCGCGGTCGGTGGTGATGACGCGGTCGCCGGCGCCCGGGGTGAAGGGGGCGAGCGAGCCGGTTTCGCCGCTCAGCGTCCGCTCCGCCATCTGCAGCGCGCCCTTCCCCATCGGCTGACCGTCTGGCCCGGTGCCGAGCTGCGCGCATTCGCTCGGCCATTCGACCAGCCGATCGCCGTCGCGGTCGTCCCAACCGTTGAGCACCAGCTTGTCGAGGCGCCCGACGCGATCTTCGATCAGCGCCGCGAGCGCCTCCTGGCCAGGCAGCGCGGCGATCAGCTCGAAACAGTCGCGCAGTGCCCCCTGCAAGAGTCCGAAGCGACGCGGGGTGAAGGTGATCTGGAGGGAATGATCGCCCGCCGTCGGGCGGTAGACGCGCGCGCTCGGGTCGTAGAACGTGGCGTCGAGGCGCGCGAACACCGCGGCGGCGCGATCGCGGAACCTCGTCTGCCCGGTCGCGAGGTAGGCGACGAGCAGCCCGCGCACGCCCGCGCTCGAGGCGTCGAGGCTGTTCCCCGCGTCGGTCGGCGCCGACGTCGTCACGTTCCAGCCGGCGTAGGCGACGCCGGCCGCGGTCGTCAGCTTGTCGTAGAAGACGTTGGAGAGCGCGGCGATGAGCGCGTCGAGACGCGCCGCGAAGCTGACGCCGTCGACCGGCGAGAAGCTGTCGAGCGGCGAGGGAATCCCCTGCGTGTCGGGTGAGGTGTTGGCGTAGAGGGTCAGCTGGGAGTCGAGCGCGCGCCGCGCCGTGCGCAGCGACAGCAGCGCGTAGGCCGCCACGTCGGCCGACAGCGTCGTCCCGGGCGTCAGCGTTCCACCCGACGCGTGCGTGGCGTCGTCGACGAAGACGCCGCTCGTCTCGTCGAGGTGGAAGCGATCCATATTCACCACCGCCACGCGGATCATCCCGAGCGCGCGGTCGTGCAGCGTGGGGGAACCGTCGGGGATCTGGTTCTGGACCGGGAACGGATCGCCGTCGAAGTAGACCTCGGCCGGCTGCGAGCCGCCGGTGTCGGCGTTGGCCAGATCGGTCAGCGCGTAGATGCTGGCGTAGGCGCCGAGCAGGCCCGCCAGATCGAGCAGGTGGCTGTCGGCCGAGGCGATGGCGTAGCCGGTGGGATCGGGGAAGCCGCTGGCATCCGCGGTCTCGGTGACCGCGATCGACGCCGGGAACCAGCGCGCCGGCGCCGCCGGGCTGTAGTCGAGCGCGGCCGCCAGCGAAGCGAAGCCGCCCAGCGCCGCACCATCGGACGTCGTCAGCTGCAGCAACCACTGCGCCGCCTGGTTGTCGAGAATCTGGATGAAGTTGCCGGCCTGAAAGCCTTCGACGGTGCTCGACCCGAGGTAGGTGCCGGGCAGGATGTTCCCGGCGACGTCGTTGCCGGGGACGCCCACCTGGTCGAGCACGGCGTCGGCGACGCTGTCGACGGCCGCCTCTTTCACGTTGTGCATGATCTGCAGGTAGTTCAGCGTCCAGAGCGCTTCTTTCCAGTCGGTCCACCCCGACGGCCCGGGCCCGATCGTCTTCGTCACCTGGGCGTCGCGGTTCGGCAGGTTGAGCGTCGTGTAGTCGCACTCGTAGTCGTCGGAGAACAGCGCCGCGTGAACCCCGGGGTTGTCGTCCGAGGTGAGCTCACAGGTGCCGGAGTTATTGGTGGGCGCGATCGCCGGGTTCCAGGACGAGAAGGGCTGGAGCACCGGCCAGAGCCCCGGCCAACCGAGCGGTGTGCTGGGCCCGACCGCCTGCACGTAGCGCCCGCCTGCGTTGCTGCCGCCCGACATGTGCTCGAACCAGGTCTGCGCCAGCGTGAGCGCGTCGGTCCCTGTCGCGCCCGTCGGGTTCAGCACCGGACCGAACAGCAGCGAGGTCCCGGCACCCGACTCGAAGGCGATGTTGTTCATCGGCTGCTTCGAGTACTCGTAGGACTCGACGCCCGCCGAGTAGCCGGGGATGTCTATCTCGCTGCTGCCGTCAGCCGAGCTCGGATCGGTGTAGACGCTGGCCTGGCAGGTGGCGTCCTGGCAGGCGTAGTCGCGGGTGTAGCCGCCGAGGTCACGACCCATGGCCTCGGCGAACGGCTCCCCCCCGAGCTGCATCTCGACCGCGGCGATGAAGTGGTCCTCGGTCGCGAAGGTGGTGTCGACGGCGGTCACCGTGAGCGCGTAACTCTGGGCCGTCGAGCCGTCGCCCTGGCCGTCCGAACGGGCGTCGGTCTGACCGTCGGCCTTGGTGGTCCGATCGGCCGGCACGTCACGCGCGCCACCGTCGGCAGGCCGCGCCCCTCCCCCGCCACCGCAACCCAGCGCTGCCAGACCCACGACTCCAAGCCCAACGATGGTCGCGCGCAACATCTCGACGCTACTAGGTTCCGCCGGCGGCGGTCTGCGGCTCACGGAACGGGCAGCTCAGTTCGTCACCAGGCCCATCGTGAGCTGGCTTTCGAAGTCCGGATCGCCCGGATTTCCGTAGTCCGACCAGATGATGAAAGCCTCTCCCCCGAGATAGGGATCGGCGCTGGTCGGCGTGATGGTCAGATGGACGCTGTCGCCGTTGACGCCGCTCGTCGCGTCCTGGCTGAGGTTGGCAGTGGCGGCGGTGCCCGCGATCGCCTCGTCGTAGTCATAGGCCTGGACGCTCCAGGGCTGCCCGACCGTCCCCGCGCTCACGAGCGCGACGTCGATCGTGCGGCTCGCGCCGAGCGGCACGTTGATCCCCTGGGTGGAGATGATCCCGGCCCCGTCGTCGTAGCTGATCGTCCCGAGCTGCGGAAAGCTGTTGAGGTAGGGGGTGGTCGTGACCACCGGGACGCAGGGATTCTGGAAGCTCCGGGCGGCCACATTCGACCATGACCGCTGCACCATGTAGCTCGAGCCGGGCGGGATCACGTTGGCGTCGTCGTTGAACTCGCACATGTCCGCCAGCTCGCCGTCGGTCACGAACGTCCAGACGATGTCGGCGTCGTCCTCCTGGGCGAAGGCCGGAGCGCTGTCGGGGAACGGATCGGTCGCCGCCTCGATCAGCTCGTGGCTCATGTCGACGGTGCGCTCCTGCAGATCGGTGACGCCCGGACCGTCGAACCCCGGACAGGCGCAGGAGAGCGCGTAAGGAACGGTCACCGCGCTCGCGCCGCTCCCGCCCAGGTTGGCCTCATAGTGGTACCCGTCGTAGTCGCTGCAGCAGGCCCCCTCGGTGTCCTGCTCGATCGATCCTGGCGGCATTACGAAGAGGTAGATGGTGCTCGGATCGGCGGCGCCCCAGGCCGGATAGGCCCCCGAGGTGTTGGCGGCCAGGTTCGACTCGAGCATGGCGTCGGTGATCGTCGTCGGGGCGGCTGTCGTCAGCACGATCGCCGGCAAGATGGTGAGCGGACCGACGCCGTACTCGGAGGTGGTCTCGCTCCAGTAGCTGGTGCTGGCCAGCTCTTGCAGGAACGCCATGATGTCGCCGCCGCCGCTGTCGCTGGCGTAGAGGATGGGCTGCACCTTGGGCGACGCCAGGAACGAGCCCCCCAGGTTGATCACCTGAGGTAGCCGCGGCTGAACGACCGCCCCGCCGCCGCTGCCGCCGGTCCCGGTCGCCGTCCGCACGGGATCGCTCGGGCCACCGCCGCAGGCGCCCGCGGACAGAATCCCGAAAACGCCAGCGCAGAATAACCGGCCCAATGAGCGGCGAAGCCGAATGAGCAAAACGATATTCCGCTGTTCCGCTGCCACGCCAGTGCCTTCTCGCGATGCGCGCGCCAAGAAGGTGCGATACAAGATAGACATGATCAGTGTGCGGCGCGCGGGGGATCGGGGACACGAAAACTACGGCTGGCTCGACACGCAGCATACGTTTTCATTCGGCGAGTACCATGATCCGGGGCACATGGGCTTCCGCGCCCTGCGGGTCATCAACGAGGACCGGGTCAAGCCGGAGAGCGGGTTCGGGACGCACTCCCACCGCGACATGGAGATCGTGTCGTACGTGCTCGACGGCGAGCTCGGACACAAGGACAGCATGGGGACCGGGTCGGTGATTCGCCCCGGCGACGTCCAGCGCATGAGCGCCGGCACCGGCGTCACCCACAGCGAGTGGAACCACTCCAAGACCGAGTACGTTCACTTCCTGCAGATCTGGCTCCTGCCCGAGCGGCGAGGTCTCGAGCCCGGCTACGAACAGAAGACGATCCCGCCTGAGGCTACGCACAACCAGTTGCGCCTCGTCGCTTCGCCCGACGGCCGCGACGGCTCGGTCACCGTGCACCAGGACGCGGAGATCCACGTCGCGCGGCTCGATGCCGGCCGCGAGATCACGCACGCGCTCCTCGCCGGCCGCCACGCCTGGATTCAGGTGGCGCGCGGCGCGGTCGACGTCAACGACACCGCGCTGACCGCGGGCGACGGCGCGGCGGTCAGCGACGAGGCGACGGTGGCGATCCGGGCGGGCGAGGCGGCGGAGGTGCTGGTCTTCGATCTCGGGTGAACGCGCGGCCGAAGCCGTCAGGGACGGGCTTTGTCGTTCGACGTGACCGAGGAGGCGATCTCGCCCAGCTTCACGTTGTCGGCCTTGCGCTCCTGCGGCAGGACCGCCTGCGCGACGGCGTCGCCCTCGATGAGCAGGAGACCGAATCCCGCCGCGCGTAGCTTTCCATCGAGCGCGTCCGGATCCCAGTGCGGGGCGATCGCCGTCCGCGACCAGAGGAACTCGGCCACCAGCGCCGGCGTGCAGGCGAGATACGAGGCACTGGTGTGCTGCTTCGACGTCCTCATGTCGTCGAGCGCGCGTCCGAGCTCGGTGACGTCGTTCAACACTTCGATCGCCACCACCCGCGGGTCCGAGACGAAGCTGCCGCCCCGGTAGCCGATGACGTTCGCGCGCCCCGTCGCCGGCGTGCCGCCCGCGCGAGGAATCAACCCGGCGAGATCCAACCAGCTGGCCAGGGGCGCCGCCAGGTCCTGGATCCGGGCGACGCGCTTCCAAAGATCGTCGACCACCGCGCCCGCCAGCGCCTTGGCCTTGAAGATCGACGCTGCCAGGACCTCGGGGACCGGCACCTCGAACCAGAGCGAGCTCTTCGACGCGCGGAGCTCCTCGATCCGGCGCTCGATCGCCGGCAGCTTGTCCTTCCCGGTCGCGCCCGCGACCTCCAGCTCTGCCACGAGCGCGTCCTGCACCTTGGCCTGCTTGAGCGCCTCCTGGAGACGACGCAGACGCAACCCCGCGTGGCGGGTGGTGTCCTTATCGATGAAGAGTCCGACCTTCACCCCTTCATCGTTCTGGAACTCGTGCGCGGACGCAAGCAGTCCCGTGCGCCTCTCCTGATAGGCTGGCTGCCGAGATGACGAATCAAGAGCCGCCACGCACGAGGGACGCCTGCCCGCATTGCGGAAGACCGGTGGGACTCTCCTGGTGGAATCTCTTGCCCTCGCGCGACAACGACCGGGTCCTCGTCTGCAAGGCCTGCGGCGGGAACTTCGATCTCTCGAACGCTTGCAAGATGACCTCGATCCTCGGCGGGATGGCGGGGATGGCGCTGGCGATGTCGTTCCCATTCCAGTGGATCGTGCGGGCCGGCCACGGCTCGAAGGGATCGATCGTGTCGGGAATCGTGGTGGCAGCGCTCGCGATCGGCTTCGGGGCGACGACCGGGGCTCGGGTGACGCTGCAGCTCGAGCGGAAGCACTGATCGCAGGACCCTCTCGTCAGCGGATGCGGACGCTCGCCGCTCGCCCGGATTGTTTCTGACTTGTTTCGCTCAGATTTCGGTTTCTTTAATTCTTGGGGTCGGGACAGTCAATTTGCTTGATTGGGGGCGGACCGATGGCCGAGATTTCGGGGCATGGACGCACCCGATCTCGCCACCCGCGTCGCGGATCTCGAGGCTTACGTCAGGAACGGAACGCCGACCGCGCTGACGGTACCGGGACCCGGGCACAACGCCTGGATGATGACCTCGACGGCGCTGGTCCTCTTCATGACGTTGCCGGGGCTGGCGCTCTTCTACGGCGGGTTGGTCCGGCGCAAGAACATCCTCTCCGTGATGGCGCAGTGTCTCGGCTGCGCCGGCCTCGTCACCATCCTCTGGTGGCTCTGCGGCTACAGCCTCGCCTTCGCCAAGGGTTCGCCGATCATCGGCGGGTTCAAGTTCGCGCTGCTCCACGGCGTCACCTCGGCGCCGAACGGCGACTACGCGCCCTGGGTCTCGCAGAACGTCTACGCGATGTACCAGCTGATGTTCGCCATCATCACGCCGGCGCTCATCATCGGCGCGATCGCCGAGCGGATGAGGTACGCCGCCATCATGTCCTTCATCGCCATCTGGATGTTCGTCGTCTATTTCCCGCTGGCGCACATGATCTGGGGGGTCGACGGGCTCATGAACGGCCTCGCCAACCCCAACGCCGCCATCAAGGCGATCGACTTCGCGGGCGGGACCGTCGTCCACATGTCGTCGGGCTGGTCGGCGCTGGTGCTCTGCCTGATCCTGGGGCGGCGCACCGGGTTCGAGCGGCGGACCTTCCTTCCACACAGCGTGGTGCTGACCATGGTCGGCACCGGCATGTTGTGGGTCGGCTGGTACGGGTTCAACGCCGGCAGCGCGGTCGCCGCCGACGGCATCGCCGCCAACGCCTTCACCGCCACGACGCTGGCGACCGCCGTGGCCGCCACGATCTGGCCGGCGCTCGAGTGGATGACGCGCGGCAAACCGACGGTGCTCGGGTTCTGTTCGGGCGCGGTCGCCGGGCTGGTCGTCATCACGCCGGCCTCCGGGTTCGTCACCCCGTCGGGCGCCGTCGCCATCGGCCTCTTGGCGGGCGTCGTCCCCTTCTTGGCCTGCACCAAGCTGAAGGCGATCTTCCGCTACGACGACGCGCTCGACACGTTCGGGGTGCACGGGGTGGGCGGCACGCTGGGAGCGCTGGTCACCGGATTCTTCGCCACCCCCGACGCCAACCCGAACCTCAGCGCCAACGTCGGTTCGCTGGTGGGGCATACCCTCTGGCTGGAGCAGCTCAAGGCGATGGGTTTGACGCTGGCCCTCTCGGTCGGCGCCACGGCGATCATCGGCTTCGCGCTCAAGGCGACGATGGGCCTTCGTCCGCCGGTCGAAGCCGAAGACCTGGGGCTCGACGACAGCGAGCACGGCGAGGCCGGCTACCATCCGGAAGAGGCCGGCGGCCACGGCGGTCCGATGGAAGACGCGCCCTTGCCCAGCGCCGTCGGGCTGGCGAATGCGCCGTAGTCTCTTTGACTTGAACTGAAGGGCGGCCATCCGTATCGTCGCGGCGTGCCGTCCACCGGGAGAGACGCCACGGGGCCGGTTCGTCGGGTCACCGCCGGGATCCCGGCGGTGGTGCCGCCAGCGCCGCGCATCGCGGCCGTCGTCCGCCACGTCGCCTGGATCGGCGTCGCCGCCCACTGCGCCTTCGTTCCGATGTTCGCGCTCTACGGGCACCCGCGCCTGGCGGCGTTCAACGTGGCGAGCGTCGCCCTCTGGCTGGGGGCGGCGATCGTCAACCGGCGCGGGCGCAGCACGCTGGCGATGTGGCTGCTGACGCTGGAGGTGGTCGCGCACGCGGTCCTCGCGGTGTCGACGCTCGGGTGGGCGAGCGGCTTTCAGTACTACCTCGTGCCGCTCATCCCGTTCGTCATGTTCAACGATCGGCTGCGGAGCCGCACCGTGGCCGTCATCTCGGCCGGCATCTTCGCGACGCTGCTCGCGCTGCGCGCTTTCGCGCCCGAGGGTGCCGGGGGCGGAGCCGTCGCGCCTCTGCTTCGCTACGGCAACCTGGCGATCCCGTTGTTCGCGCTGGCGCTGGTCAGCTTCTATTTCCGCCGCGCCTCCACCATCGCCGAACGGCGCATGGAGTCGATGGCGCACACCGACCCGCTCACCGGCCTCCTCAATCGGCGCTCGATGGAGCAGCGCCTGCGCGAGGCCGCGCACAGCTTCCAGCGCACCGGGCGCTCGTTCAGCCTGGTCATGGCCGACGTCGACCGCTTCAAGCGGGTCAACGATCTGCACGGGCACGCGGCCGGCGACCGGGTGCTGCGCGCCATCGCCGGCCTGTTCGGCGAGCGGCTGCGCGGCAACGACGCCGTCGCCCGCTGGGGCGGCGAGGAGTTCCTGCTCCTCTTGCCCGAGACCGATCTGACCGCCGCCTGCGAGGTGGCCAACCGGCTGCGCGCGACGGCCGAGGCCCGTCTGTCGGGCACCGCCGGCCTCGGGGACAGCGTCACGCTCACCTTCGGCGTCGCGGTGTTCGATCGCCCCATGCGCGTCGACGCCTGCCTCAAGCAGGCGGACGAGGCGCTCTACGCCGGCAAGGCCGAGGGCCGAAACCGCGTCGTGAGCGCCGCGCCGCCCGCCTGACCGGCTGCTGCCGGCGCGCGGCCCGATTTCATTCCCGCGCCGGCAGGCGCAAACTCACGACGATGAGCCCCGGCGGCCAGATCCGGCGCGGCGTGGCGCTGGCCGGTTTGGCGGCGCTGCTGTTCGGGATGACCGCACCGCTGCTCAAGCGCGCGAGCGCCGGCACGAGGCCGCTCTACGCGGGGGCGCTGCTGTACTTCGGCGCCGCCCTCGGTGCCCTGATCATGGGCCTGCTGCGGCGGCGCACCTCCGCCGGCGCGGGCGCCTTCGCCACGCGCGGCCTCTTCGTTCGATTGGTGGTGATCGCCCTCGTCGGCGGCGCCGCCGCTCCTGCCCTGCTCGTCTCGGGGCTCGAGCGGACCGACGCCGCGACGGCATCGCTGTTGTTGGCGCTCGAGGCGCCCTTCACGCTTCTCCTGGCCTGGATCCTCCTGCGCGAATTCATCGGCCGCCGCGTGCTCCTCGCGGCGGCGTTGATCGTCGCCGGCGGCGCGGCGCTGGTCGGCTCGGTTCGCGCGTCGTCGGGGATCCCCGGGCCACTGCTGATCGCCGCCGCCGCGTTCGCCTGGGCGGTCGACAACCTCTTGTCGCGATCGCTGGCCGATCAGGATCCGTTGCGCGTCGTCGCGTTCAAGGGCCTGTTCGGCGGCGCCGCGTCGGCCGTGGCGGGCCTGGTCATGCGCCAGGCCGCGCCTCCGCTCGCGGCCGTCGCCCCACTGCTGGCGCTCGGCGCCGTCGGGTACGGCCTCAGCCTCCAGCTCTACCTGCGTGCGCAGCGGGTGGTGGGCGCCGCCCGCACCGCCTCGGTCTTCGCCGCGGCGCCGTTCGCGGGCATGGTCGTGGCGTTCGCGCTCGGTGCCCCCTGGCCGGGCCCTCAACTGCCGATCGCCGCCGCGCTCATCGGCGCCGGTCTCTGGTTGCACCTGTCGGAGCGGCACGCGCACCGCCACCGGCACGCGGCGATCACGCACGAGCACCTGCACCGGCACGACGACGGCCACCACGACCACCGCCACGATCCGATGCCCTCCGAGGCGCACAGCCACCCGCACCACCACGAGCCGATCGCGCACGAGCACGAGCACAGCGAAGACCTCCACCACCGGCACTCTCACTGACGTCCCCGCCCGGCATCGTTGCTATGCTCTCGCGCGTGGGCGAGCCGGTGGTGCTGCGGACCGAGCGTCTCATCTTGCGCCCCTGGCGCGACGAGGACCTGGCGCCGTTCGCCGCTCTGAACGCCGACCCCCGCGTGCGCGAGCACTTTCCCTCCTGCCTTTCGCGCGCCGAGAGCGACAGCTCCGCCCGAAAGATCCGCGCCCACTTCGAGGCGCGCGGGTACGGGTTGTGGGCCGCCGAGGTCGTCGGCGCGGCGATGTTCATCGGCTTCATCGGCCTGGCGGAGCCGAGCTTCAGGGCGCACTTCACCCCCTGCGTCGAGATCGGCTGGCGGCTGGCGCACGACGCCTGGGGACGCGGCTACGCCACGGAAGGAGCGCGGGCCGCGCTGGCGTTCGGGTTCGACGTGCTCCGGCTCGGCGAAATCATCTCCATGACCACGCTGGACAACACGCGCTCGCGGCACGTGATGGAGAAGCTGGGGATGCGTTGCGATCCGGCGGAGGACTTCGACCACCCCAACCTCGCGCCGGGGAGCCCGGCGCGGCGTCACGTGCTCTACCGGCTTCGCCCGTCGCCGACCCGCCCCTAGGATCTCGGAGCGGTCGGGCTCAGCAGCCGGTATTGCCCGGGCAGGGCCAGGCGGTGTTGGCCGCGCAGGTCCACTTGCCGCTGGCCTGGCAGACGCAATAGCCGACCTTCGTCGCGCCCGTCGAGTCGAGGTAGTTGCCGCCCACGTTGCAGACCACGCAGGTGGCCACAGCGCAGGCGGTGGAGGCCTGCGGCGCCGTCGCCGGACAGCTTGCGTCCTGCGCGGTCGGAATTTTGTAGCAGGTGTAATCCATGCTCGGGTCGAAGCTGCACGCGGCCTCCGTGTAGGCGGCGGAAACGCAGGTCTCGGGCTTCGCCCCGATGCTGGCCGGGCCGCAGGTCTTGTAGCAAAGCTGTGGGTCGGAGGCCGTGCAAGCCACGGCCTTCCCGATCGCCATACCCGCGCTGTTGTTCCCGCACACCGGCTGCCCGAACCCCGTCGTGCCGGACGTGCCGCCGGTCCCGGTGGCGCCGCCGGTCCCCGTGGTGCCGCCCGTGCCCGTGGTGCCGCCTTTACCACCCGTGCCTGTCGTGCCGCCCGTGCCCGTCGTACCGCCCGTGCCCGTTGTACCGCCCGTGCCCGTCGTACCGCCCGTGCCCGCGGTGCCGGTCGTGCCGCCGGTGCTGGTCGACCCGCCGGTGCTGGTCGACCCGCCGGTGCCGGTCGTGCCGCCGGTGCCACCGCCGGGCGGAGGGAGCGGGCCACTCGTCCCGCCGCTCCCGGTCGTGCCGCCGGTGCTGATCGTTCCGCTGCCGCCGCTCCCGGTGGCGCCACCCGTCCCCGTCGAGCCGCCGCTCCCGGTCGCGCCGCCGCTGCCCGTCGCGCCGCCGCTGCCCGTCGACCCGCCGCTGCCCGTCGACCCGCCGCTGCCCGTCGAGCCACCGCCGCCGGTGCCTGAGTTGGCCGAATCGCCGTTCGCACAACCGTTCAGCGCGCCCAGGACGCCAACGATTGCGAGAGCCACCACCGTGAACGAAATCCGTCGCATGGCCTGTGGGTGTCCGGAGCACTGTTGGAATGGCTCAAGACCGTGGCCGAGCCGCAGAAGAAGCCTGTGCGTGTATTTTCCAGGGCCATGAACCGACCCGAGGCACACGAGCTTCCGGCGCTGGCGCGGGTCAGCTTCGTCGCCGGCACGAGCGGCGACTGGCAGGTCGAACGGATGGCCGCCGAGCGCGGCGCGCCCCTACCCACCACCGCCGCCGTGAGCCGTGTCGAAGCGGCCGATTTCGTCGCGTCGCCGGAAGCGCCTTGGATCCTTCGCGGCGTGCGCAGCAACGAGCGTTACGTCGAACGTGCAGAGAAGGCCCGGCTCTCCACGATGCAGGAAGGGCTCGGGCGGCCCGACAGCACGATGGCGGCCTTGATCCCGATCCGAAAGTCGGCCGACTGGTGGGAGCTTCCGCAGGACGAGCGGCGCGCGATCTTCGAGGCGCGCTCGCGCCACATCGCGCTCGGCGCGCGGTATCTCCCGGCGATCGCGCGCCGGCTCTATCACGGCCGCGACCTCGGCGAGCCGTTCGACTTCCTGACCTGGTTCGAGTTCGGCGAAGCGCACGCCGCCGTGTTCGACGATCTCGTCGGGGCGCTGCGTGACACCGAGGAGTGGCGCTACGTCGCGCGCGAGGTAGAGATCCGCCTGCGCCGCGCCTCACGCTGAGGGGGCGCAGCCGGGCCAGACCGGCTGCCGCCCCGCCCTCCGCGGCCGAGTCGCCAAATCGTCGGCGCGATTCGCGCTACCGCCGCGTGCGTCCTCGACGCCGCACGGAGATCGTCAGCGCGACGCCCAACAGAATCGCGAGCGGACCGCCCTGGAAGGCATCGCTGTCGAGGGCACAGCTGCATCCCGCGGACGATCCGTCGCCGCCGGTCGTTCCGCCCGTTTGCGAAGAGCCGCCTTCGCCGCTCGACGCGCCTCCTTCACCGCTGGCGCCGCCGCTCGCCGAGCCGCCGCTGCCGGTCGCCCCGCCACTTCCGATCGCGCCGCCACTGCCCGTCGCGCCGCCACTGCCGGTCGCGCCGCCGCTGCCCGTCGCGCCGCCGCTGCCCGTCGCGCCGCCCTTACCGCCAGTGCCCGTCGCGCCGCCAGTGCCCATCGCGCCGCCTGTGCCCGTCGCGCCGCCCGTGCCAATCGCGCCGCCTGTGCCAGTCGCGCCGCCTGTTCCGGTCGCGCCGCCCGTGCCCGTCGCACCGCCCTTACCGCCGGCCCCGCCGCCGGTGCCGGTCGTGCCACCCTTGCCGCTCGCGCCGCCGCTGCCCGTGGTGCCACCGCTGCCGGTCGCACCGCCCGAGCCGGTGCCGGTGCTGCCGGTGGTGAGGCCACAAGCACCGGTCGTCTTGTCGAGGCCGAGGAAGGCGACGACGTCGGCGTAAAGCGGGGCGCCGAGGTTCTCCAGGTCGTGCATCTGGCTCGACGGACCGAGGTTCGTTTCCAACCGAACGTTGCCGGAGCCGTCCTTGTACACGGTCCGCGTCCACCCGCTCAGGCTGCCGGTCCCCGCCATGCCGCTGCCGAGGTTCGAGAGGGTTTGAAACTGCAAGACCACGTCCGGGAGATAGCCGTCGAAGTTGTATTGATCGCCGCCGCCGACCCACTGTTGAGAGCAGGGGCGTTGGCCGCTCCAGGTGAAGACATTGGTCGCCATGGCTGCCCACTGCGCGGCCGTCATGGTGGGCGGCGTCGAGCCGCACTTCATACAGACGGTGTCGCCGGCGGGCCAGGTCCCCGCCGGAAAACCGGGCATCGCCGAACCGCCGGCGAAGACGTCGGGGTAGATGGCGAGGAGGGTATTGGTCATGCACCCGCCGGACGACATTCCGGTGGCGAAGACTCTGGTCTTGTCGGCGCCCTTGTTGGTGATCAAGTAGTTGACCATCGCAACGATGGCTGCCTTATCGCCGGTGCGGCTGGCGCTGGCGTCGAAGCATTGCTTCCCCGCATCTGGAGCGATGAGGTAAAAGCCGTTTGCGTCAGCCGCGGAGTCGAACCAACCGTGAACGGTCGTCGAGTGCCCCGTGCACATGTGGATGACGACGAGGATCGCGGGCGGACCGGCCAGCTTGCTCGGGGTGTAAAGGTCCCCCTCAAGGCTGGCCCCGAAGGCGAAGTTGTCCTGCCAAGAGCCCGCCAGGGCTGGCGACGCTGTCAGCAGCCCGATGGCCGTCGCCAGGAGAAGACCGGCGACGCGATTTCGAGATCGATGCATACGATGAGTCACGGGGCCTCCAGGTTTTGTTTCGTCAGGGAGAGAGCGTGAGCGTCCCGGCGTCGAGCGCGACTTCGTAGAAGCCGTGCGTATCCCAGGCCAGCGTGGTCGAGCCCTGGGTGAGCGTCCCGCCGGTCACGGTGACGCGCAGGTATTTGTGGGGAGGGAAGCTCGCCGGCAGCGTCCAGCTCCAGGTGCTGCTGCCACCCGTCGTCGTCGGCGTGAGCGCCGAGAACATCTGTTGCCCGCGCCAGTAGGCGGCCACGTCGACGACCGAATCGTTCCAGACGTCGGGGAGCGACTGGCCGTGGCTCATCCCGCCCGTGACGTCGGTGATCGCGACCGGGTTGTACCAGGTGGCGGTGGTCGGCGTGATCGAGTGGACCAGCAAGATCAGCCAGTTTCCGGCGCTGTGCGCGGAGTCGATCTGGCTCGAGAAGATCGCCTCGGTGTCGCCGGTTTGAGCCAGGTAGATGGGGAGGTTGTAGGGATCGGTGTTGTCGTTCGCGCCGATCGTTCCGCCGCCGACGCCCCGGTTCACGAAGAACCGCGACATGTCGTCGGTGTCATAGCCGGTGTCGCCGAAGGGGGAGGCCGCCGTCCAGGCGACGCCCTGCTGGGGATAGTGCTGCGCGATGTAGCTCGAGCAGTCGTCGATCTCCGAGGTGAGCGTGGAGTCGGGCGTCCCGAAGCTGCAGCCGGTGAGGTCGGAGTGACAGTGGTGATTGGTGTGGTCGCCAATCTCGTGCCCGTCCGAAATGGCCTGCGACCAGGTGGCGTCGTAGCCGGCCTCCGAGCTGTTGCCGGTGCTGATGTAGAAGGTCACCGGGATGCCGACCGCCGCGAGCTCGGCGTAGTGCGCGATCTGCGACGGCTGCGAGTCGTCGAACGTCCAGGAGACCGCCGCGTTGAACCCGGCCCATTTGAGGACGGTCAAGCCGCCGGCCGTGCCGGCCGGTTTCGCCACGCCGTTCGCCGCCGGTTCGGGGAGGCCGGACGGCGCCTTCGTCGTCCCGCCGCCGTCGGTGCCCGAGGCGACCGACGGCGCGCTCCCCGCGCTGTTACCACAACCGAGCGCGCCGACCAGACAGATCGCGGTGAACGAGACTCGGCCCCTCGATAAGCAAAGCTGCATCTCGGGTCACCATGCACCGCCCGGCCGGCCCACGTCTTTGCATCCGTGGCGTTCCGCTCTCATTTATGGCGCGGCGGGCGTCGGCGGGCCGCTCATCCGTCTCTGCGCCGTCCCCGCACCGACATCGCACCAGCGCCGGCGACGACCGCGGTCGCCGCCGTGATCGTCCATTTGAGGCCGCAACGAAGCAGCAGCGCGCCCGTGAGCGCGCCCAGCAACATCAAAGCGACGCTCAGGAACCGTCGTCGCCAGCGCGGATTTTGTCCTCCCGCCAGCGACGAATCGGCTGCCAGCCCCGTCAACGTGAGCGTGAGCACCGTTGTGGTCATGTCTGGCACGGCGAGCTTGCGCACCGAGGCGTTGTGGAGCCCCATCGCGCAGGCCAGGAGCGCGACCTCGCAGAGCGCGACGTGCGGCGCGCCGCCGGCGACCCAGCTCACCGCCGACGCCAGCGCCAAGATCCCGACCTCGACCGCCAGCGCGGCGGTGAACGACACCCCCTTCGAGGCCAGTCGACCCCCCAGCGCCGCGCCGACCAGAAACGCGGCCAGCGCCAGCGCGCAGTCGACCGCGGCCGCGCTCCCGGTGTGGGCCAGCGCGAACCCCAGCAGCACCACGTTGCCGGTCATGTTGGCCGTGAACACGTGCCCGAGGCCGAGAACGCTGGCCGCGTCGATGAAACCGGTCGCGAACGTCAGCAGCGCGAGCGCCGGCAGGAGCTGGAGGTCCTGCTTTTTTTCGGTTTTTGGTTCGGTCTTTGGATTGCTTTTGGGGTCGCTCGCCGGGCCGGCCATCCGATCAATCTACCCGGTGGCTACCTGGGCCGCGCGCCGGCGGCACGGCCGCATTCCTTGACTTTTGCGGTCGCCTCGGTCACCCTCCTCGACAATAAGTTTTGTCCTGCCTCCGCTGCTTTTTTTGCGGAGCGCGCCAGGGACCGGTAGGCGGCGTCGCTGTCTGAACGGGTTCGCACGGACAGCACGCACTCAAAACCGAAGACCCCGCTTGGTCCCGTCGATCCTCGACGGAGGCGCATATCCGGCGGCGGACGCTTCGAAGAAAACGCTACCACTCCATGACCGCTACGTTGACCGATCCTGTTTCCGCTCCCGTCATCTCGTTCGATTCCCTCGGGCTCATCGATCCCCTGCGCCGCGCCGTGCTCGGCGCCGGCTACGAGACGCCCACCCCCATTCAATCGAAGGCGATCCCGCACCTCCTGGCCGGGCGTGACGTGCTCGGCTGCGCGCAGACCGGGACCGGCAAGACCGCCGCCTTCGCGCTGCCGATCCTCGATCGCTTGGCGCGCAGCAAGCGCGCCCCCGAGAAGCGCGGCCCGCGCGCGCTGGTCCTCGCCCCCACCCGCGAGCTGGCCCTCCAGATCGGCGAGAGCTTCCAGACCTACGGCCGCCACCTGTCGCTCAGCACGGCCGTCGTGTTCGGCGGCGTCGGTCAGGGCCCGCAGGTCGAGGCGTTCCGGCGGAACACCGACGTCATCGTGGCGACCCCCGGGCGCCTCATCGATCTCATGGGCCAGGGGCATGCCCGCTTCGAGGCGCTCGAGACGCTGGTCCTCGACGAGGCCGACCGGATGCTGGACATGGGCTTCATCGATCCGATCCGGCGCATCATCGCGGTGCTGCCGCGCAAGCGTCAGACGCTGATGTTCTCGGCGACCATGCCGACCGAGATCCTGAAGCTGGCGAATTCGATCCTGGTCGACCCGGTTCAGCTCTCGGTGGCGCCGGTGGCCAGCACCGCCGACGGGATCACCCAGTGGGTCCTGCACGTGGAGCGCAGCCAGAAGCGCGCGCTCCTCCACGAGGTGCTGCGCGATCCGGCCATGAGCCGCGTGCTCGTCTTCACCCGGACCAAGCACGGTGCCAACCGCGTGGCCGAGCAGCTCGACCGCGCCGGCGTGCGCGCCGCCGCCATCCATGGCAACAAGTCGCAGTCGGCCCGCCAGCGCGCGCTGACCGACTTCAAGAAGGGCGCGGTCCGCGTGCTGGTGGCGACCGACATCGCCGCCCGCGGCGTCGACATCGACGGGATCACCCACGTCATCAACTTCGAGCTGCCGAACGAGCCGGAGAGCTACGTCCACCGGATCGGCCGCACCGCGCGCGCCGGTGCCTCAGGGGTGGCCCTGTCGTTCTGCGACGCCGAGGAGCGCGGCCTTCTTCGGGCCATCGAGCGCCTGACCCGCACCCCCGTCCGGGTGGTCGAAAATCACCCGTTCTCGGGCCGTCTGCCGCGTCCCGACGTGCGCAACGAACGAAACTGATCGAACCGGGCCTCTTCGGGAATAGTATGGCGGCCCAAGGGGGGCACCATGCCAAGCCACAGAAGAACGGATGATCTGGGACCCTCTCGGCCGGCCGCGCGGTCGGCCGCCAGAGCGGCTGGTCGATCGGCGGGCGTCTGGGCGACGCTGTTGGCGACGGCGACCACTGCCTTCTTCGGCTGTGGGTTCAAGCCTGCGGCCCTGCCGCCACCGCCGACCGGCAGCGGCGGCACGACGCCGACGCTCGACGGCGGCAGCGGCGGCACCAGCGGCGCGGCCGGATCACAGGTGCGCACGGGCCCCAGCTCGCTGACCCTCAGCCCGGCGACCGCCACGATGACGGTGGCGAACGGCGCCCCGGCCCAGACTCAGCAATACACGGTCTCGGGTGTGGTTAGCGGCCAGACGCAGGACCTGACCAGCCAGGCCAGCTACAGCGTCTCGCCGCCCGGAATCGTCACCATCGACAACGCCGGCCTCGTGACCAGCACCGGAACGGCCGGGGGCAAGGTGACGGTGACCGCCAACGTCGGCACGGCGACCGCCAGCGCCGCGCTGACCGTCAACTACACGTTCACCGGCCCCGACCCCGGGATGACCGGCATCCCGACCGGAGCGTCGTCGATCTTCACCACCACCACCAACGACACGAGCCGCTCACCGCAGCTCGTCTATCCCAACAACGGCGTGCTCTTCCCGCCCAACATCACCGGCATCGAGATCCACTTCCTGCCCGGGTCGACCAGCAACACGCTGTTCGAGGTCAGCCTCACCGGCCCGCTCACGACGGTCAACGCCTTCGTGCGCTGCGCCGCCCCCACCGGGATCACCGGCTGCATCTATCTGCCCGACCCGTCGCTCTGGGCGGCGGTCGCCGTCGGCAACGCGGGACAGGGCGCGGTGTCGCTGGTCGTCCGCGGCACCGACGACACCGGCACCTCGGTCGGCGACAGCAGCGCGTTCAACATCCAGTTCTCGAAGGACAACATCGACGGCGCGCTCTACTACTGGACCACCAGCGGCAGCAGCGCGGTCATGCGCTGGGACTTCTCCGGCAACACCCAGGCGGCGCAGGCCTACCTGACCCCGGCCAATACGGGCGTCACCTCGTGCATCGGCTGCCACGCGCTCGCCCCTGACGGCAGCAAGATGGTGGTCAGCGCGAACGGCCAGGGCGACGGGCGCCTCCTCTTGTGGGACATCGCCAACAACAAGGCGCTGCAGCCCTACCCGCTCACCCAGCGCAGCCAGTTCGAGTCCTGGAACAGCGACGGGACCCAGTTCGTCGGGGTGTACGGCGACAAACAGGGCAACAACTATGCCCAGAAGGGGCCGGTCAACCTGATGATCTTCGACGGAATGACCGGCATGGTCGCCTCGACGATCGATCTCGCCGGCCTGCGCGGCGATCACCCCGACTGGTCGAAGAGCACCGACGCGCCGAACACCATCGTCTTCACCTCGGCCGATGCGACCGCCGCCACCAGCGATCAGCACCCTGCCACCGGCGGCATCGACTACGTGCAGTACGACGGCACCGCCTGGGGGGCGCCGATGCCGCTGGTGCCGTCGCTGCTGGGGAAGAACCGCTACTACCCGGCCATCGGCCCAGACGGCGATCTGGTCGTCTATGACGAATCGACCTGTACGAAAGGGACGCCGGCGGCCGGCGTGGCGCCCGATGTGTCGTGCGACGCCGACACCGACCCGACGGCGACCATGTTCCTGACCTCGATCTCCAGCAACGGCAGCGCACCGATCGCGCTCACCAACGCCAACGGCCCCGGCGTGGCCGACGGCGCGACCACCGCCCTCACCAACTCATTCCCCAAGTGGTCGCCGTTCATCGAGAAGCTCAACGAGCAGCAGCAGCTGGTCTGGTTGACGTTCTCCTCGACGCGGCAATACGGCCTGCGCGCGCCGCCCGCCTCGACCGCCAACAGCACCGAGACGAAGCTCGGAACGCTCATCTGGATGGTCGGCATCAGCCCCGGCCTCGGCGGTGCCGATCCCAGTTACACCGCGTTCGCCCTCCCCTTCCAGGACATCACCACCTCGAACCACATCGCCCAGTGGGCGAAGTTCTTCCTCAAGGGCCCAGGCTAACTAAAAGGGCTAACCAAGAACGCGCTTCGGCGTCAGTCGGCCGGCATGGCGGGCGGGCCGCGAAAGTGGCGGCGCACCCCGAGCCACCAGGCGGCGGCGATTAGGGCCATCACGGCCAACGTGACCGTGAGGGCCTTTTCGTTCGGCGGCTGGACGCCGATCCAGACCAGCAGCACGACGCCCGCCAGCGAGACCGCGGCCAGCGCGCGGTAGAGCCGCCGCCCCAAGTCGAAAGGGCCCATCCGCGTCCAGCTCCGGCCGTAGGCGCGGAGCCCCGCCGCCGCCGGCATCACGTACGAGAGGTACAGGAAGATCACGCAGGCGGTGGTCAGCGTGGTGTAGGCCGGCGCGTAGAGCGTCGAGGCGAAGGCCAGCGCCACGGTCGTCCAGATGGCGGCCACGGGGGTCCTCCACTTCGGCGACACGCGCTTGAGCGCGCGCGAGCCGGGCAGCCCGCCGTCGCGCGCGAAGGCGTACATCATCCGCGACGTCGAGGTCACGCAGGCCAGGCCGCACAGGTAGTTGGCCGCGACGATGCCGATCCAGAGCGCGCGCCCCGCCGCGCCGGGCAGCACCGAGGTCATCAGCCAGGGGAAGATGTTGGCCCCCTGCCTGGCGCCGTCGGCGACGCTCGGCAGCGCCAGCACGAAGGCCGCCACCATCACCCAGCCGAAGATCCCCGAGACGGCCACCGAGCGGAGCATCCCCTTCGGGACGTTGATCGCCGCCTGCACTGTCTCCTCCGAGGTGTGCGCCGAGGCATCGAATCCGGTGACGGTGTAAGTCGGCCAGAGGATCCCGAGCAACACCATCGTCAGCAGGCCCGGGTGCTCCGGCCAGACGCCGCCGCCCGCCGCTCCGCTCAGGTTCTCGAAGCGAACCAGGCGCGCGAAGTCGAGGTGCGGCGTGCGCGACAACATCGCCAGCGTCAGCAACGCCGCGACCGCCAGGATGAGGGTGCCGCTGAAGTCGGTCAGCAGCGTGGTCACCCGGATCCCGAAGTGATTGAGGAGCGCGTGCGACGCGGAGATCAGCGCGACGCCGGCGATCTGGTGCCTGACCCCCAGCTTGTCGGGATCGATCCCGATCATCGGCCCGATGAAGCCGACGAACAGGCTATACGCGCCGACGTTCACCGCCGCGGTGACGAACACCAGCCCGCCGAGGTTGAACCAGGCGGTCGCCCACCCCCACCCCTTGCCGCCCAGGATCGCGCTCCAGTGGTAGAGCCCGCCGGCGGTGGGAAACGCCGAGGCGACCTGCGCCATCGAGAGCGCCACGATGAAGGAGAACGCCACGCCGAGCGGCCAGACGATACCGGCCGCCGCGCCGCCGACGGCGCTCACCCCGAGCTGCAGCGAGGTGATACCGCCCGCCAGGATGCAGATGGTCGAAAAAGCGATGGCGAAGTTCGAGAACGCGCCCATCCGCCGGCGCAGCTCCTGCGCGTAGCCCATCTTCCCGAGCAACGCGACGTCGTCGGCCGCGACGTCGACGGCGGAGCCGACGGCGACCGAAGTGACGTTTTCCCGCTCGGTGCTCACGGCCCGAGGGTAACGCGGACGGCGTGGTACCGTCGCGGCATGGCGAAATCACCCTGCCCCATCTCCAAGACCCAGTTCCTCGAGAAAGCCGAGGCCGTCAAGATCACCATCGGCGGCACGGAGATCATCGCCGACAAGCGCGAATTCTCCACCGGCTCGTTCGGCTGGTACCACAACGGCAAGACCACCATCACCGTCGACGGCAAGCCGCTCTCGATCCAGATTGGGCTCAACCTGACGGTGGTCGGCAGCAAAGAAGCCGAACGGTAGGCCGCATCCGGGCGGCCCGTGGTCGGGATCACCTCGACCACGGCGCTCCAGGGCGCCGACCCCGGGGACACGATCTACTCTTCGTCTACTCTTCCAAGGAGACGTCCAAGGAGACGTCGATCGCCAACCTCACCACCGCGCGCGATGCGCTCGCCCTCCAGATCCGCGCCGCCCTCGACCTGGCCGAGCTCGCCAACCAAGCGGTCGACGGCGTGACGGCCGCCGGCTGGAGACGCGCACGCTGGCGGCGTTCAAGGCGCACGTCAACCTGATCCTCCCCGGACCGCCTGGCACCTACGCCGATCCCGACGGCCGCCTCGAAGGCGACGGCAAGACCGGCAAGCACCTCAAGCTGCGGCCTGCCGACACCCTCCCCCCGCGCGGCCGTCCGCGGCTGACTGCGAACGGCCGCCTCGCGCGCCCGCGCCTAACCGTTACGCCGGCGGCTTGCCGGTGAGCTGCTTCATCCAGACCGCCTCGCGCTCCTGGATCTCTTCGCGGGTCAGGTCTTCCTTGCGGGTGGCGAACGACCAGCGGTAGCCGAACGGATCGTTGACGGCGCCGAAGCGATCGCCCCAGAACATGTCCCCGAGCGGCATGGCAACGGCCGCGCCGGCGGCGACCGCGCGGTTGAAGAGCGCGTCGCAGTCGTCGAGGTAGAGCCACAAGCTGGCCGGCGAGCCGCCGTAGGCCTTCGGCCCTTTGCCCCCCATGACGTCGTCGTTCACCATCAGCCGGGAATTCCCGATCCTGATCTCGGCGTGCATGATCTTGCCGTCGGGTCCGAGGCTCCGCGCCAGCTCCTCGGCGCCGAGCGCCTTGCGGTACCAGTCGAGCGCGGCCGCCGCGTTTTCAATCGTGAGCTGCGCCGTGACCGTCGCGTAGCCCTCCGGAATTGCACTCTTCGCCTTCGCCATGATCGCCTCCTTGAACCGAGGCGAGCCTAGCGCGACCTCATCGCGTCGTCAGCAGATAGAACACGCTCACCATCACCAAGACGAACAGCGACGAGCCGATCATGAAGACTCGCTCGCGGACCGTCTCCCGTCGGATGTGCCGCTCGAACGGATCACCGACCACCGCGCGCACCTGCGCGGCCCGATCGTAGTACCTGTCCCACTCAGCCTTGGTCGCTCGTTTTCCGCCCACCTCGCATGTCTCCTTCTCCCCCTGCCGTCTCCCATCGGCGGAAGTGGCCAGTGCCCTGAGCGCGAGCAGGCACGGCGCGTCAACCAGAGGCCCGCGCCGACGTCGGCCCGGGGCGCATTTCGGCGGCGCCGCGTTGCCTCATGCCGCCGAGCGCCCACGTTGGCCGGACGGAGGAGCGCGATGAAAAAGACCAACGGCGAACCGTCCCGTCCCACGGCCGGCACGCGAGCGTCCGACGACGAGGACGAGCTTCAGCGTTCGGTCCTTCCGATTCCCGACCGGCAACATGTCGGCCTCACCACCTACGACGCCAAGGATCCCGGGACGCAGTACCCGCCCATCAGGCGGCTCCGCCCGCCCGCCGGCGCCCCCAACGTGCTCATCATCCTCATTGACGACGTCGGGTTCGGCGCCTCCAGCGCCTTTGGCGGGCCCTGCCACACACCGAACGCCGAGCGCCTCGCCGGGACCGGGCTCAAGTACACCCGGTTTCACACCACCGCGCTCTGCGCGCCGACGCGCGCCTCGCTGCTGACCGGCCGCAACCACCACTCGGTCGGCATGGGCGCCATCACCGAGATGGCGACCTCCGCGCCCGGCAACAGCAGCGTGCGCCCCCTGAACAAGGCACCGCTCGCCGAGATCCTGAAGCTGAACGGCTATTCGACCGCGCAGTTCGGCAAGTGCCACGAGGTCCCGATGTGGGAGACCAGCCCGATGGGCCCGTTCGACCGCTGGCCGACAGGGTCGGGCTTCGAATACTTCTACGGCTTCATCGGCGGCGAGGCGAACCAGTACTACCCGGGGCTCTACGAAGGGACGGCCGCGGTCAAGCCGCCCCGCATGCCCGAGGAGGGATACACGCTGAACGAGGACCTCGCCGACCACGCCGTCAACTGGGTCCGGCAGCAGAAGGCGCTGGTGCCCGACAAGCCGTTCTTCATGTACTACGCGCCCGGCGCCACGCACGCGCCCCACCACGTGCCGGCGGCCTGGTCGGCCAAGTACAAGGGGAAGTTCGATCAAGGCTGGGACAAGCTGCGCGAGGAGACCTTCGCGCGGCAGAAGAAGCTGGGGGTCGTCCCGGCCGACGCCGAGCTGACCGCGCGGCCCAAGGAGATCACCGCCTGGGACGACATGCCGGCCGAGCTCAAGCCGGTGTTGACGCGCGAGATGGAGATCTACGCCGGGTTTCTGGAGCAGACCGACCACCACGTCGGCCGCCTCCTCGACACCCTGCGCGACCTCGACGTCCTCGACGACACGCTGGTCTATTTCATCATCGGCGACAACGGCGCCTCGGCCGAGGGCTCGATGAACGGGTGCTTCAACGAGATGACGACGCTGAACGGGATGCCCGGCCTGGAGACGCCGGAGCTCATGCGCCGGAAGATCGACGAGTTCGGCACCGAGAACGCCTACAATCACTACTCGGTCGGCTGGGCGCACGCGATGTGCACCCCCTACCAGTGGACCAAGCAGGTCGCCTCGCACTGGGGGGGGACGCGCAACGGCACCATCGTCAACTGGCCGAACGGCTTCGACGCCAAGGGCGAGGTTCGTTCGCAATTCCACCACGTCGTCGACGTCGCGCAGACCATCCTCGAGGTGGCGGGCCTCCCGGCGCCCGAGATGGTCAACGGGATCGCCCAGGCGCCGCACGAAGGGGTGAGCATGGCCTACAGCTTCGGCGACGCGAAGGCGCCCGAGCGGCACCCGCTGCAGTACTTCGAGATGTTCGGCAACCGCGGCCTTTACCATGAAGGGTGGACGGCGGTGACCAAGCACTCGACGCCCTGGCTCACCGATCCGCCGCCCCCCTTCGACGCCGACGTCTGGGAGCTCTATGAACCCGGCGACTGGACACAGGCGCGGGACGTGGTCGCCGCGCACGGCGCCAAGCTCGCCGAGCTGCAGCGCCGCTGGCTCATCGAGGCGACCAAATACAACGTCCTGCCGCTCGACGACCGCCGCTTCGAGCGCATCAACCCCGACCTGGCCGGACGGCCGCAGCTCGCCACAGGCACGAGCCAGCTGCTCTTCAAGGGGATGCACATCACCGAGGCGTCGGTCCTCAACATCAAGAACAAGTCCCACACCGTCAGCGCGGAGGTGACGGTGCCGGCCGCCGGCGCCGACGGCGTCATCATCACGCAGGGGGGACGGGTCGGCGGCTGGACCCTCTACGCCAAGGACGGGAAGCTCCGCTACTGCTACAACTTCTTCGGCATCCAGCACTTCATCGTCGGATCGACCGTCGCCATCCCGCCCGGCCGGCGCGAGCTGCGAATGGAGTTCGCCTACGACGGCGGCGGTCTCGCCCGCGGCGGCAGCGTGACCCTCTTCGTCGACGGCAAAACGGTCGGCAAGGGGCGCGTCGAGCGGACGATCCCGATGGGGTTCTCGGCCGACGAGGCCTGCGACGTCGGAGAGGACAGCGGCTCGCCCGCCTCGCCCGAATACGAACCGACCGGCAACGCCTGGAACGGCGACATCGCCTGGGTGCGGATCGACCTCGGTGACGACGACCACGACCACCTGGTCGCGCCCGAGGATCGCCTGCGCCTCGCGCTCGGGCACCACTGACGAACGCCAGTGCGCCGACGCGCGTCTGCCCGCGGGGGATGTACACTGCGCGCATGAGCGATACCCGGCAGGTCTTCATCGGCACCGACTGCGGCGCCACCATGTCCAAGGTCGGCGGCGTCTGGGCCGACGGCACGACGGTCTCGACCAAGCTCTACCAGCACCCGACCAGCTCCGAGGCGGGGAGCGCGGCCGTGGTGGCCGGCTGGATCGAAGCGGTCGGCAAGTACCTGGCGCAAAATGGCCTCATCTGGGACCAGGTGAGCGGCGTCGGCCTGGCGATCCCCGGGCCCTACCTGCGCTACGGCGTGCTCGGGCACTCCGCCAACATGCCGGCGCAGTTCGAAGGGTGGGACTTCTACAACGACTACGCCCAGGCGCTGGCGGTGAAGGCGGGGCGCGCGGTGCCGCTCACCGTCGGCAACGACGGCGCGTTCGGCGGCGTCGGCGAGGCGCACCGGGTGCGCGGCTCCGGCACCGGCGGCGTCCTGATGCTGGCGCCGGGCTCGGGGCTCGGCTCGGCGTACATCGACGCGCGCGGGCTGCCGCTCTCGGGCGACACGCTGGCGGGCATGGAGACGGCGCACATGGCGGTGCCGCTGCATCTCCTCGGCGCCAAGCCCTACAAGTGCGGCTGCGGCCGGAGCTGGGGTTGCGCCGAGCTCTACACCACGCTGGCCGGCCTCCCCTATCTGCTGGAGGAGAAGCTGGCCTCGCGGCCCGATCACCCGCTGGCGAAATCGACCGACACGCCGAAGAAGAAGGTGCTCGCGCTGCGCGGCCTCGCCCAGTCGGGCGATGCGCTGGCGGTGGAGCTGTTCGACTTCCAGGCGCGCGCGATGGGCTACCACGTCGCCAACCTGGTGCTGGCGCTCGATCCCGAGTTCGTGGTGATCGGGGGCGGCCTGATGGATCCGGAGAGCACCACCGAGTCCTTCCGCGAGCGCTACCTCAAGCTGGTCGGCGACACCGCCCGCCCGCACCTCTGGCCGGTCCAGCGCGAGCGCCTGCGCATCCTGCCGTCGACGCTCGGCGAGCTGTCGCAGGCGATCGGCGCCGCGCTGGTCGCCCTTTACAGCGCCCGCAGCTGACCGCGACGCACCCTCAGCTGCCCGGCTCGACGGCGCCCAGCGTGCACGCTGCCGGGCGGGTCGTGCCCCGCGCGTCGGTGGCGGGACAACCCGCGCCGGCGCCGACGGCCGCGCTCCCCGCCGCCGGCTGCATCGTCTGGACCGGGCCGCCGTTGTCCCCCAGCGCGCCGAGCATCGGATCGGCGAAGGTCACCGACGCGGCGCAGGCCGTGGCGCCGCTCGGCCACTGCAGATCGCGCCCGCCGTCGCCGTGCGCGTAGCTGCAGTTGGTCGCGCTGTCCATCGTCCCGTGCGCGTTGCCGGCGATGATGGTGTTCTGCAGGGTGACGCCGGTGTCGCCGTTGAAGAGGCCGTCGCCCTGATTGCCGGCGATGGTGCAGTTGAGGAACGCGCCGGTGATGCCGCCCGCGAACCAGACGCCGCCGCCCATGTTGGCGCTGTTGTCGGCGATGGTGACGTTCGTCAGGTTGGCGATCGCGTTGTGGCCGGCCCAGAGCCCGCCGCCGTAGTTGGCCATGTTGTTGGAGATCGTCGTGGCGGTCATGTTGATCGTCGCGTACTCGAGGTAGAGCCCGCCCGCGTTGCCGCTGGTGAGATCGACCGAGTTGCCGTCGAAGCTGCAGCGATCGATGTTCACCGCTTCGTCGTTGTAGGCGACGCGGAACAGCGCGCCGCCGGCCGCATTGGCGTGGTTGCCGGTGAAGCCGTCGCCGCAGAGCGTGAGCGAGATGTTCGCGCCGTCATAGCTGAGGCCGCCGCCATCGCCGCCGTTGCCCGGGTTGCCGTCGGCGCCGGTCGCCGAGTTGTTGGCGAAGGTCGAGTTGACGACCACCACCGTCTCGTCCTGCGTCCCGACGCCGCCGCCGTTCGAGCCGCTGTTGTCCGAGAAGACACTGCCGGCGATGGTCAGCGTCCCGACCCCCTGCCCGTTGATCGCCCCGCCCGAGACGTCCTCGCCGGTCGCGGCGCACTGGTTGTGCGTGAACGTGCAGTCGATGACGGTCAACGAGCCGCCGTCCTCGAAGATCGCGCCGCCCCCCTTCGCCGTGCTGGTGGTGTTCATGACGTCGGAGGTGAACCCGCGCGTAAAAATGAGGTTCTGGACCGTCAAAAGCGGCGTGGCCAGGTTCCAGGCGCTGGTGAGGTGCAGGATGCGCGAGGTGCCCCCGCCGCTCAGCGTAACCGTCCCGCCCCCGTCGATGCTGGTGTCGCCCGCCACCGGAACCTCCGAGGTCACCGTGATCGTCACCGGCGCGGACCCGCAGTCGAAGGTGATCACGCCGCCAGCCGCCACGGCGGCCCGGAACGCCGCTTCGGTGCAGCTCGCCGCGGTCCCGGTCCCGACCACCGTGGTCGGAGTCGAGGTGTCGACCGGCTGCGCCGGCGGCGGACAGGTCGCGCCCGGATGTCCCGGCAGCGCCCCGTCTTGTTGGCCGCCCGACCCCGGGCCGGAACCTGAACCAGACTTGCCGCCGCAGGAAATCAGGCCTGCCAGGGCCAGGAACGTGAGAGCCCGCACGGCCGAGATCATATCTTTTTTCGTCGACTGACGAAACGGCGTCGACCCTGGCACCAACCTGACATGCGTACGATTGGCATCCTGCTCGGTGGTTTCGCGGCGATCTGCTGGGCCGCGCCTGCGGCCGCCAGCTGCCGCATCAAGAACGAGACCGGCTACACCTTCTCGGTGGCGTCCGGCAACGTGCCGAACCAGCGGGTCGGCGCCCACGCGACCACCACGATCGCCCCCGGTAAGGTCCAGGGACGCAGCGAAGAGGGGAAGACGATCGGCGGCGTCTGCAAGGACGGCGGCGACCTCGTCATCAAGGAGAAGAACGGCGTTCCGCTGCTCGGCGCCGCGCCGAAGAAGAAGAGCGCCAGCGCCCGCCAGCCGGCGCGCTGACGAAAGCGCCCACGAGCCGCCGCTAACCTCCGCCCAGTTGCCCGTAAACCGAGACGTCGTCCGATCCGACCACGGCCAGCGTCAGCTTCGTCCCGTTGACGGTGTAGTAGAAATTGTAGCCGCTCGGGCCGGTGCCTGAGTTGCACACAACGACGAAGGGTTGCCCTGATATCTGGCCGGGGCCGACGTGTCTGAAGCCGCGTCGGGTCACAATTCGCCGACGGCCCAGAACGGTCGCCACCGATCCGACGGCCTCACCCGACGCCGTTCAGAAAGTGCGAGTAGACGGTGAACAACAAGGTCAGCCCGAGGACCGCTCGAAAGAGCTGCAAGCGCCAGGGACCCCGCCACGGTGCCCAAACGACAAGACTGGCCAGATACAACAGCGCCCCCAACACCAGCCCAAACGTCGACACCCGCGCGAGCCGGCACAGAGTTTCAGCGGGCCCGCTCGACGGACCCTGCCTGCAGTCGGTTTCCGAGAGGTAGACGATCCCGGTGAGAGCCGTCGCCACGCCACCGGCGGCGAAGCCCGCCAACGACAGGCGCAGTCCCGCGAGAACGTGCGGAGCTTCCGACTGGGCGTGCCGGAGCGCCCACCTTCCCCCGATCGCCAAGAACCCCAGCGCCACGACGACACCAACCAGCCCAACGGCGCTGTGAAGATCAATCGACCGCGGATACACGTCAGGCCTCCACGCTCCGCTTCGGATCGGATCCGTCGTAGATGACCCAAATCGGCGCACCGACCGGCGGCGGATCGCGCGAAGTCGTCTGGCCTTCGGCCTTCCCCATGATGGTGTCGAAGACATACGCGACGCGCATCACCCGGCGGCCGTTCACCCGCATCGACGTACCGGAGACCGCCGTGACGGTCGCCTTGGCCGGCTGACCGTGCATGTAGATCTGGCGCGTTCGGGCCGCGCGCCGCAGGCCGAGCGCGAACAGAAGGCCGCCCGCCAGCGCCAGCCCGACGGGGATCAGGATGAAGCCCCCGATCATCGAGGCGCGCTCACCCCGCAGCCGGGTGCGCGTGGGCAGCTCGGGGTCGTATTCGATCGCCAGCGGCGTGGACGGCGGGGCCGTGACCAGAGCGTACTGCTCGGTCAGCGACGAGGTCTCCCGCGCCGTCCCCGCTGCATCGGTGAAGGTGTAGGCGACGCGGTAGAGGGAGTGGCCGTTGACCCGCGTGCTGGTCCGCTGAACGGAGGCCAACGCCCCCTCCGCGGCAACGCCCCTTCGATCGAGAATCAGATCGTTCCAATACGGCCCGCCCGCCAGGCTGAGACCGATCACGACGGCAGCGTCGACGAACGCCCAGATCCCCCCGAACAAGAGCAGGAAACTGGTCGTCGCGTCGAGAGCGCGCAACCGGAACGGCCGCGGCGCCAGCGGTGGCGGGTCATTGGTTACCGATATCGTCACAACGACAATTATACGACCGCGCGAGCTTTGCGGCGTGCGAGCGGAGCGAGCGCGACATCTCTGTCAGGTGCTCAAACGGTGATCGGCCGGTTTCCCCAGATCTGGCGACAAGCGCGCCCGAGATCTCGCGGGTCTTCGCGCGGGCATGACGCTTGCTAACAATCGGTGCATGAATTTTCGACGGATGGCGGTGGTCTTCGTTCTCGCGGGATGTGGCTCCGGCTCGACCGAGAACGGTTTCAGCACGACACCCGGCAGGAGCGTCCTCTTCGCGGGCGTCGACCTGGTGACGTTCACATCGCTGGGAGGCGGGCTTCACCCCAACCCGCCGCCCGGCGCCGCGTGCGATCCTTACAAGTGGACGTACGCGGTGTCGTTCACCGATCAGACCCGTTCGTCCATGACCTGCTCAACATCAGACTTCACCGATCCGACAACCTACGTTCCCAACAACGAGCTGGTCTCGCTCGATGGATCGGCATGGTCGACGGTCAAGTCGGCCATCGCGGCCGTCACGGTCTCCAACAAGACGACGTGTGGCGCCGATGCCGATCAACGGGAGCTGACGGTGGCGACGGCGACAGGCTCGCTCGAGTATGGCGACGACTTCTACGCCTGCGACACGAGCTACACCTCCTTCGTCGACTCGAACAGCCTCGACAACCTCCAGACTGCCCTGAGCGCCATTCCGTAACGCCAATCCGTTACGCCGGCCCGAGCCGCCGAATCAGCCGAGAAGGCGCGCGCGAAATACCAGCCGAGCTGGTGACGGCGTTGAAACGACGTCAGAGCTCGCCCGACCTCCAGCAGATCGCCTCGGCGGTGGAGCAATCCCTCCGCCCGGCGATCACCAACCGATGTTGCCACAATTGGGAGCCGCGCCGCCAGCGCCTGCTAGTGTCAGGCTCATGGGCGACGCGGGTGGGAGACCGAAGGTGGTGATCGTGGGCGCGGGCTTCGGCGGCCTCACCGCGGCGAAGGCGCTCGGGGGGACCGACGTCGCGGTGACCGTCGTCGACCGCCTGAACTACCACCTGTTCCAGCCGCTGCTCTACCAGGTGGCGATGGCCGGCCTGGCGGCGACCGACGTCGCCTATCCGATCCGACGCATCTTGCGGCGCCACACCAACATCGAGGTGCTGCTGGACGAGGTCCGGCAGATCGATCTCGCGCAGCGGCGGGTCCGGCTCGCCGACGGGATCGAGCTCGCCTACGACTACTTGATCGTCGCCGCCGGCGCGGAGACCAGCTACTTCGGCCACGACGATTGGGCTCCCGTCGCGCCGGGGCTGAAGGATCTGAACGACGCGCTCGAGGTGCGGCGGCGCGTCCTCTCGGCGCTGGAGGCCGCCGAGCGCACCGACGATCCCGAGGAGAAACGACGCCTGTTGACGTTCGTGGTGGTGGGCGGCGGGCCGACCGGCGTCGAGCTGGCGGGCGCCATCGCCGATCTGTCGCGCGAGATCCTGTTCGAGGACTTTCGCCGGGTGAAACCCTCGGAGACGCGGGTCGTGCTGGTCGAGATGGCCGACCGCCTCTTGCTGTCGTTCGATCCGAAGCTGTCCGAGAGCGCGCGTGAGCAGCTGCGCGAGCTGGGAGTCGATGTGCGCGTCGGCGTGCGGGTCGAGCGGATCGATGACAACGGCGTCCTCGTGGGCGGCGAGGTTCTCCCCTGCCGAACCGTCCTCTGGGCGGCCGGCGTCCGCCCGAGCCCGCTGGCGGCGGCGCTGGGGGCGCCGCTCGATCGCGCCGGGCGCGTGCTCGTCGAAGCCGACTGCTCGATCCCCGGCCACCCGGAGGCGTTCGTCATCGGCGACATGGCGGCGCTGACCCCGGCCGGCAGCTCCGCGCCGCTCCCTGGCATCAGCCCGGTCGCGATTCAGGAGGGGCGCGCCGCCGCCCGCAACATCCTGCGCGCGAAGGCCGATCTGCCACGTGAGCCGTTCCGCTACTTCGACAAAGGCTTCATGGCCACCATCGGCAAGGCGCGCGCGGTCGCCGAGATCGGCCGCCTACGCCTCACGGGCCTCGTCGCCTGGCTGGCCTGGGTCGCCGTTCACCTCTGGTATCTGGTCGGCTTTCGCAATCGCCTGACCGTCTTCGTGAACTGGATCTGGGCCTACGTCGTGTCGAGCCACACCGCCCGCATCATCACCGGCCGCCCGCCACCGCCCCGGACCGGGTCTCCCTGATTCCGTTGGCGATCCTTCCATCGTTGATCGAGGAACTGGGCCTCCAGCTCTGACGGCGAAGCAACCTGCCGCGACCGACGACGGTCGGAAGAACGAGCGGTGGTTGGTGTCCGAGAAACGTCGTCCGCGAACCGCGGCGGCGCTGGCGACCTCGGCGGCGTTGCACCTCTTCTGCGCGCTGCTCTTGCTTCGCGGCGTCGCCGGTCTTCGATCCTCACCGGCGGGGGTGGAAGCGCCGCCCACGCCGATCGAGTTCTCGCTGGTGGAGACGCCGCGCCAGGCTCGATCCGGGGCCGGTCGCGCCACTTCTCCAGAGCTCCCGGCGCCGACGACGTCGCGACCGGGACGCGCGCCGGGCCGACGTCCCATTGAACAGAAGGGAGCACCAGCGATGGAGACGGCTCTGTCCGCCCGGCACCCCGAACCGAGCGAGGCGGCGACGCCGCGCGCGCGGCCACCGATCGATCTGTCGTTCGACGCGCTCGGCGACGGCGCCAAGCAACACGCAGCCACGCTCCCCAACCCGGCCGAGACCCTCGAACAGCTGCTGGTCCCTTCGCCGGAGTCGACGGCGCGGCGGCGACCACTCGACGAGGCGCGCGCCGAGGCCGAGCGCCGCGCCGACGCCGAGGAGAACGTCCGCGTGGGGCGGGCCGACCCACTCCTCTTCGACTATCTGCGCGACGCGCGCGAGCGGCTCACACCCGAGGCGACGCGGATCGCGGAGGCGCTCCAGCTCGGTCCCGCCGAGACGACCAAGGGTTGGGGGCGCGGCTACCTGCAAGGCGTCGCCGACGCGCACGCTGGCCTGTTCGCGCCGCTGCGGCCACCGGACGAGACGGTCGGTGGCCCTCGCCCTGACGTCCTTGGCGGCTACGACGAAGCGAATCGGCAGGCGAAATCCGGCGCGGAGCAACGGACCGCCGAAGTCTGCCTGGGCGTCGCGCCCGATCACGCCGTCGTCGTGACGCTGCGCCGGTCATCGGGGAATGCCGCGCTCGATCGCCTGGCTGTGAGTGCGTTCCAATCAGCGGGCGACGTCCGAGCGGTGACGCCCGACGTCCGGCCGGCGCTCGCCTGCTACCGGGTTCGCGTGAGCGCCTACCGGGTGCCGCCGCTTCCGGCGGTGAGCATCGACCTCGTGCACGGTCGCATCATCTATCCCCTCAAACGCATCACCGAGGTGACCGTCGAGCTGCGCAGCCTCGACTTCGGGCCAAAACGGAAGACCTCCAATCTGTTGCACGCCAGGTGAAGCAATCGGGCGGACTGCGAACCGTTCGTCGCCGCACGTTTTTTGCGCGACCAAATATCGAGACTACGTTGAAAGTTGTAACTGATGCGGAAGAGGCGCATCACTAGCAGCTCAACGGGAAAGGACTGCCATGAAGAAGACGATGATCGCACTGCTCCCCGGACTTTTCTGTTTCGTCGGCGTCGCCGCGGCGGCCCCCGGCGATGCGCCCGCTGCTCCCGGCAAGCCGGTCATCGACGCCACGGTGGCCCCGAAGCTGCCGGCACGCGCCAAGATCGACTGGGAGAAGATGAACGAGGGCCAGCGCAAGAAGTACATGAAGGCGACCGTGCTCCCCGAGATGAAGAAGCTCTTCGTCGGGTTCGACAAGAAGTACAAGAGCATGACCTGCGCGACCTGCCACGGTGACAAGGCCGTCGAGAACAAGTTCAAGATGCCGAACGCCGAGCTCCCCAAGCTCCCGGCGCCGACGGATCGCACCGGCTTCATGACGTTGCAGCAGAAGAAGCCGGAAGCCGTGAAGTTCATGGGCACCCAGGTGAAGCCGGCGATGGCGGCCCTCCTGAACGTCGACGAGTGGAGCCCCACCAACCCCAAGGGCTTCGGCTGCTACGGCTGCCACACGTCTGAGGCGGCCCCCGCCGCGGCGCCGGCCGCCGCTCCCGCTCCGGCCAAATCGGCCGGCGGCGGCTGGTAAGACCCGGCTGGTAGACAAAAGAGGGCAGTCCGGCGCGCGCCGGCCTGCCCTTTTTTTTGCCCAGATTTTGGCCCAGATCTGCGGCGACGGAGACTCGTCCACGAAGCCGTCGTGAAGGTTGGCGCCAGCAGCGCCCATTGATCCTACGCGGCGCCCCGCGCTAGCATTCCACCGCTTCGTCCCCGTGGCCCGCGCCTTTTCGACGATCATGAGCACCCGTCTCGAGCGCCTCGAAGGCTCCAGCATCCGGTTCCTCTGGGAAGCGGTCGCCGAGGCCAAGCGGCCGGCGATGCTCCAGGCCGGCGATCGGGAGAGCGCGGCGATCCTGCAGCTCGCCCGCAAGGCCTTTTTCCCTGGCCCGCTCCCCTTCCCACTGCTGGCGCCGGAGGAGCTCGAGCAGGCGCGCGCCAAGAGCGGCTTCGACCTGATGCTGCAGGGAAAAACGGGGGCCCACGACGACCGCGACCAGGCTCGGCCAGTCTGGCATCTGGTGAACGGAGCGCGGCGTCCGGGGGAGGTGAAGCTCGTTTCTCCTCTCGCCGGATGGACCGACGCCGACGTCCGCCACTATCTGGAAGGGGCGCGCCTCGAAAGACCCGCCCTGCGCTTCCACACCTGCGGCGGATCCGGCGGCGGGAAGAGCGCTCTAGGGGCACTCCTGGCGAACGCCCGGCGGCCGCCCGATCGGCCCGCCTTCGTCATCGACGACGTGGCGGGGCGAGATGCCGACCCGAGGGGCGTCTTTTCCGCCGCGTCGACCGCCGATCTGAGCCTCGTGGTCGTCGACGTCCGGCTCGGCCTGTCGACGCCGGTCCGACGCGACATCGTCCTCTTGTCGTTGCTCGGCGCCCGACAGATCATCCTGGCGATCAACAAGATCGATCTCCCGGTCGATCCAGAGGCGGCGTTCGCGCGGGTCGAGCAGGAGTGGAGGACCTTCGCCGCGGGGTTGAAGCTCCCCGCCGCCGTCTGCGTGCCGGTCTCGGCGGTTCGGGGGGACAACGTCCTCGAGCGCTCCGCGGCGACCCCCTGGTACCGGGGGCCGACCCTGCTGGCGCTGCTCGAAGCGGCCGAGCTCGAGGGAACGCCTCCGCCCGCCCAGCCGCTGCGCCTGTCGGTCGAGTGGGTCATTCCGCCGGGCGCCCCGTTCCGCGGTTTCGCCGGCACGATCGTCGGTGGCCACGTGCGGGTCGGTGATGCCGTCCGCGTCCAGCCCTCGGGCCGCGTCAGTCGGGTCGCGCGCATCGCGACCGTCGACGGCGAGCTCGCGGAAGCGGGCACCGGACGACCGGTCGTCCTCACGCTCGACGACGCGATCGACTGCGCGCGCGGGGATCTGATCGTCTCTGCCAGCGAGCCGGCGGAGATCGCCGACCAATTCGAGGCGAGCTTGGTCTGGATGAACGCCTCGGCGCTGTTGCGGGGGCGCGGCTACTTCATCCGGGTCGGCGCCCGGCAGGTCACCGGCACCTTCGCGCCGCTCAAGCACAAGCTCGACCCCACCACGCTGGGACGGCTGGCGGGGACGACGCTGGCGATGAACGAGATCGGTGTCTGCAACGTGCACTTCGATCGCGACGTCGCCTTCGATCCCTATCAAGCGAACCACGGCACCGGCGGATTCCTGGTCATCGACCGACTGACGCGCGAGACGGTCGGGGCCGGGATGCTGCACTTCGCGCTGCGCCGCGCGCAGAACGTCCACTGGCAAGCGCTGGAGGTGAACAAAGGCGCGCGGGCGGCCATCAAGCAGCAACGGGCCTGCGTCCTCTGGTACACGGGCCTGTCGGGCGCCGGGAAATCGACCATCGCCAACCTGGTCGACAAGAAGCTGCACAGCATGAACCGGCATACCTATCTGCTCGACGGCGACAACGTCCGGCACGGGCTGAACAAGGATCTGGGGTTCACCGACGTCGATCGGGTGGAGAACATCCGCCGCATCGGCGAGGTCTCGAAGCTGATGGTCGACGCGGGACTGATCGTCAGCACCGCCTTCATCTCGCCTTTCCGCGCCGAGCGCATGATGGCGCGCGCGCTGGTCGCCGAGGGGGAGTTCTTCGAGATCTTCGTCGATACGCCGCTCGGCGTCGCCGAGGGGCGCGACCCGAAGGGGTTGTACAAGAAGGCCCGCCGCGGCGATCTGAAGAACTTCACCGGCATCGACTCGCCTTACGAAGGACCGGAGAGCCCGGAGCTGCGGATCGACACCACCACCGTCTCGCCGGAAGAGGCGGCCGAGGCGATCGTGGCTTTTCTACAGGCGAAAGGAATCCTGACGTGACCGCGAGCTATGTGTTCAACGGCGACGCCGACGGCCTCTGCGCTCTGCAGCAACTGCGCCTCACCGGCGCGCCCCCCGGCCCGCTCATCACCGGGGTCAAGCGCGACATCGCGCTCCTCGAACGGGCGCGCGGCGCGGCGGGCGATCACTGCACGGTGCTCGACGTCTCGCTCGACGTGAACCGAACCGCGCTCGCGTCGCTGCTGGAGGCGGGGGTCGCGGTCCGCTACTTCGACCACCACTTCACCGGCGAGGTCCCGCGGCACCCGGGGCTCGAGGCCCACCTCGATCTCAGCCCCAACGTCTGCACCAGCCTGCTCGTCGATCGCTTCGTCGACGGGCGGAGCCGCGCCTGGGCGATCGTCGGGATGTTCGGCGACAGCCTGGTCGACGAAGCGCGGGCCCTCGCCGCGAGCGCGGGCCTGGCCCCCGACGCGGCGGAACGGTTGCAGGCGCTCGGCGTCGCCATCAACTACAACGCCTACGGCGAGACGATCGCCGATCTCCACGTGCCGCCGGTGGCGCTGGCCGAAGAGATGGCAGGCTACGCCGACCCGCTCGCCTTCGCCGAACGCTCGCCCGCCTGCCAGCGCCTCGCCGACGGGTTCCGCCAGGACATGGAGCTGGCGCGGCGCCTCCAGCCGGCCCGTCAGATCGAGCGCGCTCTCTTCTTCATGCTGCCGGACGAGCCCTGGGCGCGCCGCGCCAGCGGCACGCTGGCCAACGATCTCGCCAAGGCTCACGCCGGCAGCGCGGTGGCGATCGTCTCGCCCAAGACGGACGGCGGTTACCTGGTGTCGCTGCGCGTCCCGCGTGACTCGTCCGTTTCAGCCGAGGCCTTTTGCCGCACCTTCCCCACGGGCGGCGGGCGGCGCACCGCGGCCGGCATCAATCACCTGCCGAGCGAGGATCTCCAAAAATTCGCCGACGCCTTCGAGACGAGGTTCGCGTCGGATGAGGATCGCTCGCCGTCCCGGTGAGCCTATTCGGCCACGCGCTGCTACTGCGTAAGACCGATCGTCCAGGGTCACGCATGAACAGCATCTTCACTCGAATGGGCCGGGTCTACCGTGTGTTGCGGCGGACCTTTGGCGTCAAGGTCGTCCCGCTCTTCATCGCTGTGCTGTTTGGTTTCGTCCGGACGTTGGTCGGCGTCGCAATGGCGCTCGACCACGTCTTCTTCCCGCGCCTGGCGAAGACCCGCGCCAACCGGCCCATCGTTCTGGTTGGCAACCCGCGCACCGGAACCACCTTTCTGCAGCGTTTCCTGGCCGACGAAGGCTTCGGCTCGGGGATGGAGCTCTTCCTGATGCTCTATCCGTCGCTGACGCTGCAAAAGCTGCTGCGCCCGATCCTGCCGTTGCTGGAGAAGGTGAGCCCGGCCAAATACCACTCGACCGATGCCCACCAGACCAGCTTGAGCTCGGTCGAGACCGACGACGTCGGCGTGCTGTTCCGTTATCTGGACGGGTTCTTCCTGTACGGATTTTTTCTCTCGTTCGACGACGAGGATCTGCTCTCCTGGTTCGACCCGCGCGTCCGCGACACCTCGGCGCGCGACGCCGCCTGGCTGGATGCGCTCTGGCGGCGCAGCCTGGTTTTGCACAAGTCCGAGCGCAACATCGCCAAGCTGTTCTCGCTCGCGGTGCGGCTGCCGCAGTTCATGGAGCGCGTCCCGGGGGCTCAGATCCTCTATATGGCGCGAGACCCGCTGTCGGTCATCCCCAGCTCGATGAGCCTGGTGATCGGCGTGCTCGATCGCGCGGTCGGGTTCTGGTCGCTGCCCGAGCCGATCCGCAAGCGCTGGCTCGACCGGATGTACAAGGCCTGGGTGCTGCTGCTGCAGAAGTTCCACGAGGACTGGACCGGCGGCCTCATCGACAAGCAGCGGGTCTTCATCGTCCGCTACGACCGGATGATGGCCGACTTCGAGGGGATGATGGAGGAGATGTGCCGGTTCCTGGGGCACGAGATGACCCCCGCGCTGCGCGCCACCATCGCCAAGCGCGGCGAGAAGCAGCGCAAGTACGAATCCGAGCACAAGTACGATCTCGAGAAGTTCGGCCTCACCGAAGAGCAGATCCGGCGCGACTGCGCCTTCTTCTACGACACGTTCCTGCCGCCGATCGCGCTCCCCACCCCCGCCGCCGCTCCGGCTCCCGCGGCGGCCCGCTGACCAAGGAGAACGCATGCGTTCCATCCCCCGACGAGCTCTCGCGACCGGCTTTCAGTGTCTGGTCGTTTCGCTGCTGGTCTCCCTCTCGGCCTGCAAGTCGAGCGGCTCGACAACTTCGGGAGACGGAGGCTCCTCGGGCGGCTCGTCCAGCAACGGCGGCTCCACCGGCAACGGCGGTTCCACCGGCAGCGGCGGCTCCACTGGCAGCGGCGGCTCCACTACCGGCAACGGAGGCTCCCCTACCGGCAGCGGCGGTTCCACCGGCAGCGGCGGGACGTCGGCCACCGGAACGGCAACCTTCAACATCACGATCACCCAGAGCACGGCGGTCGCCACGGTGGAGATCGTCACCTGGTCGGTCGACGTCTCGATCGACAGCGCGGTCATCGACTTCGGCCGCGACCAGACCAACTTCGAGTTCCAGGCTCCCGTCGATCTGACGCAGACCAACTACCGGACACTCCTGCTGGGGATGAAGCCGAACACCAAGTACTACGTCCGGATCACCGCTCAGGGGGGCGGCAAGACCTACGTCAGCAACGTTCAGAACGTGACGGCGGGGTTCCTGCCCAACGGGCTGCCGACTTTCACGGTGACCGACAGCAATGCCTCGGCGCTGTACGCGGGCGGCGGCTTCACGGTCAACTGCTTCGGGCTCGCCGGATCACCCGGGATCCCCGGCACGTCGGGGAAGACGACCGCCTTCGTCTTCGACAAGGACGGAACGCTGGTCTGGGCCCTCGACCTCACCAGCACGATGGCCAACAACTGCTCGCGCGCGCGCATGTCCTACGACGGCCAGTACATGTACGCCGGCAACTTCGCCAACTCCTTGACCACCGGCGTCGTCTACCGCATCGGCATGGACGGCACGACCGGCGCGCAGACCTGGAGCCTCCCCGGCCGCAGCCACGACTTCGCCGTCCTCCCCAACGGGAACGTCGTCTACTTCGCCATGGACAACATGATGGCCAACACGACCAAGTCTCCCGAGGAGGTCATGGAGCTCAACGTCTCCACCGGAGCTTCGACCAAGATCTACGACGAGGCGACCGACTTCGGCACGCTGATCTCTTCGGGCATGGGGATGGCCCACACCAACCACATCACCTACTCGCCCGATCTGCAGGCGGTCACCATCTCGATGCTCTTCCTGAGCACGGTCGCGGTCGTCAGCTATCCCGGCGGCAAGCTGCTGGCCACGTTCGGCGGCAGCAAGTCGGACTTCAGCGCCATGAACTGGAACTGGGAGCACGGGCACGACGTCCACTCCGACCACATCTGGGTCTTCAACAACAACCAGAGCGGTAATGCACACGTGCTCGGCTTCAACTACAGCGAGTCGGGCAAGACCGCCACGGCGACGCTCGACTACAACCCGGGCATCGCCTGCAGCACCTTCGGCGACGTCAAGGAGCTGCCGAACGGCAACCTCTACCTGACCTACTCCGACACCGGCGTCTTCCACGAGATCACCAAGACCGGCACGCTCCTCCGCAAGGTCACCACCACCACCGCCGTCGGCTACTCGGAGCACCGCGCGACCCTGTACGGGCCCCCGCCGCCCTTCGCGGCGAACTAACTTACCCACGGTTCCACTCCACTCCACTCCGCTCCACTCCGCTCCGCTCCGCTCTGCTCGACTCTTCGGCGGGGGCGAGCGGGACGGGTGTTCGGTCGGCCTGCGCAGCCGAGGGCTTGGAATCGTCGGGCGGAACAACAGAGCCGCCCGACTCAGCTCCGGCCGAGGCGACACCCGTCCCCCGACGCACGCGCGTTTCACCTCGGCTCCGCTTCGAAACGGAGTGGCGGCGTCCATGCCTGTTTGAGGCGCGGCCCCAGTGCAACGGACCTTCGCGCAGAGCGAGGCGCGGCCCGTGCAACGACCTTCATGCGGAGTGGAGCGTCGCTCCAAGGCAGGCGAGCGGGACGGGTGTTCGGTCGGCCGGAGCTGAGTCGGCCGCATCTGTCATTGCGGCCGACGATTCCAAGCCCTCGGCTGCGCAGGCCGAGGCGACACCCGGCCCCCGACGCCCCCAAGTGAAACCGAGCGGAGCGAGCGCAGCGACTAGCTGCGTTCGAGGTAGGCGGTGGTGAAG